>NZ_JASSPL010000005.1:0-276356 GCF_030264805.1 Cobetia sp. LC6 | reverse complement strand
GGAAAGCTTACGCTTGGGCCGGCAAAAGCGCCGATGCTTGAGTCGGGACGCTTGCGCGCGTTCAGCTTGGTAGTCGTTGCCCGGCTCACTATTTCGACGAATTTCGCGGCTGATAGTGGAGGGAGAACGACTCAGGCATCGAGCAATGGCTCGGAGGCTCAAGCCTTGAGAGAGGCAAACCTGGATAGTGGCACGATCAGTAATGCTGAGTTCTGAGTATGACATGAGCGCAATACCTTACAGGGAAACTCAGGTGTTGCACTCAGAATCTGCGGCCAAGCCTATTCGTTTTTAGAACAACATACTCTTTCGCCTCAGAGCTGTTATTGAATATCATATAGAATCCCTGAAATATCAAAATGAGTAAGATTTAAACTGTATAAAAATAAAGCAAAAGCTTACGTAAGTTAAAGTTAATTACCCAACTTCATGCAAACGCTCAAAATTCGCCACCAGGTCCGTAAACCTCTCCCCCTGGATATGCACGTGATCCTTCAGCGCCTGCTCGGCAGCAGCAGCATCGCCGGCTTCGATGGCGGCGACGATGGCTTCGTGTTCAGCGTAGGAGCTGTGCATGCGGTGGCGGACGTGAAGTTGCAGGCGGCGGTAAGGCTTGAGGATGGCGTGCAGGCGCGTGGCTTCTTCGGTGAGGAAGGCATTGTGGCTGGCGCGGTAGAGACAGTGATGAAAGAGGCCGTTCTCGTAGTAGTAGCCATTGGCGTCGTCGGCTTCCAGGCGTTCACGGCAGGCGGCGTGGGCGTCCTTGAGTTCAGAAAGTTCCTGCGGGGTGATGCGTCGCGCGGCGAGTCGGCCACACATGGCTTCCAGTTCCGCCATGACTTCAAAGCGTTCCACCAGCTCCGACACCCCTAGCTGCGTCACGAAGGTGCCGCGCTTGGGCACTACCTTCACCATGCCGGAGGCGGCGAGCTGCTGCAGCGCCTCGCGAATCGGGGTGCGGGAACACTGATACTCGCGGCCCAGCGCTTCGGGATCGAGCTTGGTGCCCGGCGGGAAGCGCCCTTCGACGATGGCGTCTTCCAGCAGGTCTCGCAGGCGTTGCGCATGAGACATCTTGATCATCATCGGCGTCCTTGTGCTGTGGCCTGGCGGCTGTTCTCGTTGAAGCGGTCTTGATGGGGCATCGCTTGTCAGTCGCTGTGGCCTTGTCAGTCACCATGAACGTGTCAGCAGCGGTGATTCTGAAAGCGACCTTCTTATTGTTGCGCCTTTGCTTTTAAAGAAGAAATCGATTCACCGCTGTCACGCCCACCACCACGCGCTTCAGGCTTTGCTCCCTGCCCTCATTGAACAGGGGATGCGGCCGCACAGGAAACTGACTTTAGTCGTGTCTGGCATGCCAAGACTTGACGCTAACACATCAGACGCCTATCTGTTGTATACAACAAGACGAAGCCAAATATTCAAGTCTCAGACGCCATACTGAGCAATGGACAGGAATCAGCCACCACAGCTTCGCGTCTCGCGCCTTGAGGAAGACCGCTATGAACATAAATCTGAGTTTTCTGCAGGACCTGCTGACCCACGTCGGCCAGCGTGCCCGCCAGCAGGTCGGCCTCTCGCCCGGCGCCGGCAATGAAGACACTGCCCTCGCCCGCCTGACCGAGAGCTGCCACAACCTCACCGAGAGCAGCGGTGAAGCCTCACGCATCATGATGGCCCAGAGTGCGCTGGAGGATTATCAGCAGCTGGACCACGAACAGCGCCTCGCCTTCTTCCGCGTGCTGGCCGAGCACTACGCCGCCGATGAAGGCCGCATTCACGCCGCCTACGCCGCCTATCGCGACTCCCCGGACAACGCCAATCTCAGTGCACTGTTCGACGCCAGCGAACCCAGGCGCCAATCGCTGCTGCGCCGTCTGAACCTGTGCCCCGGCGGCACCTATGAAATCGTGCGCATGCGCGCCGACCTGCTCAAGCTCATCAAGCAGCACCCGGAGCTCAAGCCGCTGGATGCCGACTTCGCGCATCTGTTTGCCTCCTGGTTCAATCGTGGCTTCCTGATGCTGGAGGCCATCGACTGGAACACCCCCGCCGCGGTACTGGAGAAGATCATCCGCTACGAGGCGGTGCATGCCATACAGGACTGGAGCGACCTGCGCGGCCGTCTCGATCCCGAGGACCGCCGCTGCTACGCCTTCTTCCACCCGGCCATCGGCGACGAGCCGCTGATCTTCGTTGAAGTGGCGCTGTGCAAGGGCGTGCCCAACAACATCCAGCATCTGCTCGCCAACAGCGGCCAGACCACCGAACGCGAGGCGGACACCGCCGTCTTCTACAGCATCAGCAATTGCCAGAAGGGCCTGAAAGGCATCTCGTTCGGCAATTTCCTGATCAAGCAGGTGGTGCAGGAGCTGCAACGCGAACTGCCCAACCTCAGCCGCTTCGTCACTCTCTCGCCGGTGCCAGGCTTCAGTCAGTGGCTGGCCCGTGCACGTGATGACGAAGGCCTGGAAGTCTCCGACCTGCTGGCCCATCACCTTGAGCACGATGACTGGATGAATGACGAGGAGGCCCAGCAGAAGATGGCGCCGGAACTGCGCGCCCTCGCCGCCCACTATCTGGTCAACGTCAAGCACCGCAGCGGCCAGCCGATGGACCCGGTCGCCCGCTTCCACCTCGGCAACGGTGCCAGCCTGCATCGCCTCAACTGGCCCGGCGATACCTCGCCCAATGGCCGCCAGCAAGCCCACGGCCTGATGGTGAATTACCTCTACGAGCCGCACCGCATCGAGCAGAACCACGAGGCCTTCAGCCGCAACGACAGCGTGGTGTGCAGCAGCGAGGTCAAGAAGGAGTCGAAAGCCAACAAGGAGCTGGCCAGGGCGCCGAAGCGCGAAGCCAGAAAGGAAAGCGATTCCTTGCCACCCAAAACAGACGAGCAGCCGCCCGCGCCGAAGTCGGCTGCTGATGCCAATGACAGCAAGCCAGCGCCTGAGTCTTTGGAAGAATGAGCCGCTCGAAAAATGATTCGCCCGTCAGGCACGCCGCCTGCCGGAGCACGCCTCACTACAACAACAACGCCATTGGAGCCAACGATGCCTCACGCCGACAACGACAACCTCTATCTGCAATTCGCGCGCAACTTCGATGAGCGCCCGGATGCCACCCTCCTCGACACCGTCGAAGGCCACGGCTACACCTTCGCCGAGGCACGCACCGCCGCCGGCCAGATGGCCACTGCCCTGCGCGAGCTGGGCGTGGCACCGGGCGACCGCGTCGCGGTGCAGATCGACAAGAGCTGCGAGACGGTCATCCTGTATCTGGCCTGCCTGCAGGTCGGTGCGGTCTATCTGCCGCTGAATACCGCCTATACCGGCGAGGAAATCCGCTACTTCCTGGGCGACGCCGGTCCGCACCTGTATGTCTGCCAGCCCAGGGTGCTGGAGACGGCGCGCGCACTGGGCAAGGAATGTGGTGTGCCGCGTGTTGAGAGTCTGGGCACCGAGCAGGACGGCAGTCTGATGGAGCAAGCGCGCCAGTGCAGCGCAAGCAGTGAAATCGAGCCGCGCGCCGCCGATGATCTCGCCGCCATCCTCTATACCTCCGGCACCACCGGGCGCAGCAAGGGCGCTATGCTGACCCACGCCAATCTGGCCTCCAACTGCCAGGCGCTGGCCGAGACCTGGCGCTTCACTGCCGATGACCATCTGATCCATGCCCTGCCCATCTTCCACACCCACGGCCTGTTCGTAGCCTGCAACATCGTGCTGACGGTGGGCGCCTCGATGACCTTCCTGCCGAAGTTCGATGCCGAGCAGATTCTGGACCTGATGCCGCGCGCCAGCGTGCTGATGGGCGTGCCAACCTTCTACACCCGCCTGCTGGAGTCCGAGCGCCTCAATCGCGAGACGACCGCCGGCATGCGTCTGTTCGTCTCCGGTTCCGCACCGCTGCTCAGCGAGACCCACAGCGAATTCAGCGCACGCACCGGCCACGCGATTCTCGAACGCTACGGCATGACCGAGACCAACATGAACACCTCCAACCCCTACGATGGCGAACGCCGTCCGGGCACGGTGGGCATGGCGCTGCCCGGCAGCGAAGTCCGCATCACCGACCGCGAGACAGGTGCCATCCTGCCGCGTGGCGAGACAGGCCTGATCGAGGTGCGCGGTGCCAATGTCTTCAAGGGCTACTGGAAGATGCCGGAAAAGACCGCCAGCGAATTCCGCGAGGATGGCTTCTTCATCACCGGCGATCTCGGCCATATCGATGCCGATGGCTATCTGTGCATCAGCGGTCGCGACAAGGACCTGATCATCTCCGGCGGCTACAACATCTACCCGAAGGAGGTGGAGCTGCTGATCGATGACATGCCCGGCGTCAACGAATCGGCGGTGTTCGGCGTACCGCATCCAGACTTCGGCGAAGGTGTCTGTGCAGTGGTGGTCATGCAGGCCGGCCACCAGGGCAGTCTCGATGAAGCAGCGGTGCTCGCCGCCCTCAGCGACACGCTGGCCCGCTACAAGCAGCCCAAGCGCGTATTCTTCATCGACAGCCTGCCACGCAACGTGATGGGCAAGGTGCAGAAGAAACAGCTGCGCGAGGAGTATGCGGAGCTGTTCGCCCCTGAGCCGGCCCGTTCACACGGCTGAGCCACCCCTGACAGGCCTGATACTCGATACATTCGTGCCATCGGCATGGCGTGACGCCATTACGTCATGCCGGTGGACTCACTCACCCTCAAGCCCAGCCAAGGACAGACAAAGGACGCGCAATAGTCAGACACAAGACACTCAACGCCAGGCCAGCCAACCTGGATAAAGAGACAAGTCGGATAGACGACAAGACGCCACACTGATTCACCACCACTTAACCACAACAACAAGAAGGTATTACGCCATGGTGATCTACGGAGTTGCCCTGCTCGCAGGGTGCATGATGGCCGGTCTCGTGATCGGGGACCTGCTCGGAGAAATGCTCAATATCGATTCCAATCTCGGCGGTGTCGGCATCGCCATGCTGCTGCTCATCTTCATCACCGGCGTGCTGAAGGACCGCGGCAAGATGGCCGACAGCACCGCCAGCGGCATCAATTTCTGGAACGCGATGTACATCCCCATCGTGGTCGCGATGGCCGCCAGCCAGAACGTGGTCGCGGCCTTCAGTGGTGGCATGGTCGCGCTGGTCGCGGGCGTGCTGGCCGTGGTGCTGGGGCTGGCCCTCGTGCCGCTGCTGACCGGCAAGCGCCCCGAGAATGCGCTGGAAGATGACCCGCTGGCCGGCGAGACCCGCTACACGCCGACCAGAACCTCAGTGACGACGGGTGCCCCGGTGCTGGACCGCAACCGCCACGCTTCCTCCACGCCTGCGCACAAACTCTGAGGGCTGAACCATGATCGATTCACTCGTCCAACTGTTCGACAAGTATCATCTGGTCGCTGCCTTCGCCGTGATCGGCCTGGCGATGTATGTCGCCTACTGGATCAGCAACAATCTGACCCACGGCAAGCTGCACGGCTCCGCCATCGCCATCATCCTCGGCCTGGTGCTCGCCTATGTGGGCGGTGCGACCACCGGCGGCAGCAAGGGGCTCTCGGATGTCACGCTGTTCTCGGGGCTTGGCCTGATGGGTGGCGGCATGCTGCGCGATCTCGCGATCATCGCCACCGCCTACGGGGTCAACCTGCGCGAAATCCGTCAGACCGGCTTTCGGGGTGTCGTGGCGCTGTTCGTCGGCGTGCTGATCTCCTTCGTCGCCGGTGGTGGTGTCGCCATCGCCTTCGGCTATACCGATCCTGTCGATATCACTACTATCGGCGCGGGCGCAGTCACCTATATCGTCGGCCCGGTCACCGGGGCAACGCTCGGGGCCAGCTCCGAAGTGGTCGCGCTGTCGATTGCCGCCGGGCTGGTGAAATCAATCCTGACCATGGTGGCCACGCCGATGACGGCGCGCCTGATCGGGCTCGACAACCCCCGCTCCGCGATGATCTTCGGCGGCCTGATCGGCACCACCAGCGGCGTCGCGGCCGGTCTCGCCGCCACCGACGCCCGTCTGGTGCCCTACGGCGCGATGACGGCCACCTTCTACACCGGCCTGGGCATTCTGCTCGCCCCGACGGTGCTGTTCCTCGCGGTGCGTGCGGTGATGTAAGCATCGCTCTGACACGAGAGGCTATGACACGAACCGCTCTGAACAAGCGGCGCTGAAACAAGACGACGGCGGCATCAGTCAGGACGCTACATGTCCCATGCTGATGCCGCCGTCGTCTTGTTACTGCCTGACTGCTTCCTTTCACATGCACGCTCTCACGCAGGCAAGCCTGATCAGCGTGCCTCCAACAACATTTCCATCACCGAGCGCGCGGCGGGCCACATCACGCTGCCATGATCTTCGCCTGCATAACGCCGCCATTGCACCTCGATCTGCGGGCAGCGCTCGCCCAGCTGGCGGGCATAGGCATGGGCGTTGTCGATCATCGCGCGCTGGACACGCAGTCTGTCCCGCTTCGGGTCATTGCGCTCTGGCTGCGGCGATTGCTCGCGTCCGCCAGCGGCAATCAATACCGGACCCGCCGCCTCGGTACAGGCAAGACGCAGCGGCCAGTTGGCCTGGTCATTTTCCTGCAGCCACCACAGCGAAGGACTGATCGCGAAGATGGCGCCGAAGGCCTCGGGCACCTTCTGCTGGGCATGGAGTGCGAACAGGCCACCAAGCGAGTGACCGACCAGCGCAGGTCGCTCGAGATCGAGCGGATAGCGTGAGGCCAGTTCAGACGGCAGAGCCTGGGTCAGATAGGCGAGAAAATCTTCACCACCGCCCGTCCCCTCAGGGGCCGTGCCGCTGGTGAGCGGTGGCGTGAAGTCCTTGTAGCGCAGCGTCGTGACGGTACCCCGCGCCACCTCTTCCTGCTCGTCAGTGCCCGCATAGCCGACCGCGACGATGGCGAGATCTGACGGCGCCTTGTCAAAGCCACGGCGACCCAGCACGTCCCGAGCCGCCGTGAAAAGGTCCAGGTAGCGATTGCCATCCAGCACCAGCAGTACCGGATAACCTCCTTGAGGCGGCGCGGCCTGCGGCAGCGCCACCTGGATCAGATAATCGTGCCCCGTGAGACGCGAATGCTGGGTGAAAGAGGTCGTGGTGCCTGGCAGAGCATCATCAGCGGTGTGAGCCATGGCAAAGCCCGGCAAGCAGACGGTACCGGTGGTCAGCATGATGAGGCCCCAGGCCTGTCGCCGGACGAATAGCCTCACGCGTGCTCGCAATCCGAGACGCATCATCAGAACTCGTACTTCATGGTCGCGACGGCACTGGCCTGGCGTCCCACGAAGTTGAAGACACTGGCCGAACCGGCGCGCACGTAATATTCACGATCGAAGAGGTTGTAGACGTTGAGCTGGCCACTGAGTCTGGGCGTGAACTGATAGCCCAGCATGGCATCGAACACGGCATAGCCCGGCGCATGGATGGTGCCCTGGGTGCTGTCGAAATCGCTCAGCGCCGTCATGCCGGCACCGACGGACACGCCATCCAGCAGGTTGCCCTCGAAGCGATACTGGGTCCACAGATTGACCATGTTGTTGGGCATCAGCATCAGCAACGCATCGGAGCTGCCGGCTTCCAGAACCTCGGAGTCCATGTAGGTGTAGCCGAAGATGACATCCCACTGCGGCGTGATGTTGCCGGCCAGTTCAAGCTCGGCGCCGGTGATGCGCATCTTGCCGGAATCCACCGAGTAACTGACGCTTCCGTCGGTCGAGGATGCCGCGCGGTGGCTGTCGGTCAGCTGGAAGCCGCTGATGCGTGCATTCAGCGCACCATCCAGATAGCTGCCCTTGATCCCGATCTCGTATTGCTCGCCTTCGCGCGGGTCGATCAGATTGCCATCTTCGTCTTCACTGGTCTGCGGCTCGAAGACCTTGGAATAGCTGGCGTAGATAGAGTGGTCGGCATCCAGGTCATACACGAGTCCGCCATAGGGCGTGAACGCGGTGTCCTGCATGTCGCTGCTGCCGCCGTTGAGCTTGTCTTCGGTCTCGGCCGAGAACTGGCTGACGCGCGCACCCACTATCACTGCCAGCGGTGCCACGGGACGCAGTGTCACCTTGCCGTAAAGGCTCTGCTCTTCCAGGGTGGTCTCGGTGCGCGACAGACTGTAACCGCTCACGCCATCACGGGCATTGCCGAGTATGTCGACATAGGCGAGGTTGTTCAGCTCGCTGATGCTGGCGCCAGAGCCGGTCAGGTTGCTGGTGCGCGCTGCGGTGGTGTCCGATTCCGATGTCTTGTAATCGACCCCGACCACGAATTCGTTCTGGTTGCCGAAGGCATCGAAGCCCTGGGTATAGCTGGCATCCACGCTCACCGAGGTCTCATCGGTGAAACCGGCATAACCCGCGACACTGCTCAAGTCGCCGGTATCGCTCAGTGCCGAGCCGCTGTAGGCGTATTCATAATCCGCATTGCGGTCACTGTAACGCGCCGCCAGCCGGCCATAGCCGCGTGAGCTGAAGCGATGGGTCAGCTCGGCGATCACATCGGTGGAATCACTCTCGAAGCTGTTCCAGTCCGCGCCGTAGAATGCCGAACGGCGGCCATAGGTGAAGTTGTTGTCTCCATCCACCGGCTGACCCTGATTGACGGTGATGTCCTTGGTGTTGTGGATCACCCCCAGTGACAGCTCGGTATTCTCATCCAGATCGATATCCAGCGCGCCATAGAAATCATTCAGGGTGTTGTCGTTGTCATCCACCCATTGCGCCTGCTCGGTGGAGCGGGTCACCAGGCGGCCGCGGATACGGCCCTGCTCATCGATGGGTCCGGAGATATCGACACTGACGCTTCGGTCTTCCAGCGTCCCGACACTGCCGCTGATGGAGCCCTGGAAGGTATCGGTCGGGCGCTTGCGCACCAGATTGATCACACCGCCCAGCTCACTGGTGCTGTTGAACAGGCCGGACGGCCCACGCATCACCTCGACCCGGTCGATGGCAGTCAGGGAAGGCACCGAGCCCGTCAGACTCGACATCGGTGCGGACAGCCCATCGATGCTGTAGGCATCGTATTCATAGCCACGCGCGAAGATCGAGGAACGACCGCTGTCATTGTTCAGCACCCGCACACCCGGCGTACGTGCCGCCAGCTGATCCAGCGTGATGAAGTTCTGGTCCTCGATGGCGTCATGGGTCACCACGCTCACCGACTGCGGAATGTCGCGCAGCGAGGCCGGTACCTTCGAGCCCACCGTGGCAGCATCAACACTGTAGCCGCCGCTCTGCTCACTGGACGCCATGTCATACAGACGCAGCCCCGTCACCCGCTGGGTATCCAGCACCATCGTCGCATCTTCCGCCTGTGCCGGCAGACTGACCAGCACCACACCTGCCCCGATCATCAGACGACGCGTGCCTGCCCCGCACAGACCGCGTCCTCGTGCATTCACCTTCTTCATCGTGTCCCCTTGCCTGTCGTGTCCTGGATCATCGCCACTAATGATAATTATTTGCATTTGATGTGCTGACGGGGCATTTTGGCACTCCAGAACGACAAAAACCTTTGCGGAACCCTCCCTGATGTTTGCAGGTGCGACAAGATGAGCCTTACCCCCCCTCCCGGCCTCGCCAGTTCTCACACCTCGGCAAGCGCACGCCACCGGATCATCGAGCTCGATCACGTGCATCGCATGGCGCGCGCGCTGACCAGCGACCACCAATGCCAACCTGCCGAGGGCCAGTCCGCTGACGGCGCCTTGATCGGCAACATGCATCTACAGGAAGCGCAGCCGGGACTGTTCATGCGCCTCAACCGCGTGCGCAAGCGAGCGGATCTGATGATTCGCTCCCGAATCGAGCCATCGCTGAAGATCGCGGTGGTGTGGCGTGGAGAGCCAGAGGTCAGTTTCGGGCCACGCTGCCATGCGCTGAAGCCGGGGCGTGCACTGTGCATCGCCCTGGACGAGCCCACTGAATTCCGACTGAACAGTCCCAAGGGAGCCCACGAACACAGCGCCATCCTGACACTGACGCCGGCCTGGCTGAAATGGCACCTGAACGTCTCACGTGCCAGTGAGGTGATGTCCCACATGCGCCATCTGGCGCATTTCCACTGGTGGCCGTCCCCTCGTCTGCTGGAACGACTGGACACCTTCAGCCGACAGCGTCCCACCTCCCCGGCACAGCGTCTGGGAATCGAATCGCTGGCGCTGGAGATGATCAGTGAATGCCTGGCGGCCGGACCCGCCCAGACGGGAGCCGGGGAAAGGCATCCTCCCCGGGAGACGGCAGACTGGAAGGAAACGCTGGAAGACTGGATCCACAACGGGGAAGTCGCCTATCAAAGTCAGGCGGAGATCGCCGCTCGTCTGGGCATGAGCGTGCGCCAGTTGCAGCGCCGCTATCGCGACGCCTACGGCCAGACCATGACGCAGGACCTGAGACGACGACAGTTGGTCCGTGCCGCTCACCTGCTTCAGGACCGCAATGTGACGGTGGAGGCCGCGGCCGAAATGGCGGGGTATCGCAGCGCCGCCAATTTCGCCACCGCCTTTCGTCGCCAGTTCGGCGTGCCACCCAGTCAGCGGACTGTCATTGACAACGGCGCGGTGTAGGGTGAGTCGACATGCAAGGGGGACGGTCGGGGCAAGGCGCTGGATGTCAGACGCAAGCGGCAAGGAAGCGGACAAGTCGTGTCATCACTTCCTCTGGCTGTTCGCGATGCGGAACATGTCCGCAGTCGTCGAGAAGATGCAGCTCAGCACCGCGCCCCGCGTTCTCGGTCAGGCGCGCCGGCTGGGAAGCACTTCCGTACTCATCCTGCGCGCCATGGATCACCAGCAGCGGACAACGCAACGCTGCCAGAGAGGCATCGAGACACCAGTCACGGAAAGCGGGGGCCAGCCAACTATCGATCCAGGCGCTGAGCACCCACTCGGTCCTGGAGCCGTGATATCGGGCAAGTCGTGCGCGCTGGTCGGGCTCGGCAAACAGGCGTTGCGCTTCACGGATACCGCTCAGGGTCAGCTCCTCGACCATCGCCTGCGCCGCCAGGGTGATGACAGCCTGACAACGCGCATGATGTGTCGCGGCGCCGGCGATGGCCATGCCCCCGCCGACACTGTGGCCAAGCAGGATGAAGCGCTCCAGCGCGAGCCCTTCGATCACGGCCTGCAAGTCGCCGCGAGCCTCCTGCTCGATGAAATCCAGCGGCATGGGGTGATGGCGTGCCTCCGAACGGCCGAAGCCTGCCCGGTCGTAGGCGATTACCTCGCGTCCGCTACTGGCCGCCAGCGTTGCAGGAAAGCCTCGCCACAGCGTCACGCAGCCCAGTGAATCATGCAGCAGAATGATGGGCGCACGCACTGGGTGATTGTCCGGGACAGCAGGCTGCCACCGGGCCACGAACAACGCACCATACGGGCCTTGCAACCAGTTCTGCTGGCATATGATGTCTTGTGATGTCACATCCATGTCTCCTGTGTTCACCATGATGGAATCTCCGAGCTGTCGCTCTCAAGACACTGCCACAGCCCGCGCCGGGAAACGCTTAGACATCCTGATGACCCATTGCTAATGTTGGGCGTCGTCGCGGTATGCGCCCCTGTTGGTGTTGGCGGCAGATCGCAGCCGCACGATAGCAAACAGCACGAACGAAAAGCGCACGAACGAAAAGCGCACGACAGAACAAGAACTTCGCCACGCTCTCGCACAAGGACACTGTCATGTCGGTTGACAACATGAAGCTGGAATCCCTCGCCCTGCATCACGGCTATACCTCGGAAGCCACCACCAAGGCCGCAGCGGTGCCGATCTACCAGACCACTTCCTACACCTTCGATGATACCCAGCACGGCGCGGATCTCTTCGACCTCAAGGTGCCGGGCAACATCTATACCCGCATCATGAACCCGACCAATGACGTGCTGGAGCAACGCATGGCCGCCGCCGAAGGCGGTATCGCGGCGCTGGCGGTGTCCTCCGGCATGGCGGCGATCACCTATGCCATCCAGGCGCTGGTACAGGTCGGCGACAACATCGTCAGCACCAGCCAGCTGTATGGCGGCACCTACAACCTCTTCGCCCATAGCCTGCCGCGTCAGGGGGTCGAGGTACGCATGGCAGCCTTCGATGATTTCGAAGGCCTCGAAGCACTGATCGACGACAGGACCCGCGCCGTCTTCTGCGAATCCATCGGCAACCCTGCCGGCAACATCGTCGATCTCGCGCGTCTGGCCGAGATCGCCCACAAACATGGCGTGCCGCTCATCGTCGACAATACCGTCGCCACGCCAGTGCTGTGTCGCGCCTTCGATCACGGCGCCGATATCGTGATCCATTCGCTGACCAAGTACATCGGCGGCCACGGGACCACCGTGGGTGGCATCATCATCGATTCCGGCAAGTTCGACTGGGTCGCCAACAAGGACCGCTTCCCGATCCTCAACGAGCCGGACCCCTCCTACCACGGTGTCGTCTACACCGAAGCCTTCGGCCCGGCTGCCTATATCGGGCGTTGCCGCGTGGTGCCGCTGCGCAATACCGGCGCGGCACTGTCACCGCAGAGTGCCTTCCTGCTGTTGCAGGGCCTGGAAACCCTCAGCCTGCGCATGGAGCGCCACTGCAGCAATGCGCTCGCACTGGCCGAATACCTTCAACAGCACCCGAGCGTCAGCTGGGTCAACTACGGTGCCCTGCCGGACAGCCCCTATCACGCCACCTGTCAGAAGATCACCGGCGGCAAGGCCTCCGGCATCATCAGTTTCGGCATCAAGACGGACGCGACAGGTGACGACAAGGCCGAAGCCGGGCGCATCGCCGGCGGCAGGTTCATCGATGCGCTGCAGATGATTCTGCGCCTGGTCAATATCGGCGATGCCAAGTCACTGGCCTGTCACCCGGCCTCCACCACTCACCGCCAGCTCAACGAGGAAGAACTGGCCAAGGCCGGCGTCTCGGCGGATCTGGTGCGCATCTCGGTGGGGATCGAGCATATCGACGACATCATCGCCGATGTCAGCCAGGCACTGGACAAGGCGGTGGCCTGACGCGGGAGCGGTTCCTAAACGACAGTCAGGCGACATTGAGACGCCAACCAGGCAGTCTCAGTCATATCTCAGCGCCCGCGAAGACTCGCTTCTTCGCGGGCGCCTTGTGTTGCGTATCCCGATGACTGCACTTCTCTCAGGTCTGCCAGACCTGCAAGTGACGACAAGAAAGATAACGGTATATATGCAGCTGAACCGTCAGATCGGCGGGACATCCAGACCCAGCATAAATCTGGTTAATACCAAGAATAAAAAATCGAAACTACCGAAATACACGAGCAGAACACACTCTTGGCTCAAGGCGCACACAGAGGCGCCTGTCACGATGATAACAACTCCAAGAGGTGTCCCGATGAAATCCGTCCAGTTGAAGCCAGCCCTGCTGACCACCGCCATCGCGGTGGCCTGTGCCTTGCCGCTGAGCGCCGCTCAGGCCCAGGATATCAAGCTCGGCCACGTGCTGGCGCCCACCCATAGCTGGAACATCGCGGCGGAAGGCTTCGCCAAGGATGTCGCCGAGGCCACTGATGGCCGCGTCAATTTCCAGGTCTTCCCCAGTGGACAGCTCGGCAACGAGAAGACGGTCGTGGAAGGCATGCAGATCGGCAGTGTGCCGGCTGGGGTAATCGGCTGTGGCTCCTTCCAGCCGCTGGATGCCCGCTTCGGCATCGTCGAACTGCCCTACTCTTGGCCGGACCGCGAACACGCCTACGCAGCCTACGATGGCAAGCTGGGCGATGCGCTCGAGGACATCGCCGACGAACACAACATGAAGATCCTGTCGTGGTGGGAGAACGGCTTCCGTCACGTCACCAACAACCGTGGCCCCATCACCACCCCGGAAGACCTCGCGGGTCTGAAGATTCGCGTCACGCCGGACAAGATGCGTCTGGATACCTTCACCGCGCTGGGCTCAAGCCCCGCACCGCTGTCCTTCGGTGAGCTCTACTCCGCGCTGCAGCAGGGCGTGTTCGATGCCCAGGAAAACCCGCTGGCCATCATCTATTCCTCTTCATTCAGCGAAGTGCAGGACTACGTCTCCCTCACCGGTCACGTCTGGGCACCGGCGTGTCTGACCATGTCCAACTTCACCTGGAACCAGCTCTCCGAGCAGGATCAGGCCGCAGTGCAGAAGAGCGCCGACGAATGGCGTGACAAGCAGCGCGCGATGACCCAGAAGGATGACGCCGAACTGGTGGCCAAGCTGGAGGAGGCCGGCATGCAGGTCAACGAGGTCGATACCGCGCCCTTCAATGCCAAGGTGCAGGGTGTCTGGGCCGAGTACACCGACGTCTTCGGGCCTGAGCTGATGGGCCTGGTCGAGCAATACCGCAAGGGCGAGTGACGATGTCTTCCGCCTCTCCCTCCGTCAAGCCGCAGGCCGTGTTGTGTGCCTTGCGTACCTTGATGATCACCCTCTCACGTTGGAGCTGCCGGGGCTGTCTGGCCCTGGCTGCCAGCGGAGTCGCCGCGCTGTCGGCACTGGTGATCTGGACCGTCTTCATGCGCTGGGTCATGGGTCAGCCGCCGCACTGGGCAGAAGAGTTGCCGCAGCTGGTACTGGTATGGACCACCCTGCTGGCCGCGGTGTCCTGCACCCGCAACCGCACGCATCTGAGTGCGGGCCTGCTACCGCTGCTGGTGCGCTCGGTGCGTATCCAGCGCATCACCTGCCGCATCACTGACGTCATGATCCTGATCATGCTGATGATGCTGGCCAAGGCAGGCATGGACCTGACCGCCATCACCATGCGTCAGACCACCACTGCGCTGCAGATTCCGGCCGGTGTCGTCTATCTGTCCGTGCCGCTGTGCTGCACCGCAATGGCCCTGATCCAGCTTGAGCATCTGTTGAGCCCTTCGGCCATCGCAGCCGAGATTCACGAGACGGATACCACTGCGTCTGACAACGCTTCATCTCGCCAAGGAGATGCCCCATGACACTCGGCGCCCTGGCTTTGCTCGGCGTCTTCGCGCTCGGCATCCTCATCGACATCCCCATCGCCTTCGCGCTGTTGATGTCGGCCCTCTTCTACCTGCTGGCCTTTGGTGCCGCGCCCATGATGGTCTCGGCGCAGCAGTTCGTGGCCGGAATGGAAAGCTTCACCCTGCTGGCGATCCCGCTGTTCGTGCTCGCCGCCCAGTTGATGAACCGCGCCGGTCTGACCGAACGCCTGGTACGCCTGTGCATGGCGATGGTCGGTGACATCCGCGGCGGCCTGGCGGTGGTCGCGGTGCTCGCCTGCATGATGTTCGGCGCGCTGTCGGGGTCTGGCGTGGCGGACGTGATCGCCATCGGCAGCATGCTGCTGCCCACCATGGCCCGCAACGGCTATGACAAGGGCTTCAGCAGTGCGCTGGTCGGCACCGCCAGCTCCATCGGCACCGTGATTCCGCCCAGCATCGTGATGATCGTCTACGGCACCACCTCCAATACCTCGGTGGGCCAGCTGTTCATGGGCGGCATCATCCCCGGCCTGATGCTGACCGTCGCGCTGGTCGGCGTCGCCCTCTACCTGTCACGCAAGCATGGCTGGTCGGGCGGTGTCGCGGCCCGTGTGCCCGGCGAGCGTCGCCGTGCCCTGCTCAGCGCCATGCCGGCCCTGATGGTGCCGGTGATGATCATCGGCGGTATCCGCTTCGGGGTCTTCACGCCCACCGAAGCCGCCGCCTCCGCGATTCTCTACGCCATCATCATCGGCACCTGTGTCTATCGCAGCCTCACCTGGCGCGGCTTTCTGGACAGTGTCCGCGCGACCGCCGAGACCACCGGCGCCATCCTGCTGATCATCGGGGCGGCCGGCATGTTCGCCTGGGGCCTGACCTACGAGCAGGTGCCGCAGGCCATCGCCCAGCTGATCGGCGAATTCACCGACAGCCGCATCAGTGTCCTGCTACTGCTGACCGCCGTGCTGCTGGTGCTGGGCTCCTTCATGGAAAGCGTGGCGATCATCATTATCGTGACGCCCATCGTGATGCCGTTGTTGGCGCAATACGGCATCAGCCCGGTGCACTTCGGGGTGCTGCTGACCGTCAATCTGGCCATCGGCGCCAACACGCCGCCATTGGGGATCGATCTGATGGCCGCCTGTCGCATCGCCGGGATCAACGTCAGCGATTCGCTGCGTCCGCTGGGCCTGATGCTGGGCGCGATGCTGACCGTGCTGATGCTGATCACCTTCATCCCGGAACTCGTGCTGTTCCTGCCCAACCTGATGGAGGGCTGAGTGATGACCACCGCCATAGACCACAAGCTTCCCCAGCGCTGGCTGTTCGTGCCGGGTGACGACGACGCCCGTCTGCAGGCCGCCCTCACCAGCGGCGCCGATGCCATCGTCGTCGATCTCGAGGAGTTCACCCCGGCCACCGGACGCCAGCTTGCCATCAGCCGCTTCGCCGACTTCGCCAGACGCGCCCGTGCCCTGAAGGTGTGGCCGTGCGTACGTCTCAACCGGCTCACGCACGGCGGACATGACGAGCTAGCCGAACTGATCAGCACCACCCAAGGCGATTCCAGCGGGGCTCCCGCCGCCATCTTCCTGCCCGCCGTCGAGCAACGCACCCAGCTGGCAGCGCTGGATGAGGCCCTGGCCGAGCAGGAAGCGGTGCACGGCTTGCCACGGGGCAGCCTGAAGAGCGTCGCGACACTGGAAAGCCAGGCCGGACTGCTGGCCGCCGAGGAACTGCTCGCCGCCGGCGATGATACCCCACGCCTGTTGGGCGCACTGATCGGTACCGGAGATCTGGCTGCGGATCTGGGCCTGATGCCCGACCAGCCTGTCGCCACCATCACCGAGACGCTCAAGCCGTGGCGCGCGCGGCTGGCGAAGGTCTGCCAGCGCCATGAACGACTGGCCATCGATGGCCCATGGCGCTGGCAGCACGGGCTGGGCACCGACCAGCACTGGGCCAATCAGCAGGGGCTGCAGGCGCGTTGCGTCATCCACCCCGAACAGCTCGAAGCGCTCTATGACTTGATGCCCGCTCGCGGCGCTGGCCCGAGGCCCGCTGATGGGGCGGTGACCTGATGCCCGCCGACAGCACCGCGTCGCAGTTCTGAAAGGCGGCCCTGCCGAGCGCGCACCGAATTCATTGCCGCTTCAACACTAGCGGCGTCTCAACACCGATTTCTCAATATCGAATTCTCTACACCGATTTCTCAACAACAACGAGAGCACCCCCATGACTCAGGCCACGAACACTTCCTCCGCTTCCACCCTGCCGCTGCGCAATGGCGGGCAGATCCTCGTCGACCAGATCCGTCTGCACGGCACCAGGCGTGTCTTCCTGGTGCCGGGCGAAAGCTACCTGCCGTGCATCGATGCGCTCAATGAGCACAAGGGCGCCATCGAGCCCATCGTCTGTCGCCAGGAAAGTGGTGCAGGCTACATGGCCGAAGCCTACGGCAAGCTGACCAACGAGCCGGGCGTATGTTTCGTTACCCGTGGCCCGGGCGCGACCAACGCCTCCATCGCCGTGCACACCGCCTATCAGGACTCCACGCCGATGATCCTGTTCATCGGTCAGGTCGGTGGTGACTTCATCGAGCGCGAAGCCTTCCAGGAAATCGATTACCGCCGCATGTTCGGCGAGATGACCAAGTGGGTCGCGCAGATCGACGACACCTCACGCATTCCGGAATACATCGCCCGTGCCTATCAGGTGGCGCGCAGCGGCCGTCCGGGGCCGGTGGTGCTGGCATTGCCCGAAGACACCCTGTGGGGCGAAGCCCAGGTCGCGGACGTCAAGCCGCACCCGCGTCTTGCCACCTACCCGGGACAGCCGCAGCTGGATGAGCTCAAGCGCCTGCTCGCCAGCGCCGAGCGCCCCTTCCTGCTGGTCGGTGGCAGCGGCTGGACCCGCGATGCCCAGGTCGCGCTGGAAGGCTTCGCCCAGCGTTTCGATATTCCCACCGGTGTCGCCTGGCGCCGTCTGGAGTGCGTCGATGCCGAACTGCCGCAATTCGCCGGTCACGTCGGCATGGGCATGCATGACGCACTGCGCCAGCAGCTGGTCGAGAGCGATCTGGTGATCGCCGTCGGCACCCGTATCGGCGAGGCCACCAGCGAAGGCTACAGCTGGATCCAGTCGCCGGTGCCGACCCAGAAACTGGTGCACATCTATGCAGACCCGGAAGAGCTGGGCCGCGTCTATCAGCCAACGCTGGCCATCAATACTGACGTCAACGGCTTCGCGCTGGCGCTCGCCACCCTGTCACCGGATAGCGCCCCGCGCTGGTCCAACATTACCCGCGAGGCGCGCGCCGCCTATCTGGCCACGCTGGAAGAGCAGCCGTCGCCGGGTCCGCTGAGCCTGGACAAGGTCAGCCTGACCGTCGACCGCATTCTCGATGGCAAGGGCTGCATCAGCGTCGGCGCCGGCAACTACGCGCTCTACGCCCACCGCTATGTGCGCTTCCGTGGCCTGGGCAGCTCGCTGGCCCCGACCGTCGGTTCCATGGGTTACGGCCTGCCAGCCGCCATTTCCAGCAAGCTGGAATTCCCGGAACGCCCCGCCGTCTGCTACGCCGGTGATGGCTGCTTCCAGATGAACCTGCAGGAGTTGGGCGTGGCGCTGCAATATCGTCTGGGCATCGTGGTGCTGGTGTTCAACAACGGCATGTGGGGCACCATCCGTGCCCACCAGGAAAACGACTTCCCGGGCCGCGAGATCGCGCTGACCTTCACCAACCCGGACTTCGCCGCCCTGGTCACCGCCTACGGCGGCCTGGGTCAGGTGGTGGAGAAGGACGAGGACTTCGAGGAAAGCTTCACGCGCGCACTGGAATTTGCCGACCGAGAGCGTCTGCCGGCACTGATCGAGCTGCGCTATGACCCGGACGGCATCGCCCCGGGCAAGCTGCTCAGCGGCATCCGTGAAGATGCTCTGACACGCAACGACAAGGGAGGTATCTGACATGAGCACATCCTCAACTCAAGCGACTCAAGACGTGCTGGACTCCCTCGCCCTGCGCGTCGATGGCAAGCGCCTGTGGGACGCGCTGATGACATTGGCCGAGATCGGCGCGACGCCCAAGGGCGGCAACTGCCGCCTGGCACTCACCGAAGAAGACCGCGCCGGCCGCGAGCTGGTCACCGGCTGGCTCGAGGCCGCAGGCCTCACGCTGCGCGTCGACGAGATCGGCAACATCTTCGCCCGTCGCCCGGGCCGCAATGACAGCCTGCCGCCGGTCGCCACCGGCAGCCACATCGACACCCAGCCCACCGGCGGCAAGTTCGACGGCTGCTTCGGCGTGCTGGCTGGCCTGGAAGTCATGCGCGTGCTGGATGAGCACGGCATCGAGACCGAAGCCCCGCTGGAAGTGGTGATCTGGACCAACGAGGAAGGCAGCCGCTTCGTGCCGGTGATGATGGGGTCCGGGGTGCATGCGGGCCTGATTCCGCTCGAGAAGGCACTGGCCGCCACCGACCGCGACGGCGACAGCGTTGCCGCCTCACTGGCGCGCACCGGCTATGCCGGCGACGTGCCGGTGGGCAGCCACGATTTCGGCGCCTATTTCGAGGCGCATATCGAGCAGGGCCCGGTGCTGGAGCAGGAAGAGATTACCATCGGTGCCGTCACCGGCTCGCTGGGTCTGCACTGGTTCGACGTGGTGGTCAGTGGTCAGGAAGCCCACGCCGGCCCGACACCGATGCCCTACCGCCGCGATGCGCTCAAGACCGCCTGCGCGCTGGTCAGCGACATCCTGACGCTGGCCGATGCCTATCAGCCCAACGGTCGCGTCACCTGTGGCGAATTCAATGTACATCCCAACTCGCGCAACGTGATTCCGGGCCAGGTGCGCTTCAGCGTCGACCTGCGCCACCTGGAACCGGCGGTGCTCGCCGAGATGCACGACCAGCTCAAGGCTCTGTGCCTCAAGCATCACGCCGCCAACCAGAGCGACAGGCAGCGCGTCGATGTCGAACTGATCGAGGTCCAGCACATTCCGCCGACGCCCTTCGCGCCGGAACTGGTCGAGATGGTGCGCAGCGCCAGCCAGGAGCTGGAACTCAGCTTCCGCGACATGGAAACCGGCGCCGGTCACGACGCCGTGCAGATTGCCGGTATCAATCCGGTGGCGATGATCTTCGTACCCTGCGAAGACGGCATCAGCCACAACGAGAGCGAGAACGCCGAGCCTGCCGATCTCGAAGCCGGTGCCAATGTGCTGCTGCTGGCGATGCTCAAGCGCGCCGGTGTCGTCAGCACCAACACTACCACCGTGGAGAACGCCCAATGAGCGCAACCACTGCAACCTCCGTTCCGCTGACGCATGCCGACTGGCAGCAGCGCGCCGCCGCGCTGACCTTCGAGACGCGTGCCTTCATCGACGGTGCTTATGTGGAAAGCACCGGCTGCGACACCTTCCCGGCATATAACCCGGCCACCGGTGAAGTGCTGGCGCATGTCACCGCCTGCACCGAGCAGGACATCGACCGCGCCGTGATGGCCGCGCGTCGCGCCTTCGACTCCGGTGTGTGGTCGCGTCAGTCCCCCCAGGCCCGCAAGGCCGTGCTGCAGCGCTTTTCCCAGCTGATCAGCGACAATGCCGAAGAACTGGCCCTGCTGCAGACGCTGGAAATGGGCAAGCCGATCGGCGACAGCCTGGGCTTCGATCTGGCGGAAACCGCGCGCTCGGTGGCCTGGTACGCCGAGGCCATCGACAAGCATTACGACGAGATCGCGCCTACCGGCGAGAACGTGCACGCCACCATTACCCGTGAAGCGCTGGGCGTGGTCGCGGCGGTGGTGCCGTGGAACTTCCCGCTGATGATCGCCTCCTGGAAGTTCGCGCCGGCGCTGGCGCTGGGCAACAGCGTGGTGCTCAAGCCGGCCGAAGCCTCAAGCCTGAGTGCGCTGCGTCTGGCGGCGCTGGCCGATGAAGCCGGCATTCCGGCGGGCGTGTTCAACGTCACGCCAGGCCTGGGCGCGGTAGCGGGTCAGGCGCTTGGCCTGCACATGGAAGTCGATGCGCTGGCCTTCACCGGCTCCACCGCGACCGGCAAGCGCTTCATGCGCTACGCCAGCGACTCCAACCTCAAGCGTGTGTGGCTGGAGTGTGGCGGCAAGTCGCCGCATATCGTGTTCGCCGATTGCCCGGACCTGGACCAGGCCGCTCGCGCCGCCGCCGATGCCATCTTCATCAATCAGGGCGAAGTCTGCATCGCCGGTTCACGCCTGTACGTCGATGAGGCCATCTTCGATGACTTCATGCCGCGCCTGATCGCCTGCGCCCGTGCCATGCCGGCCGGTGACCCGCTCGACCCGGCCACGCGCATGGGCGCACTGGTCAGTGCGGACCACCACGAGAAGGTGCTCGGCTTCGTCGAGACGGCGCTATCGGAAGGCATGACGCTGCACCAGGGCGGCCGTGCCATCGCGCCCAGCGATGCCACCTCAGGCGGCTGGTATCTTGAGCCGACCATCGTGGAAGGCGGCCAGAACAGCACCGTGATGCGCGAGGAAATCTTCGGCCCGGTGCTCGGCGTGACCCGCTTCAGCGGCGAAGAAGAAGCCATCGAACTGGCCAATGATTCCATCTACGGGCTGGGCGCTGGTCTGTGGACACGCGATCTGGCGCGTGCCCATCGTGTCTCGCGGCGTTTGAAGGCAGGGCTGGTGTGGGTCAACTGCTACGCCGATGGCGATATCAGCGTGCCCTTCGGTGGCGTCAAGCAGTCCGGTTTCGGGCGTGACAAGTCGCTGCACGCGCTGGACAAGTACTCCGACCTGAAGACCACCTGGATCAATCTGGCCTATTGAGACGTCGGTCGACCAACGCGGGTAGCCCCGAAGCGCCGCTGCCACCCGGACTCTCTGGTGACAGCGGCGCTGGGCTTTCAGGACACTCTTCAGGACGGGCTCCAGCACATCGTCTTGAACAAGCCTCAAAGGTGACTCAAGTGGCGGGCGTATCACCACCCGGCGCACCGTCACTGGCCAGCACGGCATTCGTGTCCGGCAGTTGCATTTCGAGACCACGATGCAAGCGTTCTTCCAGCGGCACCTTGGCCAGCGCATTGTGCAGAAAGTCGACAAAGGTGGATTCGGCGGCACTGAAACGCGCTTCACGATGCCACATCAGGTGCAGATCGATATCGGCCACGCCCCCATAGGGTGGCAAGGGCCAGAGCTGGCCTTCGTCGATCTCGCGCCGCACGGTGTGTTCCGGCATGCAGCCGATTCCCCAGCCGGCCAGCACCATACGGCGGATTTCCTGCAGGCTGCTGGATTGACCGATCACCGGGCCCTGCAAGCCCTCGCGGGCGCGGAACATCGCCAGCGGTGACAGCACGCCATCGAGCTGCTCACTGCCAAAGGAGACATAACGCTCATTGCGCAGCGCCTCCAGCGGCAGATTCTGCTGACCGAACAACGGATGCATGCGACCACAGAAATAGCGGTAGCTCTGGCGCGCCAGCACCTGAGACATCAGCTGCTCGGGCGTCTGCTGGGCCAGACAGATACCCAAGGCCCCCTGGCGCTGCAGCAGACCCTGCTGCACCTCGTGACTGGACATTTCCTGGATCGAGAAAGTGACCTGGGGGAAACAGCGATGAAAGCGCGCGAACACGCTATCAAGGAATCGGCATTCGATGCCGGTGATGAACAGGAGCGAGACATGCCCGGAAATCTCCGTATGACTGTTGCCCACCTCAGAGGCGAGACGCGCCACGTTGGCGTAGATCTCCACCGCCTCGCGATAGACCACCTGCCCCGCCCCCGTCACGCGAAAGCTGTGACTGTCCCGTTCGATCAGACGCTGCCCCAGGCGCTCTTCCAGGCGCTTGAGTGACAGACTCACCGCTGGCTGTGACAGGTAGAGACGCGCCGCGGCCCGACTGACACTTTCCTCCTGGACGATGACGATGAATGTTCTCAGCAGGTTCCAGTCCAGCGTGTCATGTATGGGTCGCATGGTGATTGTTCCTGTCCCGAAAGTGGCGCGACCGGCAAGAGCGCAATGAAACGCACTCTCGCCGACACCCAGATAGCAATAAAGTCAGCACCGCGTCACCGACGTCTGCCCTCGAGTGATATATTCCCTCTCACTCAAGACAGCAATGACGATCAATACAAAATCAATAAAGCGGAAAACACGACGATGTTCGATACCCGAGAAACCTTCATTCTCTCGATCATGATCATAGCATGTGGCGTATTTCTGATGGGGCTTTCGCTCTATTTCTTCCGCCACATCAAGACCTATGATGATTACAATGTCGCAGGCCGTTCCACCTCGACCTTCCCGCTGATCTGTACACTGATCGGTACCGCCGTCGGCGGTTCTACCCTGCTGGGCTTCGTCTCCAAGGGTTACACCTTCGGCATGGGCCAGCTGTGGCTGCCGGTGGGCATGACCTTCGCGGGCATCGCGCTGTACTTCTTCATCGGCAGGATCCACGCCGAAGGCGAGCGCCTCAACATGGTGACACTGGCCGACTTCCTGGTCAGTCGCTTTGGCGAAGGCGTCAGGGTGCCGACCCTGCTCAGTATCCTGTGTGCCTACGCGGCCATCACCGGCATGCAGTTCGTGGCCGTGGCCACGGTGCTCAAGCTGGTGTTCGGCCTGGCACTGCCGGTGGGCATCCTGCTGACCTGGGCACTGCTGACCGCCAAGACATGGCTGGGCGGCCTGATGGCGGTCATCTGGTCAGATGCCATCCTGGGCACCCTGCAGACCCTGGGCATCTTCTTCCTGCTGGTCACCGTCTACTACGCCAGCGGCAGCTGGGAGTCCATCAGCGCGGCATCCATGCCCGAAGGCAACCCTGACTTCCTGAGCCTGACCGGCATTTCCGGTCATGAACTGGCAGTCTACATGCTGACCATCGGCGCCTATCAGTTCGTGCGCCAGGACCTGTGGCAGCGCTTCTGGGCCGCACGCAGCCTCAAGGCGGCACGCACCGGCTACGCCGTCGCCATCGTCTTCACGCTGCTGGTCGGCGCTGCCGTGGTCCTGATCGGCGCCTTTGCGAAACTGGGTCTGGATATCGCGGTGGCCAATCCGGACCTATCCTTCTACGCCATCATCAAGGCGACACTCCCGCTGCCGCTGATGGTCAGCATGGTCGTGGTGCTGCTGGCGACCATCATCTCGTGCGCCGATTCGTTCTTCATCGCCGGCGCGTCGTCGATTGCCAACGACATCATCAAGCCGCGCATGAAGGGCCGCGATGATGCCTTCATGCTTCGCATGAGCCGCCACTCGGTGGTCGCCATGTCATTGATTTCACTGGGCCTGGCACTCTATGCACCGCGTCTGCTCGATATCTGGATTCCCGGCAGCGCAATGCTGGTCTGCGGTGTGCTGGTGCCGACGGTGGTCGCACTGTGCCGTCGCACGCCAGACCCGCGTGGCGGGGTGATCATGATGTGGGGCGGGCTGGCCACCGCCGTGCTCTGGCAGGTGCTGGGCCATCCCTTCGGCCTGCACCCGGTGATGATCGGCCTGCCGGTCTCGCTGGCGCTGATGCCGCTGGCGCTGCGCAAGCCGAGCCTGACTCTCTCGACCGAGTCCGCGGCGCGCTGACTGGCCAAGCTGACTCACTAACCTGCCTGGCCAGGATAACGGTTGCACTCAGTGCGTGTCAGACAGTGATGTAATACCCGAAAGCCCCGTTGCCGAGACTCACAAGAGGTCATCGGCAACGGGGGCTTTCCTGTGTTCAAGATCAAGCGCTCTGCGGGTTTCCTGCTCGTCACTCTGACAGCCCTTCTGATAGCCATTCTGCTGACCATTCGGCTCGCCGAGCAGATGGCTTCAGGAAGATTTTCGCGATCTACTGCCCACCATCCATGCGGCGACTTGCCTGCCTTTTCTGCCATCAATCGGCCTATTCCCCATCACAACCCCCGCAAGTTGTCATGGCACAATACACACATATTTTCTTACATAAATCTGGCAAATACTGCGTATTGAAATTTGAAAGCCCAAAAGGCTGATGATTCGTTGACCGCGAAGGGAGGGCCTCATAGATTGAAGGCGTACCATCACAACAAGAAGCAGGGACAGGTACCGCATGCATCTCCCGGACGCAGCATCATGGTCACGAGAAGTCCCGCATGCACTGCCCCGCTCACAATAACGATAACGTGGATACTGTCATGAAAACCCTCAAGCCCGCTCTTCTGCTCCCGCTGCTCGCACTCCTCCCGGCCACCCAGTCCATGGCCACCGAATTGCGCATGCTGTCCAGTTACGACCAGACCACTGCCTACTCCCGCGAGATTGCCCAACGCTTCATCAAGGAAGTCGAAGCCAACAAGGCCGCCGACCTCACCATCAAGCTGACCGGCCCGGATGTGGTGCCGCCCTTCGAGCAGCTGCAGCCTGTCGCGGCCGGTGTCTTCCAGCTGCTGTATACCCATGCTGCTTACCACACCAACACCACCGGCGTCGGCGCCGCGATGGATGGCGTGGCGGTGAATCCGGAACAGACACGTGAATCCGGCCTGTGGGACATGGTCGATGAGCACTACAACGGCCTGGGCCTCAAGCTGATCGCGATTCCGCCGCTTGGCAGCCACGGCTTCCAGTACGTGCTGAAGGAGCCGATCACCGGGACGCCGGGCCTGGATGGCCGCCGTCTGCGCGGCAGCCCCACCTACACCAACGTCACCAAGGGCCTGGGCGGTACGCCGGTGCTGATGTCCAGTGGCGATGTCTATTCCGCCATGGACCGTGGCGTGATCGACGGCGCGGCCTGGGGCCTGAATGGCGTCAAGGACATGGGCTGGCAGGAAGTCGCCGGCTACTACTCCAAGCCGACCTTCGGTCAGACCTACAACTTCATGCTGATGAATCTCAACGCCTTCAACTCCCTGTCGCCGGAACAGCAGCAAGTGCTGCTCGACGAAGGCCGCGAGCTGGAGACCGAGATCATCCCGATCCTGGATGAACTGGCCATCGAAGAGTGGAAGGCGCTGGACGAAGCCGGCATGCAGGCCACCGAATTCGCGCCGGAAGACGCCAAGCGTCTGGATGCCCTCGTTACGGACGGCATCTGGCAGCTGGGCATCGACAAGACCCCGGACACGGTGACCGCCATGCGTGAACTGGCGATCGAGAAGAACCTGACCACCGTCAGCGAGTAAGGAATCCACCATGCTAACCCTGCTTGCACGTGTGCATGACGGCGTGACGCGAGCAGGCTTCCTTCTGGGCGGTGTCACCTTGTGTGGCATCGTCCTGTGCTTCTGGCTGGAAGTCATCGCGCGCTACTTCTTCAACTCGCCCACCCTGTGGTCCGGCGCGATGGTGGCTTATCTGCTATGCCTCTCGATTTCGCTGGCGACGCCGGAACTGGCACGCACCCATGGCCATATCGCCATCACCGTATTGCCGGAGCGCCTCGGCCCTACCGCGCGCGCTTTCTATGATCGTCTCCTCGCCCTGGTGACCGGCGCCGTCTGCGCCGTGGCCGGTTGGATCTGCGTGCAGGAAAGCCTGCGTCAGTTCCAGTATCACACCACCACCGCCATGGGCCTCGATATTCCCAAGGTCTGGGTCTCCAGCTTCATCGCCTACGCGATGATCAGCGCCGCCCTGTACTTCCTGCGCCACGCCTTTAGCCGCGCGACGCCTTCGGCGACCGCCGACACCAGAAAAGGACCCTGAGTCATGGAATGGTATACCTCTCTGGGCCTGGCCATCGCCTTGCTGATGGGCCTGTTCGCCCTCGGCATTCCCGTCTTCGCCGCCTTCTTGACCATCAACGTGCTCGGCACGCTGTGGTTGATGGGCACTGCCGGTTTCGGCATGTTCGCCAACAGTGTCTACGACAGCATGACCTCGGAGACACTGACCACCATCGCGCTGTTCGTGCTGATGGGGGAGCTGCTGTTCCGCTCCGGCTCCATCGATGTGATCTTCGACTCGCTGGATGCCCTGATGGGCCGCATGAAGGGGCGCCTCTATTTCTTCGTCGTCGCCCTCTCGACGCTGTTCGGTGCCCTGTCCGGCTCGGCGCTGGCCGTGACCGCCATGCTCAGCCGCTCGGCGCTGCCGACCATGCAGGAGCGCGGCTATGACGACAGGCTGTCCATCGGCCTGATCCTGGGTGGCGCGAGTCTCGCACCAATCATCCCGCCGAGCCTCTTGGTGATCATCATCGGCTCGATGGTCGATGTCTCCATCGCACGCCTTTTGATCGCGGGCATCCTGCCCGGCATTCTGCTGGCCGCGCTGTTCATCCTCTATGTGAAGGTGCGCATCACGATGGACCCGCGCCGTGCACCGCCCCTCGATGAAAGCGGGGGTGGCACGGCAAAGGAAAAGCGCCGCGCCGTGATCAACATGCTGCCGTTCACCATCATCATCTTTGCCGTGCTCGGCCTGATTCTGCTCGGCATCGCCACGCCGTCCGAATCCGCCGCCACCGGCGTGCTGGGCTCGCTGGTGGTCGCGGCCTACTACCGCAAGTTCTCGTTCAAGATGGCGGGCGAAGCGGTGATGTCCTCGCTCAAGGTCAGCACCATGATCATCCTGATCCTGGCGTGTTCGAAGCTGTTCTCCCAGCTGTTGAGCTTCACCGGCGCCACCAGCGGTCTGGTGAGCAGCGTGACCGGGCTGGATCTCGACCCGGTGTGGATGCTGCTGATCCTGATGCTGATTCCGCTGATCGCCTGCATGTTCATCGACCAGATCGCCTTCATGATGGTGGTGATTCCCATCTACGCGCCGCTGGTCAAGCTGTATGGCTTCGATCCGGTGTGGTTCTGGACGCTGTTTTTGATCAACATCTCGGTGGGCAGTCTCACCCCGCCCTTCGGCTACAACCTGTTCGCGGTGAAAGGCGCCGCCCCGGCAACGCCGATGCAGACCATCTACGCCGCCGCCTGGCCGATCGTCATCTGCTTCCTGTTCGCGATGCTGATGCTCTACTGGGCCCCGTGGCTGACGACCTTCCTGCCCAGCCTGATCTGACCGACCACGACGAGAGACTTTCATGTACCAACTCAATGACATGCCAGCGCAGGTCGCTCCTGAACGGCTGGAACAGCTCAAGCAGTGCGAGACGGCCACCATCGGCCACTTCCACACCCGGGGCTTCGTCGATCCGGCGATTGCCAGCATGCTGCCCGAGGTGCGCATCGCCGGTACCGCCATCACTGTCTCGCTGCCGCCGGAAGATGGCACCCTGCTCAACCATCTGATGCGCCTGGTGCGCCCGGGCGATGTGCTGATCGTGCATCGACAGGGCGATCGCCACCGCGCCTGCTGGGGCGGCGTGATGACCACGGTCGCCTCGCGCCTCGGCGTGGCCGGTGTGGTGATCGACGGCATGGCCACCGATGCGCTGACCATTCGCGACAAGCAGTTCCCGGTCTGGAGTCGCGGCGTCGCTTCGCTGACCACCCGCTTCGCCGGAATCGGCGGCGCACTCAACGTGCCGGTCAGCATCGGCGGCGTGGTCGTCAATCCGGGCGATGCCATCCTTGCCGATGAAAGTGGCGTCATCGTCATGGCGCCCGAGGAAGTCTCGGCCATCGCCAGCCACGCCATCGAGGTGCAAGAAGCCGAAGACGTGCTGCTGGCGAAGATTGCCGACGGCGCCTGCCTGCCAGACCTCACTGGTTCCAGCAAACTGATCGAGGAAGTGAACGCACGGGGTTGATCCCCTCGCTTGATGCCCTTGCGAGACGCTGTTTCTTTAGAGAGATGCTGAAAGCAAAAAAGGCCACCAGATCGCTCTGGTGGCCTTTTGGGTTCTGACACGGTCTGTAAGACACGGTCTGTAAGACACGGTCAGTCCGACACGGTTGTAGGACACGGGCTGAGGGCTGCCCATCACTGATGGGTGATCACCGCCTCGCAGCTGACCGGAAAATTCAGTGAATTGGCGATGAAGCACAGCGCATGCGCCCGGTGGTGCAGCTCATGGGCGAGCGCGATATCGTCACCGGCGGCCAGCGTGATCTCGGGGCGCAGCACGATGGAGGTGAAACGTCCCGCCTCGCCCTCGTTCTCTGCCTGACTATTGCCAACAGCGGGCGTGCCTTCCTGCATCGTGCCCTCGGCGTGGTCGTGATAGCTCATGACACGAATGCCGGCCTCGGCACACAGGTGCAGATACCAGAGCTTGTGGCAGGCCGAGACGGAGGCCACCAGCATGTCTTCGGGGTTCCAGCGGGAAGCGTCGCCCCGAAAAGCGGGGTCGGCGGAGCCTTCCAGGCTCGGCTTGCCACTGACACGGGCCACGAAATCACGCTCATAGGCGGTGTAATGGCGGGTGCCATCACCGCGATTGCCGGTCCACTCAAGTTCAACCGAATACTGGTGTCGTCTGGACATCGTTGTCTGCTGCTCTCTGAAGGGAAACCGCGTGCGCGGCATGACGCGCAGTCTGATACTTCTGCCTGATTAGGCATCTGAACATCATCAGCACGCGAGAAGTCATCGTAGGCCGATGATAGGATTGAATCGATCGCACTCTGACAGGATGTCACGCATGGCGTTTGCCGTAACACGCTCCCTTGGGGCAATTCCCGGGCTGGCCGCCGCCGCCCTGACGCTCGGACTGGGCCTGAGCTTGTGCCTCATCACCCCCGGCGCCTCGGCACGCGCCGAAGCCGCACAGTTTCGCCCCACGCCCAAGGTCATCAATACGCTGAGCAGTACCTACGGCTTCGTCATCGCCCAGGACATCACCCTGTCACGCATCGCCGAGGAGTATCCCGGCCTCGCGCCGGATGCAGAGCTTGCCTCCGCCTATTTCGACAATGCCTTCCCGAACATCACCCATCGCCTGGCGGACAACCTCGCCACTTTGATGGGGCGGGAGCACGCACGCGAAGTGCTGGATGGCATCCGCCGTCAGATAAAGACGCAACTGGATTCGCAACTGACCACCGACAAGCTGACCAGCGACTTCGCGGCCCGCTTCATCGAGGCCATTCATCTGCGCGCCCAGGGGGAATACCTGCCCTCGCCGTTCAAGGAATTTCTGCTGGCGACCAAGTATCAGATCGAGCCGGTGTACGAGCTGTACGACGGCTATTTCCAGCAGTTCCACACCAAGGGCCATCCCAAGTCACTGGGCATCAGCCTTGCGCTGCACCTGCCCGCCTCGTGGTCTGCCGCCGAGGGACGCCTGCCGCATATCGTGCAGAAATGGCAGAGTCAGGCGGGTACCGGCACCGACATGATCATCCTCGAAATCTATGACCTGCATGGCGAGACTGTCAGCGACGCGCAGCTCAAGGTGATGGCCGCCACGGACCAACTGGCGCAATGGGCGCCCATCAACAGCCAGATGCTCGACTCCGGCCTGACCCGAGTGGATCACCGTCAGGTCTACTGGTTCGATATCGCCATGACACAGCGACACCAGGGCATGCCCATCACCTCGCAGACCCGCGAATACGGCCTCTTCCTCGACGACAAGCTGATCCGCCTGCACTGCACCAGCTACCACCCCACCGCCGACGGCACCACCTACGCCAAAGCCAAGACAGACCTCGCCGTCGACGAGGGCTTCAGCGAGATCAAGCCGTTATGTGAGGGAGTGATGGGGAGTCTGGTGGTGATGCAATGAATATAGTGTACCTTAGCTGTCGGGCCCGGATGATTGACTAATCGATTGGTCATCACATAGATCCGACACATGGTAATTATTTTAACAACATATGCTTCAACTTCCTCACCACCGTCGGCTGACTAATCCCTGCCCTCTTGGCTATCGCATAGGTGCTGGGCAGCTCGGCAGCCATCTCGCGTAGCCATTGTGCTTCGATGCGTGCCAGGCCTTCCTTGAGGGTTTCGTTGGGGCCGAGCTTGGGGGTTGGCATGGCTACTGCCCCCTCAGCGGCAGGCGCTGAGGGGGAATTGGGACTATGAGAGTTATCGGCAGTGGTAAAACTTTCAGTAACGCCTATTCCATTGGATTTTTCATTACTGAAGCCAAATGAACTGCCTAGTCCATTAGCGTTATTCGTGGAACAGGTGTTGAGCAGTGTTTTCACTGAATCGCTGTCAATGACATCACTGGGGGCGCTGAGCCAGGCGCGTTCCAGCCAGTTTTCCAGTTCGCGGATATTGCCGAGCCAGTCCTGGCGCATGAGGATGGGCCATAACGAGGCGTCGAGGAGTTTGCGGCGACCATGACGTTGATTGAGGCGAGAGAGGTGTTGCTCGATCAGGGCGGGAATGTCTTCGCGGCGTTCGCGTAGCGGTGGCAGGCTGACGGGGAGCACATTGATGCGGTAGTAGAGGTCGAGGCGGAACTGTCCCTGCTCGACGCGGGCGGCGAGGTCTTGATTGGTGGCGACGACCAGCCGAAAGTCGGCGCGGCGGGTGGTGGTGTCGCCCAGGCGGGTGATCATTCCGTCCTGAATCACCTTGAGCAGCTTGGTCTGGGTGGCCAGCGGCAGCTCACCGATTTCATCGAGGAACAGGGTGCCGCCTTCGGCCTGCTCCATCAGGCCCGCCTTGCCACGGTTACCCGCGCCGGTGAAGGCACCGGCCTGATAACCGAACATCTCGGACTCGAACAGGCTTTCGGGAATGGCGCCGCAGTTCACCTCGATGAAGGGGCCGTCGGCGCGTTGGCTCCAGCGATGCAGTTGATGGGCGAAGGCCGTCTTGCCGACCCCGGATTCGCCCAGCATCAATACCGTGGCGTTGGTGGGCGCGACCCGCTTGAGCAGCAGCGCTATCTCCCGCATCACGGGGCTTCTGACCTGCAGCTCGCCCAATTCCAGCGCGGCGTCTTCGCATTCCGCCTGCTCGCGCGCGGCCTGCTCGCACAGAGCACGCCCCTGCTGCGCGTCATGGGTGGTCTGCTCAGCAACTGAGCGCGCACTTCCCCCGCCCAGCTCACTGCCCCGCGAGTTGCGGCGCAGGTGATCCGTGAAACGCTGCTGGAGCACAGCATATTCCTGCTGCAACAGCTGGATATCGGTGAGGTCCATCGAGCGGCTGACCACGCACTCAAGCTTGCCCGCGACGAATACCGGATGCGCCTGCGCCACCACTCGCCGCCCGGTGGCGGTGAGCTGCATCATCTGCAGCGCGCGCCCCGTACGCAGCACCTCCAGACTGATCGATGGCTTGAGCACGCCACTGGCTTCCAGGTCATGCACGTTGGCGGCACACAGCTCCTCGCGGGTCATGCCATAGACCGCCGCGGCGCCGGGGCTGACATCCAGCACCTGGCCATCGGCATTGACCACGAAGTAGTGATCGTGAGCGGTGTCGATGATGGTCTTGAGAATCTGACGGTCGAGCTCTGACATGGCGGGTACCTCATGGTCGAGCCTGTGAATCGGGCGGGGCTTTCTGTGCTTCTTTTCGCAGGTCTTTCTCGCAGCTCTTTCTAACAGCTCTTTCCAGCAGGTCTTTCTCGCACTGCGCTGAAGACAGTCTCGATGATGCCTGAATGTGATCCACAAATGAATCAGTGATCCATTTTTGAATCATCAATGCCGCACTGGTGATCCACAAATGAATCACCCAGCAACCTCCGCCAAATAAAACTCAATAAAATCAATTGACTAAAAATTGGCATGGTTACTGCAATGCTGGAGTATGCGCCAAGGAGGATCGCCGGCTTTCATCACACCGTCCGGTCGGGCGATCAGGCGATCGAACACAATACCCCGCTCGCCGTCAGCGTATCGCGAGCAACTCAAGACCTGGAGAGACAGATGAGCGAGTTCAATCAGCCGCTGGGCGGCAACGACATGCCACGTTTCGGCGGCCCGGCCACCATGATGCGCCTGCCGGCTCAGGAAACCGCGGAAGGCCTAGATGCCGCCTTCATCGGCATTCCGCTGGACATCGGTACCTCCAACCGTCCGGGCGCGCGTCTCGGCCCGCGTCAGATCCGTGATGAATCGCGCATGCTGCGCCCCTACAACATGGCCACCCGCGCCGCGCCCTTCGACAGCCTGCAGGTGGCGGACATCGGCGATGTGCCGATCAACACCTTCCACCTGCCCAAGAGCATGGACATCATCGAGCAGTTCTACGATGAAGTGCTCAGTCACGACTGCGTGCCGCTGACACTGGGCGGCGATCACACCGTCACCCTGCCGGTGCTGCGCGCCATCGCCAAGAAGCATGGCCCGGTCGGCCTGATCCACATCGATGCCCACGCCGACGTCAACGACCACATGTTCGGCGAGCCCATCGCCCACGGCACGCCGATTCGTCGCGCCCAGGAAGAAGGCCTGCTCGACAGCCAGCGCGTGGTGCAGATCGGCCTGCGTGGCACCGGCTACTCCGCCGATGACTTCGACTGGTGCCGTCAGCAGGGCTTCCGTGTCGAGACCGCCGAGATGTGCTGGTTCAAGTCACTCGCGCCGTTGATGGCCGAAGTGCGCGACATGATGGGCGATCGCCCGGTGTACATCACCTTCGACATCGACGGACTGGACCCCTCCGTCGCCCCCGGTACCGGCACCGTGGAAGCCGGCGGCCTGACCATGCCCCAGGGCATGGAAATCGTACGCGGCGCGCGTGGCCTCAACATCGTCGGCGGTGACCTGATGGAAGTCTCCCCGCCCTACGACACCAGCGGCAACACCGCGCTGATGGGCGCGACCCTGCTCTACGAAATGCTCTGTGTACTGCCGGGCGTGCAACAGCGCGACTGATCCACGAACGACCCACGAATGACCTGCTGTCCTGCTGCACCCGCGCCGGGGGCTTGTCCCGCCCTCGGCGCACACAGAATCACCCGACACGATACGGCATGATGCATCACACGATGCACGGCTAGAGCCTGACCATTACAACAAGATCTAGGTGACCCGAATGACAACCAGCATCGACCCGACGGCGGATCACACGCCGTCCCGCTCCAGCCCAAGCGCCGATTCACCTTCAGACAAGGTGCACAAGGGTGAGAAGGCTCAGAAAGAGCTCATCGCCACCCGTCCCGTTCCGCTCACGACTCACGGAGTCATGAAATTTCTGCTGCCGTCATTGCTCGGCGTCAGCTTCTTCCTGGTGCCCTTCAGCACGGGTGATACCATCAACATCGGCATGGGCCTGATGGCCGATTGGCTCAAGGCGACGCTGGGCGGCGCACTACCCGCCATCGCCGTCGCGGTGCTGTGCCTTTCCGTACTGCTGACCGGCTTCGTCAAGCTCGCCAAACCGGTCTGGGCACGTCAGGGCGCGGCACACGAGCTGTTCGATGTCTCGCCGGTATGGTTTGGCATGCGTGCCCTCGGCGCCATCTTCGCGCTGATGACCTACTTCCAGTGGGGCCCCACTCAAGTGACGGCGACCTTCACCGGCGGCGTGATGCTCAATGATCTCGCGCCGGTACTGCTGACCTTCTTCTTCTTCGCGGCCATTCTGCTGCCGCTGCTGGTCGACTTCGGCTTCATGGAATTCATCGGCAGCCTGGTACGCCGTCCGTTCCGTGCCATCTTCAATCTGCCCGGGCGCAGCGCCATCGATGCCACCGCCTCATGGATGGGCTCCGGCACCGTCGGTGTGCTGATCACCACCCAGCAGTACGAGCAGGGCTTCTACAGCAAGCGTGAAGCGGCGGTGATCGCCACCAACTTCTCGGTGGTCTCGATCGCCTTCGCATTGCTGGTCACCAGCTTCATGAACATCAACCACCTGTTCGTGCCCTTCTACCTGACCGTGGTCATCGCGGGCCTGATCGCCGCCGTCATCGTGCCGCGTCTGCCGCCGCTGTCACGCAAGCGCGATGACTACCACGAGCCGGTCGGCTGCCAGATCAGTGAAGAGAACCAGAGCGGCTGTGGCGTGCTGCGCTACTCACTCGGTATGGCCGTCGCGCGCGCCGAGCATGCGCCGGGCCCGCTCAAGCTGGTGAAATCGGCCTGCTTCAACGTGGCGGACATCTTCCTCGGTCTGCTGCCGGTGGTGATCGCCATCGGTACCGTGGCACTGATGCTGGCCGAGTTCACGCCCGTGTTCACCTGGCTGTCCTACCCGATGATTCCGCTGCTGGAGCTGCTGCAGATTCCCCACGCGGCAGAGGCAGCCCCCGCCACGCTGGTCGGATTTGCCGACATGTTCCTGCCGGCGGTACTGGCCAAGGACATCGACAGCGAACTGACCCGCTTCGTGATCGCCTGCCTGTCACTGACCCAGTTGATCTACATGTCCGAGATCGGTGCCCTGCTGCTCAAGTCGAAGATTCCGCTCAAGCTGTGGGAGCTGGTGGCCATCTTCGTGCTGCGCACACTGATCACCCTGCCGATCATCGCTGGTATCGCCCATCTGTTCGTGTTCTGAGCCATCGATTGAACTGCTAGTTGAGCGACGACTCGCACTCGACTGACACCGCTTCGCGACCGACTCCTTTTCCTCATGACTTCAGGGGGCGCCACGGCGCTCCCGTCTGCCGGATAGACTGCCATGACCTGTGCTGAACTCCTGATCCGATTGCTGCGTGACACCTACGGCGTCGACACCGTCTTCGGTATTCCCGGCGTACATACCGTCGAGCTCTACCGTGGCCTGGAATCGGATGCCGATCCCGCCGCGAGCAGCATTCGCCACGTCACCCCGCGCCATGAACAAGGCGCTGGCTTCATGGCCGATGGCTATGCCCGCAGTACCGGCAAGCCCGGGGTGTGCTTCATCATCACCGGCCCGGGAATGACCAACATCACCACCGCGATGGGGCAGGCGCTGGCCGACTCCATTCCGATGCTGGTGATCTCCAGCGTCAATCGCACCGACACCCTCGGCCGTGGCCAGGGGCGTCTGCATGAGCTGCCCAGCCAGCAGCAGCTGGTGTCGGGCGTGGCGCGCTTCAGCCACACGCTGCTCGACACGTCCGCACTGCCGGAAGTGCTGGCCCGCGCCTTCGCGCTGTTCGAGGGCGCCCGCCCGGGACCGGTGCATATCGAGATTCCCATCGATCTGTTCAATGCCGAGGTGGCACTGCCTGCCGGTCGCACCACCCATGACGTCACGCGCCCGCGCATCGGCCGTCTGGCGCCGGACCCGGCCCTGCTCGAGGAAGCCGTGAGCCTGCTGCAGGGCGCCGAGCGCCCGCTGGTGCTGCTGGGCGGTGGCTGTGTCGCCGCACCCGCAGCGGCCCGCCAGTTGGTGGAGGCACTCGATGCCCCCACCGTCACCACCATCAATGCCAAGGGCCTGCTGGGCAGCGCTCACCCACTGGATCTCGGCGCCAATGCCGCGCTGCCTGCGGTACGCGAACTGGCGTGCGACGCCGATGTGGTGCTGGCGATCGGCACCGAACTTGGCGAGACCGACTACGACGTGGTGTTCGATGATGGCTTCGTCATCGGTGGCCAGCTGATCCGCATCGATATCGACCCCGAACAACTGGCGCGCAACCAGCAGGCGACACTCGCCATCGTCGCCGACGCCGGCTTGGCGCTGGAGACCCTCGCCGACCGGCTGACCGGCCTCGAGAGCAACCCGAAAGGCAAGACACGCGGCGCGCAGATTACCGCCGCCACGCTTGACGCCCTCGCGATACCGACTGACCCGGCCTTCGCGCCCTACGTGCCGCTGTTCAATACCCTGCAGCAAGCGCTGCCGGAGGCGATCTGGGTCGGCGATTCCTGTGCGACGGTCTACGCTGCCAATCACCTGCTCAGTCAGCCGGCGCCGCGCCGCTACTTCAATGCCTCCACCGGCTTCGGCACGCTCGGCTACGGCCTGCCTGCCGCGATGGGCGCCACCTTGGGCCGCCCGGACCTGCCGGTGATCGCGCTGGTCGGCGATGGCGGCATCATGTTCACGCTGTCCGAACTCGCCTGCGCGGTGGAAGAACAGCTGCCGGTAGTGATCGTGCTGTGGCACAACCAGGGCTATGAAGAGATTCGCCGCTTCATGGATAACGCCGGCGTCACGCGCCTGGGCGTCGACATCAAGGCCCCCGACTTCCAGCTGCTCGCCCAGGGCTTTGGCTGCGCCGCCGTCGCGATCGATTCCCCCCGTGAGCTGGCGACAGCGATCAGCGAGCGCGACACAAGCGCCCCGCTGCTGGTGGAAATTGATGCGGCGGGATGGCAGCGCTCAATCGCAGAGTGAGTCCGGCTCGCCACATCGCTCCACTACCTTGCACAATGCCCGCCTGTGACCCTGAGGTGGCAGGCGGCAGGAAACTCACATGTCAGGAATGTCCATGCACAAGCTCGATCATCAGTTCATCAACAATGCGTGGGTCAAGTCCCACGGCGAGGGTCGCCTGGCGGTCACCAACCCCTTCGAGGAAACCGTCATCGCCGAGGTGACGGCCGGCGATGCACGCGATGTGGAGGCTGCGGTCGCGGCTGCCGCCGATGCCTTCGAGGGCTGGCAGGCACTGAGCGGCGCCGAGCGTGCGGTCTATCTGGAGGCCTTCGCCGAGGGGCTGACGTCACGTCGGGAAGCGCTGGTGGAGATGTCGTGTCGCAACAACGGCAAGATTCGCGCCGAGGCCGAGATCGATCTTGATGACGCCATCGGCTGCTACCGCTACTACGCCGCCCAGGCACGCGCGCTGGATGCGCGTCAGGGCGTGGAGGTCGCGCATGATGTCGAGGGCTATGCCGCGCACACCTATCACGAGCCGGCAGGCGTGGTGGGACTGATCACGCCGTGGAACTTCCCGCTGGTCACCAGCGCCTGGAAGGTCGCGCCGGCACTGGCCGCGGGTTGCACCCTGGTGATCAAGCCATCTGAAGTGACACCACTGCCGGAACAGGTGATGGCCGAGATCGCGCTGGAAGCCGGACTGCCGGCGGGCGTGTTCAACCTGCTGCACGGCGATGGCGAGGGCATCGGCGCGCCGCTGACCCGTCATCCGCGCATCGACAAGATTTCCTTCACCGGCAGCAATGTGGTCGGTGAGAAGGTCATGCAGGCCGCGGCCTGCGGCACGCGCGGCGTCTCCCTTGAGCTGGGCGGCAAGTCGCCGATCATCGTGCTCGACGATGCCGACATCGAGGAAGCCGCCGACTGGGTGATGGCGGGTATCTACTTCAACGCCGGCCAGATCTGCTCCGCCACCTCGCGCCTGCTGGTGCATGAGTCCATCGCCGATGAGCTGCACGCCGCACTGGCCAGCCGCATCGATGCGCTGGTGCTGGGTGACCCGCTGGACGCCGCGACCCAGATGGGCCCGATGACCAGCGCCCGCCAGCGCGATACCGTGCTGAGCTATCTGAACGTGGCGCGCGAGGAAGGCCTGACGGCGCTGCGCGATGGCACCCACCGCAGCCTGCCGAACAAGGGCTACTTCGTGGCGCCGACGCTTTTCATCGATGTGCCGGTGACTAGCCGTCTGTGGCGCGAGGAGATCTTCGGGCCGGTGCTGTGCTCGCGCCGCGTCGCCGATGAGGCCGAGGCGATTCGCCTCGCCAATGACTGTGATTTCGGCCTGGTGGCCACGGTGGTCAGCGGTGATGCCAGACGCGCCCAGCAGCTCGGCCGTCGTCTGCGCGCCGGGGTGGTGTGGTACAACAGCGAGCAGTTGCCGCTGGTGCAGGCCAGCTGGGGTGGCTTCAAGCGCAGCGGCATCGGCCGTGAGCTGGGGCCCTGGGGCATGGCGGGCTATCTGGAGGTCAAGCACATCATCGGACCAGTGCTTGAATGAACGTATTGGCTGAGCGCCTTGTGATCAGATGACAAGACGCCCCGCCTCGGCAATCACCGAGGCGGGGCGTTTTTCTTCAAGTCTCTTGCTTCAAGGCTCTTGCTCACAGCTCCTCTTCTTCACGGCTCTCCGTTGAAACCAGGGTCTTCTCCTGTCAGCCAACCGCCGTCGTCTGGCTGATACCGTCGCGCGCGCAGGACTGGTCACAATGGCTGCCGTGAATGCTCAGCGCCTGCCAGGCATCGAAGGTGCTGAGATAGATGTCGCCACCCAGATTGGCCGGCAGCTCCGAGCACTTGAGGCGGTCCATCACCGGGCCCTTCACTTCACTCAGATGCAGTTGCACGCCAGCGGCGCTCAAGCGCTCATTGATGACTTCCAGGCTTTCCAGCGCCGAGGCATCGATCAGGTTGACCGCCTGACAGGCCAGCACCAGGTGCTTGAGCGAGGGGCGTTCGGCCATCAGCGCCAGCACCGTGTCTTCCAGATAGCGCGCATTGGCGAAATACAGGCTCTCGTCGATCCGCAGAATCGCAAGTTCAGGATCGGTCTCCACCTCATGGCGCTCGACATTGCGAAAGTGCTCGCTGCCCGGCACGCGCCCGACCAGCGCACTGTGCGGCTGGCTGGTGCGCTTGAGATAGAGCCCCAGCGACACGACGATACCGACGATGATGCCGCTCTCCACCCCATGCGCGAGGGTGATGATCAGCGTGACCATCAGCGCCGCACCGTCACCCTTCGAGTAGCGGAAGGTGCGTTTGATCGCCGCGAGATCGATCAGGCTGGTAGTGGCGACGATGATGATCGCCGCCAGCGTCGCGCGCGGCAGCCACGCCAGCCAGTCGGTCAGCCACAGGCTGGCGAGCAGAATGCCGATGGCGGTGAAGGCCCCCGCCAAGGGCGTGGCCGCCCCGGCATCGAAGTTGACCACCGAGCGCGACAGCCCGCCCGAGATCGGCATGCCGCCGCTGATGCCTGCCCCCATGTTGGAAACGCCCAGCGCGATCAGTTCCTTGTCGGGGTCGATGCGCTGACGGCGACGCGCGGCGAGGGTCTGGGCCAGCGCCAGCGATTCGACGAAGCCGACCACGCTGATCAAGAGTGCCGAGAGCAGAAGGCCCGACCAGTCATTGCTGACGAAGGACGGCAGGCTCAGGGTGGGCAAGCCGCCGGGCACGCTGCCGACCAGCGCCATGCCCTGTGCTCCAAATTGCAGCCCCCACGTCAGCAGGCTGGTGAGGATGACAGCGAGAATCGGTGTGGTCTTGCACAGCATGCCCGCCGCGCTCGCGCGCATCCCGAGGGCCATCAGGCCGTGCTTGAGATGTCGGCGTGCCAGAATCAACCCCGCCAGGCAGCCCACCCCGATGACGAGTGTCGGCCAGTGCAGCCCCTGCCCGCCTGCCGACAGCGATTCGCCCATGGCGATCAGATTGCCGCCGCTGAGGCTCAGGCCGGTGAGGGGCCCGAGCTGACTGGCGATGATCAGAATGCCCGAGGCGGTCATGAAGCCCGAGATCACCGGGTGGCTGATGAAATTCACCAGCACTCCCAGGCGCAACAGCCCCATGGCGATCAGCATCGCACCGGAGAGAAAGGCCAGCAGCAGCGCGGCGGCCAGCATCTTGGGCGTGGAGAGCGCCGCGCCATCGGCGCCGCTCATGCCCGCGATCGCCGAGGCCGTCATCAGCGAGATGATCGCCACCGGCCCCACCGCCAGAGTGCTGCTGGTGCCGAACAGCGCATACAGCACCAGCGGCAACATGCTGGCGTAGAGGCCGACCTGCGCCGGCAGCCCCGCCAGCAGCGCATAGGCCAGCGCCTGAGGCACCAGCATGACGCTGACGATCACCGACGCCAGCAGATCGCGCCCGAGACTGTGGCGGTCATAATGGGCAAGCCAACCCGCCAGCGGCAGCCAGCGGGCAAGCGGCGTCCCCTTTGCCTCTCGAACCGGCTCAGACATCGCGTGACGCCGGACGCGCCAGCCATTCATGGCCCTTGAGCATCAGGTTCCAGTAGATGAACGGCAGCCCCCGCGCCTTGAGCTGCCAGGCCAGGCGAGTCGGACGCGTGCCGTCATTGACCCACTTGGGGAAGGTCGGCTGCAGTTCGCCGCCGTAGCCGAATTCCGCCAGCACGATGCGGCCGTTCTCCACCGTCAGCGGGCAGGAGCCATAACCCCGATAGCCCGCCGTGAGCGCGCCACCGGTCAGTGTGGCGAGCAGATTCTCCACCACCACAGGGGACTGCTTGCGCACCGCTGCGGCAGTCTTGGCATTCGAGGTGCCGCTGACATCGCCCAGCCCGAAGATGTCTGGATGGCTCATGTGCTGCAGGGTCTCGGGGTCGAGATCCAGCCAGCCAGCGCCGTTCGCCAGCCCGGATTGTGCGATCAACGCCGGTGCCTTCTGCGGCGGCACCACATGCAGCATGTCGAAGGACTGCTCGACGATCTGCGGCTCGCCGCCCTCCTCGGCTGCCGGCACCTCGAAGCGTGCCGTCTGCGTCTCGCCATCCACCCCGACCAGGCGCTGATGGAACCTGACATCGATACCATAGCCCGCGACCGCCTCTTCCAGCGCTGGCACGTAGGCCGGTACGCCGAACATCACGCCGCCGGCGTTGTGGAAGCTGACCTCGAGCTGCGACAGCACGTTCTCGCGCTGCCAGTGATCGCAGGCCAGATACATCGCCTTCTGCGGCGCACCGGCGCACTTGATGGGCATCGGCGGCTGGGTGAAGAGCGCCTTGCCGCCCTTGAGAGACTGCACCAGCTGCCAGGTATAGGGCGCGAGATCATAGCGATAGTTGGAGGTGACGCCATTCATCCCCAGCGTCTCTTCCAGCCCCTCGATGGCGCTCCAATCCAGTTCCAGCCCGATGGCGATCACCAGGCGCTCGTAGCGCAGGCGATGGCCATTGCCAAGCGTGACTTCGTGCGCCTCGGCATCGATGCCGGTGGCGGTATCGCGATACCAGTGCACGCCCTTGGGCATCACCGAGTGCATCGGCTTGCGCGTGAATTCCGGCGTGAAGATGCCGCCACCAACCATCGTCCAGCCCGGCTGATAGCTGTGCTGCTCGGCGGGTTCGACGATGGCGATGTCCATGCCCGGCTGGCGCTTGAGCAGACTGGCCGCCACCGCGATACCGCCGGCCCCGCCACCGATGATCACCACCTTGTGGGCGTTGGGTGCCAGGCGGTGATTGGCGGCGCGAGTCGCCTGCGTGGCCGAAACAGCGCCCTGATTGTCACAAGGCGTCGTTGCAGAATCCGAAACTGGCGGGGTTTGTGGCGTGCTCTGGCTCATCGATAAGGCTCCCATCGCGGTAATTCGTCCATTTGAGTCACAAAATTACGTAAGCAAGCTACATAGGCAAAGCACTTCAGCAAAGCCGGCATGGCGGCCATCACAGCTGATCAAAAGGCAGATTGAGCGGAATCTTGAGATAGGCGCGCCCGTTGTCTTCCGCCGGCGGCATCTGGCCGGCGCGCATGTTCACCTGCACCGCCGGCAGCATCAGGCGCGGCATGCCAAGCCCGGCGTCACGCTTTGAACGCATATCGACGAAGGCCTGCTCATCGATGCCGTCATGCACATGGATATTGTGCTCACGCTGCTCACCCACCGACGTCTGGCAGCAGAAGCCTTCGCGTCCTTCGGCCGAATAATCATGACAAAGGAAGATGCGCGTGCTGTCAGGTAGCGAGAGCACCTTGTGGATCGAGCGATACAGCGTGCGCGCATCGCCGCCGGGGAAATCGCAGCGCGCGGTGCCGTAATCGGGCATGAACAGGGTATCGCCGACGAAGACGGCGTCGCCGATCACGTAGCTGACGCAGGCCGGCGTATGACCCGGCGTATGCAGCACGCGGCATTCAAGCCCGCCGATGGCCAGGCTGTCGCCCTCTTCCAGCAGGCGATCGAACTGGCGACCATCACGCGCGAAACCCGCCTCGGCGGCGAAGATATCGGCAAAGATGTCCTGCACTTCGCGTATGCGCGCCCCGATCGCCAGCTGACAATCCAGCTTGTCTTTCAGGTAGGCGGCCGCCGACAGGTGGTCGGCGTGAACGTGGGTCTCGAGAATCCACGCCACCTCGAGGGACTCGGCGTCGATATGCGCAAGCAAGGCATCCGCTGAGCGGGTGCTGGTGTGGCCTGCGGGATAATCGAAGTCGAGCACGGGATCAATGATCGCGCACTGACGGGACTGCGGGTCACGCACCAGGTGCGTGAAGGTATTGCTGTCTTCGTCGAAGAAGCTCTCGACCTGGGGGCGCTGTGTTGAGGTTGCCATCTTTCGACCTCCTGCTTCGCTCAAGGATTGATGCCTCAAGCCTACGCCTGCAGCGTCAACAACGCAAAAAAGAATAACGTTAAAACCATAAAGAATAACAATAAGGCGATTTCAATAACCTGCTGTTCTAGCGGGATAATTTCTGAGTCGAGGCCGAGCAAGTGCGGCTACCGGGGCGACTCTCCCCCTAAGGTATAGCGGATGGCACGCCGCAGGGCAGATAGGCTGATATTGCCAGGTGACACGATTCACCCTTACACTCTTTAACGATTAACCTCCGCGAATCGCTGTCTTTCCTTCACGCCTCATTGGATGAGCTACGCCATGCCACGCATTCTTCAATGGTCGATCACGGTTGCCCTTGCCGGCTTCCTGTTCGGTTTCGATACCGCCGTCATCTCGGGGGCGGATACCTCACTGCAGAGCCAATGGGGTCTCAGCGATCTCAACCACGGCCTCATCATCATGTCGATGGCCCTGTGGGGCACGGTGATCGGCGCCATCTTCGGCAACTGGCCGACCGATCGCTTCGGGCGCCGCGCCACGCTGATCGGCATCGGTATCCTCTATCTCGTCTCGGCGCTGGGGTCGGCGCTGGCCACTGACCCTTATGTATTCTCGTTCTTCCGTCTACTGGGCGGGCTGGGCGTGGGGGCCTCGTCCGTCGCGGCGCCCATCTACATCTCGGAAATCGCACCGCGCGAGCGGCGCGGTGCGCTGGTCGGGCTCTATCAGTTCAATATCGTCTTCGGGATTCTGATCGCCTTCGTCTCCAATTACTTCATCGGCTTCATCGACGGTGAGAACTGGCGCTGGATGCTGGGCGTGGAAGCCGTGCCAGCCGCGCTCTATCTGCTGATGATCTGCAAGGTGCCGCGCAGCCCGCGCTGGCTGATTCTCAAGCGCAACGATGAAGCGGCAGCGGCGGAGGTGATCAAACAGATCAACCCCAAGGCCGATATCGCGGAAGAAATTGCCATTATCCGTGGTACGGAAAGCAAAGAGAGCGTCAAGCAACATACTCGCCTGTTCGCCTGGCGCTATCGCTTGCCGGTGCTGTTCGCCTTCCTGATCGCGGCCTTCAATCAGCTGTCCGGCATCAACTTCATCATCTACTATGCGCCGCGCATTCTGGCCGAGGCGCAGCTTGAATCCAGTGCTGCCCTGCTCTCTACGGCAGGCATCGGGGTCATCAATCTCGCCTTCACGATGCTGGGCATGTCCTTGATCGACAAGCTGGGTCGACGCACATTGATCCTGATCGGCTCTGCCGGTTATCTACTGTCGCTGTGCCTGATTTCCTGGGCCTTCTACCTCAAGGACTTCAGTGCCTTGGGCGGTTATGGGGTCCCGATCCTGATGGCTGTCTTCATTGCGGCGCATGCCATGAGCCAGGGTACGGTGATCTGGGTGTTCATCTCCGAGATCTTCCCCAACAAGGTACGCGCCATGGGACAGTCCTTCGGCAGCTCCGTGCACTGGGTCTTCGCGGCATTGATCGCGCTGCTGATGCCGACAATTCTCAGCCACTTCAGTGGCGGACCGGTGTTCGCCTTCTTCGCCCTGATGATGCTGCTGCAGTTGGTCTTCGTGCTGTTCTTCATGCCCGAGACCAAGGGTGTCTCCCTTGAGGAACTCCAGGGCCGTCTGATCCGCCCTTCGCGCAAGGAGAAGGAGCTGGAACAGGCCGCGGCACTCGCTTCACAGGGCAACTGAGGCTCTTGACGATTAGGCTTTGAAGCCTGACTCGAATAATGCTCTCCAGACGCCGACGCCCCGCCCTGTGCGGGGTGTCGGCGTCTGTGGCTCTGGCAGTCATGCCCGTCAGGAGCCCCCGCTGAGCGTCGCCTCACGGCATGTGGGAGCGACACCACTGCCAGCACTCCATATGGCTTGCTGCCCTCCTCCTCCTGCGCTGACGCGCGCCAGATCACTACGTGCAAATAGCGTGGTATCGTCGCCGGCTCAATCGCCAGCCTCATCGGCGATTTTCAGCGCCAGATATCGGGATTATTACGGATATATTCTTTGGTCTCGTCATTCTTGCCAAGCCAACTGAAACAGTGAAAAGATCGTTTCCGAAACGTTTCGGGTAACGATTTCTGCTCACCGTTACCGCCAAGGGAAAAGTGCCATGCCGCCGAACATCACACTCAAACATCTCGCCAGCCAGCTGGGCCTGTCGGTCACGACGGTCTCACGGGCATTGGGCGGATTCGAGGATGTCAGCGCCACGACCCGTGAGCGGGTGCAGGCCTATGCCAGCGAAGTGGGCTACAAGCCCAATCAGAGCGCACGCCGCCTGAAGACAGGCCGCACCTCCTCGGTGGGCTACATCATGAACGGCGCCCAGGGCGACTTTCGTGATCAGTTCAACACCCGCCTGCTGGTAGCGCTGGGCCAGGCGCTGCACGACGCCGCACCGGAACATGACCTCATCGTCACCACGGTGCCCGAGGACCGCGACGAGCTGGACACCTACAAGCGCTTCATCGATGGCGGCAAGGTCGATTCCTTCGTGGTGGCCCGTACCCGCATTCAGGACCCGCGCGTCGACTTCCTGCTCGACAGCGGCATCCCCTTCGTCACTCACGGTCGTACCGGCCGCGCCAGCGAGCATGACTGGGTAGACATCAATGCCGCCGATGGCTTCATGCGCGCCACTCGCCATCTGATTGGTCTGGGCCATCGCAACATCCTGTTCCTCAACTTCTTCAGCGACCTCTATACCGCCGTCGAACGTGAGACCGGCTATCTGCAGGCAATGCACGACGCCGGCCTAGTGCCCAGCTCACGCCATTGCCCGCACGGCTATGCCAGTGCCTATCAGGTCGCCCATGAAGCGCTGTCCGGGGGCAACGCCCCCACCGCCTTCATGTGTGCCAGCGACATCTTCGCCTACGGCGTGATGGAAGCGGTCAGCGCCTGCGGCCATGCACCCGGCAAGGACATCGCCATCATCGGCGCCGATAACCTGCCGCCGCAGATGTACCGGCAGCCCAGCCTCAGCACCCTGGACATCTCGTTCGAGACCGTCAGTCAGGCACTGATCGAACTGGTGCTGGCGCCGCAGGAGGGCGCGCCACGTCATCGCTGCTTCGATTACGACCTGCTGCTGCGCGATACCACTGCCTGAGCACACTGGATCATCGCCTGACCTCACGACGCCAGACGCCTGACCGCCAAACGCCTGATCTGAAATTGCCACTGACAGAACGTGGTCAGCGTGACGCCAGAAAAACAACACCCGACCGGGGAGACCTCCATGCGCAAGATGCCAATCGCCCTCGCTTTGCTGGCGCTGCTGGGCAGTACGTCCGCCCTCGCTGACATCACCTTCTTCAGCACCCAGGCCAGACCGCTGGAAGAGGCCCAGCAGATGCGCGAGATCGCGCTGGCACCCTACGCCGAGGCCATCAATTACATGCCGCAGGAGACGGGCACCTTCCTGTCACGTCTCGAGGCGGAGAAAACCAGCCCCGACGGCGCGCTGGATCTGCTCGGTGGGCTGCACGGCGAACTGGGGTCGCTGACGCCCAGCATTCTGGCACCGCTGAATGACCTGGAAAGCTCGCTTGCGGACACGGGCATCAGCCAGCAGTACATGATGCTGGGCAAGCTGGGCGGCGACCAGCAGCGCTACATTCCGTGGATGCAGGCGACCTACATCATGGCCGCCAATCGCAAGGCGCTGCCCTACCTGCCCGAAGGTGCTGACCTGAACGCGCTGAGCTATGACGAGCTGCTGGCCTGGGGCCGCAACATGCAGGAGGCCACCGGCAGCCCCAAGCTGGGCTTCCCGGCCGGTCGCAAGGGGCTGATCCACCGCTTCCTGGAAGGCTATCTCTACCCGTCCTTTACCCACTCGGTGGTGCGTGAGTTCCGCAGCGATGACGCCGTGGCCATGTGGAAGAAGTTCCGCGAGATCTGGGCGGTGACCAATCCGCGCTCCACCGCCTATGGCTTCATGCAGGAACCGCTGCTCAATGGCGAGGTGTGGGTTGCCTTCGATCACACCGCGCGCCTAAAGGATGCCTTCAACAAGCAGCCGGATCAGTACGTGGCCTTCCCGGCCCCCGCCGGCCCCAGCGGACGCGGCTACATGCCGGTGGTCGCCGGTCTGGCAGTGCCCGCCAATGCCACGAATCCCGACGCCTCACGCAAGCTGATCCGCTATTTGATGACGCCCGAGGCACAGATTCGCACCCTGCGCGCGACCAACTTCTTCCCGGTGGTGGAGGCAGAGCTTCCCGATGACCTGCCCGCCAGCATTCGCATGTCCGGCAAGGCGGTCGCGGCTCAGTCCTCCGCCGATGACGCCTTGCTCTCGCTGCTGCCCAGCGGCCTAGGCCAGCAGTCGGGCCTGTTCAACAAAATCTACCGCGATGCCTTCGTGCAGATCGTACTGCGCGACGCCGACATCGAGGAGACGCTGAATATCCTCGCCCCGCGCCTGCAGACGCTGATCAACAAGTCAGGCGCAGGCTGCTGGCTCCCGGATACGCCCAGCGACGGCCCCTGCCCAGTCAAGTAAGCCGCTGGCGCCAGAACGCAACATCAAGAACGCATCACTCGCAACACAGCAGCAGCAACGGCAATCCCCAGACGGGTCGCCATGTCGGAACGCCAACCCCTGTCATACCGACCCGGTGCCACCAAACCATTCCGACAAGCCATCACAACAACGCCAAAGGTGAGCAAAGATGAAGCACGATCGCTGGCTACCTTATTACCTGATCGCCCCCAGCCTGCTGTTCATGGGTGCCTTCTTTCTCTATCCGTTCATCCAGATCTTCGCCGAGGCCTTCACCAGCAGTGACGGCAATGTTGGCCTGGCCAACTTCACGCGCATCTATCAGGACTTCAACTTCTGGCCGTCACTCAAGAACACCCTGCTGCTGACCGGGGTCGTGGTGCCGCTGCAGCTTGTGCTGGCCATCGGCATGGCGCTGATGGTCACCAAGATGAACAAGGGCCGCGACAGCATCCTCTACATCTGGACCATCCCGCTGGGCATCTCCGATCTGGCCGCCGGCATCATCTGGCTGGCGATCCTCGAGCAGTTCGGCTTCCTCAACAGCTTCCTGAGCGCGGTCAGCGTGATCGATGCGCCGGCGTCCTGGCTCAACTATCAGAATGCCTTCGCGCTGTTCCTGGCCGTGGTGGTCGCCGAGATCTGGCGCGGTACCGCCATCGTGCTGGTGATCCTGGTATCGGGCATGGGGCTGATTCCCAAGGAATATGACGAAGCCGGTCAGGTGTTCGGCGCCAGCTACTGGCAGCGCCTGTGGAAGATCACCCTGCCGATGCTGCGCCCCAGCATCCAGTCGGCGCTGATTCTGCGCACCCTGCTGGCACTCGAGGTCTTCGCGGTAGTGATGATGCTGGGCGGCAGTGACATGCCGGTACTGATGAGCGAGACCTTCGACTGGCAGTTCCTCTACCAGCAGACAGGTGCCGCTGCGGCCTACGCGGTGTTGATCATGCTGATCTCGGTGGTCATCACCGGCTTCTACATCAAGTTCCTCAATGTGCCGAAGGAGGCTCGCTGATGAAATCCTCTTCTTCCGAGGCCGTCATGCCGTCATCGCTTTCGTCACGCGCAAGCGCCTCCTCAGCCGGCTCCTCAAGCCAGGTGGCACAGACCGCACACAAACCACGGCGCAATGATATGGCCTGGAAATGGCTGTTCTGGGCCGGTGTCTCGATTCTGGTGCTGTGGGTGCTGGTGCCCATCGCCCTGCTGATGCTCAACAGCGTCAGCACGCCGGAGCAGATCACCGGCTGGCCCAAGACCCTGACCCCGGCGCTGAGCTTCGAGACCCTCGACTTCTTCTGGCACTACCAGGGTGTGATCAGCGCGCTGGGCAACTCGCTGCTGGCCGCCGTCTTCACCATGGTGATCGCCATCGTGCTCGGCGCACCGGCAGGCTACGCACTGGCCCGCTTCGTGTTCCCGGGCATGAATGCCTACCGCATGATCATCATCCTGTCGCGGGCCTTCCCGATGCCGCTGCTGGCGCTGCCGCTGGCCGTCATCTTCATCCAGGTCGGCATCGATGACTCCATCCTGGGCCTGGCGATGGTGCACGCCACCTTGGCACTGCCGTTTGCGGTGCTGATCACCTCCAGCCTGTTCATGGGCATTCCGGTGGAACTCGAGGAAGCTGCCTGGCTGATGGGCTGCAATCGCTGGCAGGCCTTCCGTCGCGTGGTGCTGCCGCTGGCCGCCCCGGGCATCACCGCCTCAGCCGTGTTCGCCTTCGTGATCTCGTGGAACGAGGTGTTCGCCTCGGCGATTCTCACCGTCGAGAACCGCACCCTGACCGCCTTCTTGGTGCAGAGCCTTTCCGAGTCACCTGCCGAGATCAAGTATGCCGGTGGTCTGATTCTGGTCGTCCCGGCACTGCTGTTCCTGTTCGCGATCAGGAAGTACCTGTTCAGCATGTGGGGCATTTCCAACCGCTAACGTACGCCCGCTCATCAGGCCAATGACCGGCGGCGATCTTCATCGTCTCCCGCAAGCGAGTTCACTTCCTCGCCGCCGCTCTCGATCAAAGGAGTCAGACCATGTCAGCCATCCAAATCAGCGCCGTACGCAAGCAGTTCGGCAAGCAGGAAATCCTCAAGTCCATCGATCTCGAGATCCGCGACAAGGAATTCACCGTGCTGCTCGGCCCGTCCGGCTGCGGCAAGTCCACCCTGCTGCGCATCATCGCCGGGCTGGAATACGAGAGCAGCGGCTCCATCCGCATCGGCGAGCGTGAGATCACCTCGCTGGCACCGCGCGATCGTCGCATCGCGATGGTATTCCAGAACTACGCCGTCTTCCCGCACATGACCGTGGCGGAGAACATCGCCTTCGGCCTGCGCGTGCGCAAGGACAGCGAGGCGCATATCCAGCGCAAGGTGAAGGAAACCGCTGAACTGATGCATATCGAGGACCGCCTCGATCACTACTCCGGTCAGCTCTCCGGCGGTCAGCGTCAGCGTGTCGCGGTCGCGCGCGCCCTGGCGATGGAGCCGGAAGTGCTGCTGATGGATGAGCCGCTCTCGAATCTGGACGCCCTGCTGCGTCTGGAGATGCGCGCCGAGCTCAAGACCATCCTCGCCGCCTCCGACACCACCACCATCTACGTGACCCACGACCAGGTCGAGGCCATGAGCCTAGCGGACCGTATCGCGGTCATGAAGGGTGGCCAGATCGAGCAGTACGCACCGCCGTCCGAGATCTACCACTACCCGGCGACCGAATTCGTCGGCAGCTTCATCGGCAACCCGCCGATGAACTTCATCGCCCCGGATGCACGCTGGAATCAACCCACCAGCACTTCGCCGTCCGCCAGCCAGATCCACAAATGCGGCATTCGCCCCGAAGACTTCGAGGTGCGCTTCGAGCCCACCGAGAACTTCGCGCCGGTGCGCGTGCTGGTCTCGGAATTGCTGGGATCGCACAAGCAGCTGACCGCCCGTTTCGGCGACGAGATGATTCGCGTCAACGTGCCGAGTGATCTCGAGGTCGGCAATGGCAGCGACATCCACATCCGCCCGCTGGCCGAGAAGGTGCGCTTCTACGACCACAGCGGCCACCTGATGTCGGCGTAAGGCACCCCGACCCCGCTCTACCCAACCTTTCAGCCCAAACCTTTCATCCCGAACGGAGCCGACTTACATGAATGCCAAGCTCGACGCGCTCAGCGCTCACGACGTTCTCAAGCTCAACGACCTGGGCGGCTACACCGTGCCCACGCGTGGCCTCTATCCCTTCCAGTGGAACTGGGACGCCGCCATCACCGCGCTGGGCTGGCTGGCCGCCGGTGACGAAGCGCGTGCCTGGCGTGAGGTCGAGCGCTTGCTGGAAGGTCAGTGGGATAACGGCATGGTGCCGCACATCGTCTTCCACGGTGACGCGGAAACCTACTTCCCGGGACCGGAAGTATGGGGCGTCAAGCATAGCCCATCGACCAGCGCCATTTCCCAGCCGCCTGTGCTGGCCAGCGTCATGAAGCTGCTGTTCGAGGAAGGCCGTGATCGCAAGCTGGCCGAGGAAAAGCTGGCCGCCACCCTGCCCGGCGTCATTCGCTACCACCTGTGGTTCTACCGCGATCGCGATCCGGAACACACCGGCCGCGTGTGCAGCTATCACCCGTGGGAATCGGGCATGGACAATAGCCCTCAGTGGGATGGCCCGCTGGCTGGCGTGCCGCCGGTCGATGCTGAATACGTGCGTCGCGACACCGGGCTGGTCGATCCGTCCGAGCGCCCGCACAAGTACGAATATGATCGCTATATCTATCTGGTGAAGTTCTTCCAGCAGAATGAGCACGACGCCGAGGCGCTGTATCGCGACTGCCCGTACCGTGTCGAGGACATCAGCCTGATCTCCATCCTGCACCGCGGCACGCGCGACCTGATCGCGCTGTGCGAAGAAGATGCCGCCGGCCTGGGCCTGGTCAACACCCATGGAGAGGCGCTCTTCAGTCTCAAGCAGTCTCTGGCGCGCACCGAGGAAGGCGTGCAGGCGCTTTGGAGCGATGAGCTGGGCTGCTTCCTGAGCCGCGATGCGCGTGCCAACGTTCTGCTGGAGCACGTCACCACCGCCGGCATTCTGCCGCTGTTCGCCGGTGTCGCCAGCGGCGCCCAGGCGCAGCGCATGGGCGGACTGCTTGAGGAATGGCTGGAACAGGCGCCCTTCGGTGTCGCCTCCACCCACCCGGTCAGCACCCGCTTCGAGCCGAAGCGTTACTGGCGCGGACCGAGCTGGCTGCATATCAACTGGATGCTGGCCATCGGCTGCGAGGAATATGGCATGTCCCGCGAGTCCGACCAGATCAAGCAGGCCAGCCAAAAGTGCATCGAGGCCGCCGGCTACTACGAGTACTTCAACTCGGTAACCGGCGAAGGCTGTGGCGGTCGCGACTTCTCCTGGACCGCGGCGATGGACCTCTACTGGCTCAACCCGCTGGAGAGCTTCACTGCCAGCAAGGCGGCAGCCGGCGTCGTGGAGGCTTCCTGATGACTCAGCAAGCCTCTCAACTAGCGCAGGCACCGCAACAGGCACCGCTGACCAGACAGGCAGTACCGCCCATGCCGGCAACTTTCGCCAGCCGCGGCTTTCTGGACACGCATATCCGCTCGATCATGGACTTTTATCTGCCCAACGCGATAGATCATGAGCGCGGTGGCTACTTCCAGGCCTGGCGCGACGACGGCACAGTGTATGCGCCCGCGGCGCGTCATCTGGTCAGCAGCACGCGAATGGTGTTCAACTTCGCGATGGAATATCTGCGCAGCGGTGATGAGCAGTGTCTGGCCGCGACCCGCCACGGCATCGACTACCTGCGCAATGTCCATCTCGATCCGCAGACCGGTGGCTATCTGTGGTCGCTGAGCGAGCAAGGCGAGGCGGACCACACCAACCAGTGCTACGGCCTGGCGTTCGTGATGCTGGCCTATGCGACGGCCTATCGCGCCGGTATCGAGGAGGCTCGTGGCTGGCTCGAGGAGACCCGCGTGCTGATGGAAGACAAGTTCTGGTCGCCAGAGGCGGGGCTCTATGCCGACGAGGCCAGCGCCGATTGGCAGACGCTGTCCGACTACCGTGGCCAGAACGCCAACATGCATGCCTGTGAAGCCATGCTGGCCGCCTTCGAAGCCACCGATGAGGCGCACTATCTGGAGCGGGCCATGACCCTGGCCAGCAACATCTGCCAGCGTCAGGCCGCCAAGGCCGATGGCCTGATCTGGGAGCATTACGATCGCGACTGGAACGTCGACTGGGACTACAACCGCGACGACCCCAAGAACCTCTATCGTCCGTGGGGCTTCCAGCCGGGGCACCTGACGGAATGGGCCAAGCTGCTGCTGATGCTCAAGCGTCATCGCGATGACGACTGGCTGCTGCCGACCGCGCAGCGTCTGTTCGATACCGCCTTGGATCTGGCCTGGGACAGCGAGCGCGGCGGCATCTACTACGGCTTCGCGCCGGATGGCACCATCTGCGACGACGACAAGTACTTCTGGGTGCAAGCCGAGAGCCTGGTGGCTGCGGCGCTGCTGCACGAGGCCACCGGCAATTCACACTACGCCGAGTGGTACGAGCGCCTGTGGGGCTATGCCTGGCAGCACTTCATCGACCACCGGTACGGTGCCTGGTATCGCCTACTGAATTCTGACAACCAGCGCTTCGATGACCTCAAGAGCTCACCGGGTGCCAAGTGTGACTATCACAGCCTCGGCGCCTGTCATGAGCTGTTGCGCGTGATCACCCGCGACTGACCGCAGGCTGCTGTCCCGGGGCATGAATGTCTGCCCTGAATTAGCGATGGCAATAAAATGACGACCCGACTCTCCGCCTCTGCGGGGCGTCGGGTCGTTGCGTTTTTGTCGTTGCATTTTGTTCGTTGCGTTCTGTTCGTGCCATCGAGTGCAGGTCGAACCGACCAGCTTGCACATCGCGAGCTATTTTTTAGCACACCCATCGTGTTTCTTTAGAGCACTGCTAATGACAATACTGAATTGCGCTGATCACCCCACAAGAGGGTGACAGTCACCATCCGCGGGAATGACCCGACGCGATGTCCGTCTCGAATGTCTCAAAAAAGCAGAAACTACAATAACAAGCGGAGTCCTACATGCCCCTTTCTCAACTACTGGACTGGCGGTTACACCTGCTGGTCGTGGTGCTGTCTCTCAGCGCCGAATTGATCGGTATTCTCAAGTTCCCGCTAGGCCTCGGCACATTGCTGCTGTTGCCGCTGTTCTATGCCTTCATTGCCGCCGTACTGTGCAATCCGCACCTATTCAGTGGTACCAAGCGCTTCATCCCGCCGGTAGTCAGCGCGGCAGCAGGGCCAGTCATCCTGCTGTCGATCATGCCGTTCATCGCCCGTTTCGGTTCCACCATCGGCCCGGCCATCGAGCAGCTGATCTCGGCGGGGCCGGCGCTGATCCTGCAGGAGCTGGGTAATCTGGGCACGATGCTGATCGCGATGCCGATCGCGGTGGTGGTGCTCAAGATGGGCCGCGAGGCGATCGGTGCGACTTACTCCATCGCGCGTGAACCCAATATCGCGATCATCTCCGACAAATATGGCCTCAAGGGCCCGGAAGGTGTCGGCGTGATGGGCGTATATGTCGTGGGCACCATGTTCGGCACCCTGTGGTTCGCGCTGATGGCGGGCTACCTAACCTCACTGGACATCTTCGATCCACGTGCACTGGCCATGGCCTGCGGTGTCGGTAGCGGCAGCATGGTGGCGGCGTGTTCCGGCGCCATCGCCGGTGCCCTGCCGGAGATGGGCGAAGATCTGCTGGCCTTCGCCGGCGCCAGCAACCTGCTGACCTATGCCACCGGCCTCTATGTATCGCTGTTCATCGCCCTACCGGTTGCCGAGCGCCTGTTCCGCTTCTTCAGCCGCAACCGGGCTGGCAACGATGACGCCATGAATGATGAGGAAGCCAAACTCGCTTCCGAAGCACTGGCCGAAGACCGTCCGGAGAACCAGCTGGGCAAGACAGCACTGGTCGTCGCAGCCGTCTGCGTAGTCGGCTGGGTGGTCAACACCATCAATGGTGCCAGCCTGATTGATGCAGCGCCCGGCATGCTGATCCTGTACGTGATGACCATGCTCGGTCTGCTGGTCGCCCGCGTCATGCCCTTCTACCTGCCGGCCATCGCTTGGGTGTCGCTGGTCAGCATCCTGATGACACTGCCGTGGTTCCCAGGCAGCGGCTGGATCACCGAGCAGTTGGGCTTCGTCAACTTCCTCGCCATCGTCACGCCGGTACTCGGCTATGCGGGTCTGGCGCTGAGCAAGCGCGAGTTCAGCATGTTCCGCCAGGCGGGCTGGAAGCTGGTGATCATCTCGCTGCTGGTCTTCACTGGTACCTATATCGGCTCGGCGGTCGTGGCGCAGGCACTGCTCTGATCACACGGGCTTCGGGCTGTACCTTTCGCATTACCTTTCGCCTCTCACTTTGCTACCCCCTTCTCATCACTTTCACGCCGGCACTCCAGGGTGCCGGTTTCCACAGGAATACAGCATGCAACTACCCGACAAGATCGACGAGGCACTGCTGCGCAGCTGGCGTCATGAGTTTCATAAGCATCCCGAGACGGCCTTCGAGGAGCACCGCACCTCGGCGCGCGTCGCCGAGATCCTGCGTGCGGCAGGCTTGGAAGTCACCACGGGGCTCGCCGAGACCGGCGTGATCGCGGTGCTCGACGGGAAGCTGGGCAAGGGCCAGACCATCGGCCTGCGCGCCGACATGGATGCGCTGGATGTCACCGAGGCCAACGCCGTCTCACATTGCTCGCACACACCGGGCAAGATGCATGCCTGCGGCCATGATGGCCACACCACCATGCTGCTGGGCGCGGCCTGTGAACTGGCGCGCGCCCCGGACTTTGCCGGCCGCGTGGTGTTTGTGTTCCAGCCGGCCGAGGAGAACGAAGGCGGCGGCCGTCGCATGGTCGAGGACGGCCTGTTCGAGCAGTTCCCGATGGATGCCATCTATGGCCTGCACAACTGGCCGGGGCTGGCGCTCGGCGAGGCGGCCGTGCATGAAGAGGCGGTGATGGCGGCCTTCGATGTCTTCACCCTGACCCTGAGCGGTCACGGCTGCCACGCCGCCATGCCGCATCTGGGCAAGGACACCATCCTGGCGGCCTGTCAGCTGGTGACCCAGCTGCAGGGGCTGATCAGCCGCGAGACGCCGGCGCACCAGACCGCGATTCTCAGCATCACCCAGTTCCATGCCGGTGATGCCTTCAACGTGATGCCGGAAGAGGTCGAACTGCGCGGCACCCTGCGCTGCTTCGACCCGACACTGCGCGCGCATCTGCAGCAGCGCTTCCATGACGCCGTCGATGCCATGGCGACCTTCCACGGTCTCAAGGTCAACTTCGACTATCAGCCGCGCTATCCCGCGACGCTCAATGCGCCCGGCCATGCCGAACGCTGCGCCAGCGTTCTCGAGCAGCTGCCGAGCATCCAGCGGGTCCATCGTGACCTGCCACCCTCGATGGCCTCGGAAGACTTCGCCTATCTGCTGCAGGAATGTCCGGGCGCCTATATCTGGCTGGGCAACGGCGAAGACAGCGCCTCGCTGCACAACCCCCACTACGACTTCAATGATGCTGCCACGCCCATCGGTGTCAGCTACTGGACGTCGCTGGTGCGTCAGCTGCTGGCTGTTGGCGGATAGCAGATGGCCGGGATGAAGCACTGACGAAACCACCATCACTGATCAAAACCATCACTGATCAAGACCACCAGCGACTCGGGCCCGGCGAGGGGTGCTCAGCATGAAGATCTGCGTGATTGGCGATGCGCCCATTGGCACTCGGGCTATACAGGCGCTTGCGCATGCCGGAGTCGAGGGCGTCACGGTAGTGGCAGCGCCCGAGGGGCAAATCGCGAGCCATTCGTCCTTCAGCGCCGAGGTCTACCTGATGGCGCTGGCCACATCGCAACAGGTGCAGAAGGTACTGACGGGCAAGCAAGGCCTGCTGCGCAGGGCGCCGCCAGGCAGTACCGTGATCGATCTATGCAGTGGTGATGTCACGCTCAGCCGCGAACTGGGCGTGCAGACACGCCTCGCCGGCCATCACTGGCTGGAAGCGGCCACCAGTCGCAACCCGGCCGATGAGGCGAATGACAGCCTGACGCTGTTGATCGGCAGTGATGAGGCGACAGTGACGCGCATGACAGCGCTGCTTGATGCCATCTGCACGCAGCATCTGCATGTCGGGGACGCCGGCTGTGGCCATGCCGCCGCCCTGGCCAGCGACTATCTGCATACCGCGCACCTGATCACCACCGCCGAGGCGGTCGCCATGGCCTATCGCGCAGGCGTGACACCTCAGGCGTGCATCGATGCCATCAACCTGGGTGCCGGGCGCAGTGCCGTGAGCGAGGTGAATTTTCCGCGTTGGGTGCTGCCTGGCCGCTATGACTCGGGGATCTCCACCGGTCAGCTGCGCCGCGACCTGCGCCTGGCGCGCAGTTTCGTCACCACGCTCAACCTGGCAGAAGGCTTGATGAAGGCGGTCTTCGAACGCTGTCAGCCGCCGGAGCTGTGTCCGGCGGACGAGGATGATCTCCATCATCTATGTGATCGCTGGCTGAGCAAGGTGCCCGCCCAGCTGCGCCCGCCTCAACTGACCGAAACCAGAGCCCCTGGATCATGAGGCCCGAGGTCAGCGCGCTTCCTGACGCGGACCGCTGAATGCCGTGATCCAGCGTTCGAGATGACGAAGCAACTGCAGGCTGGCACGCGGCATGCGCCGTCCGACCCGCGTGATGATATGTGCGCGGGCCTGGCGGAAGCTGGCACATTCCACATCCCGCGCGATCAACACGCCCTCCTGGAGCTCACGGGCCGCGGCAAAGGCCGGCAACAGCGTGATGCACAGTTCGGACCGCGCCGCCTGCTTGAGCACTTCCATGGAATTGGTCTGCACCACCATATGCGGGCGCACCCCCGCCTCACGAAAACCATCGTCCATCAGCTGACGCACGCCGTGACTCGGCCCCCACAGCGCCATGGGGTGCTGCGCCACTTCCTCGAGTGTCAGCGCATGGGCCTCGCTCGCCAGCGGATGCTCCGGCGACATGATGGCCACCAGCGGCTGCGGACTCGAATGCCAGAAGCGCAACTGGGGATGGACCCGCTCGTGATACATCAGGCCGATATCCGCCTCATCCTCGATCACGCTGTCGATGATGCTCTGCATGCTGCCGGTATCGACCTTGAGCGTGATGCCGGGGTACTGCTTGCGAAAGGCGCGCAGCGGACTGTTGATGATATCGCCGACGAAGCCTTCGCCGATGATCAGGCGAATTTCCCCGGTTTCCAGCCGCTGATAGGCATCGAGGCGCTCGCCGAGGTGCTGGTCGAGCTTCTCTCGCTGCAGGATGTAATCCAGCAGCATCTCGCCGACTCGCGTCGGCTGCACGCCGTCACGGGTACGCTCGATGAGCGAGGCGGCCATGGCCTCTTCGAGCAGACCTATCTGACGACTGACAGCCGAGGGAGCGATGTTCAGACGCGCTGCGGCACGCCGGATGGAGCCGGCTTCGACGGTGACCTGAAAATAGACAAGACGCTGATGCGGGATATCCATAAGGCGCTCTGCAGAGGATGGGAGAGGGAATTACATAAGTGCCAGGGAAAGTGCTGCCAAGAATGTCTGGATAACTGGACAGTCTTCACACAGGACGCAGCCAGCAGAGTACTCGATATTCTGACGTCTCGGGCAGCACGCGGTTGAACTCCCCCACCCTCAACGCCATATCAGAACGAATCATCACTTCACCTCCTCTTCATGACAGTTCTCACGGCCCTCCGCGCCGTGACGCGAAGACAGGCGATCAGCGTCGCGAGCAGGCCGAATGGAGAAGCAGACGCACCCGCCATTCTGAAGCCAGTGCGCGAATAGGCTAAGATGGTCCATCGCTCCATTGACTGTGTCTGCGTGACACACCACACAGTCCCCATGACAAGGAGATTCAATATGCTGACCATCTCCAATTCGGTAGCGCTGGCCGACTGGGAAATCGACCTCACCCAGATTCGCGCCCAGGGCAATGGCGGCCAGAACGTCAACAAGGTCGCCTCCGCCGTTCACCTGCGCTTCGATGTGCAGCGCTCGACGCTGCCCGGCTTCTACAAGGAGCGCCTGATGCAGCTGTCGGATCAGCGCATCAGCAAGGAAGGCGTCATCATCATCAAGGCGCAGAGCCATCGCACCCTCGAGTTGAACAAGGAGGATGCGCTGGCGCGTCTCAAGGCGATGATTCTGGAAGCCGTGAAGGTACAGAAGGCGCGCCGTGCGACAGCGCCCAGCAAGGGCGCCAAGCGTCGCCGCGTCGACAGCAAGACGCGCAAGGGCAAGATCAAGGCCATGCGTGGCAAGGTACAGGACTGACATCGCCGCAAGCGGCGGCCAGTTCACGACTCATAACTCACGTCAGGGATGACAATTCATGCGCAATATCATCAGCTCGGCCGTGCTGGGCGGCCTGCTGGCCGTGGGGATGGTCTGGAGTGGCAGCTATCTCAAGCAGGCTGCCCAGGTATGGGAATCTTCCAGCCGTGTAGTTACGGTAAAGGGACTCGCGGAGCGCGAGGTCAAGGCCGACCTGGCCCTCTGGCCGCTGCACTTCAGCGTCAATGCCAATCAGCTGACCGGGCTTCATGAGGCGCTGGCCAATGATGAGCGCAAGATTCGCGCCTTTCTCACCGCCCAGGGCTTCCCCTCCGACCAGGTCAGCGTGACCTCTCCCCAAGTGACTGACCTTTACGCCAACAGCTACAACGCCCAGCGCCCGGATGAGCGCTATCGCGCCGAAGCTACGGTGCTGGTGCGCTCGCCCAAGGTCGACCTCGTCAAGCAAAGCGCCTCACTGACCGGTGAACTGGTGCGCGAGGGTATCCTGCTCTCGGCTGACTATGCCTACCGCACCGAATTCCTGTTCACGGGGCTTGAAGCCATCAAGCCGGACATGATCGCGGCCGCGACCGCGGATGCCCGACGCGCCGCCCAGCAGTTCGCGGAGGATTCCGGTAGCACGGTCGGCCACATCAAGCATGCCAGCCAGGGCTATTTCTCGATCTCGGACCTCGACAGCTATACCCCTGACATCAAGAAGGTCAGAGTCGTGACCACCATCGACTACACCCTGAGCCACTGATCACCTCTCGACAGCCCCCTTCTTCGCCGTATGGAGCCCCAATGCCCGACACCCCGCTGAGCAAGACCCAGACAAGCTTCTATCGACGCCTGTTCGTGGCCCACCTCATCGCGCATGACATCGCCAGCGTGCCAGCCATCATCGCGGCCACCGGCATGCCGCGGCGTACCGCCCAGGACACCATCACCGCCCTGGGTGAGCTCGAGATCGTCTGTGAATTCCAGCGCGAGGAAGGCCAGCGCAACAATATCGGCCACTACGTGATTCGTGACTGGGGGCCGATCAATGCCCAGTGGGTAGCCGACAATGCCGAGCGCCTGCAGAAAGCGCTGGGCTATGCGTGAGGGGCATGAACTTGATCGAAAAACGAGGGCCGAGAAATGGGGGGCGAGAGATGGCTTTCGAGAATGAGCTCTCAAGCATGAGGCCTCAAGCATGATGGCTGACCCATGACGGCCGAGATTCTGGACAGTGCCGTTCAGCACGGCGTGATCGCAGTGCTGATCCAGCTGGCGCTGTGGCCGCTGTTTGGCGTGGGGTCGGCAGGTGCCATCGCCGTCGCCCTGTTTCTGGGCCGTGAGATCGCTCAGCATGAATACAAGGGCGATGGACCCAAGGCAGAGAACTGGGACTACGGCCTGCTGCAGCACTGGAATCTGGATTCCTGTCTCGATGTCGCCCTGCCGCTGCTCTGCTGTGTGAGCCTGGCCAGTACGGTCTGGGCGTTCAGGCGCTACCTGACCCGGGAGTGATCCGCGGCCCGCCTCGCGACTAGATGGGTCGCTCAAGCGCACGGCGAAAAGTGAACGTCGTAAAAAGTGAAAAACCCGTGCAGTCTTCTCTGAACGACTCCCCTCCCCCAGCGCTGCGTTCCACCCTTCCTTGCCCTGCGCGTTTTGACTGTCCTTGTAGCCTTTTCTTCCTGGCTGTCTTCCTTGCTGCCTCGCTAGCCCTGTGCTTGGCTGTCTCTTGCCTACATCTGGCCTGCTTTTCACCTCAGCACGGTGCAACGATATTCGCTGGAAAGCGTTGCCTCAAGCATCATCAGCCAACGGCAATGCTGGTGACACTGCGCCGTGCAGCGCCCGTCGCAGTGGCGGAAGGCGCAGAAGCAGCGCGACGACGCAGCGGATGTCGGGCGCGATCCTGCAGGTAGGCCGAGAGCGTTTCCGGGCGAATGCCGGGATGCTGAAAGACGTAATCCTCGGTGATGATCGACAGAAATTCTGCACTGCGTGCGCCCGCGACCTCAAATCCCAGGATGAAGTGGCGCGACTGAGAGACCTCGAAGCAATAGTTCTCGGCGGCCACGGCGCAGGTCTGCACCACGTAGCCTCCCGCCCAGCTGTTCTTTAAGGATGGATCGTTCGGGATTGAATCGAGATGCCGTGTGAACGTCTATGATTTTCATTATCACCCCCAATATCGACTGGCGCAGTATATACGAAAAATCTAATACTTTCATGATCAGAGAAATCACCCTACCTGCCCCGCACTTCGAACCGACAGTCAATTGATCCAGATCAACTCAAGCGGCAGCGACTTCTGGGCCAGATGCCAGTGGCATCTGCCTGGATCAATAGAAAAGCGCTTGCGCGAGCACAGTGCTGATTGAGCTGAGAGGCAAGGAAAGAGAGCAATACGAACCAAAGGAGAGATACGCGAGGCAGGCGGGTCATCGCGAGAATGGTGATGAAGAATGGAAATCGGGAGCTGAAAAATGAAGAGCAGTGAGTGAATAGTGACGAGATGGGCATCTTCAGGACATGCGAAAACACAAAAAGGCCATCCGTTACCGGATGGCCTTTTCACTTGAATCTGGTCGGGACGACAGGATTCGAACCTGCGACCTCTGCAACCCCATTGCAGCGCGCTACCAAGCTGCGCCACGTCCCGACAGTGTCTGGAAGAGCTTCCCCCTCAAGACGAGACGTAATGTACCGCATTGATCTCAAAAAGAAAAGCAGGAATCTCACATTTCTTTACCTGCGTCGTGATCTGGTGTCGCAGTGACGCCTGAATCAGCTGTCGGCATTGCAAAATGCCCGGGTGCGACGCATGTTCATGAAGCAGCCATTCTTGCGCACCTTCGAATGCAGCGCCCCATAAACGACAATCGTCTAGGAGTTACCTACCGATGATCCAATTCACGCTTACGTCCATACTCAAGAGCGGCACCAGTGTCAGCGGAGACCCCATCAAGGTCAGCGCCGACAGTGTCCCTGCTGCCGGCAGCCAGATCACCAAGGGGCAATGGCCGGCACTCGATGCCCTGTCGCCCAACTTTCCGGTGACGGTAACGGGGGTCGAAGAGGATGACGATGGCAACACTCTTGTGCGCCTCAAGGAAGCCGACAGCCCGGATGCCAACGATCCCGACAGCTACCGCTACACGCCCTGGAAATAAAGGAGACTGCCACAATCCACACAAAGTCGCTCCGGGTAGCTGACGAGATACGCACCCTGCAGGTAGCTTTTGCGCCGCTTCAGCAAAACTACTGAACGCCATTGCGCATGACGCTATATACGGCAATCTTTTGCCCTCCTCTGCGTTGGTATAGAGTTAACAATCTTATCGTTGGCTCCAGCGAGATGTGACTGATGATGGGCCGTAGTATTATCCAGTCTTTCCCAACTGGTGCCTGCTGTGCACTGAAATCTCGTTACCCGAGGTCACATGGTCAGCCCATTGAAAATGATAGTTGCCTCTTGGCGGTGGCTAGTTGGTGGGACCGGATCCGCGCGTGAGACACTCCACCATGGCTTTCTCGTTTCCGCTATCTTCATCGGGTTGATCTCTGCCCTCTTCAATTCCCTGCTGGACCTTACCCTACCGGCGTATAACATCGTGCTGACCATCATCAGCGCATTCATCGCTCTAATTTGGTATCGCTCGCGCTTTCATGGTGAATTTCAGCGTATGGCCTGGCTGTTCTGCACCTTGGTGACCTTTGTGATGCTACCGGGCAACTGGTTGTTCAATCATGGCGCGACCGGCCCGACCCTGCTGTTCTACTTGATGGCATCGGCTTATGTGCTTGCCGTACTCCCCGACAACCCCAGGCGCCGGGGCGTCATCATAATCGGTCTGATGTTCATGCCTTGGGGGTTGCTGGCGTTTGAACAGGCAAGACCGGGACTGGTCAGTGCCTATCCATCCGAGGGCATGCGCTTCCTCGATATGGGCTTCAGCTATACGCTGTCCTTCGGACTGCTCAGTGTAGTAATTGCCGGATACGCCAAGCGCATCCACGAAGAGCGAGATATCGCCAATGCCTATGCCGCACGGCTCGAGCGCCTCAGCATGCTGGATAGCCTGACTGGCCTCTACAACCACCGCGCCATCCACGAACAGGCCAAAGCCTGGATCAGAAGTTCGCAAAGTGCCTGCCTGCTGATCTGTGACCTGGATCACTTCAAGATGATCAATGACAACCACGGGCACCCTTACGGCGACACAGTACTGGAAGAGTTCTCACGCCATGTCAGCCAGCTGACGCAGGAATTCTCAGGGGAAGCGGGACGCTATGGCGGCGAGGAGTTCATGATCCTGATCCCCGGGACCTTGGCGACGGCTCGCCAGTTCGATAGAAACTTGCGGGAGCGCTGCGAAGCCTCGCCTCTGCTACATGGCGTAATCCTCTTCAGCACCGGCGCCAGCGAATTGCACGCCGATGATACCCTGTCGAGCTGGGTCAAGCGCAGCGATGACGCCCTCTATCACGCCAAGGAAAATGGCAGAGGCCGCCTGATGGTCGACAAGGACCTGAGCGTCATCTAAACCTCGATCCTACTTTCTTGGACCGGCTGAGCCATCCCCAAACACATCGCCCCCGCAAGCTTGGCTTGCGGGGGCGATGTGTTTGGGGTCTGATGCGAAGCCACTACACCCAACGCGAGGCGAGGCAGATGCCGCTCAGCGCTCGCCCTTCAGCCACTCGAGGTTGATCTCGTGCTGGCCGTTGTCATCGGTGATGAAGATGGTGCCTTCGGAGATCATCACGGTCCACTTGATGTTGCGTGGCAGCGACTCGGTTATGGCGTCCAGCGAACCTTCCGGCACGGCCGCGATGTTAAGGTTGGAGAGCCCCGCCACTGCCGGCACGACCTTGGTTTCCCACACGCGCAGGCTGCCATAGGCCAGCAGCGAGGTACGCTCGGTGCGGCGCGAGCACCAGGTCAGGCGCTCGGCATCCGGCTGACCGACTTCGATCCAGTGCAGGACACGACCATCGAGGCTCTTTTCCCACAGCGCCGGCTCATCGACATCGGACAGGCCGCGACCGAACGCGATGTTCTCGCTGTACCACAGGGCGTGGCCCAGCAGGCGCACGCAGAGACGCAGTTCGGTTTCGGAGGGATGACGAGCCACCGTGAAGCGCAGGGTCTCGTAGACGCCGCGATCCAGGTCGGTCAGCGACAGATCCACCTTGTAAGGCGTGGAAGACAGGGCCATGAAAATCTCTTCTTGAAAAGGCAAACGTCTCGGAAAGGCGATGGCAGGAATACATTCCCTATAAAGCACCATGCTCCTCGACTGAACCACGCGCGTGAAAGTGCAAACGCGTGGGTGCGGAGCGCAGAGTCTACCCTAGCCGGGCCCTGAACGCCCGACTCCTGCCTAGCATGCCAACCCTCAGGCGAGGTGACGCGCTACCAGGGCATCAATGGCCTGGATGTCGCTCAGGCTTTCGCGCACCATGATCAGCTCGCGCCCGAGCGCCAGCGCCCGCCGCTCGGCGCGTGCGCGGGTGGTATCATCGCTGATGGATTCGAGTTCCAGAATATGCGCAAGCCCCACGGTACGACGGATCAGCTCACAGCCGGCGTAACCGAGCGCATCCCGCAACATGCGAGCCAATAGACGCTCAGCCACGCTCGGCGCAGCGAAGCTGGCATCCGGCGTGTTGGCGGCCTGCTCACGATACTCACGAGCGAAGTTATCCCAGCTGGCGACCGCCTGGGCGCGCAGCTGGGCCACGTAGTCACGCTTGTCGCCCTGCTCTCCCTCAAGCTCGGTATGCGCACAGGCCGCCAGCCACAGTGCCGCCAGCCAGCTGCCGATATCGAAACCCGCCGGACCGAAGAAGCCGAATTCCGGATCAATGACCTTGGTGCTGTCTTCACGCACGAAGATCGAACCGGCATGCAGATCGCCATGCAGCAGTGCCTCGGGCGCGGACAGGAAACGCTGCTTGAGCTCCGCCACTTCAACCTTCAAGGCGGCGTCCTGCCACAGGGCTTCGGCATCCGCGCGCAGCGCCGGATTGATGCTGTTGCGCTCGTGATCACAGAACGGATCTATGAAGAACAGGTCTTCGGTGATCTTGCACTGATCGGGATTGATGAAGCGGGCGACGCGCGCCTTCTTGTCGTGGGCATCGAGTGCCAGATCGCTGCTGCGATAAAGCGTAGTGGCCAGAAAATGCCCCATCTGCTCGCCCAGCCGTGGCAATGACGCGCGCGCCAGAAAGGCATGGCGCAGATTGCGGTGATCGCCGATATCTTCCATCACGATCGCTGAACGAGCTTCATCGAAGTGATGAAGCGCCGGCACCAGGTCCGGCGCGCAGTCTGCCTCGAACTGCAGGGTTTCAGCCTCGATGCGCACACGCACCAGCGACAGCGGCCAGCTTTCGCCGATGATACGCACCCAGGGCAGGCCCTGCTTGACGATTACCGAGGCGGAGCGGTCCGGCGTGCAGACGCGATAGACATAGTTGATGTTGCCATCGCCGATCTCTTCGACCTGAAGTGCTTCAGCGGTCGCGAAGCCCGGATATCGAGCACCGACGTGCTGGCGCGCGAAGGCGATCACATCCGCATCATCGCGAAACTGATAGTCGATGGAAGGCGCGTGGCTAGCGGTGGGGTCTTGAGCAGTCATGGCAGGTCTCAGCGCTGAATCATGAAGTCGCCGGCCCCGGCGACGCTTCGCGTGCATGGCATGCGAAGCACCTCAAGGCTCTCACCTTATTCTTTTAAGAAATAAGAAGGCGATCAGTTATAGCGAGAAGATGCCTGCTGGCGCGGCGATTGGCAAGACCTGCCGAGCGAGTTTTGCTCAGCTCGGCAGGCGCTTGTCGCATGCAGGATGCTGGATTACTGGATGGGAGCCAGCAGATAGGCCGCGCGCGAGACCAGCTTGCGCCACATCGGCCGCGCATCCAGCTCTTCGCAGCTGATTTCACGACAGTGGCGGAAGTCCTCTTCGAGCATCGCCTCCACTTCCGAGGCGAACTGATGATCAGGCACGAACGCCGTGATCTCGAAGTTGAGGCGGAAGGAGCGGTTGTCGAGATTGACGGTGCCGATGGTTGCCGTATGACTATCCATCAACATCACCTTCTGATGCAGGAAGCCTGGCTGATAGCGGAAGACGCGCACGCCGGAGCGAATCATCTCGGACAGGAACGAGAACGCCGACAGGAACACCAGCAGGTGATCGGGTCGCTCAGGAATCATCACCCGCACATCCACCCCGCGCAGCGCAGCGATCTTGAGCGCATCCTGCACGCCCTGGTCCGGCACGAAATAAGGGCTGGTGATCCAGATGCGGCTGACCGAGGAGTGAATCGCCTGCTGCACCAGCAGGCTGGCCGTCTCGCGGCGGTCCGCCGGGCCGGAAGGCACGATCACTACATGCTGACATTCGTCACAGCTGATCTGCGGCTGCCATTCAAGCGACAGCACCTCACCGGTCGCCCAGTGCCAGTCTTCCCAGAAGGCTTCCTGCAGGCCCATCACGCTGGGGCCCTCAAGCTTGAGATGGGTATCACGCCAGGCCCCGTAACGCTCGGAATGGCCCAGATATTCATTGCCGACATTCAGCCCGCCCACGAAGCCGACACGGCCGTCGATGACGGTGATCTTGCGATGATTACGGAAGTTGATCTGGAAACGATGGCGCCAGCCCCGCGAGGAATTGAAGGCACTGACCTCACACCCCGATTCCATCAGATCATTCAGATAGCCGTCGGGCAGCTTGCGCGAGCCGATCTCGTCATACAGGAAACAGACCCGCACGCCGCGTTCGGCGCGGCGCATCAACTTCTGCTTGAGACGCACCCCCAGTTCATCGTTTCGCACGATGAAGAACTGGATCAGGATGTAATCCTCGGCGGTATCGATGGCATGAAACAGCGAATCGAAGGTGTGCTCGCCATTGATCAACAACTTGGCGCGGTTGCCGGTGGTGACAGGCATCATCGCCAGGCGCTCTATGGCATCCAGATGGGTGGGATTGCCGCCCAGCGGGCGTGACAGCCACGGCGACAGTTTGGGACGGAAACGCATCAAGACGCGGCGCATGGTCGAGTCGCGCTCCTCGCGAGCACTGACATAACCATAGAAACGTGGGCGCCCGAATACCCAGTACAGTGGCAGGGCGACGTAGGGAAAGGTCAGCAGACACAGAATCCAGGCGATCGCACCCTGGGAGGTACGACTGGACATCAGGGCCATGACGGCGGTCATCGCACCCAGAATGTGACTGCTCAACAGCAGAAAGCCAAGTAACCAGGCGGTCATTGCAGCTCCATTGCAGGCGTCAGGGTTGCCAGAGTATGCCACAGCAGTGCGCGCAACGATGCCATGACATCGACGGCACACAGACGAAGACCCCCGCCGGCATGCCATCACCGGCGGGGGTCTTCAGGTCATATCCACACGATACGACGGCGTATCACGACAGGGCCATCATGCACGCTCAGCGATGATTTCCTTCCACTTGGCCGGGCCCGTCTGGTGCACGGAGACACCCGCGCTGTCGACGGCCACGGTCACCGGCATGTCTTCGACCTCGAATTCGTAGATCGCTTCCATGCCCAGGTCTTCAAATGCCAGCACACGGGATTTCTTGATCGCCTGGGCGACCAGGTAGGCAGCGCCGCCGACGGCCATCAGGTAGCTGGACTTGTTGTCACGGATGGCGTCGATCGCGGTCGGGCCACGCTCTGCCTTGCCAACCATGCCCAAGAGACCTGTCTCTTCCAGCAGCGTACGCGTGAACTTGTCCATGCGGGTCGCGGTGGTCGGGCCAGCCGGACCGACGACTTCGTCACGGATCGGGTCGACCGGGCCGACGTAATAGATGAAGCGACCCTTGAGGTCGACCGGCAGCTGCTCGCCGCGCGCCAGCATCTCGGTCATGCGCTTGTGAGCCGCATCACGGCCAGTCAGCAGCTTGCCGTTGAGCAGTAGGGTGTCGCCCGGCTGCCAGCTCTGCACTTCCTCAGGCGTCACGGTATCGAGGTTGACACGCTTGACGCTGTCGCCCGCTTCACGGGTGATTTCCGGCCAGTCCTCGAGCTTGGGTGCCGGCAGTTCTGCCGCACCGCTGCCATCCAGAGTGAAGTGCACGTGACGGGTCGCCGCGCAGTTCGGGATGATCGCCACCGGCTTGTTGGCCGCGTGGGTCGGGTAATCCATGACCTTGATATCGAGTACGGTAGTCAGGCCACCGAGCCCCTGGGCGCCGACACCAGTCGCGTTGACCTTCTTGAACAGCTCGAGACGGAGCTCTTCGGCACGGTTGGAGGCACCACGCGCCTGCAGCTCCTGGATATCGATCGGCTCGAGCAGGGACTCCTTGGCCAGCTGCATCGCCTTCTCGGCGGTACCGCCGATGCCGATGCCCAGCATGCCGGGCGGACACCAGCCAGCGCCCATCTTCGGAATCTGCTCCAGCACCCAGTCGACCACGGAGTCGGAGGGATTGAGCATCGCGAACTTGGACTTGGCTTCGCTGCCGCCGCCCTTGGCCGCGACGTGGATCTCGACGCTGTCACCCGGCACCAGCTTGTGGTGAATGATGGCCGGCGTGTTGTCCTTGGTGTTGGCACGCTTGCCGTCCGGGTCTGCCAGCACGGAGGCACGCAGCACGTTGTCCGGCAGAAGATAGGCGCGACGCACGCCTTCGTTGATCATGTCATCCAGGCTCATGTCGGCATCGAAGCTCACGTTCATGCCGACGTGAACGAAGACGGTGACGATACCGGTGTCCTGACAGATGGGACGATGACCCAGGGCACACATCCGGGAGTTGATCAGGATCTGCGCGATGGCATCCTTGGCGGCAGGATTCTCTTCACGCTCGTACGCCGCGTTCATGGCGTCGATGAAATCCTTCGGATGGTAGTAGGAGATGTACTGCAGCGCGTCGGCGACGCTCTGGATCAGGTCATCCTGGCGGATCACGGTCATCAGGATCGGCTCCTCAAGGGCAAGCGATGGAAAAGACAGACACACTGGCGCGCAGGGCACAGGGGCGATTACTGTTGTCAGGCACGGCAATCGCGCCGCCACGGGGCGAGCGTCAGGTCAGGTGCGCGGGATTATACCTCATGCGAGCACGCGGCGGCAGAGCGAATCCTGCAACCCGCAAGTCATGAGAATTCAGCAGGTTATGGCCCAGTCTGCGCAAGGCTCTGCCGCCCTGAGCCACCTGCTTCGCTGCCGGCAGTCGAGTGTATCGCGAGGCGACTGCCGCCGCCCCGTTGCGGTACCGTCCTGTCATGCAGACTCCCCCTTCTTCAGCCACGATGATTGCTCAATGACGCCACGCGACTGTTCACCCCCCTCCTTCTCGCCACGCCTCTTCCCGCGACGCTTCTTCTCGCGGCGTCTGCTGTCGCTGGCCGCTGCCGCGCTCACGATGTTGCTGGCAGGCTGTGGCACCCAGTCGGGTTCTGGCGCAGGTATCGGGAGCGATACCTTAGACTGGGTGACGCCCTCCCCCCCCCACGGCAAGAGCAATTCACGGGTTCGCCATCTGGTACTTCACTACACCGATGATGATCTGCACGGCTCCCTGCTCAGCCTGACGGGCTCTCAGGTCAGCGCGCATTATCTGCTGTCGGCGCCGATGCCCGCGACCGGCCTGCCGCGCGTCTATCCGCTGGTGCCGGAAGCGCGCCGCGCCTGGCATGCCGGCGTCAGCCAGTGGGGTGAGCGCAGCAATCTCAATGACACCTCCATCGGTATCGAGATCGTCAATGCCGGGCCCCTGGCACTGGAGCCATTGCAGGGAGGCGAGCAGGAAGATGCCAGGGAGGCGGTCGCCAGGCGCTGGGCCCCCTCACGTGGCTTCGCACCGTGGAGCGAGGCGCAGATCACTGCATTAATCACGCTGCTCAAGCCCATCATCGCGCGCCATGGCATCAAGGCGGTGGATATCGTCGGGCACTCGGACATCGCCCCTGAGCGCAAGACCGACCCCGGCCCGCGATTCCCCTGGCAACGTCTGCATGACGCCGGCATCGGTGCCTGGCCACGCACCTCTGACGTGCTGTGCTTCCAGCGCCAGCTGGCAAGCGAAGGGCTGCCATCACGAGAGGTTCTGCTCACGGCGCTGACGCATTACGGCTACCCAGTGGACGTCGCACGGCCCGAATTGGCGATTGCCGCGTTCCAGGCACACTTTCGTCCCGGGTCGATCAGTGGGGCCTTCGATGTCGAGAGTATCGCGATATTGCTGGCGCTCAACGCACGTTACCGCCAGTCGCCTGGCTGCCAGCCGCCCTGAAAACGTCAGGCATGAGCCCCGGACAGTCACCTGAATGTCACTTCTCTGTCACATTTCTGACGCAGCATCGATTTGTCCTTGACGCACCAAACAGATTTGCATGGCAGTTTGACGACCGCCGTCTACTCTGGGATGAGGCATGACCAGAGAGGGTCATGGGCAGACAAGCTAGCGACTGGCTCGAAGAAGCCGGAATACCCCATCACAATGAGGTTCATCATGGCTGACAACATTCTCAGTGCAGTACCTGAAACGGCAGCAGACATGACAACACCCGCCACATCCCCCGGGGCTCTTGGATTCGTCGTCTGTGATGACAATCGCATCTATGGGGCGGGCATGAGCGAAGAAGACTGCCTCGACAACGCCCTGGAGTGCCTGTGCGGTTTCTGTGAGCGCAGCGCGCTCAAGAAGATGCTGGAGCTATGTCAATCCGGCGTGCGCTATCCCTTGCGCCAGCTTCCCGCCAGCCAGGCCTGCGTCAGCAATTGCCAGGTCTCCGGCCCTACCGATCATTACCGTATCCATGACGGCGTCGCCTATGCTCCGGAAGAATTCATGACACCTCTCTCGGCGTAAGCCATTCACGCCACTTTACCCGCCCCCCTGGCTCGCACCCTGCATCGCATCCTCAAGAACGCGCCCCTGCCACCGAGGTTTCAGTGACAGGGGCGCGTTCTTTTGCATTGCCTTCCTCTGGTGAGGCGCGACAGCGAATCACGTGCCAGGCCTCTCAGCCGCCAAGATAGGCACGACGCACGTCATCATTGGCCAGCAGCGCCTTGCCGCTGTCCGCCAGCACCACGCGACCATGCTCCAGCACATAACCGCGATCGGCGATCGACAGGGCGCGATGGGCATTCTGCTCCACCAGGAAGATGGTGGTGCCCTGCTCGCGCAGCTGCTCTACGATCTCGAAGATCTGCCCGATCACGATGGGCGCCAGCCCCAGCGATGGCTCATCGAGCAACAACAGCCGCGGCCGACTCATCAGGGCGCGCCCGATGGCCAACATCTGCTGCTCTCCGCCGGACATGGTGCCGCCGCGCTGCTGAAAGCGTTCCTTGAGGCGCGGGAAGAGCCCCAGCACGTGCTCGATACTGCGCTCGTTTTCCTCCTTGCTCTGGTAATAGCCGCCCATGGCAAGATTCTCCTCCACCGTCATGCCGGTGAAGATGCGGCGACCTTCCGGCACCACCGACAGCCCTCCACGCATCACACGCGCCGTGGGTGTACCGGTGATCTCCTCGCCCTCGAACCACACCCGCCCGCTGGTCGGACGCGGATCGCCACAGATCGACATCAGAAGCGTCGTCTTGCCGGCACCGTTGGCACCGATCAGCGTCACGATCTCTCCCTGTCCGACGGCCAGCGAGACATCATTGAGCGCCTGCACCGGCCCGTAGTGGGTGGTCAGATGCTCGAGGGCCAGCATGGCCTCCCGGGGCGCGAGCTCCTCACCGGCAAGCGTGGCCTCGGGTGTCACGTCTTCGACATGCTCACTCATGATCACTCTTCCCCCAGATAGGCCTTGATCACGGCATCATTGCGCCGTATGTCTTCCGGACTGCCATCCGCCAGCGGCTGGCCCTGATTGACCACGTAGATGTGGTCCGAGATGCCCATTACCAGACTCATGTCATGCTCGATCAACAGCACCGAGATGCCCTCATCGCGGGTCAGGCTGACGATCAGGTCATCCAGATCGCGCGTTTCATTGGGATTGAGGCCCGCCGCCGGCTCATCCAGCATCAGCAGCCGCGGCCTGGCGACCATGCAGCGCGCGATCTCGAGCCGACGCTGCTGGCCATAGGCCAGATTGCCCGCCTCGCGGTTGGCGAATTCGAGCAGACCGACTCGCTCCAGCCAGTCGCCGGCATGCTGCATCAGCGCCTTTTCACTGCGTCGATAGCCCGGCGTCTTGAACAGTCCCTTGAGAAGGTTGCGTTCGGCGTGCATGTGCTGCGCCACCAGCAGGTTCTCGATGACGGTCATCTCCTTGAACAACCGCACGTTCTGGAAGGTGCGCACCATGCCAGCCTGAGCAATTCGGTAGCCCGGCAGACGATGCATGGCGCGGTTCTGGAAATACACCTCGCCGCCAGTCGGCTGATAGAAGCCGGAAATGCAGTTGAAGACGGTGGTCTTGCCTGCACCATTCGGTCCGATGACCGACACCACCTCCCCCGGATGTACCTGAAGCGTCACCCCATCCACGGCCTTGAGGCCACCGAACTGCATGGTGAGGTCACGCACATCCAGCAACGGTGCCCCACCCTCAGCGCGCGCCTGACGATGTGAGGAGGTGGCTGGTGCTGCCTTGTTGAGGCCTTGCCTGTCGTGGACCTGCTTATCATGTGTGTCAGCCACGGTCGAGCTCCATCTGCGGTCGTTTGAGCGGCACCAGGCCCTGAGGACGCCATACCATCATCAGCACCATCATCAGTCCGAACAGCAGCATGCGATATTCATTGAATTCGCGTGCCAGCTCCGGCAACAGCGTCATGGCGATCGCGGCCAGAATCACACCCAATTGCGAGCCCATTCCCCCCAGCACCACGATGGCCAGAATGATCGCCGACTCGATGAAGGTGAAGGATTCTGGGCTGATGAAACCCTGACGCGCAGCGAAGAAGGCACCGGCGAAACCGGCGAAGCTCGCACCGATCGTGAAGGCCGAGAGCTTGATACCGGTGGGGTTCATCCCCAGCGAGCGACAGGCGATGTCATCCTCGCGCAGCGCCTCCCACGCCCGCCCGATGGGCATGCGCAGCAAGCGGTAGATCACGAACAGCGTGATCAGCACCAGAATCAAGGCCAGCAGATACAGGTAGATCACCTTGAGGGCCGGGTCATAGTCGATGCCGAAGAACTCATGGAAGGCGATGTTGCCCTCGTCGGCCCGCCGCGAGAACTCGAGATTGAACAAGGTCGGCTTGGGAATGCGCGCGATGCCATTCGGGCCGCCAGTCAACTCGGTCCAGTTGTTGAGCAGGATGCGGATGATCTCGCCGAAGCCCAGCGTCACGATGGCCAGATAGTCACCACGCAGCCGTAGCACGGGGAAGCCAAGCAGATAGCCGAACAGCGCCGTCATCAATCCGGCGATGGGCAATGCCTCCCAGAAGCTGAAGCCCAGATAGCTGTTGAGCAGCGCATAGGTATAGGCCCCAACGGCGTAGAAGCCCACGTAGCCGAGATCCAGCAGCCCGGCGAGCCCTACCACCACGTTGAGCCCCAGGCCCAGCATGATGTAGATCAGCGTCAGGGTGGCGAGGTCCACCGCCGAGCGGTTGGAGAGGAACGGGAAGATCAGCAACGCACCGATGGCCAGCATGATCCACAGCTGACGCTTCTGACCGCTCATGACATCAGGGACGCTGAAACGTGAAGGTTTGCGCGTGCGTGCGCGCCACTCCTCTATCTGCGGACGTACCAGCTGATGCAGGAAGACAGCCAGCGCCGCGGCCAGCAACCATCCCCAGGTGTCCATGCCCATCAAGCGTACTGTGGTGGTGATGCCGGTGGACTCGAGCTGCACACCCAATACCGAGCCCCCCAGCACGAGGGTCAGCACGGCGGCCGCAAGTGCCGACCACCAGGGACGCCGATAGGAAGGCTGTGGCGGAATCGTCTCGGCGGGTGAGGTACCCGCTGTCTTCAAAGTCTGTTTCGCAAGCTTGGGCATCAGATCTTCTCCACTTCGGGCTTGCCGAGAATCCCGGAGGGACGGAACAGCAGAATCAGGATCAGCAGTCCGAAGGCCACCACGTCCTTGTATTCAGTCGACAGGTAACCGCCGGTCAGCGCCTCCGCGACGCCCAGCAGCAGGCCACCCAGCATGGCGCCGGGGATGCTGCCGATACCGCCCAGCACCGCCGCCGTGAACGCCTTGAGGCCGGCAAGGAAGCCGATGTAGGGATTGACCACGCCGTAGTACATGCCGAGCAGCAGGCCTGCCACGGCGGCAAGCGCCGCCCCGATCACGAAGGTCATCGAGATGATCATGTCGGTATTGATGCCCAGCAGACGTGCCATGCCGGCATCCTGCGAGCAGGCACGGCAGGCACGCCCCAGGCGCGAGCGCGAGATGAAGGACGACAGCAGCAGCATGCACACCAGAGTGACGCTGAAGATGATCACCTGCATGTAGGAGAGATTGACTGCGAAGCTTTCCAGCCCGAACTCCCAGCCGCCCGGGATCAGGCTGGAGATCGCCATGTCCCGCGAGCCCTGGGCCAGACGCATGTAGTTCTGCAGGAAGATCGACATGCCGATCGCCGAGATCAGCGCGATCAGACGCTTGGAGCCACGTACCGGGCGATAGGCCACCCGCTCCACAGCAAAGCCGTAGGCACAGGACACCAGCACCGCCACCAGCAAGGCGGCCGCCATCAGAAAGAAGGGGTTGGCGATACCCAGCATGCCCAGCGCCGCGATAACGATGAAGGTCACGTAGGTGCCGATCATGTAGATCTCGCCGTGGGCGAAATTGATCATGCCGATGATGCCATAGACCATCGTGTAGCCGATGGCGATCAAGGCATAGGTACTGCCGATGGTCAGGCCATTGATGACCTGTTGCAGGAAGTAGAGGATGTCTTCCATGGAACGACCCTTGGCCGCGACTGTCGTCGGCTTGTGGCCGGTGACCGTCAGGGAAATGCCGCATGTGCGGCGACAACGGGAGGGCACGGCGATATTGCATCACCGTGGACTCGACCGAACGGAGAAGCCCGCCATGCCAGGTGGCATGACGGGAAGCGTCTCGGGGGTGATCCACCACGGCCAAATGAGGTCTCAACTACTCTCTCAAATGATCGCTCGAATGAGGTGCCAGATGTGATGTCACATGGCCGTGGCGAAGGCTGAGCTCAGACGAGCAGAGGCCAGCCGATGATCAATGTGCCGCTTCGCTCTTGGTTCCGTCGGCGTGCCAGTTGTAGACGACGAAGTTGAAGTCCTTCAGATCGCCCTTCTCGTCGTATTCGACCTTGCCGATGGGCGTGTCGAAGCTGTTGGCCTTGAGATATTCGGCGACGTCATAGGGGTCGGTGGAGTCGGCGCCCTTGATGCCATCGGCGATGAGCTCCACCGCGGTGTAGGCCGGCATGACGAACGGGCCGGAGGGGTCCTGATCCTTGTCCTTGAAGGCCGCGACCAGATCGGCGTTCTTCGGGTCTGTCTCGAAGGCCGGCGGCAGCGTCACGTAAAGCCCTTCGGAGGCCTGACCGGCGATCTTGGAAATGTCCGGGTTGCCGACCCCTTCCGGGCCCATGAAGGGTGCATCGAAGCCCAGCTCACGCGACTGACGCAGCAAGAGGCCCAGCTCCGGGTGATAGCCGCCGTAGTAGACGAAGTCGACGTTCTCCTTCTTGAGCTTGGAGATCAGCGCCGAAAAATCCTTGTCGCCTGCCGTGATGCCCTCGAACAGCACCACATCGATGCCTGCTTCCTCGACGGTGTCGCGCACGCCGGTGGCGATGCCTTCCCCGTACTGCTGCTTGTCGTGGATCACGGCCATGTGCTTGGGCTTGACCGTCTCGGCGATATAGCGCCCGGCGACCGGCCCCTGCAGGGAATCCAGGCCGATGGTGCGGAAGACCAGCTCATAGCCCTGCTCGGTGATGGTCGGGCTGGTGGACGCCGCCGTGATCATCATCACGCCTTCCTCGGCGTAGATGTCCGAGGCCGGCTGGGTCGCGCTGGAGCACAGGTGGCCGATCACGTACTGGACACCGTCATTGACGATCTGGTTGGCCACCGCCACCGCCTGCTTGGGATCACAGGCGTCGTCGTATTTGACGCCCTTGAGCATCTCGCCGTCGACGCCACCGGCGGCATTGATCCGCTCGATGGCCATCTCGGCACCGATGAACTGCATGTCACCGTACTGGGCGACCGGCCCCGTGACAGGGCCTGCCATGGCGATGGTGATATCGGCCTGAGCCTGGGTGGACATCGCCGCGGCGATACCGAGAGCGAGAAGAGACCTGCGCATCATGATGAGAATTCCTGTTCCCGATTATTGTTGTACTACGGCCGGGCAGACCTGACTGACGCCTGGTGCCAACGCTGGGCTGACCGAAAAAGGCTGGCGACAGTGTCTGTCATTCGCTGACCTTGTGCGCCGCTGCCAGCCTGCAGGCAGGGGGTCGACACGTCAGGAATGCCTTGAAAGCATTATTGGCAGCAGCGAATACGCATGTAAAGTGACCGTTTGGGCGCTCATGAATGCGGCCCGGCAGCCTGCCAATAGCGAAAAGCACCACGCTTTCCAATGTGGCCAGACAATCCTCGGAAAACCCGATCAAAGCCAGTCATTGGCACATGCCAACACGCGGATAACAGGATTTCCCTCTCCTCTTGCACCATCAGGACGCGCCGCAGCCCCCTGCCCGGCTACGCCCAAGGTTGTAAGAGAAGCAATCCTGCCACCCTCCCCGAGCAACCGGTTGCCCCTGAGCCATGCACTGAGCTGCAATGTGATGATCTGCGAGGCATAGGCAAGATAACGGGATAACTCGCTGATGACACTTGCGCAACACATATCCGCCGCGCGCTGGTGCCAACGCCAGCCCTGAACGCCACGCGCCCGACGATGGGTGACATCGTCGGGCGCGCAGGGTAATGCCTTTGGCAACGCGAAAGCTGGTCGATGGAGAGCGGCGTCAGCCCAGCGCGATCAGGCGATTGCGGACATCGTTGATCTGATCGCGCAGTCGACCGGCTTCCTCGAACTCGAGGTTCTTGGCCGCGGCAAACATGGCATCTTCGAGACGGCTGATCTCCTTCTCGAGCGCCTGAGGCCCTTCGGCCGCCAGTGCGGCGTAGTCCGGCGTCTCTTCCGCCACCTGACGCTCGCTGCCCTTGCGACGGCTGCTCTTGCGGCCCGGTGCCTGGGCACCTTCCATGATATCCGCCACCGACTTGGTGATGGTGCGCGGCGTGATGCCGTGCTCGTCGTTGAAGGCCATCTGCTTCTCGCGACGGCGTTCGGTCTCGGCGATGGCCCGCTGCATGGAATCGGTGATGCGATCCCCGTACAGAATGGCCTTGCCGTTGGCGTTACGCGCCGCGCGGCCGATGGTCTGGATCAGCGAGCGTTCCGAGCGCAGGAAGCCCTCCTTGTCGGCATCCAGGATCGCCACCAGCGAGACCTCCGGTATATCGAGGCCCTCACGCAGCAGATTGATACCGACCAGCACATCGAACTTGCCCAGGCGCAGGTCACGTATGATCTCGACGCGCTCGACGGTGTCGATATCGGAGTGCAGATAACGCACCCGCACATCATGCTCTCCCAGATACTCGGTCAGGTCTTCCGACATGCGCTTGGTCAGCGTGGTGATAAGCACGCGCTCGCCCACCTGGGTGCGCGCCTTGATCTCGGAGAGCACATCATCGACCTGGGTCGAGGCCGAACGCACCTCGATGATCGGATCGAGCAGTCCAGTTGGACGTACCACCTGCTCCACCACCTGGCCGGCATGTTCTTCCTCATAGGGGCCAGGCGTCGCCGAGACGAATATCGTCTGCGGAAGGATGCTCTCCCACTCCTCGAATTTCATCGGGCGGTTGTCGAGGGCCGACGGCAGGCGGAAGCCGTACTCCACCAGCGTCTCCTTGCGCGAACGGTCACCGCGGTACATGCCGCCGACCTGCGGCACGCTGACGTGGGACTCGTCGATGAAGACCAGTGCATCCTTGGGCAGGTAGTCGAAGAAGGTCGGCGGCGCATTGCCGGGATCACGCCCCGACAGATAGCGCGAGTAGTTCTCGATGCCGTTGCAGTAGCCCAGCTCCATCATCATCTCGATGTCATAGAGGGTACGCTGCTCCAGGCGCTGGGCCTCGACCAGCTTGTCGTGCTTGCGCAGGTAATCGAGGCGCTCGACGAGTTCTTCCTTGATGCGATCGACTGCAGCGACGATGGTCTCGCGCGGCGTCACGTAGTGACTCTTGGGATAGATGGTCATGCGCGGCACCGACTCGGTTACTTCACCGGTCAGCGGATCGAACAGCCGGATGGAATCGATCTCGTCATCGAACAGCTCGACACGCACCGCCTGCTCTTCGGAGTCGGCTGGGAAGATGTCGATCACGTCGCCACGCACCCGATAGGTGCCGCGCCGGAAATCCATGTCGTTGCGAGTGTACTGCAGCTCCGCCAGTCGCCTGAGGAAGCCACGCTGGTCTATCTGCTCACCACGATTGAAGTGCAGACGCATCTTCAGGTATTGATCCGGATCCCCCAGGCCATAGATGGCCGAGACCGAGACCACGATGATCGCATCGCGGCGTTCCAGCAGCGCCTTGGTCGCCGACAGGCGCATCTGCTCGATATGGTCGTTGATCGAGGCATCCTTCTCGATGAAGGTGTCCGAGGAGGCGACGTAGGCTTCGGGCTGGTAGTAATCGTAATAGGAGACGAAATATTCGACGGCGTTGTCGGGGAAGAACGACTTGAACTCACCGTACAGCTGCGCCGCCAGCGTCTTGTTGGGAGCCATGACGATGGCCGGACGCTGCAGACGCTCCACGATGTTGGCCACCGTGAAGGTCTTGCCGGAGCCAGTCACGCCCAGGAGGGTCTGATGCGCCAGGCCCGCGTCCAGGCCGGTGATCAGCTTCTCGATGGCCGCCGGTTGGTCACCGGCCGGCTGAAACTTGGAATCGATGCGAAATGGTTTGCTCATGCGCTCTCAATGGTGGCAGTCAGTCGGGTCTTCAACTGACGACAGACAGATGATTGCCCAGCGCTATCATTCATTCGCGGGCGCTTCTCGACTGGTCACCGAGACCCGGGTGCTGGTCATCAGGCGATGGATGGGGCAACGCTCGGAGATCTCGATCAGGCGTGCGCGCGTCTCGGCGTCCAGCTCATGGCCCTCCTCGGCCAGAAACTGCATGCTGACCGTGAGGCGATATTCGCTGTCGCTGCCACGGCGCTCGTCGCTGTCGTCCCGGTCCACCGTGGTGGTGATCCCCGCCAGCGGCAAGCCCTTGCGCCTTGCATACATCTGCACGGTGATCGACTTGCAGGCCCCCAGCGACAGGTCGAAGTAGTCATGCGGGTCCGGAGCGCTCTCGTCGCCACCGACCACCGCCGGCACATCGACCAGCAACTCATCAAAGCTAGCGACCTGTACCCGCTGCACGAAACTGCCTGACCGACGGCTGATTACCTCGATGCTCATTCGTCACCTCCCTGTCGCTGATCTGTCCGTGATCCCGCTCATGAGACGTTGCCTGCTCGCCGCCTGTCCAGCGTCACCGCACTGCGGTCACTTGACCTTGTAACCGGCCTTCTCGACCGCCTTGACCAGCGCGTCATAACGCACCTGACCGTCGACTTCGGCAAAGCCACGCCCGACCTCGGCTTCCTTGACGCCATCCATCATCATCAGCGCCGTGGTGACCTTGTTGACGTCCTTGACGCTCTCGACGCCGATCAAAGTAAGAGAAAAACTGGCCATCGTGTCATTCCTGTCATGCGGTAAAAAAGGGGCGCCGCGGCGCATTGCAGCCGTCAAGAATAGCACGGTTGCCTGGCAGTCAGCGCGGAGCAGACGCTTCGCAAGCCAGGCCGCAGAAACGCCTGGCGGGACGGGAGCCCAGATTTGCCCGTTCTTTTACTGCCACTTGAGGCACAAGGGGCTGACAGCCGCCAGCTGGCGCGTGACAATGCGGGCATCCGACATGCCGCATGGTTGCCAGAGCGCCACCGGCAGTTCACTCCTTCGCAACAGGATGGTGGTAGATGAATCCCTTCAAGACGCTGATGCAAGACCACGGCTACCAGCTCGGCGAGGACGGCCGCCTGACGCTGGGTGAGCCAGACGATGCCTCCATGCCAATCGCTGGCGTAGCTGACCGCACCCTGGCCGAAAATGGGTTGACCCCGCTGGGCAATTTCGAAGTCCTCGAGGTCTGCGGCAAGGATGGCGAACGCTTTCTGCAGGGGCAGACCTCACAGCAGCTGAGTCTGGTCGATGGCGAGCTGGCGCCGCTGACGACCTTCTGCACACCCAAGGGGCGCATTCTGGCCATGGCTCAGCTGCTGCGCGTCAGCGAAGAGCGCCTGTGGCTGGTGATGCCGGCTGGCACCGCCGAACCGCTGCGCGCCCATCTGGCCAAGTTCGCGCCCTTCTACAAGGTGACGCTGGAGGTGTCGTGCGAGCTGAGCGTGCTCGGCCTTCTCGGCGAACAGACTCTGGCGGCCTGTGCCGACGCCCTGGCGGCACCGGCTCTGCCCGCGTACGACCTGGCCATGCGCTCGGTTCTCCAGTCGCCCCTGCAGTCGAGCGAGGAAGAAGAACCGCAGACCTGCGCGCTGGCTCGCCAGCCGTCAGGCGATACCCCGCGCGCGATACTGGTCGGCCCGCATGCCACCCTGGCAAGCCTCGCGACGGCGCTTTTCGCACGCGATGTGGCCGCCAGCGACGAAACCCGCTGGCGCCTAGAAGATATTCGCGCCGGTCTGCAGTGGGTCACTTCCGCGCAGACTGACAGCTGGCTGCCGCAGATGCTCAATCTGGAAGCCCTCGCCGCGATCAGCTTCAAGAAAGGCTGCTATACCGGTCAGGAAGTCGTGGCACGTGCCCACTTCCGCGGTCAGGTCAAGAAGCGCCTGCAACGCCTGACGACAATGCAGCCGGCCGACTTGCCGGCGGTGGGCAGCAAGGTCACATCTCCCGATGGCAAGTCCCTTGGCGAGGTGCTGCAGGCAGCCCATGATGAGCAAGGACGCCTGGAGCTGCTGGCCGTGATCAGCCTGCGTGATGAAGAGATCGCGTTGGCATTGGAAGATGGCACCGAGCTTGAGCGCAGCGCACTGCCCTATGCCGTCGAGCGTCGCGACCCGGAGCAGCTCAAGGGCTGACTGTCTTGAAGGGCTGAGCCTTGAAGGACTGATCGCTTGAAAGCCGCCACAGGAAAGCCCCGCACGTGCCAAGGTGCGGGGCTTTTGACTGTCGGGATTGCTGATTTCAGGCGCCTGCCGGGGCTCACAGCCCTTACAGCCCTTACAGCCCTTCCGGCAGCCAGCCATCCCCTGCGACAAGGTGCTCGATCAGCTCCTGCACCGGCATCGGTCGTGCATAGAGATAGCCCTGATGCAGCGAACAGCCATGTGCGAGCAATTCCGCTCGCTGCTCTGGCGTCTCGATACCTTCTGCTACCACCGCAAGATGGAAAGCCTCCGCCAGGCCCAGCATTGCTTCGATCATGGCCTGCCCCTTGCTGGAGCCAAGCGCCATCACGAACTGCCGATCGATCTTGAGCTTGTCGAACGGCAACTGCTGAAGCTGTGACAGCGAGGAGTAGCCCGTACCGAAATCGTCCAATGCCAATGCCACGCCGTGAGCCCGGATGGTCTGGAACAGCACGGCGAGAGCCTGGATGTCATCCGGCAGCTGGCTCTCGACCAGCTCAAGCGTCAGGCGCTCACACAGCTCCGGATGCCGGAACAACGTTTCCAGATCTGACAGGAAGCGCTTGTCCATCATGTGACGCACGGTCACGTTGACGCTCAGATGCAGCTCATGACCGCTTTCGTGGACGCGCATCAGGGTCGCGATGCTTTCCTTGAGCACCCAACGCCCCAGCGCGACATCCAGGCGTGCGGACTCGACGATCGCCATGAAATCCGCCGAGCCCAACAAGCCATGTTCGGGGTGCTGCCAGCGAATCAACGCCTCCGACAGCTGCAAGCGGCCGCTACGCCCATCGACGATAGGCTGCACGAAGAGCCTGAGCTGATTCTCACGCAGCGCGACGGTGAACTCGGCCTCCAGCTGCTTGAGGCGACGCAACTCACGCTCCGCCTCCTCATCGAAGAAATGCCACTCACGTTGGCACTGCTGCGTATCGTGCAAGGCACGCTCGGCGCGATAGACCAGCGCATCCACCTGGTGGCCATCCTCGGGGTAGCGCGTGATGCCCAGACTCGGCTGCAGATAGATCACCTCATCATTGAGCGTGACCTTGTCGCGCACGGCATTCAGCAGGTTGTCCAGCCAGCCGCTGATACCGCCTCGCGTCGCTTCCAGCAGCCGGCGCTGGACCATGATCAGCAGCCTGTCGGTCTCGAGGCGCGCCACATCGCCCGAATTCCCCAGCAAGGGAGCGATACGCTTCTGGACCTGCTCCAGCTGGTGATTGCCCGGCTCGGCGCCGGCATGATCATAGAGCACCTGCAAACCGCCAATCCGCAGCGCCATCAGCACGAAGCCCTCCATCGGCGCGACCTCTCCCAGCTGATCAATCCGCACCTTGATCAGGCGTAGCATGCCTTCACGGCTGAGCAGGCCGGTATCGAGATCCGTCTCGCGCTCCTCGAGCAACTGGTGCTGGAGCAGCACGCGTTCCTGCTCCAATCCTCGTACCACCAGCGTATCGAGGGTCATGTCCAGCAACGGCATCATCTCGGTGGGATTGAGTTGGTGGCCACGACTGGCCACCAGCAGCGATTCGCTGCGCCCGGGATGCGGCGAGACCGAATACCCCATCAGCTGGCTGGCACCCAGTCGCTGGCACAGCAGCAGCGCGCGGTCATTCGGCTCATTGGCATTCCTGTCGACGCTCCCATCGCCTTCGCGCCGCGAGCGATCATCGGCTGACACGCACACGCGTCCCACCGGCAGGCGCCAGAGAGGATCATGCCGCAACGATTCCTCACTCAACCACTCACGCTCATCGTGACTCTGCAGGATCAGGTAGCCAGCGTTGGGGTTTCCCACCTCACGCCGATAGAGGATGATCTCTGCTCCCAGCATCTCGCGCACGCGCTGCAGATACCGGGTGAGAGACGCTCGCGCATTCTGCGGCGTGTGGGTTTCATAGGGGGCGCTCAGGAATTGCTGGTTGAGGATGCTGTGGCGCTGGTATTGATGCTCGAGATAGGCGCCATAGGCCTGGCTCGCTCTGCGGCGCCGACTGTCGCGCACCAACATGCCGATAGTCCCCATGCCCGCAAGCAAAATGATCAACAGCAACACCGCCAGCGGAGCGCCCATCTCCTGCAGCAACTGAGCGACGCGGTTTTCATTCTGCCAGCAGGCCTTGGCATGGTTGTAGCGATCGGCACGGCCGGACGCCGGCAAGGCCACGCAGACCTGCTGCGTCGCGATGGGCTGTGGCATGGCATTGCTGACCACCTGCAGACCCTTCAAGCCCAGTACGGCCGCCTGCTCATCGAGCAGGTCTGCCGTGAGCGGCATGCCCAGTATCAACAACCCCTGCTCGTCTCGCGGTGGCAAGGCCTCCTCATCCTCGTAGAGCCCCTGCACGCCGATCAGCCATGGCTGGTGGTCGACGATCAACCAGGCCAGCTGAGGCTGCGTAGGTGACTGACGGGCAACCTGCATGACGGGGGCGAGCGCACGTCGCCAGCTCACCGGCTGCTTGCCCAGCCAGTCGGCCCCCGGCGATCCGGCGTTGTGCTGGACCCAGGCTACCACCTGGCCATCGCCACGCACCGCAGAGATCAGATGTATGCCGGTATTGATGGCGAATTCGGGGCCATACATGTACTCAAGCCAGGTCGTGTCGAGCTTGGGCTCGCGCAGAAACCTGGTCACGGCTTCTTCCCAGTAGCCGTTTTCCTGCAACTGCCCCTCGAGCAGGCGCTGTTCACTCCTGATCCACAAGGCCAGCCGCTGCCTGTCGGATTCATGATCCGCCTCGCGGGATTGCGTGATCTGGCTGGCCGTCAACCAGGCGGTGGCCAGCAATGCCGCCAGCAACAGCAGCGGCAGCAGGTACATCCGATAGCGGGGGCCAGCAGGCAGGAAGGCGTGCGCGAAGACAGCAGAGGACTCATGTGACGACACACGAGAGGAGGAACGCGATGCTGAAGAATCTGACATTGATTTACCGATGATGAGGCGACCTCCTGAACCGGGTCGGCAGGCTGTCGCCTGGCCTTTGAGGTCAGTCTAGATCAGACGTTCAGTTGAAGAATACGCTGCACATTCGTCGTGGTGGATAACGCGATATCGTGGCGGCTGCTCGAGCGGAGTTCCGCCACCACGTCCGCGACCTTCGCCACTCGCGATGGCTCATTGCGCTGGCCCTGAAACCCGCACAGCGGCATGTCGGGGCTATCGGTTTCCAGCACGAAGCCATCGTCGGGCAGTGACGCCACCACTCCGCGCAGCTTGTTGGCACGCGAGTAGGTCACGCTGCCGCCCAGCCCCAGCACGAAGCCAAGCTCCAGAAAGCGCTGTGCCTGCACCTGACTGCCCGCGAAGGCATGGATGATGCCACCACGGGTGAGTCGTGCCTGTTTGATACGCTTGGCGACTTCGTCATTGGCACGCACGCAGTGCACGATGACAGGCAGGGAGAATTCGCGTGCCATGCTCAGCTGTGCCTCGAACAGCTGCCATTGGGCGTCATGATCGGCCAGGCGCGCATCAAAGCCACACTCGCCCAACGCGACGATCTGGCCAGCATGCTGGTCGAGAGCCTGATGGAGCGTCGCCAGCGCGCCCTCACCATGTTCGGACAGAAAATAGGGATGCAGTCCCAGGGCACCGTAGATACGCGCCGATGAATCCGCCAGCGCCAGCACTGCCGAAAAGCTTGCCACCGTGGTGGCGGGCACCACGAAGGCCGAGACATCTTCCTGCTCGGCACGCGCGATGACCGCCTCACGATCCGGCGTGAAGTCAGCGAAATCCAGATGGCAATGGCTGTCAATCAGCATGGAATCTCCCGGTGATGGTCGTACAGCCATCGTGCTATATCAGCGCGTGTCAGACAAACGAAGGGACCGGCCTGGTGGCCGGCCCCTTGAGGACGAGTGTCGATATTGCTTTATAGACCGTCGTGACTGGCGAAGATGACCTAGGCCGCCTCCACCGGCGCCGCCGGCGCAAGCTCCGAGGTGCAATGACCACAACGGGTCGCTGCCAGCGGAACCTTGGATAGACAATACGGGCAATCCTTGTCGGTGACCTCCTCCGGCACTTCCTCGGCTTCCTTCTTGAGCTTGTTGATCTGGCGGATCAATACGAATACCGCCAGCGCCACCAAGGCAAAGCTGATGATGGCATTGATGAACAAGCCATAGTTCAGGGTTACGGCTCCCGCTTCCTTCGCGGCATCCAGGCTGGCATAGGGGGCCGCCTGGGCACCTTCCTTGAGCACGATGAAGAAGTTGGAGAAATCGACTCCCCCGATCAGCAGCCCGATCAGCGGGTTGAGCATGTCACCCACCAGACTCTTGACGATCAGGGTGAATGCCCCGCCGATGATGATGCCGACCGCCATGTCGACGACATTTCCCTTGACGGCAAAGTCACGAAATTCCTGCATGAATCCGGACATCTGTCACCTCCTGTCACTCGCTAACCATCCGGTGGATTACCACGCATCAAGCATGGCCCGCACTGAGACATATCCCACGCCATTGTTGTTGTCATTGTCTGCGCCCTACCGGCCTTCGCCCCTGCAAGATTCATCACGCGGATGCCTGCACGACAACATGACCAGAACATTATGCCGTGCTGATGCCGCGCCATGGGTTGGCTGTGTAAACGTAGGGTTACACGCAAGTCGGGACACAAAAAACGCTACCTTTCGCCGAGCATAAAAAACGCCACCCCGAAGGGTGGCGTTCTTCATGCCGTGATCGACAGTCTCGCTATCGCAGCGCCGCAGTGGCAGCGCCGTTGTGGCGACTACATTGTGGCAACGCCGTTGCGGCAACGCCGTTGTGGCAACTGTCTCAGTGCTCACGGGTCGCGCGGAAGGTGATGTCCGGCCAGCGCTCCTGGGTCAGCTGCAGGTTGACGCGGGTCGGCGCGATATAGGTCAGCCAGCCGCCGCCATCATAGGCCAGGTTGGCACTGGCCTTGCGCTTGAAGTCTTCCAGCATCTTGGTGTCATCGCAGTAGATCCAGCGTGCGGTCTGCACGTTGATCGCCTCATAGATGCACTCGACCTTGTACTCTTCCTTCAGGCGGTGAGCGACCACGTCAAACTGCAGCGTACCGACGGCACCGACGATCAGGTCGTTGTTGTCGAACGGCTGGAAAACCTGGGTCGCACCCTCTTCGGAGAGCTGCTGCAGCCCTTTCTGCAGTGCCTTCATCTTCAGCGGGTCCTTCAGGCGCACACGCTTGAACAGTTCCGGCGCGAAGTGCGGAATGCCGGTGAAGCGCATGTCCTCACCGATGGTGAAGGTATCACCGATCTGGATGGTGCCGTGGTTGTGCAGGCCGATGATATCGCCCGGCCAGGCTTCTTCCACGTGGGAGCGGTCCGCCGCCATGAAGGTCAGGGCGTCAGGAATCTTGACATCCTTGTTGATGCGTACGTGGCGCATCTTCATGTTCTTCTCGTACTTGCCGGAGCAGACACGCAGGAAGGCGACACGGTCACGGTGCTTCGGGTCCATGTTGGCCTGGATCTTGAACACGAAGCCGGTGAAACGCTCATCGTGAGCCGTGACTTCGCGGGTATCGGTATCGCGCGGCTGGGGCGGCGGCGCGTATTCGACGAAGCCATCGAGCATCTCGCGCACGCCGAAGTTGCCCATGGCAGTACCGAAGTAGACAGGCGTCAGTTCACCGCGACGATAGGCCTCGAGATCGAACTCGTGAGAGGCGCCGCGCACCAGCTCGACTTCCATGCTCAGCTCTTCGATCAGGTCCTCGCCCAGCACTTCGATGGCTTCGGGGCTGTCGAGGCCCTTGATGCGCACGTCGTCGGGAATACGGTTGCCCTGGCCCTGCTTGTAGAGATGGATCTCGTCATTGAGCAGATGATAGACGCCCTTGAAGCCCTTGCCGACGCCGATCGGCCAGGTCATCGGCGCGCACTGGATGTTGAGCACCGTCTCGACTTCATCCATCACCTCAATGGGGTCACGCGTCTCGCGGTCCATCTTGTTGACGAAGGTCAGGATCGGCGTGGTGCGCAGACGGCAGACTTCCATCAGCTTGATGGTGCGGTCCTCGACACCCTTGGCACCATCGATGACCATCAGCGCCGAGTCGACGGCGGTCAGCGTCCGGTAGGTATCTTCGGAGAAGTCCTCGTGCCCGGGGGTATCCAGCAGGTTGACCATGCGGTCCTTGTAGGGGAACTGCATCACGGAGGTGGTCACGGAGATGCCACGCTCCTGCTCCATCTTCATCCAGTCAGAGGTCGCGTGGCGATCGGCCCGCTTGCTCTTGACCGAGCCGGCCATCTGGATGGCATTCCCGAACAGCAACAGCTTCTCGGTAATGGTGGTCTTACCGGCATCCGGGTGAGAGATGATGGCGAATGTACGGCGCACATCCGCCGCCTTGGCAATCTGGGAATCTGACATGGGCTGAAAGGCATCCGGCTCGACGTGAGGCACGCCGCGCGCACTGTTGGGTGAATAGCAGAACAAGACGAATGGCGCGCATTGTAGCGGCTGGCGCGGCGCGGCAACAGAGGCGAGCGTGATCAGCGGCCTTCAGTCATCCTTGCGCGCGCGAAAATGCCAGGGCCCCTCGCCCACCGGCGCCTGATCATTGAGGATCTCGTGGCGGATGGCATCCTCGATCTCGTCGCTGTCCAGGGAATAGAGGCCGCATTGCTTCAGCGCGCAGCGAACCCGGATGTCACGCCCGAGATATTCGAGCAGCACGCGAGTGCTGGCCGGCGTGCGGTCACCACTTGCCGATACCCCGATCCGCAGCCCCTTGAGGCGCGACACACGGCTGGTGAAGGTCGGGTAGAGAATGGTCTGGGTGATCTCATTGCCGGTCATCGACTCGTAGTCGGTCATGAAGATGCGATCACTCAGATAGAACGCCATCCCCTGATACTTGCAGTGTGAAACGCCGACGCCGGAGGACTCGCGCTCGACCAGGCGCTCAAGACGCTGGTAATAGACGCCGTCCTCGCGCTGGATGATGGACACCAGCCCCCGCAGTATCCGCCCCGGCGACGACATCGACAGGTAATACTCATAGTAGTAGCCCACATAGCGGCTCAGTTCGGAGGCGCCCGAGCGCCTCAGCTGCGCCAGCGGCTCGCTCTCCACACGCGTGGCCTGACTCTCGCGTGGCTTGGGACGCACCTGCACCAGACGCTGGAACTGACGATTGGGGAGCAGGATCTCGTGCTCCTCCACCCCGAAGAACTCGCAGATCCGCCGCAGCGTATGCGCAGCGGGCCGGTACTGACCGCTCAGATATCGATTGAACTGTGGGCGGCTGATCTCGAGCCGTCGACTCACCTCGGCGATGGATCGGTAGTAGCTGCACAGCAGCCGCAGATTGAGGGCCAGGTCTTCGTTCATGGGACTGTCTCGCGCGGGGATAGAACCTCAGTCTACGCCGCCCACTCGCCATGACCCAGAGTGCGTCAGGCTCAGTCTGTATCGGATAGTGCGCCTGAGTGCGCCACCTTGAGTCAGGTCGTCAAATTCCGCGCCTCACGAGTGAGTGATGCAATGCAGAAGTCCCTCACACGCAGATAGTAATAACCATAAAAGAGGCTATCGCATGACTCTTGCATCCAAACTCACGTTCCACGGCGGGCCCTGGGTCTCGTTCCTGCCCATCCTGTGCTTCATCACCACGGCCATTTATGTGGCCACCAGTCTGGAGGAGCCGACCATCCAGGGTATGTGGGTCGGTATTCTCGCCGGCCTGCTGGCCACCTTCCTGTTTGCCCGTGACAAGTCCGTCTACAGCGACACCATCATGAAGGGCATGGCCAGCAAGGTGGCCATCGCCCCGGTGGCAGCCTGGATCTTTGCCGGCATCTTCGCCACGGTGCTGCGCTCCTCAGGGCTGGTGGACGGCATCCTGTGGGCGGCTTATCACACCGGCGCCACCGGCACGGCCTTCCTTGTCGTGACCTTCCTCGCCTGCGCCCTGTTCGCCACCGCGGCAGGCACCGGCTTCGGCACCATCGCCGCGGGCATGGGCGTGCTCTATCCCGCGGGCGTCATGCTGGGAGCCGACCCGCTGCTGCTGGCAGGGGCCATCGTGGGCGGCGGTGCCTTCGGCGACAACCTGGCACCCATCTCCGACACCACTATCTCCTCGGCAGCGAGTCAGGGCGCTGACATCGGTGGCGTGGTTCGCTCCCGACTCCCCTTCACGCTGGTGGCCGGCAGCATCACGCTCGTGGTGATGGTGCTGATCAGTCTGACGCAGCAAACGACGCCACTGGTCGTCGCGCATGAACAGCTGGCCGAGCACATGGACCCCAAGGGCCTGGTGATGTTGCTGCCCGCCCTGGCCGCCATCTACGTGGCTATGAAGAAAGGCGATGTGATCTTCGCCACCACCGTGGGAATTCTGTCCGGCATGCTGGTGGCGATGCTCACCGGCCTCAACACCCTGAGCGGTTTCGTGTCGGTCGAGAATGGTGCGCTTATCAATGGCGTGGCCGGTTGGATGGCAGACCTGTCGATTCTGGTGATCCTGCTGTCGGCGGGCATTCGTCTGATGCTCGATGGCGGTGGCAGTGAGAAGCTCATCAATGCGCTCAAGGGCGTCGTGCGCACACCGCGTGGCGCGGAAGCCTCCTCCGCCGGGCTCTCGCTGCTGATGTCCTCGCTGATGAGCATCAATGCCCCGGCGATCCTCGCGGTCGGCCTGTCCTACGCCAAACCGGTCGGTGAACGCTTCGACCTGAGCCCTTACCGTCGCGCCAACATTATCGACAGCATGTCCTGCATCCTGGTCTATTCGCTCCCCTGGTCAGCCGCACTGCTCTTCGCCTCCGGGCTGTCCGTGAAAGCCGCCGAGACCTTCCCCGGCGTGCCAGCCCTGATGCCGCTCGATCTGACGCCTTGGGTGCTCTACGCCTGGGTCCTGCTGGCCGTGATGAGCGTCTCCATCGCCACCGGCTGGGGCCGTCGTTTCAGCCCGGAAGGCCAAGCGAGCGCGCAGGACGAAGCTACCGGCGACACGCCCGCTGTGCGCTCCCCGCTGTCAGCGTCATCCTCAAACTCAGTCTCAAGTTAGGCCCCAGGCTCAGCCAACTGATCTGCCCCTGACTGAGCTGCCCTTGACTGAACCTTCACCGCCTGCCCCGCAACAAGACGACGGACATCGCCATGCAAGATACTGAGCTGCGACAACGCAACGTGATCGGCATCCTTACCGGCTCCGGCCCGGATGCCGGACTGGATCTCTGGAACAAGCTGCTGATCGCCAACAAGGCCCGCGTCGGGCCTGGCTATCGGGGAGATCTGGATGCGCCACATGTCCACCTGATCTCCCAACCGGCGCTCGGGCTGTCCATGGAGCTCGAATCCCATGAACAACAGGTATGGGAGGCGCTGTCCGACAGCGCCCGCAAGCTCGCCGAGCATGTCGACTACTACGCCATCGCCTGCAATACGCTGAACTACTATCAGCCACAGCTGGAGGCTCTGGCGCTGAATGCCCGGCTGGTGTCGTTCAACGATGTCGTCATCGACAGGGTGAGGCGCGACGGACTAGAAAAGGTGGCGCTGCTGGGCGCGAAATCCGTGACGGACATGGGTGACTGGTCACCCTATCGGGCACTGGCGGAGGTAGTGGAGGTCGAGGTGCCCGGCGACCCACACCTGCTGCATCAGATCATCTATGACGTGAAGGCACGTGGCGGCGATGACCCGAGCGTGGTCCAGCGCTTTCATGCGCTGCTGGAGAGCCTGTCGTCAGGCACCGTGCTGCTGGCCTGTACGGAGCTGCCACTGATTCCCGTCAGCACCGTCAGCTCATCAGGCAACGACACAGCCCCCGCCAAGACCCTGATCGATGTCACGGAACTGGTCGCGGAGGAACTCGCCCGCAAGTCCTGCGGCGCCTGATCCCCCTTGCCCCAGCCTGGCCCCGCCTGACCTCCAACCCGTGACCCAGCCCTGGCGATAGATGAACTGTCTGCCAGGGCCTTACTCCTCGACCTCGGACAGTGTCTCGACGATATGACACTGTGCCATCACCCCGCCGGCACAGCAGTGCGTCAGGCGCTGCAACTCTTCCTCCATGACGGCGAGATCGCGCTGACGCTTGCGCACCTCGGCCAGTTGCGCCTCGATGCGCACGTCTATCTGATGGCACGGCAACGCCTGCTGATCCGCCAGCCCCAGCAAGGCGCGGATATCATCCAGCGAAAACCCCAGCCGCCGACAACGGCGGATGAAGGTCAGTCGCCTGAGCTGTGCATTGCCATATTCGCGATAACCGTTGGCCGCACGCCGCTGCGGGGCCAACAGCCCCTGCTTCTCGTAGTAGCGGATCGTCACCGCCTGGACATCAGACGCCCTGGCCAGTTGGCCGATGCCCATCGTCACCTCGCCGTGCGATGAGGTGGACGATTCCTTCTTCCGTGCGAAATCTCTGGTGGTCATCGATGACTTCTCCTCTCGCCATGTGTTGCATGTCGATGCATCAACCGTTTCATCAGCCGACTTGACCTTATAGTGACTATAACCTCCATGCTGTCATCAACACGACAGGAGGCCAAGACCCATGAAAAGCTGTTGCGAAAGCAAATCCGGCGAGCTGGCAGAGCTCAGAGCCTCACAGGGCAAGGTGTTGAAGATACTGCTGGCGCTGAATGCCAGCATGTTCATCGTCGAATTCACCGCGGCCTGGTCGCTCGGCTCCACCGCGCTGCTGGGGGATTCACTCGACATGTTCGGCGATGCCAGCGTCTACGCCCTGACCCTCTACGTGTTGCACCGCAGCGTACGTGAACGTGCATTGAGCGCACTGGTGAAAGGTATCGTGATGCTGGCACTGGGCCTGATCGTCCTTGGCGAAGCGGGCTATCAGGCCCTCCACGGCGTCGCCCCTGCCGCACACGGCATGGGCGCCTTCGCTCTGCTGGCGCTGGCCGTCAATCTGGTCTGCTTCGGCCTGCTGTGGCGCTTCAAGTCGGATGATCTGAACATGCGCTCCACCTGGCTATGCTCACGCAATGACATCATCGCCAATGCCTCGGTCTTCGGCGCTGCGATACTGGTGGGTTGGACGGGCTCCCGTTGGCCGGACGTGCTGCTGGGGGCGGCGATTGCCGCACTCTTCCTGCAGTCCGCCTGGCAGGTGATTCGTGATGCCCGTGCCGAACTGCGCGAGGCCAGGCAGGCCGGGAACAGTCAGACACCTGACGATCAGGCGCCTGACGACCAGGACGCTTCCAGCACCAGCAGCTGTTGCACCCCGCCGACAGCTGCGGTAGTGCTTGAGCAATCTCACGCCAGCAGTTGCTGCTCCAGCAAGCGCTGTGGATGAAGCACGACGTCGCTGACCCATGACTGCCAGCAACACGAAAGCGCCCCGTCGGTAACGACGGGGCGCTTTCGTGTCTGGATAACACCAGACTCAAGGGGCCGGACAATCTGGCTGACGCTCGGGGTGAGCCTGCCGAAAGGCTTCCAGCGACTGACAGGCCGCCTCGATGGCCAGAACCCTCGGGTAGTCCTTGAGTTCACACTCGAAGCGGCGCGCATTGTAGAGCTGAGGCATCAGGCAGGCATCCGCCATGCCCGGGCTATCGCCATGGCAGAAACGCCCTGCACTCTCCGCCAGCATCACTTCCAGACGCGCGAAGCCCTCGGCGACCCAGTGTCGGTACCACTCAAGGCGCTGCTCCTGGGTGACCTCAAGCCGATCGGTCAGATAATTGAGCACGCGCGGATTGTTGAGCGGGTGCATCTCACAGGCCATGAACTGGCACAGTGAGCGCACCTTCGCACGCGCTTCCGGCGCTGAGGGCAACAGCGCCGGGGTGGGCCAGCGCTCCTCCAGATATTCCATGATCGCGAGTGACTGGGTCAGGGCCACAGATGTTGGGGTATCTCCCACCATCAGGGTCGGCACCAGTCCCTGGGGATTGATGGCCAGATAGTCCTCGCTGCGCTGTTCGCCCTTGAGCAGATTGACCGGCACCTGAGCGACCTCAACCCCCTTGAGCGCCAGCGCGATTCTTACCCGATAGCTGGTAGATGAACGGTAATAACCATACAGGCTCATTGAACTCATGCTGCACTCCCCTGTGACACGGTTGGATGCCGGCCGCCCCTTCGCACCACCTCGCACTCAGTTGGCTTGAGGCTTACCGGCACACGACGTCTTCCCGAGACGTGTCTCTGAGAAGCTCTGCCTCTCGACGCCGCCCTCAGGCGTCCAACTGCGTCACCTGCTGATCAATGGCGCCGAAGATGCTCTGGCCATCGCGATCGAACATCTCGATGCGGATGCGATCACCGAAACGCATGAAGGGCGTGCGAATCTCATCGAACAGGATCTTCTCGACCATGCGCACTTCGGCCAGACAGCTGTAGCCCACACCCCCTTCGCTGATCGGTTTGCCGGGGCCGCCATCCTTGCCGGGATTGGACACGGTGCCTGAGCCAATGATCGCACCGGCGCCCAGGGGGCGAGTCTTCGCGGCATGCGCCACCAGCTGCGGGAAGCTGAAGATCATGTCTGGCCCGGACTCTGGCTCACCGAACTTCTCACCATTGAGATGCACGCTCAGCGGCAGATGTACGCGCCCCTGCTGCCAGGCATCCCCCAGCTCATCCGGCGTCACGGCGATGGGCGAGAAGCTTGACGACGGCTTGGCCTGGAAGAAGCCGAAGCCCTTGGCCAGCTCGCCAGGGATCAGCCCACGCAGACTGACGTCATTGACCAGCATCAACAGGCGAATGTGGTCCTCGGCCTGCTCCGGACTGACGTGCATCGGCACATCATCGGTGATGACGGCGATCTCGCCTTCGAAATCGATGCCATGCTCCTCACTGACGCATACGATATCGGCGCTGGGGGCCAGGAAGCTGTCGCTGCCGCCCTGATACATCAGCGGGTCATGCCAGAAGGTCTCGGGCATCTCGGCGCCACGCGCCTGACGCACCAGCTGCACATGGTTCAGATACGCCGAGCCGTCTGCCCACTGATAACTGCGCGGCAGCGGGGAATGCAGCGCCTGACTTTCCAGCGCAAAGGCGTCCGTCAGCGTGCCATCATTGAGCGCCGCGTAGCGTTGCTCGAGTCTGGGCGCCAGCGACGTCCAGTCTTCCAGCAGCGCCTGCAGGGTCGCGGCGACATCCGCGACCTTGACGGCGCGGGTCAGGTCACGGGAGACCAGCAGCAGCGTTCCATCGCGGGAACCATCCTGGTAGGTAGCGAATTTCATGGGTGCCTCCTTGAAGAGCAACGTGAGCAATAATGCAGGAATTGCCTGGGGTCGGATGACGATGAACAGTCAAAGGTCATCGCTGATGCAGGGTGAATTAAGGAGTGGTGTGAGGCGTGAAGTGAGACGCGAGCCCCTGCCAGACCGAGCCGTAGTCGCGCTGACGAGCGCTCGACGACAGGGCCTGTGGGGTAGGCTGGAACAGATAGCGACTCTCGAACATGAAGGCGAGCGTATTGCCCTGATAGCGGGGGGCAAGTTCCGCCTGACTGGCGGCCTCGAAGGTGGCAGCGTCGGGGCCATGCGGGGTCATGGCGTTGTGAAGACTCGCGCCGCCCGGACGGAAACCTTCGCGCTTGGCGTCATATTCGCCATGGATCAGCCCCATCAACTCGCTCATCAGGTTGCGATGGAAATACGGCGGCCGGAAGGTGTTCTCGGCGACCATCCAGCGTGGCGGGAAGATCACGAAGTCGAGATTGGCGACCCCGGCAGTGTCAGACGGTGATGTCAGCACGGTAAAGATCGAGGGGTCAGGGTGATCGAAGCTGACCGTATTGATGGTATTGAAGGTCGCCAGATCATATTTGTAGGGCGCGTAGTTGCCGTGCCAGGCCACGACATCCAGCGGTGAATGATCCAGGCTCGCGCGCCAGAAACGCCCGCCGAACTTGGCCACCAGCGTGAAGTCACCGGCTTCGTCCTCGAAACGTGCCGATGGCGCGAGGAAATCACGCGGATTGGCCAGCCCATTGCTGCCGATAGGCCCCAGAGAGGGCAACTCGAGAGGCGCGCCATAGTTCTCGGCCACATAACCTCGACAACCCTGCGCGTGTCCCGCCAGCGGATTGAGCTGGAACTTGATACCACGCGGGATCACCACGATCTCGCCGCTGGCGACTTCCAGCAGGCCCAGCTCGCTGCGCACCTCGATGGCACCCTGTTGCGGCACGATCAGCAATTCGCCGTCGGCATTGTAGAAAAAGCGCTGCTGCATGCCGCGAGAGAAGGCATAGAGGTGCGTGGCACAGCCCTGCTGCGCCTGGGCATCCCCATTGACCGCCAGCGTGATCAGGCCGTCCAGAAAGTCCCCTGTCGAGAATGCAATGGGGTCCCAGCGCATCGGGTTGGGATCCGACATTCTCTCGGCCAGCGGTGCGGTGGCGACCTGCGGCATCTCCATGGGCTGATAGGCGCCCTGCACCACCGAGGGCCGAATGCGGTAAAGCCAGCTGCGCAGGTTGTGACTACGCGGCGCGGTGAAGGCCGAGCCGCTCAACTGCTCCGCGTACAGGCCATAGGGGCAACGCTGGGGAGAGTTCTGGCCCTGCGGTAAGGCGCCAGGCAACGCCTCGCTGGAGACATGATTTCGAAAACCGGCGTGATAATGACACTCAGCATTGCGCTCGCGCATGACGATTCATCTCCTTGTGGGCTCGCGGCTCCTGATGACCTGGGGCATCCACGGCACGACATGCCGCCACCGCCCTTAAATAGTTACATATGAAACCATATAGACAGACTCATACCTTGGCAATCGCTCAAGTGCTCGACTTTTGTCTTGCTAGCTGTCGGAAGTGGTAACATCGGTAACCTGATCCGACCGCCATGCACTGTCGTGACAACGCTGGTCAGCCCTCTCACTGAGACAGGTAACTCTCGATGCAACGCACTGATGACACTCCCGAAGCACGCGATGCCCTTGATGGGGAAGCCTCACAGGACACGCCCCGCTGCGAGCTGGATCTTGACCAGTTCCTGCCCTATCGCCTCAACCGACTGGCCGAGCGCACCAGTGAGGCGATGTTCGCCCGCTATGGCGAACGCTTCGCCATCAATGTCGCCGAGTGGCGTCTGCTGGCCTGGTTGAGCCGTGGCGTACCGATGACCGCACGGGAAATCAGTCTGCGCACCCACATGGACAAGGTACGCGTCTCGCGCGCCGTCAAATCACTGGAGAACCGTGAACTTATCCTTCGTCGTCCGAGCGAGCAGGACCAGCGTGCGCAGCTGCTGGTTCTCACCGCCGAGGGTGAGGCCATGCTCGCCGAGCTGATTCCCGAAGCTCGGCGTTTCGAGGATGAGCTGCTCGGTGCGGTCAATGCACGCCAATACCGTGATCTGCTACTCACCATGCAGACCCTGGAGCGACAACTGGATCAACTGCCGGGCAGCGATTGAGCCAGGCATGCAAGACGCTCATCCACAGAACGACAGGGGATTTCCTGGCCGCCATTTCGCGCGACGTACAATTATGGTATAGGCTGTGTACTGTTTTTAAGGAGCCTTGCCAGCATGCATCGCAAACCGCACCTGCCCAGCAAGCTGTGTCAGACCTGCCAGCGCCCCTTCACATGGCGCAAGAAGTGGCAGGATTGTTGGGATGACGTACGCCATTGCAGTCAGCGCTGTCGACGTAACGCACGCCAGCTGGCACGGGAGGCGCGCGATGACGTCCACTGACCCCTGGCTGGTATGGTTGAACGAGGATCTGCGCCTCGATGACAACCCGGTATGGCAAGCCGCACTCGAGGAGCGAGCCTCGCACCTGCTGGTCGTGCATGTTCTGGCGGAGACGACCTTTCAGCCCTTCGGCAGCGTCAGCCCCGAGGAGCCACGCCTGCAGCCGCTCAGCACGGGACGGCAACATGCCCTGCTCGGGAGTCTGGAATCGCTGCGCACACGACTTCAGGCGCTGGGCAGTGACCTGCTGATCCTCCACGGCGACGCAGCACGACTGATTCCGCAGCTGGCAAGGCAATATGGCTGCCGGGGCGTCATCACGCGCCGCGCCACGGGCGTGCTGGAACAACGCCAGCAACGCGCGGTGGCAAGCCAGTGTCGCTTGCGGCAATTGAACAGTGGTTTGTTGCTGGACGAAGACGAGCTGCCGGAACCACTCGCCGCACTCCCCGAAAGCTTCAGTGCCTTCCGGCGCAAGCTGGAGAAGGCCCGCCCGAGCCTCCCCGACATACCCGCCCCGCTACAAGCGCCATCCCAGTTCCCTGGTTGGCCAGAGGCCGCCCCTCGTGGCTTTCAGGGCACGGCCAGGCAACTGCTCGAGGCACGCCACTGGCAGGCCGACTCCCGCGGCGAATACACCTTTGCCCCCGGAGAGCCCGCCGGCCTGCAGCGCCTGCAGGATTACCTGAGCCCAGCCTTCGCCGGCCAGTACAAGACCACCCGCAATCGCCTCAGCGGGGCGGATTTCTCGACCCGCTTCTCCGTGTGGCTGGCATTGGGCTGTCTGTCGCCGCGACGAATACTGGACGCACTGCACCGCTTTCAAACCACGCTGCCCGAGCACTGCGAGCATCCGCAGGCAGCTTTCAAGGACAGCGACTGGGTCCGCGTCGAGCTGTTATGGCGCGAATACTTCCACTGGGATGCACGGCGTCTGGGCAGACAGACCTTCACGAGCGACTCCCAAAGCTACGATGCGGCTCAGCCGCGCAGCCATGAGCTGGCGTCGGAAGCGCTTGAACGCTGGCAGACCGGAAGGACCGGGGTGCCATGGGTCGATGCCGGCATGCGCGAACTAGCGGCTACCGGATGGCTGAGCAACCGCATGCGCCAGAACGTGGCGAGCTTTCTGGTCAAGGACCTTGGCGTGGACTGGCGCCAGGGGGCGGCCTGGTTCGAACATCAGCTACTGGATTACGACATTGCTTCCAACTGGGGTAACTGGCGCTATCTGGCGGGTATCGGACGTGATCCGCGTGGAGATCGGCACTTCAACATGATGAAGCAGGCACGCCAACATGACCCTCTCGGTCATTACGTCAGCCGCTGGATACCGGAGCTTGCGACACTGCCCTCCGGCATGCAGCGCCATGCACCCTGGCTCGCCTGGTCAAGCAGCGCTGAACGCAACGGATCAGCGGGTCACTACCCCCGCCGGCCTCTCACGCATGTCGAGGGTTGGGAGGCCCATCTGGCCGACATCACTCCGACACGCGTGACGCCCTAGCTGAGTGGCTCCTTCGAGCGAGGCTGACAACCTTTGAACCACGAAGAGAAAGCCACAAAGCGGGTACAACGCAGAGGAAGCAACGAAGGGATATTCCATAGCGCCTTGGCGCTAACTGGCCGTCAGGGCTGCACTTTATGAGCCTTATTCACTATCATGGCCGCATTCCTCGCAGGAGTCGTCATGAATCAGCCGCTACCGCCACCACTGTCCACGCCGCACCGCAATCTCATTCGTTTGACCATCGCGCGCGGCATCACCTGGACCGGCTTTCTCATCTTGATCATCTTCGGGATCGAGATTATCGGCTTTCAGCTAAATGTGCTGCCCGTGATCTCGATCATTATCGCGATGGGGCTGGTCAATGTCGCGACCTGGTGGCGCCTCGGGCAATCACATCCTGTCACCGATACCGAGAACCTGATTCACCTACTGGTGGATATCGCCGGTCTGACGATGTTGTTCTTCCATACCGGTGGCTCCACCAACCCCTTCGTGCCCTATTACCTGGTGCCGGTGACCATGGCGGCCGCAACGCTCCCGTGGCGTTATGCCTGGGTGATTGCCGCGGTCGGCATGGGTTGTTACAGCTTCCTCATGGTGTTCTATGAGCCGGTGCCGCAGCTGGCGACCTATGAACTGGGCGGACGTATCAGCCTGCATGTCATCGGCATGTGGCTGAACTTCGGCCTGTCGGCGTCGCTGGTGACCTACTTCATCTACAAGATGGCCCATGCCCTGCGAACCCGAGATCAGGCGCTGTCCACCACTCGTGAGGCCGCCCTGCGCAGCGAGCAGGTATTGGCGGTGGCCAGCCAGGCCGCTGGCACCGCGCATGAGCTGGGCACCCCGCTCTCCACCATGGCGGTACTGTTGAGCGAGATGCGCGAGGATGCCAAGGACAGGGATGACCCTCAGCTGGAGGATGATCTTACCCTGCTGCGCAGTCAGGTCGACACCTGCAAGCAACGTCTGCAGGCGATGGTGGCCGCAGCCGACCGCCGCCGCATGGAGCAGCCTCAACCCATCAATGCTGCCCAGTGGCTGGAGGAAATCGTTCAGCGCTGGCTGGTGGTGCGCCCGGATGTGCAGCATAGCGTCGAGGTGACGCCCGGCGCTGAACAAGCATTCATGCTGGTGGATACCACGCTCGAGCAGGCGCTGATGAACCTGCTCAACAATGCCGCCGACGCCTGCCCGGATGATATCGAGATCACCCTGGAGCAACGCGATCAGGAAGTGCTGATCGACATCCGCGATCATGGCGATGGTGTGCCCATGGCGGTGGCGGATCAGCTCGGTGAGACCTTCATCTCCACCAAATCCAAGGGCATGGGTATCGGCCTGTTCCTCACGCATGCCACCATCAATCGGTTCGGTGGCGGCGTGAGTCTGTATAACCACGAAGATGGCGGCACCTTGACGGAAGTGCGCCTCCCCCTTCATCTGACATGATGGCGGCAAAGACCGCCCAAGCGAGAACCCTGATGAGCGATGCAACCCGACTGCTGATCATCGACGATGATGAATTCTTCTGCCAGGTCACGGCGCGCGCCATGACGCGTCGCGGCTATGAAGTGGAAGTGGCCCGTGATGAAGCCCAGGCACTCAGCGTGGCACGCAGCCACCGCCCGGAGCTGATCACGCTGGATCTGAAGCTGGAGCAGAGCTCCGGCCTCAAGCTGCTGCCCGAGCTGATCGCCCTGCTGCCTGACACGCGTATCGTGGTGCTGACCGGGTATTCCAGCATCGCCACCGCGGTGGAAGCCATCAAGCTCGGCGCGGTCAACTACCTGTGCAAGCCCGCCGATGCCGATGAGATTCTCAACGCCTTCAACCGCGAAGGCGGCGACCCTGCCGCCGAGATCTCCGACAATCCGCCGTCGGTCAACCGCCTGACTTGGGAGCACATCCAGAAGGTGCTCAACGAGCACGACGGCAACATCTCCTCCACCGCCCGCGCCCTGGGCATGCACCGCCGTACCCTGCAACGCAAGCTGCAGAAGCGTCCGGTCAAGCGCTGAGATAGCGCCGCTGCCCTGGCCTGCGCCCCCAGGCGACACTTTGCTGCCGGCCAAGCAAAAGCCCTCACCATCCTCGCTCGCAAGCGCGAATCGATGGTGAGGGCTTCGTGTCTCTGTGCTGCCTGGAATGAGCCGATACTCAAGGGTACGCCGTTACTGCGCCGTCCACCCCAGGTCCATGTTGAAGCTGGAGCCGGTCACTGAGCCTGCCTTGTCGGAGGCCAGCCACACCGCCATGTCCGCCACTTCGGAGGGATCGATCATGTGCTTGATCGCCGCGCCCTTGAGCATGATCTTCTCTATCACTTCATCTTCAGGCATGTCATTGAGCTTGGCCTGCTCGGCAATCTGCTTGTCGACCAGCGGCGTGCGCACGTAGGCCGGGCAGATGGCATTAGCGGTGATCCCACTTTCCCCACCCTCGAGCGCAGCGGTCTTGGTCAGCCCCATCAGGCCATGCTTGGCGCTGACGTAGGCCACCTTGCCCGGTGACGCGACGTGCGCATGGATGGATGCCATGTTGACGATGCGCCCATACCCATTCTTCTCCATGTGCGGCCAGGCTGCCTGGATCAGCGTGAACGGCGCACTCAGCATCAAGGCGATGATCTGATTCCACTTGGCTTCGGGGAAGTCCTTGATGCGCTCGACATGCTGTATGCCGGCATTGTTGACCAGGATATCGAGGCGTCCGAAACGGGATACGGCTTCTTCCACCGCCGCGCGACACTGCTCGGCATCCGTCAGGTCGGCCTTGAAGAAGGCAGCCCCGGCCTTGTCGGCAACCTCTGCCCCCTCATCACTGAAATCGACCGCCAGCACCTGATGCCCGGCATCGCACATCGCTTGCATGATGGCGGCGCCGATACCACTGGCGGTGCCGGTCACCAGTGCAACGCGGACAGGGGAAGATTGTTGTTCACTCATGCGAATCTCCTGACAGAGGGGAATGTCATGCTGCTCTGCAACATATAATGAAGATAGCGCTAATCTAGCCGTCTTTACCACCCGACCATCGCCGAGTTGCACTCCCCACTGGCATTATCGAGCGCCAGCAGTATCACAGCCGCATGATGCATTCGACGCAATCGTTGCATCCGCTGACGCAACCCGGCCGCCAGGCGCTATTCACGACGAGAAGTGGGCCGGCTATGACGGAAAGCGAACCTGCACCAGCAGCCCCGGGGCCTGCGGCGTTCCCAAGGGACTCTCCTTCAGCGCAAGCTCTGCGCCTAGACGTTCAGCGAGCTCGCGCACGATGGAAAGGCCAAGCCCCGAGCCTTGAGTCTTCTGGCCGGCCAGACGCACGAAGCGCTCAAAGACGCGCTCGCGTTCACGCAGCGGGATTCCGGGGCCCGTATCGGCCACTTCCAGACGCCATCCATCGTCGTCGCGGCGGATATCCAGACTCACCTCTCCGCCTTCTGGCGTATAGCGCAGCGCATTGTCGAGCAGATTGCGCAGCAGCACGTAGAGGCCGTTCTCGTGACTGACCAGCTGCGCGCCGGGTGCAACCTCGATATGCAGCTTGATGCCTCGCTGGCGTGCCATGGGGCCCAGGTCCCGCGCCAGCTCATTGGTCAGCTGGGCGAGATCGACGGAGCGACGCGGTGCCTCTGCCCCGCTTTCCAGTCGTGACAGGGTCAACAGCTGCTCCACTACCCGTGTCATGCGATTGACGCCATCCACGATCATGCGTGCCGAGCGCCGCGATGCCTCATCCCTGGCATCGGCCTCCAGATTCTGGGCATGCACCTTGATGCCCGCCAGGGGAGTCCGCAATTCATGGGCCGCATTGGCCGTGAAGCGCCGCTCCTTGTCAAGGGTGTCCGCCAGGCGCACCAGCAGCCCATTGAGGGCATCCACCATGCCGCGTATCTCGTCAGGTGCCTCGCTGGCATCCAGCGGCTCAAGGTACCCGGGTTGACGGGCCGTGATCTGATGACTGATGCGCAATACGGGACGAAAACCCCGCGAGACCGCCACACCGATCAGCAAGGCGATCACGAGCAACCCGATCACCAGCGCCAGCACGTTGTGCAACGCAATCTGGCCGGTCAGTTCATCGCGCACATCTTCACGCTGGGCCGCCGTGACCCAGATGCCACTCTCGGGGAAATACAGCGTGAAGGTGAACCAGTCATGGTGATTGTCATGCTGCATGCCATAGCCAGGCACCGGCAGGTAATCCAGCGCCACGGAGGGTGAAGAGAGGCCAAGCAACGGCTGGCCCAGCGCATCCCACATCTGGAAGATCAGTTTGTCTTCATAGACATGCCCCAGCGGGGATTTCTCGTGACCATCGGCAAAGCTCAAGGAGGGTGGACGCAGGCTGAACTGGCCCGATGTCATCTGCTGCAACTTTTCCTGACGCGCGGCCGGTGTCAACGACGCCACTTGAGACTGATAGAGCCGCCCCAGCATGCGTGCATTCTGGGCCAGCTCAGCGTCGAACAGCTCATCAATCTGCTCGCGGGAGTCGAAGTAACTCCAGGCAGCGGCCGTGCCCAGCACGATCACGACGCCACCAATCAGGTTGCGCCGCAGGAAACTGCGGATGGATTTCACGTGAGTTCCCCCAGCCGATAGCCCACGCCGCGCACGGTCTTGACCACCCCGGTGCCGAACTTGCGGCGCAGATGGTGCACATGTACCTCGATGACATTGCTCTCGACATCGCCATCCCAGCCATAGAGCTGCTCGACGAGCTGATCTCGGCTGAAGACACGGCTGGGGTGCAGCAGCAGGAACTCCAGCAGATCAAACTCGCGCCGTCCCAGCGCGACCTCACTACCGGAGAGCGTGACAGTGCGGCCAGCTTGATCAATGCGCAACGGCCCCAGCTGCAGGCAACCGCTGGCCTGCCCGGCATGGCGCCTGACCAACGCACGCAGACGCGCCACCAGCTCGGCAATGTCGAACGGCTTGACCAGATAGTCGTCCGCGCCGCCGTCCAGACCACGTACCCGGTCGCTGATCTCATCACGTGCCGTCAGGATCAATACCGGCAACGTCTGGCCCTGACTGCGCAAGTGACTCAAGACCTGCAGACCGTCGAGATCCGGCAGGCCAAGGTCCAGCACCAGCACATCAAAGGGCGAATGCTTGAGCGTGGCGGCAACGTTAGCGCCCTCCTTCAACCATTCAGTGCTCATGCCTTCGCGGCGCAGGGTATGGTTGACCCCCTCCCCCAACAACGGATCATCTTCGACGAGCAGAACTCGCATCTGGACTCCTTGAAATCGTTCTGATTCTGCCATGTCATATCAGGACATGAGACAAGACGTCCGCCACCGAAAGGTGACGGACGTTGGAAGCAAACCTCGGGATAGCACATCGCCGGTGTCGGTAGATCAGCCAGCCATCACACACCGCTGCGTGCACGACGCCCCGGGTGTCGAGCATGGCGCCACCTGGCCAGACGCGCCGTCAGCAGCATCCTCTGCTCACGCAGCCCGAGCGCGCCACGCTCCAGCATGCGGCGCGGCCCTCCGATGACACGCCGCAACGCCTCACCCGCCATCAACCAGCCATACGCGAGCGGGCGCCCGGCTCGCGCCAGACGCAGTCGGAAGATCAGCGCGCGCGCCTGACGCGCCACACTGACAGGATGATTGCCCTGATGACGCGCTAGGCGCATCAACAGAGGGTCCTCTTCACCGGTGATCAGCGCCGGAGTATGCAACCTGATACGTAAGTGTTTCGCTGTCGCCAGCGGAACGAAAAAGTCGCCGTCTGCCTGCACAATCAGCTCCAGCAGCGGGCGTCGGCTATCCGCCGAGCCATGAAGCTCAAGACACTCCAGAACCTTGGCGCGCACCTCGGCCGGCCACCCCCCATGCTCGAGCACATGCCAGGCGCGGCCACTCTCCAGGTGCCAGCGGCCATCGCCCGGCAGGCTCAGCAAGGTATCGGGGCGCTCCGAAGTCGGGATGTTGCGCAGCTGCGTGCATAGCGCTTCACCCCTCACATCTGCGTGCGTCAGTGAGAGGCGGCGATGTTGCTGGCCACTCGGGGTGGGCAATACCCTGCGCAGCAAGGCAAGGTCATCCCCCTCTCGCTCGACCAGAATCAATACAGCTCCTGCTGCCGCCAGCTGCCAACAGAGCTCTCGACAGCTGGAGGCCATCGGCGCCTCGACCAGTACACGATGCCCGGCAAGGCCAACGGGCTTGAGCTTTGCAGCGGTGTGGGCAAGACCAGTGCGTTCAAGAACTGTGCGTGCAAGAGAAGTGAACATGAGGGCTTTCCTTGGATCGAGGCATTACCAGACACAGAGGCGCGAGTGGATGCCACACCTTGTGGACCTGTGTAGGAGCATGATCGATCAGCTCACTGACAGCCATGTGGCAACGAGGTGACATCTCCACAAGACGTGCTGGCGATTACCATGGCCAACACGCAAGCGTTCAGCTGAACCATGGAGTGATCACAAGCATGAACGGCTGCGCTTAACGCAAACTTAAACCCTCACAAGACGATGCCACGATAGCGCTGGCCTTCCTGCTTCTTGCTCGCCGCTTGCTCGCTCGAGCTCGACTCTCCACGAATGTGCCCCTCATGCTCAGAAGCCGAACAGCCCAACGATAGGCGGCACGATGAAGGCGGTCAGCAGACCGGTCAGCCCCATCGACATGCCAGCGAAGGCGCCCGCGAGCGTGCTCACCGACGAGAAGCAGAAGGCGGTACCGATACCATGCGCCGACAAGCCCATGGTGAAGCCCTTGACGGTATCGTCTCGCGCCCCTGCCAGTCGCATGACAACGGGGCCTACCACACAGCCCAGGGTACCGGTCAGCAGCACCAGCCCTGCCGTCAGCGAGGGGATACCGCCCAGTTTTTCAGCAATCCCCATCGCGATCGGCGATGTGACGGATTTGGGTGCCAGGCTCAAGGCCACCTGGGTTTGTGCCCCCAGCGCCAGCGCCAGACCCAGGGTAGTGGTCACGGCAGTGACGATACCGACGCAACAGGCCGTCAGCAGTGGCCACAGCATTTGCTTGACCCGGTCGAGATGGTCAAACAACGGTACCGCCAGCGCGACGGTGGCCGGCCCGAGCAGGAAGTGGATGAACTGGGCCCCTTCAAAGTAGGTGGGATAGTCGGTGTCCGTCAGCCACAGAAACCCGATGATCAGCGCGATGGAGACCAGTACCGGGTGCGCCAGCGATGCGCCCCGTGCCAGACGATTGATCGCCGTCGCCAGCAGAAAGGCCACCAGCGTCAGTAGCAGATGCAGCAACGGAGAAGCGCTCAGGTACACCCACAGGGCGTCAAGTGGGGCCAGATTCATGAGGACACCTCATCGCCGTTGGGTGACTTGCCCCCTGGCCCGCTCGGCGTAGCAGAGCCTCGATCGATCAGACGCTGCAACAGCCAGGCCGTGACGAACTGGGTGACCGCGATCGACGCGACCAGCGTGATGGCGATGGCGGTGAGATCGCGTGCGATGAGCTCGAAATGGACCATCACGCCAACGCCCGCAGGCACGAATAGCAGCGACAGATGCGAGAGCAGGCCATTGCTGGCAAGCCTGAGACTGGCCGGCACGCGTTCCCGCAGCAGCGCACGGGCCAGCTGACGTTGACCGAAGTCTCGATCCGCACTCTCGTCAACGCGCAGCACTCCTTCCCCTTCTCTGTCCGGGGCAGGCAACAACCGTTTGCGCAGCCGCCCTCGCAACATCAACCCCAGCAGCAGGAAAAGCATTCCCAGTACTGGCCCTGGCACCGGCAACAACAACGCACGCCCCGTCACCTCGCCGAGAAACTGGCAAAGCAGAAGGATGCAGAACCCCTTAATCAACGCCATTTCCTTTCATACTCCTCTTGACCGTGTCAGCCCGTCAGGCTGCCATACTGACAATTATGTCACAGCCATCCTTGACGACCTCCCCTCTCTGCCCTGGCGTCCTTACTGCCCTCAATGTTCAAGACGCCAACAACGGTTTGGCAACGCTCTACTGTGGTAGTCTGCGATTTCGACCTCTCCATCACCGTTACAGACAGGGAAGGCTGCGACACGATGCCAGACTCTCTCGGGCTTGATACTTCCGTTATTCCCAATTGGATCAAGACATTGCGGCATGAAGAGGATCATCAGGCCCTGATGATTCTTGAGCTGGCTGCGGACCTGGCTGGCGCTCCTATGGGGATGATCAACCTGCGTGACGGCGAGCAGCTCAAGCGCTGGTTGAGTCTGGATGACAACGCGCATGAGTCCGTCCTTATTAGCAATGCGCTGTGTGGCGTGGCAGTACTACAAGCTAGTCCCCTCATCACGTGTGACGCCCGTCGACAACCCGAATTCGCCGGTTGCAGTTCGGTGCTTGCCGACGGCATTCGTTATTACATCGGCTTGCCCCTCAAGGCAGACAATGGCGAGATAATCGGCTGTATGAGCCTGGCGGACACTACACCGCGTCAACAGTTGCCCAGCCCAGACGTCCTCATCCGGCTGGACAAGCTCGCGACCCTGGCGACCGAGGCGCTGAAACGCCAAGTCAATCAAAGCTACCTCAATGCAGAGTTCGCAGACAGTCAATCGCGCGCCAGCTGGATATTGCGCAGCATTTCCGATGGCATCATCGAATGGAAAACAGGCAACGAGAGACTGACCATCTCTACCCGCCTGGAAAACCAGTTGGGGTATGAAGCCGGAACACTCGACACCGGACTCGAAGCATTGCATGAGAGAGTCGCACCCGACATGCGTGACGACTTCAAGGCCTTGGTCAACGCCAAGCGACTGAGCGGAACGCCTTTCAATTGCGAGTTGCTGATTCGCACTCAGCAGGGAGACCATCGCTGGTTTGAGCTACGCGCTCAATTCGAGGTCAGAAACGGCGAGCCCTACCGCTTCATTGGCTCATTACTGGATATCCATCAGCAGCATCTAGCCAAGGAGGCCCAGGCGGACAAGCTGCGCCGCTATGAACGTCAGCAGGCGGCTTTGATCGAGCTTGGCAACACCCGCCACGATGACAGCACGCAACTGGATGGCCTGCTGCCGTGGCTATGTGAGCAAATCGCCAAGGGCCTGCAGATACGCAAGGTCAGCTTCTGGTACATGGATGCCGACCACGACCGCCTTTCGCTCGCCCATGTCCATGATGCGTGGATCCCCCCGCCGCACGATGCGACGCATAGCACAGTCCCCACTCGCCTCACCCGAACCCAGAACCGGGTCTATTTCGAAGCCCTGGATGCCGGGCGTGCTATCGCGTTGTCCGATGTGACCAAGGCCAATCAGGAATTGCTGTTTGATGGCACCTTCCGCTGCAGCGTGAAGGCCATCATCGACAGCCCGATCCGTGTGGCAGGCCAGGTGGTGGCCGTCATCTGCTGTACGGAAAGCAATGCCCCGCGCGAATGGGCAGATGATGAGCGGGCGTTTCTTGCCTCCGTGGCGGATCACGTCTCACAGCTCATGACCGAATTCGAGCAACAAGCCTCTCAGAAGCGCCTGCGGGCCAACGAACGACGCTACCGCGCCACCTTCGAGCACTCTGCTGTCGGCATGGCGCACCTGAGCACCAGTGGCCAGCTGTTGCGCGTCAACCAACGACTCGAGAGCATCCTGGGCTACACCGCCGCCACCTTGTCCCAGAGTGTAATACGCGAACTGATCGAGCCGGAGGACCTGGAAAGCTTCCTGCAGCAACATCAGGCTCTGATCGAGCAGCGCAAGGACTTCTTTACCCAGCAATGCCGCTTCATCCACGCCTCCGGCAACTCGGTGCATGCCGAGATCAGTGTTTCTGCGGTTGAGGCGACGCCAGACCAGGAGGGCTATACGCTGCTGGCGCTGATCGACAATACGCTCAATCACACCATGTCGCAGCGCATGGCCCACGAGGCCAACCACGACAGCCTGACGGGATTGCTCAATCGCGGCGCCTTCAAACGTGAACTGACGACACTTTGTGATGATGCGCGTGCCACCCGCGCACTGCATTGTCTCGCCTACATCGATCTGGACCAATTCAAGGTCGTCAATGACACCTGCGGGCACTCGGCAGGCGATGCCCTATTGATCCAGCTGGTCGACGTCATTGCCGCCGGCTTGCGCAAACAGGATCGACTCGCACGCCTGGGAGGAGATGAATTCGGCTTGCTAATGCCCGACACGACGCTGGATGACGCCGAAGCGCTGCTTGAACAGATGCGCCAATCCGTCACCAACTTCCGATTCATGTGGGAAGATAAACTGTTCACCATCAGCACCAGCATTGGTCTCGTGAGCATCGACAGCAACCACAACGACCCGCACCAACTGCTGAGTGCCGCCGATGCTGCCTGCTATGAAGCCAAGGATGCCGGGCGCAACCGCATTCATCGGCACAGCGAATCCGGTGATGAGGTAGCACGGCGCATGCAGGAAATGCACTGGCTGACAGAAATCACCGCGGCCATAGAAGAACAACGCCTGGTGCTTTACCAACAGCCGATTGTCAGCACCCTCGCCACTCCACAAGCCGTCAACGCAGAGCCAGGCGAGGGCCCGCACTGCGAGCTTAACTGCGATCTACATTACGAAGTGCTGGTGCGCTTGAAAGGCCGGGATGGCACCATCATTGCGCCGGGCGCCTTCCTGCCTGCGGCGGAGCGTTATGGCCTGTCGGCCGCCATCGATGAACATGTCATTCGCCAATACCTGAGCTGGCTGGCAGCGCACCCTGCGCATGCCCAGCGACTGACCATGGTGTCACTCAATCTCTCCGGACACTCCATAAGCAGCCCAAGCTTTCGCGACCTGCTGGTCACGATGGTCCGCGACAGTGGCATCCCGGGTGACAAGCTGTGTTTCGAGATCACCGAATCCGTCGCCATCACGCGGCTGGGCGACGCCCGCGCCTTCTTCGAGGCACTCGGCGCACTCGGCTGTTCCTTCGCGCTGGATGACTTCGGGAGTGGAGTCTCGTCCTTTGGTTATCTGAAAAACCTGCCCGTCGACTTCCTGAAGATCGATGGCGCCTTCATTCGCGACATGGACACCAACCGCGTCTCCTACTCCATCGCCCGCGCCATTGCCGAAGTCGCACGTGAAATGGGCATGAAAACAGTGGCGGAATTCGTGGGGAGTGCACAAGTGCTCGACTCCGTCACCAGTATCGGTGCCGACTTTGTACAAGGCTACGCGCTGGGCATGCCGGAGCCACTCGAGACAAACGCCATACTACCCAATACCGATGATGCCCACGGCAAGGGGCATACTGAAGGCAAAGTCTCCAGCACAATCTCACGGGGCAATGACACTCGCGTGGTGGAGCCTTCTCCTAAAGTTTACTGAGACAAGGGCTTGCTGAATCAGAGGCTCGGGCTTGCTGAGTCAGGGCGGGGCGCCATAGAGCAGAGAAGCGGCATTTCCTCAAAACCACACACTACCCTATCTCCAGAACCGGACCAGAGAAGCCCAGCCTCTGAGCGGCGAACGCTACTCGGGGGCTGGGCTTATTTTCCCTTTCAGGGTGCAAGATGCAAGAAAGAGTAGCGGTGTCAGAAACCGGATTCGCGACGCCAGCCCCCACCACTTGACGCCAGGTTCGGCTCAACAGGCTGCGCGGCTCAGTATCGACATTGACCATGCCGCGCCGGCCAGGCATCGAGAGTGCCAGCGCCTGAGAGAAGTCCACTGGCTCAAGCGTGACCCGATAGAGGCTGCGCATCAGTTCCAGCTGCCCATCATCACCCTCGCGAACCTTCAAGTCCCCACCATAGGGCGCGGCCATTTCCGGCTGCTCAAGCACTGCGACTGCCTGAGCCTCGACGCTGACCACGCGCATTTCCAGCGGCTTGCCTACAGGCGCCAGCGGATAGAACCAGGCAGTAGCACCTTCATCGACGCGCAGTACCTCTTCCTCTTCCACCCAGGCCGTCAGGGCCACTTGCCGAGGATTGCGCAGCGTCATCACCCACTCCCCTCACCGACCCAGCCCCCTGCTTTCAAGGCAGGATTGAGCGAGTGCACCTTGCCGGCGAATGCCGCCTTGAGCTGGCCGGTCGCCTGCTCGGCTTGCAGCGCGCTGACCCGTTGGCGCTGCACCTCAAGATCGGCCTGCACCACCGGGCTATCCTGCAGCAGTCTGCGATCCAAACCACTGGCGGAGCGACGCCAGTCCAGCTGCTCCACGCGACGCTCGGCACTGGCAAGGCGCTCACCTCGGCGGGGCAAAAACCATGTAAAGTTTTTAATAGCAGAATATTGGTTACATCAGTTTCTTGACCCAGAGCGCAGCAGCCTCCACCAGCTTCTGGTGTGCGTGGCGGAATGCCTCCTCACTCTTGCGATAGGGATCGGGAATCTCTTCTCCCTGGCCGCCAGCCAGCCAGCGGCCGAACAGCATCGTCTTGCCACTGACCTGCGGTGCCATCTGGTTGATGGCACGGCGGTGGCCATCGCTCATGACCAGAATCAGATCCGCCGCCGTCAGCATCTCAACCGACACCTGGCGTGCACGATGCTCACCTACCTCAAGGCCCGACTCGACGGCGAAGCGTGCTGCCGTGGGCTCGACAGGGTGATCGACCAGAGCGCCCACGCCCGCCGAATGCACTGTCTTGCCAGGCAACGCCTGCTTCAGCAGTGCCTCACCGACCGGACTGCGACAGATATTGCCGGTACACACCACCAGAATATTGTTGAACACGCTGACTTCCTCTTCCTTGTGACGCTTGCACTCATGTTGATGGCCCGGCGCACGGCAAGCTTGGCCCCGCACGGACGTCAGACGCCCATTGTCGCATGCTGGCAGCCTGTTCGGCAGGTTCACATTTGACCGCTTCGCGATCGAGCGCTGATGACACCTCTGGCTTTTCAAGGGCCAGCAGCGTGCTCATATGGCAACACTGAGGTGACCCGACGCAATAGCCCCTGCCCCTTGAAGATCTCAGGCAATATCGCCAAGTCCTGATGTGTAGCCAATGAAGTGACTGCCTCAAGGGCCGATCTCGATCCCTCGCGATCCCCATACAGTCACTTGCTGAACCAGCACCCACCAGGGAGGCAAGATGAGCAACAAGACACTGACCGCATCCAACCCGGCCAATGACAAGGTTCTCAAGGAATACGCCACGCTGAGCAAGGAAGAGGTTCAGCAGAAACTGGAGCAGACGCGCAAGGCGTACTCGAGCTTCAGCCAGACCACCGTGCAGGATCGTGCGCAGCGCCTCACCGTTCTGGCGGACCTGATCGATGAGCATCAGAAGGAAATCGCCACGCAGATCGCCCATGAGATGGGCAAGCCCTATGATCAGGGCATCAGCGAGACGCAGATTTCCTCCAGCATCGTGCGCTTCTATGCCGACAACCTGCCCAAGCTGATGGAAACCGAGCAGCGGGATGTCGATGGCGCCGTGCGAGCCAAGATCGTCAAGGACCCCATCGGCGCCGTCCTCGGCGTGATGCCGTGGAACTATCCGCTCTATCAGGTCATCCGTTTCGCGGCTCCGGCCCTGGCGGGCGGCAATGTCTGCCTGATGAAGCACGCCTCCAATGTCCCGGGCTGTGCCGATCTGATCACTCAGCTATTCCACAAGGCCGACTTTGAAGAGGGTATCTTCACCTGGTTGCCGGTGGGTTCGGAGATGATCGAGGACATCATCAATGATCCTGTCGTCCAGGGCGTGACCCTGACCGGCAGTGAAGAGGCGGGTCGCAAGGTCGCCGAGCAGGCAGGCGCGGCGCTTAAGCCAAGCGTGCTGGAGCTGGGCGGTATCGATCCGCTGATCGTGCTGGATGACGCCGACATCGAGCGTGCAGTGGATCTCGCCATCGCCGGGCGTTTCGACAATACCGGCCAAAGCTGCGCCGCTTCCAAGCGCCTGATCGTCGACAAGTCTCTCGCCGAGGACTTCTCCAAGCGCCTGATCGAGAAGGTCAAGGACATGCGCATGGACGACCCGATGAGCGAAGGGGTCGATATCGGCCCGATGTCTCGCAAGGACCTGCGCGATGACCTGCATGACCAGGTCCAGCGCGCCATCAAGGCAGGCGCCAAGCTTGAGTGCGGTGGTGAGATTCCGGATCGCGACGGTGCCTGGTATCCGCCGACGGTGCTGACCAACGTCACCCAAGGCAATCCGGCCTTCAATGAAGAACTGTTCGGTCCGGTTGCCTCCGTGGTGGTCGCGGACAACGAAGCGCATGCCATCGAGCTTGCCAACGACTGCCCCTATGGCCTGGGCAGCACCGTGGTGGCCAAGGACGACGAACGGGGTGAACGCGTCTCTCGTCAGCTACAAGCTGGCATGAGCTTCGTCAACCGCCCGACCACGCCCTTCGCCCAGCTGCCCTTCGGTGGTGTCAAAGGCAGTGGCTACGGTCGGGAGCAGAGCGAATATGGCTTCGGTGCCTTCATGAACATCCGCACCGTCTATGTCGCTGAACACTGAGTCCCTGTACCTTAAGGCGTAACGCAACGCCAGCGACACTACACAGCTGAAGACTAAGACTGAACAGCTGAAGAGACTGCAGTGGATGATTCACTCCAGACCATTCGCGGCAATGAACAACGCCCCGCTTTTCAGCGGGGCGTTTTGCGTCAAGGATTCGCAAGCTCTGCCTTACGATATTCCCTCTCTCGACCATCGCACTGATCGCACCCATCAGGTCAGCGCATCACGCAGCCCTGCAGGCATGCTTCACCTTCCAGCTGAACCGTGACGTGCGAGATGTCATGGCCGTCGCGCAGATAGGCCTGAACACGCTCCAGCACATCGCCGGGTACGCTGGTAGCGGCCACGACGACGTGCAGGCTGGCAATCGGCGACTGAGGCGTCAGCCCCCACAGATGCAGGTCATGTACGCTCTCCACGCCCTCAAGCGCCAGAACGCCGGCCTGGATATCGGCATGGTCGAGCTGCTCCGGCGTGCCTTCCAGCAAGGTGTGCGCCGACCGCTTCACCAACGACCAGGCACCGCGCAATATCAGCACTGCCGCGAGCACTGACAACAGCGGGTCCGCCTGATTCCAGCCGGTGGACATGATGATCAGCGAGGCGACGATGGCCGCCACCGAGCCGAGCAGATCCCCCATCACATGCAATACCGCGCCACGCAGATTGAGGTTATCCTGATCGCCCTGATACAGGATACGAAATGCCGCGATATTGACAACAAGTCCAAGCACGGCAATCGCCAGCATCGGCCCCGCCAGTACGTCGGAGGGCAGCCAGAGCCGCTTGACGGCGGCCACCACGATCGCCGCCCCAATCACCAGCAGGGTCAGGCCATTGACGAACGCGGCCAGCACCTGAAAGCGCGCATAGCCGAAGGTCAGCTTGCGGGTCGCCGCCCGATGCCCGAGGCGAAACGCGCCCCAGGCCAATGCCAGCGACACGGTATCACTGAGCATGTGCCCGGCATCCGCCAAGAGGGCCAGTGAGCCCGCGACCAGCCCGCCGACCACCTCCGCCAGCATGAAGCCGCCCGTCAGATACATCGCCAGCCTGACGCGTCGCTCGCTGTCGGCGGTCACCTCAGGCGCATGATCATGGTGGTGCCCGTGTGAATGACCGTGCGAATGATCATGTGAGTGGCCGTGTGAATCTCCATGCGCGTGACCATCTGAAGGGTCGGAGCCATGAGAATGATCGTGAGCGTGCTGCCCGGAAGGCTCATGCGAGGGTTCGCGAACCTCATCTTGCGGTGTCGATGCCATTCAACCTCCGGCCATCTAATGAAAAAAGAAACGTGTCTGCATGATGCGCAGCGTAACGTCGAAAGTCGCGCGTCTTTCAAGACGCATTGGCGGATTTTCGCGTTCCGATAAAGGCCAGCAACCACTGCGCCAGCTTGATAGGATAGTTATCACTTGCGAAGCAACGAATAAAGGATTCCCGCCTTCCCCATGAGCCTCTCCTCCGAGACGACCCCCTCCCGCTCGCCTTTCAAGGCCGATCTGCTGCTCCTGCTGGTCACCATCATCGCCGCCGCAGGCTGGATCTTCTCCAAGGAGGCGATGGCCGGCATGCCCCCTCTGCTGTTCATCGGCAGTCGCTTCCTGCTTGCGGGGCTCATTCTGGCCATCTTCGATGCGCGCTCACTGGGCCAACTGTCCACCGCGCGCAAGCTGCGCGCAAGCGGCGTCGGTGTCCTGTTCGGGGGTGCCATGGCCTGCTGGTCGCTAGGGGTCGCACTATCTGATCAACTGGGCGTGATCGCCTTCATCAACAGCTTCGGCATCCTGATGGTGCCGGTACTCGCGCGGCTGTTGTTCAAGGACAGGCCGCCGATGAGCACCTGGATCGCACTGCCCACCGCTCTGCTCGGTTTCGCCCTGCTCGGCATGGGCCAGCCCGGCGCGACCGATGGCTTCACCATCGAGCCCGCCCAGTGGCTCATCTTCGGCGCCGCCTGCCTGTTCGCACTGGTGTTCAACTTCAATTCACGCCTGGTACGCAATATCCCGGCTCTGCCGCTGACGGCCATCCAGCTGATGACCACCGGCGCCACCTGCCTGATACTCTCGGCGCTCAGCGAGAGCTGGCCCGCCGGCATCAGTCTCGACATCCTGAGCTGGTTCCTGGCCAGTACCCTGATCGCCAGCACGCTGCGTTTCTTCCTACAGATCTACGCACAGGGCCTGACCACGCCCAGCCACGCCTCGGTCATCCTGATGCTGGAAGCGGTCTGGGCCGCCCTGATGTCGGCCGCCTGGTTCGGTGAGCGCATGACCCTGATCCAGATGACCGGCTGCGGCCTCATCTTCACCGCCCTGTTGATCAATCGCTGGCAATGGATCTCACGCCTGTGGCGTCAGCGGCGGGCTGCCTCGTGAGAAAAGCGTCCTGACTTGAGTGTCAGGCATGTCGCCACCATGTCTGACGCTTGAGCGTTCGACTTCCCGCCCCATTCTCTGCCACCGGAGCCACCATGATCCCCACGCTACTCGGCGTACTGACGCTGCTGATGGCAGCCTTCACCCTGCTGCCACTGACGCGTATTCGCCATTGGTCGGTACGCATCATGGATTTCCCCCGTCTGCAGCTGGCCGCATTGTGGGCGATGTTGTTGATCGCCGACCTCGCGGTGTCCGAGCTTGCCTTCGGGCTCAGGGTGTCACTGGCCGTGATCGCCGTGGCCGGTCTTGTCTATCAGGCACACTGGATCGTGCCCTATACCCGCCTCTTTCCCTGCGAGTCCGCGCGCACCAAACAGCATGACCGGCAGCGCCAGGTCCGTCTGCTCACCGCCAACGTCCTGACCAGCAACCACGACAGTGACAAGCTGCTGGCCATCATCGAACGCGAACAGCCCGACGTGCTGGTGACGCTGGAATCCGATGACTGGTGGCAGCAGCAGCTCGACGTGCTCGAGGCGGATAGCGAGCAATACGGCTATACGCATACCCTCAAATGCCCGCTGGACAACCTCTACGGCATGCATGTCTATTCACGCCTGCCACTGCATGACGCCAGCATCAACTACCTGGTCGAAGAGGATGTGCCGTCGATGCATGCGCAACTGGAACTGGCCAGCGGTGATCGCGTGCGAGTGCACTTCCTACACCCGGCGCCGCCCAGCCCGACCGAGAATGACGAGTCATCCGAGCGGGATGCCGAACTGATCATCGTGGCGCGCAGCGTCGCCGACAGCCAGCAGCCGGTGATCGTGACCGGTGATCTCAACGACGTGGCCTGGTCTCGCACCACGCGCCTGTTCCGCAAGCTGTCCGGCCTGCTGGACCCCCGCGTCGGCCGTGGAATGTTCAATACCTTCCACGCCAACATTCCCCTGCTGCGCTGGCCGCTGGATCACCTCTTCCATAGCGAGCACTTCAGTGTGGTGCGCGTGGCGCGCATGGAAGCCTTCGGCTCCGATCACTTCCCGCTGCTCACCGAACTAGCACTGACACCCGCCCAAGACACCGGCGAGACGCTCGATGCCCCGGAGCCGGACGCCGACGACCAAGCCGAGGCCAGCGAGACCGCCAACGATGAGAATGTCAGCCAGCAGGACGTGCCGAAGCCCGAGCGCTGAGCACGACATGCCTGAGGTGGCATTTGGCTGAATTCTCCAAAAGGTCTCAGGCTGGCTGATGAGGGTTGAGCCATACGGGAGGCAGGCATGCGAGGACTCGACTGGCTGGGCACGCGGCTGGCGCGTCATCTCACGGCGCCAGGCAAGCTGCCGGCGCATCGCGCCACGTCATCACCGGAAAATCTGGCTGCCACCCTGCAGCGCGGCGATGTCCTGCTGGTCGAGGGCTCCTCGCGTATCAGCACCGCCATTCGCTACCTCACCCAATCGGCCTGGTCTCACGCCGCACTCTGCGTGCGCACGCCGCTGGACAGTAGAGGATGCCCGGTCAAGGGCGACTGCCTGCTGGAAGCGGATGTCTCCGCCGGAGTGCGCCGCGTCCCTCTCAACTTTTATTGGCATCAGCACACGCGCATCTGCCGTCCGGTCGGACTCACGGAAGACGAGATCAGCGCGTTGATCGCGCATGCCGAGGCGCGCCTGGGCCATCAATATGACCTGCGCAACATCGTCGACCTGGCTCGCTATCTGATTCGCACGCCACCGGTGCCAAGCCGCTATCGACGCCGCATGCTGGCACTGGGCAGCGGCGACCCGACCCGTGCGATCTGCTCATCGCTGATCGCCGAGGCCTTCCAGGCCGTGCGCTATCCCATCCTGCCAGACAGTGACGTCCTGCCCTCCAGCGACCCGGCATGTCTGCACTGCTATCAGGAGTTGCTGCATATCCGCCATCACAGCCTGTATGCGCCCTGCGACTTCGATATCTCGCCCTACTTCGACATCATCAAGCCCACCCTCTGTGCGCCGGATTCGATCCCCATCGCCTGCAGTGGAGCGAACCGCCCGCCTGATCTGGTATGCTGCGCGCCATCCGCGGCTTTGCTGGCTGACACCTGTGCATCAGCCCTCCTGTGCCGCCTGCTGCCCTCTGACACTCTTCACGACCGGAACCACGCCCGTGACCAATAACGACATCATCCGTCGCCTGCGCTACGCGCTGAATCTCTCCGATACCGACATGATCAACACCTTCGCTGCCGCGGACCACGAGGTCTCACGCGCCCAGATCAGCGATTGGCTCAAGCGCGATGATGATGAAGCTCAGCAGCGCATCAAGGACATCGACCTGGCCAGGTTCCTCAATGGCCTGATCAATGTGCGTCGTGGCAAGCGCGAAGGCGCCCAGCCGGCGCCTGAAAAGCGTCTCGACAACAACGTGATTCTGCGCAAGCTCAAGATTGCCTTCGAGCTCAAGGATGACGACATGCTAGAGCTGCTGGCACTGGCCGGTTTCGAGCTGATCACCAAGTCCGAGCTGTCTGCCTTCTTCCGCAAGCCCGACCATCGCCACTACCGCGAGTGCAAGGACCAGATCCTGCGCAATCTGCTCAAGGGCATCGAACTGCACCATCGTCGCCATGACCCCGAGACCGAGCAGCACGCCGTCGATCCGGCCTGATCAGACATTGATATGCTCTCAACAACAACGCCGCCCCGGATTCCGGGGCGGCGTTGTTGTATGACGACAATGGAGGCACCAGCGGCAGCTCAGCATTCGCGGTTGGGACGCCCATCCATGGTGGCCAGGCGCGCCAGCAACGGCGCCATGCGGTGCTTGCTCCCTTCCGCAGCCGCGACCAGCATCGGCAATACCCAAGACGGAAGGTCAGGCATCAGACGATAATAGACCCATTGCCCCTGACGGCGATCCAGCAGCAGACCGCAATTGCGCAACTGGGCCAGATGGCGTGACACCTTGGGCTGCGACTCCTGCAACACGTAGGTCATCTCGCATACGCAAAGCTCGCCTTCTGCATGGACAAGCAACATCAGCACAAGGCGCGTATCGTCGCTGAGGCATTTGAAAAGACGTGTGGGGGTCAGAAGAGACAATGCAGAATTCCACCTGATTAAATGATGTGAGCGTTCCGCCAACCACAGCTGCAAGCGAGTGCGAATTTCGTTCAAGGCGCGCCCACAGGACACGGCAGTAGCCTCATTGCACGGGCCTTCGATATCCCTGCACACCAGCTCATCGGTCTGGTCATCCCACTGGCGGCATTGCTGCGTCGCCTTTTGACACCTCGCGATGGCGGTATCGAAGGGTTGCGACCGGTAGCGATCGAATCGCTTGCCAAGCCTGAATCATCGCCCCCCTCCCGCGCGTGCAAGAGGGTCCAGCAGCACATGCTGTTGCGAGGCACCATTTGCTCGCCACTCGAGAGCTCTTTCCAAGAGCTGCCTGCAACAACCCGAAATCCGGTCAGCAGCTAGCGGCTAGCAACTCTCGCTAGTCATCATCGCCCTCTTCGGCGCTCTTCTGGCGCGCCTTGCGCTCCTGCTCTTCTTCCATGGCCGCCATGATGTTCTCGAGCAGCGCATCCACGTCCGGCGCTTCGGCGTCGTCCTCATGAAGGCCTGTCAGCTCGACATCCGGGTCCATGTCGCCGGCCTCGAACAATGCCCAGATCTCGTCGGCGTAGCGTGTCTGTGCCAGTTCAGGCGCGAACATCGCGTAGTAGGCGGTGATATTGGCGACATCACGCGCCAACATACTCCTGGCATTATTATTGGCCGCAGCATCGACCGCCTGGGGCAGATCAATGATCACCGGGCCATAGTCATCGACCAGCACATTGAACTCGGACAGATCACCATGCACCAGGCCGGCATGCAGCATGCGCACGATGTACTGCATCATCAGCGCATGGTCTTCCCGCGCTTGCTCGGCGGACATTGAGACATCATTCAGGCGCGGTGCCACATTGCCGTCGTCATCGGTGACCAGCTCCATCAGCAGCACGCCATCGAAGCAGCCGAACGGCTGCGGCACGCGCACACCGGCATCGGCCAGACGATACAGCGCATCAACCTCGGCATTCTGCCAGGCGGCCTCCTGCTGGTTGCGTCCGAAGCCGGAGCCCTTCTCCATCGCCCTTTGACGGCGACTGTTACGCACCTTGCGGCCTTCCTGATACAGCACAGCCTGCTTGAAGCTGCGCTGGGCAGCATCCTTGTAGACCTTGGCACAGCGAATCTCTTCTCCGCAGCGCACGACATAAACCGAGGCTTCCTTGCCACTCATCAAGGGGCGGAGTACTTCATCGACCAGACCGTCATCTATGAGCGGCTGGATTCTCTTTGGCGTTTTCATCGCGTTCTTATACGCGTTTTGCGATACATCGGGAATCACCCTGCAGCAATTTTGTGACATACCTTACGACAAAACCCCCGCCAATGCGTCATTGGCGGGGGTTTCAGCATTCACTGACAGACTGGCTCGGCGGCAGCAGCGCCAGCGCTTATTGGGCGTTCTTGAGGCTCTGCATGTCAATCACGAAACGATACTTGACCTTGCCTTCCTGCATGCGCTTCCAGGCATCATTGATGGTGTCGATGTCGATCATCTCGATATCGCAGCCAATGTCGTGCTCGGCGCAGTAGTCGAGCACTTCCTGGGTCTCCGGCATGCCACCGATCAATGAGCCCGCCAGTACACGGCGCTTCATGACCAGGTTGCTGCCCTGCAGCGCGGGATCCACTTCCTGCACCAGGCCGACGAGGATATGCGTGCCGTCGTACTTCAGGGTATTAAGGTAAGGGTTGAGATCATGCGGCACCGGCACCGTGTCGAGCAAGAAGTCGAAGGTTTCGGTGGCGGCTACCATCTGCTCGTCATCCGTCGAGACGATCACATGATCGACACCATTCTCGCGCGCTTCCTCGACCTTGCTCTCGCTGCGGGTGAAGAGCGTCACTTCACAGCCCATCGCCTTGGCGAACTTGATGCCCATGTGACCAAGGCCGCCCATGCCGATCACCCCGACCTTGTCACCGGACTTCACGCCATAGTGACGCAGCGGCGAATAGGTCGTGACACCCGCGCACAGCAGCGGCGCGGCCACAGCCGGGTCGAGCTTGTCCGGGATGGAAACCACGAAGCGTTCGCTGACGACAATCTTGTCGGAATACCCCCCTTGGGTGAGGCTGCCATCGTGACGGTCCGGGCTGCCGTAAGTCATGGTCATGCCGTCGAGGCAGTATTGCTCGAGCCCCTTCTGACAGGCACTGCATTCACGGCAGGAATCCACCATGCAGCCGACGCCGACCATGTCGCCCACCTTGTACCGACTGACGTCATTGCCCACTTGGGTCACCCGACCCACGATCTCGTGCCCCGGCACCAGCGGATACTGAGAAAAGCCCCAGTCATTGCGCCCGACGTGCAGATCCGAGTGACAGACACCGCAATAGAGAATCTCGATGGCCACGTCATCCGGTCGCGGCTGGCGACGCTCGAAGTTCCAGGGCGCCAGGTCTGCCGTTTCGGATGCCACCGCATAAGCGCGAGTCTGGGCGTCAAAATCACCGTTGGAAGGGCTTGTCATGGAGTCACTCCTTGCTTGGTTGGTCGACGGGCAGCCTGATCATCCAGGATGGCTCAGCGCCTGTAAAAGGATTCGCATGCCATGCGGCAATCGCGATCATGCTTATTGACCTCTTGCCGACAGCCCGACTTTTCAATGGCTTGGCTGCCCTGCATCACTGTGTTGGCCAGATCGCAACAGCGCCCCACCAAGCTGCGCGAGGCTTGCAGACACAAGGAAAAGCGACGCAAAACATCAGGCTTCTGATTCCAAATTGACGCCATCAAGCAGCAAAGTTGCCACTGTGTTATCATGACTGTTCACCCCTCACGTCTTGGAACGGAGTCCCGCATGGCGAATACTCGTACTGCTGCAAAGAAAAAAGCACCGGCTGCTGTTGAAACTTCAGCCTCGCTTGAAGCTCAGATGCAGGCCTTCCTGGACCGTGGTGGCAAGGTGGATGTGATTGAATCCGGTGTCAGCGGCCAAGTCATTGGCGTCAAGCCGACCAAGCCGTCAAACCCTGCTGCCAAGAGCTGAGGCTTGCCCATCAAGCCTTGGTGCTCGAACGCGCTGCTCGCCTCACTCAACTGGCGCCTGCCATCGAGTCACTGACCGGTGAGAGCGTTGTTCATCGCTAGACCTCCAGCCGCTGCCCTGCATCATCAGGTAGCGGCCGGCTTCTTTCTGGGGAAAGGAAAATCACCTCTTGCCTACCCTTGCTCCTCCCGCCAGGGCGACGCCCATGCCAACATCCTCTTCGCGCGACAGCTCTCTCGACTCCCACCAGCACAGCGAGCATGTCTCTCGCGACGCGGATGGGGCACGCACACGCCTGGCCGTCTTCATTGATGTGCAGAACATCTACTACACCACCCGCGACACCTTCGGTCGGCAGTTCGATTATCGTCGCCTATGGGCAGAGCTCGAGCGCCTCGGCTCGATTCAGCATGCCTACGCCTACGCGATCGACCGTGGCGACCCCAAGCAGCAGCAATTCCAGCAGCGCCTGCGTGAGATAGGCTTTGAGGTCAAACTCAAGCCTTTCATCCAGCGCGGCGACGGCTCGGCCAAGGGCGACTGGGATGTCGGCATCACCATCGACGTGATGGAAGCCGCCCCCGAGGCCGATGAGATCATCCTCGCCTCCGGCGATGGCGACTTCGCCCTGCTGCTGGATCATGTCGCCACCCGCCACGCCATCACCACCCGCGTCTATGGCGTCGAAGCCCTCACCGCCCTCGCCCTGATGAAAAGCGCCCATCACTTCCGCGAAGTCGATGAAAGCCTGCTGATGCGCTGATACCGATCGATCGCGTCTCAACCGCGCTCGAATTCTGTCTGTCGCATAAGAAACGCCCGCACGCCCTCAACTAAACAAGGGGATGTGCGGGCGTTTTCGTCTGGGCCACCAACGGCTTGCCAGGCATTCAGGCTTTACCGCGAACTTGCCAACTAGCTCTGTGGTGCGGCACTCAGCGTCAATTCGATGGCGTCGTGGCGCCAGTGTTCATCATCGCAGTCCACCGCGCGGCCATTCTGATCGAAGTTGATGCGAGTGATGCGCTGCGCGGGGCTACCCTGCGCGGCGTTCAGCGCGGCGGCGGCCTCAGCGTCGAACACCGTGGAGGCCAGCTCGAAGCTTACGCGACTGACACGAATGGCGTATTCGTGCCGGTAGAGGTCGGTCAGGGAGTGGGCAGCGAGGTCGAAATCGAGGATGCCCGGGAAGCAGTCACGTCGCAGGTGATGGCAGACATGTAGCACGCGCCGCCCGTCGATACGCCGCACGCGAGTGATGCGATAGACCACTGAGCCCTCCGCAATCCCCAGCCGCCGCGCGATCACCGCGTTGGCGGCGACTTCTCCTGCCGCCAGTACCTCGGTGCTGGCCACCCGCTGCTGTGACTCGACCATGTCGCGAAATGGCAGGCACGCCAGCAAGTCATAGCGCAGTCGTGGCGGCGAGACGAACCAGCCCCGCCGATTCTCGCGATAGATACGCCCCTCCGCCTCCAGCTGCAGCAGGGTGTCGCGCAGGGTGACCCGCGTCGTGTCAAAGCGTTCGATCATCTCGCGCTCGGAGGGCAGGCGCTGTGAAGCGCGTAGCGGCGCTGCCTCAAGATGGTTCAGCAGCCTGCCCTTGAGCCCTGCCACGGGGACATCCGCGTCAGGAATTGCCGATGAAGCGGCGTCACTCTGTGGCTCAAGCGAAGATGAAGGCATGCGAAGTTCCTGAAAGATAAAGAAAGACAGCAATTTCTGGCGAGTCACTTGCATGACATCCAGGGCGTCCAGGATGGAAAGGGTCAGAGCAAAGCGATTTCTGTGGTCTAGTTCAGATGACCCGAAAAGCTCAGTGCGACTTTTCAAGACACGCTTGTCGAGACACGCATGAGGAGAATAGTGGCATTGGCGTGACAACTCGGTGACAGCGCAGCTCTGGCTGCCACGCCAGGCCAGTCATCACGCGCTGCCTTGTGCCTTACACGCCTATAGCTTTGGAAGATAGCGATCACTGGAGCCTGCGACAAGGCACGAAGAAGGCACGCAGAAGGAATGAGAGAGGCAGAGGCAGAGCCGCCACCCCATGCCATGACAACGACATGTTGACGACACGCAACTGTCACAGGCGAGCGCTAGAGTCGATTGTGCCTTTTGAACTGAACTAGACCACACAGTCTCGGCTGACTCGGCACTTGCCTGATCACTTGGCAGAGCAGTGGTCTGATCAATGATCCGAGAACGAGCCTGAGCAATGACCTGAGCACCCGGATGTGCTCTCAGCGCGTCGGCAGGGTGCCTGATGCCCGACACGCCTTACCTTCAGCGCAGCGATTGTTCATCACCTACTGGGGAAATCTCCTTGAAGTCGATTGCCACTACCTCATCCCGTTCCACCGGTCTGCTGGTTTCCACCTGCATGGCCGCCCTGTTGGGCAGTGCCTCCGTCAGTGCCGCCGACATTCCGGTTGACCTTCTCGAGGCCGCTCAGTCCGAAGGCCGTGTCGATAGCGTCGGCATGCCGGATAGCTGGGCCAACTGGAAGGACACCTGGGCAGACCTCGAGTCGAAGTATTCCATCGCGCATAGCGATACCGACATGAGCTCCGCCGAGGAAGTCGCCAAGTTCAAGGCCGAGGGCGAGAACGCCACCGCCGATATCGGTGATGTGGGCTTCGCCTTTGGCCCGATCGCGGTGCAGCAAGGCGTGACCCAGGCCTACAAGACCACGACCTGGGAGCAGATCCCGGAGTGGGCCAAGGACAAGGATGGTCACTGGGTACTGGGCTACACCGGCACCATTTCCTTCATGATCAACAAGACGCTGGTCAGTGAAGATGAGCGCCCGACCTCCTTCGCCGACCTCGCCGAGGGAGACTACAAGGTGTCTGTCGGCGCCGTGGGCAAGGCCTCCCAGGCCAACAACGCCATTCTGGCCGCCGCCTTCGCCAATGGCGGCAAGGAATCCGACCTGACCCCAGGCCTGGAAGTCTTCGCGGAACTGGCACGCCAGGGTCGTCTGTCACTGGCAGAGCCGAGCATCGCCAATCTGGAGAAAGGCGAAGTCGAAGTCGCCCTGCTGTGGGACTTCAATGCCTTGAACTATCGCGATCAGATCAACCGCGACACCTTCGAGGTCGTCATCCCGTCTGATGCCTCCGTCACCTCCGGCTATGCCACCATCATCAACAAGCATGCCGCGCACCCGAATGCCGCCAAGCTGGCCCGGGAGTACATCCTCTCCGATGCCGGTCAGCTGAATCTGGCCAAGGGGTATGCCCGTCCGATCCGCGCCGAGCACCTCACCCTGCCCGAGGATATCGCTGCCAAGCTGCTACCCAATGAGCAGTATGCCAATGCACGTCCGGTACAGGACTTCGCGGGCTGGGAAGCCAGTGCCAAGCAGCTGCCGCGTCAGTGGCAATCCCAGGTCCTCATCCATCAGCAATGATCCCCGGCCTCTGCTTCACGCAAGCAGAGCGCGCACCATCCTGACAGACGGCATCGCCTTCGCGGTGCCGTCTTGAGCTTTACGGAGTCACCATGTCTCAGCGTGTCATTCTTGTCGTGCTCGACGGTCTCAACCACGCCGTGGGCCGTCATGCCATGGGCTATCTGAGCGCCCTGGTCGAGGCCGGCCGTGGCCAGTATCAATCACTGGACTGCGAGCTGCCGGCCATGTCGCGCCCGCTCTATGAATGCCTGCTGACCGGCGACCTGCCTGTCGACTCGGGTATCGTCAACAACGGTATCGTGCGTCGCTCACGCGGCATCAGTCTGTTCGACCTTGCCAGCCAGCAGGGCAAGCGCACGGCTGCCGCCGCCTATCACTGGGTCAGTGAACTCTATGTTGCGGCCCCCTTCGTAGCGGCCCGCCATCGCTGGCTCGACAACCCGGAATCCGCCATCCAGGCGGGCATCTTCTATTGGCAGGACCATTATCCGGATGACCATCTGTTCAGTGACGCCGAAATGCTGCGCCTGCGTCACGATCCGGACTTCCTGCTGGTGCATAGCATGAACATCGACGATGCCGGCCATCGTCATGGCGGCGACACGCCGCAGTACCGCAACGCCGCGCGGCATGCCGACGTCGCCCTGGCCGACTATCTGCCGGCATGGCTGGAAGCCGGCTATCAGGTAATGGTCACCGCCGATCACGGCATGAATGCCGACCGCTCACACTCCGGCCTGCTGGAAGAGGAGCGTCGCGTGCCGCTGTGGACCTTCGGCAACGCCTTCGCCAACGGCGCCGCGACGAATCTCAAGCAGCGCGAGCTCTGCGGCACCCTGGCCACATTGCTGGGACTTGAGCACAGCAAGGCGAGCAATCCGTCGCTGCTGGTGAGCCATGCTGCCACGCGAGGCTTCCAGTGATGTCTGCCGCCTTCAAGCGCCGCTTGGCCAGCCCCGTCATGTGGTTGCTACCGTTTGCACTGATCTTCGGCGCCTTCCAGATCGCGCCGCTGGTGTGGGTGATGGTCAGTGCCTTCAAGACTCCCACCGGCTGGGGGCTGGCCAACTTTCACGAGATCGCCTCCTCGGCCTTCTTCCGACAGGCCATCTGGCGCAGCCTCGAGATCTCCTTCATGTCCAGCGTGCTGGGGCTGGCGATCGCCGCCGTGACCTGTCACAGCATGCACCGCTGTGGTCCGCGTCTGACGCGCATGATGATCGCCTTCACCAACATGACCAGCAACTTCGCCGGTGTCCCGCTGGCCTTCGCCTTCATCATCCTGATGGGCGCCAACGGCATGCTGACCCTGATGCTGGAGCGTTTCGGCCTGCTCGAGGACTTCAATCTCTACTCGCGTACCGGCCTGATCGTCATCTACACCTGGTTCCAGATTCCATTGGGCATCCTATTGCTGTATCCCGCCTTCAGCACCCTGAAGACGGAATGGCGTGAAGCCGCCAGCCTGCTGGGCGCCAATCGCCTCGCCTACTGGCAGCACATCGGCCTGCCGGTACTGTGGCCGTCATTGGCGGGCACACTCACCGTACTCTTCGCCAGTGCCATGGGCGCCTACGCCACCGTCTATGCGCTGGTGAACACCAGCTACAACCTGATGACCATCCGCATCGCCAATCTGGTCTCCGGGGACCTGTTCCTGCAGCCGGAACTGGCCAGCGCGCTGGCCTTGGTGCTGGTCGTCATTCTCGTCATCGTCACGCTGATTCAGCAATGGCTCATGCGCAGGAGCTACCATGTCACTTCCCGCTGAACTGCCCTATCGCCACGGCAAGCCCCTGCTGCCCAGCCTGATGGCCCGTCTGCGTGGGCTCAACCCCTACAGCGTGGTGGTCGGCAGCGTTTTCACCCTGCTGGCACTGCCACTGATAGCCACTCTGTTCTACGCCCTGGCGACACGCTGGGGCGCCAGCCTGACCCCCGACGCCCTGACCGTGAAATGGTTTCTGGAGCTTTGGACCACGCCGCGTTTTCTGGCGGCGTTCGGGCGCTCGCTGCTGGTCGCCGTCGGTGCGCTGGCACTGTCGTTGCTGCTGATCGTGCCGGTGGTGTTTCTCGCCCACACACGCTATCCGCGCCTGGACAGCGTGATGAATGGCCTGATCCTGCTGCCCTTCGCCGTGCCGCCCATCGTGTCATCGGTCGGCCTGCTGCAGCTCTACGCAGGCGGCCCGCTGGCCATCGTCGGCACGCCGTGGATCCTGATCCCCACCTATTTCACCATCGTGCTGCCCTTCATGTATCGCGCCCTGGCCAACAGCCTGCGCGCACTGGATGTAGCGTCCCTGATGGAGGCCGCTCAACTGCTGGGGGCAAGTCCGCTCAAGGCGTTCTTCCTGGTCGTGCTGCCCAATATCCGCGTCGGCATCCAGATTGCCGTCTTCCTGGCCTTCTCGTTCCTGGCCGGCGAATTCGTGTTCGCCAACATGCTGGTCGGCACACGCTTCGAGACCCTGCAGGTCTATCTGAACAATATCCGCGGCGCCAGCGGCCACTTCACCAGCGCCTTGGTCATCACCCTTTTCGTGTTCACTCTGATCCTGACCTGGCTCGGCAATCGTCAGCCCGCCGAACAGGAAATGCCCGCGGATGATCCCGGCGAGGCACTGGCCACCACCATGACCGACGGCTTGCCCGGCCCGGTACCGAGCGCCGACCCCGAGCCGCGCCACACCACTTACCAGTCGTCAGACTCCGCACCCCGAGGGGACCGCTGATGCTTGCCATCGATACCGCCACCACTTTCGACAGCCAGAGCGCCGGCGGCCTTCTGACCGGCGCCCTGCGCGAACGCGCCGCCGACCAGCACTACCTCAAGCTCAATGGCCTGGCCAAGAGCTTCGGCAAGACCCAGGTATTCGCCGAGATAGAGGCCGAGATCGCGCGCGGGGAATTCATCACCCTGCTCGGCCCCTCCGGCTGCGGCAAGTCGACCCTGCTGCGCGCCATCGCCGGGCTCAATGAGGTCGATGCCGGCCAGATCATCGTCGATGGTCACGACATCACGTCGCTGCCGCCGCAGCGTCGCGGCATCGGCATGGTCTTCCAGCACTATGCGCTGTTCCCCAACATGCGCGTGGCGGACAACGTGGCCTTCGGGCTGCGCATGAAGAAGGTACGCCCGGAAGAGCGCGAGCGGCGTGTCACCGAGGTGCTCAGATTGGTGGAACTGACCGATCAGGCGCAGCGCTTCCCGCATCAACTGTCCGGCGGCCAGCGTCAGCGTGTAGCACTGGCGCGTGCGTTGGTAGTCGAGCCGCAGATCCTGTTGCTGGACGAGCCGCTGTCGGCACTCGATGCACGTATCCGACGCCATCTGCGTGACCAGATCCGCGATATCCAGAAGAGCCTCGGCCTGACCACCCTGTTCGTGACCCACGATCAGGAAGAGGCGCTGCTGCTGTCGGATCGCATCTTCCTGATGCACCAGGGGCGCATCCTGCAACAGGGCAATGCCGAGGCACTGTATACCCGCCCGGTGGATGCCACGGCAGCAGGCTTCATGGGGCATTACAACCTGATCGGTCGCGAGCTGGCGCGCCCGCTGCTCGGCTACGAAAGCGACAGTCCGCGCGTGGCCCTGCGTCCGGAAGCGCTGTATCTGCAACCGGACACCAGCCCCCAGGGGCAGCAGGATGAATGCGCCAACTTCCCGATCCAACCCTTGCCGGACAATGCCGGCCCCGGCTGCCCGGGCGTGATTCGCCGCCACCAGCTGCTCGGCAATATCGTGCGTTACGAGGTGGACTGTCAGGGACTACGCCTGAATGTCGATGTCCTCAATCGCAGTGCTCGGCAGCTACTGCCGTGTCATCTGCGCGTGATGCTGCATGCCGATCTGGATGAGGTTCAGGCGCTGGGCGGGAACGAGACCGTCGCCACGTCGGAGGTGTCCCATGGATGACATCACGGGGCTTGCCATCTTCGATCTCGATGACACCTTGCTCGAAGGCGATGCCACGGGGCTCTGGACAGACTGGTTGATCGCGCAGGGCTGGATCGCCAATGGCAAGGAATATCGCGCAATCTGGGCACAACAGATGCTGGACTACGCGGCCGGTGAGCTGGACATGGAGACGCACCTGACCCACCTGCTGGCCCCGCTGGCGGGTCGCGCCGTCAGTGAGGTCGATGCCGAGGTGGCACGCTTTCTGGATGCCGAACTGATGCCGCGCCTGTATCGTGAGGGACTGGAGCGAATTCACTGGCACCGCGCGCAGAACCATCAGGTCGTGATCATCTCGGCCTCGACGGCGCATCTGGTCGCCCCCCTCGCCGAGCGCCTGGCGCTGGACGCGGCCCTGGCCACGGCCCTCGAGACCGAGCAAGGCTGCTACAACGGGCGGGCCTGTGGCATTCGCACCTTCCGCGAGGGCAAGCTTGCAGCACTCAAGGCATGGCAGCAGCAACACGCCAGCCACAGGGCCGGAGTGCCCAGCTGGGGCTATTCGGATTCACGCAATGATCTGGCCTTGCTGGAATTCGTCGATCACCCCTTCGCCGTCCATCCGGACCCGACCCTTGCCAACCTGGCGCGACAGCGCGCCTGGCAGACACTATGTTGGCAATGAAGGAAACCGGGTTGGCAATGGGGGAGGCCGAATTGGCAACAAGAGACGCTGGGCTGGGATCGGGAGCCCCTGCGCTGGAATTGAGAGACTGGAAGGGAATCGAGAGCCACTGCGCTGAAATTGAGAGAAAGTGCATAATAGGCGACGCTGGGCGTAAAAAAAGGCACTCTATGCCAAAAATGCAAGCATAAAGGAAGCCATGCAATGGCCAAGGTCAGGGTCAGTCGGACCGCACGTGTACCCGATCCCATGCGCGTCAGGCGCTATCTGAAAGCCCCCGAAGTCGGCCCGCGCGTGCTGTTCTTCAGTGGCGGCACCGCGCTGACCGGGGTCTCGCGCACCCTGACCCGCTATACCCACCACAGCATCCATCTGGTGACGCCGTTCGACTCCGGGGGCAGCTCGGCCAAACTGCGCGAGGCCTTCTCGATGCCCGCCATCGGCGATCTGCGTTCACGCCTGATGGCGCTGGCCGATGACAGCGTTCTGGGCCATCCCGATATCTATCGCCTGTTTACTCACCGCCTGCCGCGTGAAGCTCGCCCGGAGATGCTGCACGCTACGCTGCGCGAGTTGGCGGCTGGGCGGCATCCGTTGACCATGGCGGTCGCGGAACCGATGCGCACCCTGATCTGCCATCAGCTGGGCTTTCTCATCGAGGCCATGCCGGAAGGCTTCGATCTGCGCGGCGCCAGCATCGGCAACCTGATCATTGCCGGCGGCTATCTGAACCATCACCAGCAACTGGATCAGATCATCTTCCTGTTCTCCAAGCTGGTTCACGTGCGCGGCACGGTACGCGCCGTGGTCAATGTCGATTGTCATCTGGCGGTGACGCTGGAAGATGGTCGCGAGATCATCGGTCAGCACCGCATCACCGGCAAGGAAGTCGCCCCCCTCGATTCGCCCATCGCGCGCATGCGTCTGGCAGCGGCAGAGAGCGACCACCACGTGCCCGTGGTGCCGGAGCTGCACGCCAACAATCGTCAGTTGATCGAGTCGGCCGAACTGATCTGCTTCCCCCCCGGCAGCTTCTATTCCAGCGTGCTCGCCAATCTGTTGCCCAAGGGCGTCGGGCGTGCGGTGCTGGCCAACCCCTGCCCCAAGGTCTATATCCCCAACTGCTGCCCGGACCCGGAGCAGACCGGCAAGCGCATGGACGAGCTTGTCAGCATGTTGCTCGACACCCTGTGTGCCGACCTCACCGGCCGTATGGAAGACTGCCCCACCGAGAACCTGCTCAACATCGTGCTCCTCGACAGCCAACGCGGCGACTACCCCGGCGGCCCCTGCATCGAGGCGCTCGAGCGCATGGGCATCACCGTGATCGACACCAAGCTGATCAGCGAGCAGAGCGCACCCTACTACGACAACGAGCTGCTGGTCACCGCGCTGCTGTCGCTGGTATGACATCAACCGCGAGATGCTCGGCCTGAAGTTGCTGGACATTAGCCGCTCGGCCTGAGTTGCTCTGCCTGAAACCACTTGGCATGAACTGCTCTGCAGAACAGGAACGCCCCCGCCTGCCAACAGCAGACGGGGGCGTTCTTTTATGAGATACGACGCCGAGACTTAGATCACGCCACGAAACGCGCCGAGGATCACCATCCCCAGCACCAGCTTCCAGGGTGCCAGCGAGAAACGCGTCAGAGCGATGAAGGCGGCCAGCGCGATCACCAGGTCCATACGGCTCAGCACGCTGGTGGTCCACAGCGGGTCATAGAGCGCCATGCCCAGCACGCCCACCACAGCCGCATTGGCGCCGGCGAGCGCAGCGCGCGCCCCCGCGCGGGAGCGCAGACGCCCCCACAGTGGCGCCACACCGATCAGCAGCAGAATCCCCGGCAAGAAGATGCTCAACAGCGCAATGACGGCACCGAGCAGTGGTGAATCTCCGCCCAACTGCGCCATGCCAGCCCCCAGCCAGACGGCAAAGGTGAACAGCGGCCCCGGCACCGCCTGGGCGGCGCCATAGCCGGTGAGGAAGGTATCAGCCGCGATATGGCCCGTCTCGACGGTGGAGGCCTCCAGCAGCGGCAGCACCACATGCCCGCCCCCGAACACCAGCGCCCCGGCACGGTAGAAGATATCGACCAGACTGCCGGAGGCCACCAGCGGCAGGCCGATCAACAACACGAAGAACGCGACCAGACAGTAACGCGCCAAACGCGTCGAGACCGGCAGTGACAGCCCCGCTGCCTGGGCTTGCTGGCGCACGGGGGCCGCCTTGTCATCACGACACAGCAGGCTGCCGAGCACTGCGCCCATCGCGATCACCCCGACCTGCGCCCAGACGCTCTGTGCCAGCGCCAGGCCCAGCATGGCCAATAGTGCCAGACAGGTACGCCGCAAGTCCGGGCACAGCTTGCGCGCCATGCCCCAGACCGCCTGGGCGACGACGGCCACCGCCACCAGTTTCAAGCCGTGGATCACCCCGGAGGCCAGCGGCCCTTCGAGGCTGCCCGCCACCAGCACCAATACCAGCAACGCCAGTACAGACGGCAAGGTGAAGCCGATCCACGCCAGTATCCCGCCCATCACGCCACCGCCACGCACCATGCCCAGCGCGAAACCGACCTGGCTACTGGCCGGTCCCGGCAGAAACTGACAGAGCGCGACCAGCTCGGCGTAGGCCTTGTCACTCAACCAGCCTCGCCTGCGTACCAGCTCATCGTGGAAGTATCCCAGGTGAGCAATCGGGCCGCCGAAGCTGGTCAGCCCCAAGGTGAGGAAGGTGCGCAGCACTTCACTGCGCCGCGCCTTGTCGCTTGCAAGCGGGGCATCAGGCGTCTCGTGGTCGCGCTCACGCTCACGCTCACGCTGGGCAGTTTCATCCGGATGTGACATGACGTCTCTCTTGGTGCGGAAAGGAAAGGATAACGACCAGAAATCCAGCGAGGGGCTTAGCACGAGCTATATGAAAGAATTTTCACTTGCTGACGCTACGGTGACATCAGGCGATGCGCAATGTCCTGATCCTCGCGCCCCTTGCATCCCCCATCAGACTGTCGCTGCCAGATGACAGGAAGCCCGCCCCAATGATGGGACGGGCTTCCTGCATAAGGGCTTCCTGCATAAGGGCTTAGGCGTCAGGTGCCCGGCGAAGGCTTCAGTTGGCCGACGTTTCCTGAGTGGAGGCATGCTGCGTGTCCGAGGGCAACGCGATGGCCATCACGGCGCTCGCCGCCACCAGTGCCGCCGACCACCACAGGCAGGCTTCCAAACCATAGGCCTGATAGAGCCATCCGGACAGCAACGTGCCCAGCAGGCGCCCCATGGCGTTGGCCATGTAATAGAAGCCGACATCCATCGATACGCCTTCACTGCGCGCGAAGCGCACGATCAGGTAGCTGTGCCAGCTGGAATTGACGGCGAAGATGACGCCGAACACCAGCAGGCCGATGATGAACCCCTCGAGGGGTGCCAGCCCCGACAGGATGGCCGCACTGCTGTCGCCACCCAGCTCGGCGTCCAGCGACATGCTCGCCATCAGCGCGGGCAACAGCGCCAGCACGCCGGCCAGCAGCACGGTCATCCAGCGCACGCCCGCATCACCGCTCAAGCGTCGCGCGATCGGCCCGGTAATGTGCGGGGCCTGGGTCTGCACCCCGCCATAACCGATCACCCACGCGGCCATCAGGATACCGACCGTCCAGAAGTTCCAGCCATGTACCTCGGCCAGATAGACCGGCAAGGCGACCACGAACCAGACATCGCGTGCAGCGAACAGGCACATGCGTGCTGCCGACAGCACATTGACCGCCCGCGAGGTCGAGAACATCTCACGAAACGCCGGCTTGCGGCTGGCCTTGCTTTGCCCGAGCGATGCCGAGAGCTTGCGCAGTGACAGCACCAGTACCACGGCCAGCATGAGCCACATGGCAAGTACCGTGCCCTGGAAGCCGATGAGGCTGAGCGCCGCGCCACCGAGGAAGAAGCCCAGACCCTTGAGCGCATTCTTGGAGCCGGTCAGCAGCGCGACCCACCGGTATAGCGCGCTCTGCGATTCCGCTGCCTGCTGCCCCTTCGGCACCAGCACCTTGATGGCACTCTTGGCGCTCATCTTGTTGAGGTCCTTGGCGATGCCTGACAGCGCCTGGGCAATCATCACCCAGACCACCGTCAGCATGGGCTCCGGCACCAATAGCATGCCGAGCGCCACCAGCTGCATCGCAAGCCCGGCATTCATGGTGCGATTGAGGCCGAGCCTTGCCCCCAGCCAGCCGCCGACCAGGTTGGTGACGACACCGAAAACCTCGTAGAACAGGAACAGCAGCGCGATATCCAGCGCCGAATAGCCCAGCGAATGGAAATGCAGCACCACCAGCATGCGCAGTGCGCCATCCGTCAGCGTGAAGGCCCAGTAATTCCCCGTCACCAGCAGGTACTGGCGCACCTCATGGGGCAGCTCTCGCAGGCGGGCAAGCATGTCAGCGCTCCTGTGTGCTGGCGTCGACCAGATCGCCCAGGCCCACTTTCAGTGCCAGCTCTGCGGTGCGGTTGGCATAGCCCCACTCGTTGTCATACCAGGCGTACAGCTTGAGCTGGGTACCCGCGACCACCATGGTCGAGGGCGCATCGATGATGCTGGAGCGAGAATCGGTACGGAAATCGATCGATACCAGCGGGCGTGTCTCGTAGCCCAGCACGCCAGCCAGCTCGCCTTCCGCCGCGCTCTGCAGCGCCTGATTGACCTCTTCCACCGTCACTTCGCGGTTGAGCTCGAACACCATGTCGGTCAGGGAGGCATTGGCCAGTGGCACGCGAATGGCGTGGCCATTCAAGCGGCCTTCCAGCTCCGGGAAGATGGCGCTGATCGCCTTGGCGGAGCCCGTGGTCGTCGGAATCAGGCTCATGCCGCAGGCCCGCGCGCGGCGCAGGTCCTTGTGCGGCGCATCCAGAATCGTCTGGGTATTGGTGATGTCGTGCACGGTCGTCATGGAGCCATGACGAATGCCGAACTGCTCTTGGATCACCTTGATCACCGGCGCCAGGCAGTTGGTGGTGCAGCTGGCCGCCGTCACGATGCGATGGGCCTCGGCATCATAGAGATGATCGTTGACGCCCATGACGATGTTGAGCACGCCCTCTTCCTTGACCGGCGCGGAGACCACGACCCGCGCGACGCCCTGCTCGAGATAGGCGTTCAGCACTTCGGTGCTCTTCTTCTTGCCGGAGGCCTCGATCACTACGTCACAGCCCGACCAGTCGGTGTCACCGATCTCACGCTGGCTTGAGAACGCCGTGCGCTGGCCATCAAGGATGATGGAATCGGCGTCACTGGTGATACCGTCTCCCGGGGACCACTGGCCATGCACGGAATCGAATTCCAACAGATGGGCGAGGGTTGCGGCATCGCCGCCCGGGTCATTGATACGCACCACGTCCAGCGCGATATCCTCGCGCAGCTTCCACAGCGCGCGCAGCGCGAGACGACCGATGCGCCCAAAGCCGTTGATGCCGACGCGCAGGGCTGGCATGCCCTCCGGCACGCTGATGGACGCGGAATAGGACGGAGCACTATGAGCAGGACACATGGGCATTTCCTTGAGAGTGTTCGAAAAGATTCGGCTAACGTTCTACGCCCTGTGCGCTCAACAGCAGCGCACAGGGCGGTTGGGCATCGCCTCCAGCCACGCCATCCAGCGCGACACCTCGCTGGCGTTGGCCTGACAGAGAGTGCCGAGAACCTGATGGCGCCAGGCCGGCAGATCAGGCGCAAGGCGGTAGTGCACCCACTGGCCACGCCGCTGACTGGTCAGCAGGCCAGCATCTCTCAGATGCGCGAGATGCCGCGAGACCTTGGGTTGGGAGATGGGCATGGCGCGCTGCTCCAGCAGCCAGATAAGCTCACAGACACACAACTCTTCCATCCGGGCCAACAGCTGCACGATGGTGAGGCGAGTGTCCTCGGCAAGGCACTTGAAGACCTGCAACGGTGACAGGCAAGCCGCCATGCCTCCCACTCCATCAATGGTGTCATGGGTTGACGGTTTCATGGTGATGTCCTTGCGCATGCCTGAGCCATCCTGGTCCCGACATCCTCTCCCGATCCTCTCTCACTGGCACCTGAAGCTTGGCAAGGCAGGTAGCCAGCCAGCCGACTGAAGCCCATCGATATACGGAAAATCATATATGTGTTTTTGCATATATAAAGTGACATATGCATGACAGTTGGAAGACAACCGGCGCGTGAATAGATGGCAGCGATGGAAAGCGAGTGAAGGGTGATTGAAAGCCGAATGAAGCGCGATCAGAACATCGCCTGGCTCGATGTACCATCGGGTCGGCGGCCACACCATCAACACTGTTGCGCAAACGGCACGCATATGTTGCCTGTCCTCAAAAGCGAATGCGCTTGCGAACAAAAGTCGAGCAGCGTTAGTGTGTGCCCATCAAGCACACGAAGTGCCCTTTTGAATCACGCATCCCTCGTGATGCACAGGAGAGACAAATGGCGGATTTCGCTCAAGTCGTCGATAGCAACTACACCCAGGAAGTCATCGAGAGCGAGCAGCCGGTGCTGGTCAAGTTCTGGGCACCGTGGTGCGGACCGTGCAAGATGCTCGACCCGATCGTCGAATCAATTGCCGAGGAACAGGGCGATGCCCTCAAGGTCGTTGCCATCAATGTCGATGATGCACCGGACCTCGCAGCTCAGAATGGCGTCCGCGGCCTGCCGACCATCGCGCTGTTCAAGTCCGGCGAGAAGCTCGAAGCCCTGACCGGCGTCCAGCCGAAGGAAAACTTCGACGCCATGATCTCGCGTCACGCCTGATCGAAACAGGTTCTGGCCGCAAGGCACTGACGCTGCAATGAAAAAACGCCCTCCATGAGGGCGTTTTTTCATTGCTACAACTGATCACGGAGTGGTGTGCAGGCGAACTACCAGATTTCCATGAAGAGCTCACAGGCTTCCTTGAGCTTGTCACCAGGCACACCATCTCTCGCCTGGATGGCAATTCCATTGACGAAGGTATCCAGCATCAGAACAAATTGATCCAATGGTTTTTCATAACGCCACTCCCCCCTTTCCTGCCCGCGCGCGATGCACGCCATCAGGGAAGCACGAATATCATTGCGCACCGAGAGTGCCATGTATTCGACGTCCTTGTTGTCATCACCACAGTTCAATCCTGACAGCACGATCATGCAGCCCGAGGGCTGGCTTGAGGACGTCTGCATGGTGACATATTTGATCAACATGTTCTTGATGGCATCTCTGGCAGATACCTTTTCATTCTCGAGCTCTACAAACACTTGTTCACAGGTCCGGGTATACATCTCCAGACATTCGCGATAAAGCGCCTGCTTCGATTCAAATGCCGAATAGAAACTCGCGGAAGACAAATTTCCCAGTTCCTTTCTCAGCTCGGCCAGTGAAGTGCCCTCAAAGCCATTTTTCCAGAATAGCTCCATGGCCTTTCTGACAGCATCTTCGCGATCAAACTGACGTGGGCGACCTGTTCTAGCCATAGCATAATCTCGATAGCAACCTGCAAGGTGAAAGCAAGTATTACATATGATAACACTCGCCATGACATACCACCGTCATGATTCCTGAGGATAGTCATTCCGTCGTTGGATGTGCAACATCCTCAGGCATGTTTCATTATCGGCGGCGGGTACTATATCACGAGAATATCAGACTAACCCTCGAGATCTGCAAGATACTTCTCTGCATCCAGTGCTGCCATGCACCCCGTACCGGCAGACGTGATAGCCTGACGATAGTGGTTATCACTGACATCTCCTGCCGCGAAGACGCCTGATTTGCTGGTCAAGGTCTGGCCTCCTCCAATACCGGAATAGACATTGATATACCCGTCCGTCATGGCCAATGCGCCCTTGAAGATCGATGTGTTGGGATCATGACCAATGGCGATGAAAACGCCTGCCACAGGTACCTCCTCCACCTCCCCCGTCAGCGTGGAAGCCAGGGAGATAGCCGTGACACCGGTGTCATCGCCCAGTACTTCCTCTACCTGCCTGTCCCATCGAATCGTGACCTTGCCTTGTTCAACCTTGTCAAAGAGACGCTTCTGCAGCACTTTCTCTGCACTCAGCTGATCACGACGATGCACCAGGGTCACATGAGAAACGATATTGGACAGGAACAATGCTTCTTCCACGGCAGTATTGCCCCCTCCTACGACCGCAACCTCCTTGTTTCTGTAAAAGAATCCATCACAGGTAGCGCAGGCTGATACCCCCTTCCCCATATAGACCTGCTCACTTTCGAGTCCAAGATATATCGCGGATGCTCCGGTCGAAATGATAAGCGCATCTGCGGTATAGGTATCTTCTCCCTTCAGAATGAAAGGGCGACTTTCCAGGTCCACTTCGGTGATATGATCGTAAGCGATCTCGGTATCAAAACTTTCCGCATGCTCCTTGAGCTGTAACATCAACTCAGGACCCAGCACCCCCTTGGGATAACCGGGCCAATTCTCGACGTCGGTCGTCGATGTCAGCTGACCACCCACTTCCATTCCCGTTATCAACATGGGGGAAAGGTTCGCACGGGCTGCATAGATGGCTGCTGTGTAACCCGCCGGTCCGGACCCGAGTATTATCAATTTTCGATGTGTACTCATGATGAGTCCTTGCCCTATGCGTAGCGTGTAATCAGCTTCTGAAGCTCAGGAGTCGGTAGCATGCCAACAGAGCGATTGACCTCCTTGCCATCCTTGAAGATGACGACGGTCGGAATGCTACGCACCCCGAGTCTTTCCGCAATGGCCGGATGCTCATCGATGTTGAGCTCTGCCATTACCAGGTCATCATTCGCGATGGCCTCGGCTACCTGACGATATATCGGTGACATCATGCGACACGGTGCGCACCATTCAGCCCAGAGCCGCACGGCAAAGGTCACGCCTTTATCGCTGAGAGACTGAAATTCCTTTTCGTTAAGATTGACGACGTTGATTGTCATGAGTCTGACTCCTGATAAATAGGTCTGTGGCGATCCATCAACCCATCATGTGGCCTGCCGCTCGCTCACTTGTCAGTGACCAAAAACATGGGACGAGCGTGCTCGATCATCTTGTCGACTACCAGCTGCACACCAGAAACCGACAGACGCATGGCGATGAATGACATATGTTGTGGATCAATTGATCCATAAGATATTGAGCCAGCCGGTCAGTGTCAACAACTTTTAGATCAATCGATCCAAAATAAAACCGCACTGCAGCCCCCTACTGTCTGGCCTCTTCCGTCAGGCCCAGCCAGCCGATGGCGAGATCATCCCTCCATCAACTCAGGATGCATTACGCAACCGATTGATTTACATTGTTTTATTGTATGAACTTGTGCAGAGTCGCTGGCATGCACAAGGTGGACCATCGCGGGGACATGACAACCTCGCCCCCGCCCAGGCCTAGGGCACATTCGCTCCCAAGCCGGACATGCCTGGAGGTTTCGTGGCATGCCGCGCGCTATCTTCACAGCAACAAGGAAGCATCGATGTACACAGCAGTCATTGGCGTCAAACGCTCCCCTCGGTTTCTGGGTGCCATCGCCCTGGTCAGTAGTTTGCTCACGGGCTGCGCCAACGGCCATACGAAGCTGCCGGCCACCACCACAGCGCTCAAGGCCGGGCCTGCCTACGGTGAGATGCGCTCTGTCGCCGTCATGCAGATTCGCCCCGGCAATGTGGCGGTGACGCCCGATGGGCAGGTCTTCGCCACCATCCACCCGATGGATGGGGATCACGATGTGCAGCTGGTCGAGATCACCGGTCAGAACAGCTACCGCGCCTGGCCCTCCCCCGCCTTGCAGACGCATGCCGGCCGCTACAACGATGCGACCATCGATTCCCCGCTGGGCATCTACCAGGATGGCCAGGGCGGGCTTTGGATCACCGACATGGGGCTGCATCTGGGCAAGACCCGCCTATGGGGCTTCGATATTGCCTCGGGCAAGCTGATCACCAAGCTGACTTTGCCTGAGAATATCGCCCCAGAGGGTAGCTTCGTGCAGGACCTGGCGGTGGACCGCAGCCGTGGCGTGGCCTATCTGGCAGACATCGCCAATCCGGGCTTGATCACCGTCGACCTGGGGAGTGGCGAGGCCACCCGCTTCAGCGAGCACCCGGCGCTTGAGGCAGAACCCGATGCCACGCTCAAGATCGATGGCAAGGACGTCCAGTTCAATGGCAAGCCTGCCAAGGTTGGCGTCGACCCGATCACGCTGTCCGGTGATGGCGAGACAATCTTCTTCGGCGCCATGACCGGCCACAGCTGGTACAGCGTACCGGCCAGACTGCTGCGCGAAGGTGCCGATCACGCCACCATTGCCGCTGCCATCACCCGCGTCGGCGACAAGCCCGTTTCCGATGGCGCAGACACCTCCGGCGGCACTCACTACTTCACCAACCTCAATCAGCATGGGCTGGATGTGCTGGGCGCCGATGGCAAACTGACGCCGCTGGTGCGCGATGAGCGCCTCGACTGGCCGGATGGCGTGCGCATGGCGCCCGACGGCTGGCTCTATGTCACCGTCAATCAGCTGGACAGCACGCCGCCCTTCAATGACGGCAAGGACAGCGGCCAGGCGCCGTATCGTATCTTCAAGGTCTGGCCCGTCGACAATTGAGTCGGTAATAGAGAGGTCGGTCGAATCGGCTTCTGAATGACAACGCCCGCACTCCTGATGAAGGAGTGCGGGCGTTGTCGTTTCTCACCCTGTTGAACCCCTGCTGGACACTTTCAGGATGACTGAACGATACTGACAACAAACAAACGTTTGAATTTTAGCTGACCACCCCCCTGACAAGCCCAGCCCAAAATAAAAAAGAGACCTGATCGCCATGACCGAACGCTTGCCGGATACCTGCCCCGCTACTGCCAGTGCGCTTTCAACAGCGCCACAGGATCACGTCACGGCACAACAACCCACCCGCTCAGATGGTGAATACGAGTGCGAGATTGCGGCGGCAGACGGCTATCGCCTCGCGGCGAGCGTGCATGAGCCTGACCTGCATCCCGCCAGCGCAAAGGGCGTCGTCCTTCTCCACCCCGCCACTGGCGTGCCGCAGTCCATCTATCGCGCCTTCGCGCAGGCGCTGGCCAGCCGCGGATTCCATGTGGTGCGCTACGACTATCGCGGCATCGGCCGCTCGGCGCCTCCCACACTGCGTGGTTTCGCCGCCAGCATGTCCACCTGGATCGATCAGGATGTCGAGGGCGTGACCCGCTGGGCCGCACAGCGCTGGCCAGAGTTGCCGCTTCTGGCAGTGGGCCACAGCATCGGTGGTCACGCCGTGGGCCTGAGTGACTCGAGCCGCCTGCTGAGTGCCGCGGCGCTGGTCGCCTCCCACGCAGGCTGCCTGCACTTCATCAAGCCGCTTGGCGAACGCCTTCGGGTCACGGCCCTGCTCAAGGTGATCGGTCCACTGACATCGCGCACCCTGGGCTATGTGCCGGGGCGGCGACTCGGCATCGGCGAGAACCTGCCCCGCGGCGTCGCCCTTGAGTGGAGTCGCTGGACCAGCCTGCCACGCTACTTCTTCGATGATCCCTCCATGCAGGCCGAGCGCCGTTTCGCCAGAGTCACCCAGCCGTTGCTGGTATTGGGCTTTGACGATGACCCCTGGGCGACGGCCCCCGGCATTGATCTGCTGACCGGCTATTTCACGCAAGCCACATTGGAGCGCCATCAGATCGACCCACGCCAACACGCTACGGGGCCCATCGGGCATATGGGGTTCTTTCGCCGCCAGCATCGAGACAGCCACTGGCCGCTGGTGATCGACTGGCTGGAAGGCCAGGCAGCAGCCGCTCGGAAGGAATGAAGCCGCCAATGCGAGTTCCATGGCCGCAATACGCAAGACGGCAGCCCGAGGGCTGCCGCTGTCATGCTGTCGTCGTCGTTCTGCCGTTGTCTTTCTGCAAGGCACCACATCAATCGGGCTGTCGGAATATCACGAACTCGTGCTCACATTGCGGGCAATGCCCCGAGTAGACCGCCCCGGACTTGCTCAAGCGTACGCTCTGATGCTCACAGGCAGGACAGCGCTGCTTGAGTGATGTGTTGGCGTTGCAGACCTGGCATTTGACGTAGTAGCCGTAGGGGCCATAACGCCCCAGCAGTGCATCTTTTTCCTGACACTTCTGGCACTGGACACGCACGGCCTGTGGCACTTGCGGGACGGCGGAAGCCTTGAGGCGTGCGGTGATTCTGTCGAGATGCTCGCTCAACTGTGGCGAGGCCAGACACGCTTCAGGCACTGGCGACCCGACAGGTGCCTCGGCTGACGGCGCTGATGTTTCGGCTCCGGGTTCGGCTTTGGGCAGAGCGACGCTCTCGGCGCTTGCCTTCACCTCATTGACTGCCGCAGCAGCGGGGATGGCAACTGCCACTGCACTCGAATCGCCTCCCTGCCTCTTTTTACAGCGTTCCTGGCTGCCACGCTCCTGTTCGCCACGCCCATTGCTGCCATGAGTACTGTAGCTCACGCCATTGTTACCGAAATCTTTGTTACCGAGGGCCTTGCTGGCGAGGGCTTTGCCGTCAGATTCGCGGATACTACCCTCATTGATCGCCCAGCGACTCGCGACACTGCCAGCGGCGTCTGGCGTCTTCGCTACCGGCTGCGGGCGCCAACTCACCTCGCTACGGACGGTCTCGACGGCATGTGCGCGACGCGAACGAGCGTCCTGCTTGAGCAGGAACTCGCTGACACGTTCAAGCTCATCCTTGGTGAACTCCGGACGGGTATCGAACAGCAAGGCACGCTTGACCATCGAACGCGCCCCGATCAGACCACTGACCTGTTCGTGGAGAAACTCCGGCTTCACCACCTGAGCCGAGACCCCCTTGGCCATGTCGTCACGGTGCACGATGGCATTGCTCGAGACAGCGCACAGTACTTTCCATTGTCGACCGGCAAAGCCGCCTTGCAACCCCAGGGTCTTGTTCATCAAACGAGCGCGATTCTCGATCAACAGGCGCTTGAGAATATCCTGCTGCAATTCCGCCTGACGCAATGGTGACTTGAGCCCAGACCAATTGCCCCGATAGCTGCGCTGCCATTCACCTGCCGCATTGACCCTGACTTCACCAGTGATGCTTTTCGACTCGATGATGATGAAGCCGAATGGATGCATGACCAGATGATCAATCTGAGCATTCTCCTCACCGTGTTTCAGTCTCAGATCATTGAAGATCACGACCTCGGGGTCGTCCCCGAAGGCACGCCGTAGATGGAAGGCCACATCCTCTTCCTGGCGGTGACCGTACCTGGCGCGCTCATCGTCGCCACTGTAGGTCTCTTTTTCCTTGGCTATCATCTGCTCGTCCCTGAAGCGCTGATTACATCCTTGTCAGCCCAATATATCGCTATTGCCCGTAAAATACGCCATGCAACATGCGTCAATAAACAGATTTCATCAAGATATTATAAACTTTATTTAAATCAGCCCGACTCCACTGCCATGTTTCTGGAGCGGGATAATCGTTAAAACTCTGTGTCAGGACAAATCAACGCCCCTCTACCCACTGTTGTCAGGGCAAGTCTGGGGCGCCAGACATCAGCCACTCACAGCGTCAGGCGGGTGGCGAGAAACTCGACGAAGGCGCTGATACGCGGTGACAGCGTGCTGTTGCGGTAATAGACCGCATGGATCTGCTCGCGGGGATTGGGACTCTGGACCTGCCCGGGCAACACTTCCACCAGAGCGCCGGTCTTGAGGTCATTGCCCAGCATGAAGCGCGAGATCAGCGCGATACCATGTCCCGCCAGGCACAGCTGACGCATGACTTCGCCACTGGTGGTCGGCAGATGAGGGGTCGTGTCAAAGCCCTGTGGTACCCCCTTGAGCGGCCAGCGATTGAGGCGACTGGGGGGCAGAAAACCCAGCAACTGATGGGCATGCAGCGCCGCGACACTGGACGGCACGCCATGCTCGGCCAGATAGGCGGGGCTTGCGACCAGATGCAACGTGGAGCGGCCCAGCACCTTGGCATGCAGTGTGGAGTCATCCAGCTCGCCGATACGGATGGCCACATCGGTACGCTGCTCCAGCAGGTTGATGATGTCATCGGCCGCTGACAGCTCCAGCGCGATGCCGGGATAGTAACGGGAGAACTCCGCGACCAATGGCACCAACTGATGCAGCACGAAAGGGCTCGCGGCATCGACGCGCAGCCGCCCGCTGGGCTGATCGCGCTGCTGCAGCAAGGCTTCTTCAGCACTGCCAAGCAGCTGCAGCCCCTTGCGCACGCGCTCGACAAAGCCGCGCCCTTCATCCGTCAGTGCCACGCTGCGTGTGGTGCGATTCAACAGCGGCGTTTCCAACTCACCTTCCAGGCGCTGGATAGCGCGCGACACCTTGGCCACCGGAATATTCAGTCGGTTGGCAGCGGCGCTGAAGCCTCCGCTATCCACCACGGCCAGTAGCAACTCGAGGTCATCCGAACGGCTGCGCATGCTGTGATCTCCTTGAAAGTGCAAGATGCATGGTCCCATGCATCTTTGCAGAAATCACAATAATCATCCGCATCAGGATCGCTTCTGCAATATTGCTTGCCGACAAAATCACCCAGCAAAAGGATATCGCCTAGAACCCGCCACGCCGACGCTCACCGGGCCGCAGCATTCTTACCCGAGCCTTGGGCGTGCGCCGCGGCAATGAAGGTGGCGCAGGAGGCGTCTCCAACTGATCCGAAGGGGAAACATCGCTGGTGCCGATCGAGCCGCCCAGCGTCGTCGCGAATTCCGAGCGCCGGGAAGGCTTGTCCTCGATTGGTGCGAGCGAATCCCCACCTTTCTCAACCGTCGTACCATCGACCCTATCGTCAGATGCGGAGCCATTGCCCTCTCCCCCCGATAGGGATGGGCCATGCCCATGAACTGCGGGCTGCGAAGCCAGCGGAGGAGGCGAAATGATCACCCAGGCAAAGGTCGGCAAGGTCAGATGCCAATAGATCGCCGGCAGGCGAATCGCCAGTATCAGCACGATGGCAGCACCGGTGGCCCACGCCAGGCCAACGCCAGCCTCGAGAAGCACGATATAGAGAATGCCACCCGCCAGCGACGCGGAGGCATAGATTTCCTGACGCAGCACCATCGGTACACGACGTGCGAGCACATCGCGGATCATGCCACCCGCCACGCCGCTCATGGTGCCCATCAAGACAGCCACTATGCCATCCACGCCCAGCATGCGCGCCTTGTGTGCGCCTAACACCGTAAACAACGCCAACCCGAAGGCATCGGTGACCGGCAGGAAAACCCGCGTCAGGCGATGGATATAATGAAAGCCGAGCGTCGCCACCAGCACCGTCAACAGGATGACCCACAGATAGATCGGCTGCTCGACCCAGAACACCGGGCCGATTCCCAGCACGAGATCACGCAGCGTACCGCCGCCGATACCGGTCACGGCGCCCAGCACCAGCATGCCGATCGGGTCCATGCGTGAACGGCACGCCACGACGACACCGGTCAGGGCAAAGATCATCACACCGGCCAGGTCTAGCCAGGTTATCCAGTTCATTCTCGTGAAGCCTCCTGCAGTGCGCTGGCGTGCGCATGAAACAATGGCGTATATGCTTGTCGCGAACCGTGATGGCCTCTTCTGCCAAGTCGTCTGCTGCGATGGCGTTTCGGCGCAGCGGCGCGATCATACTCCCTTTTGCGGCTCTTTTTGTGCCCTCGACGTCATCCGCGCCGCCTTGAGGGGCGGAGGATAATGACCCGCCTCAGGGCGTGGCCTGACCACAGCGAGCGGTCGCGCTGGGCGGCTCACCGAATCGCTGACGATAGGCACGCGAGAAGTGCGCCAGATGCGTGAATCCGACGCCGAGAGCCGCCTGGGAAACGCTGCGACTGCTGTCGGCCAATACGCACCGCGCATGATCCAGGCGCATGCCGAGATAGCGCTGCTTGGGCGTTTCCTCAAAATGCGCCATGAACAGACGCGTCAACTGGCGCTGGGATTGGCCGACCAGACGGCAGATGTCGGGGATCGAGAGCACCTGGGCAAGATTGGCCTCCATCACGGCCAGCGCCTTGACCACACTGCGTGGCAGCGAATCGTCTCGAGTGCTGGCAGCAGCAGGCGACGCCAGATGCCCGCGCTGATGCACCAACTGCCGCTCGACGGCGTCCGCCAGCGACGGCCCGTACAGAAACTCGATCCACGCCAGCATCATGTCGATACTGGCCGCGCCGCCAGACCCCGTCAGCCGCTCGCCCTGCCATTCATAGTCGGCCTGACTGATCTCGAGTTGAGGGAATTCCTCGCGAAAGGCCGGCACGCTCTCCCAGTGCAGGGCGACCCGATGACCGGCGAGCACCCCGGCGCGCGCCAGAATGAAGGGGGCGGTATCCAAGCCTCCCAGCCAGGCGCCATGGGCTGCCAGATGACGAATCACGCCACGCGCCTGGCTGCCGACGCTGACTTCCGGTCCGTAGGATGACACCACCATCAAGCGCGTCTGCGCCCCACTCTGGCCACCCGACGACGGCTCATCGACTAGAGACGACAAGGCACCATCGACGTCGATGCGCACGCCATTGCTGGCCACGACAGCCTCGCCATCACTGGACAGCAGGCGCCAGGCGAACAGCGGCCGTCCGAAGCGATTGGCGACCCGTAGCGGTTCCAGCAGGCAGAACAACGTCAACATCGAGAAGCGCGGCACCAACCAGACATTCAGCGTGTACTCGGCGGCCCCCGGTGCCAGCAGCGGCGGTGAATCCGGGCGCGGATACGGCGCAGAGAGGGGCTCCGTCGCCGACGCTAGAGGAGGCATGCGGGATGGCGTGGACTGTTCTGAAAGCCCGGAGGATTCAGAGGGGTCGGGCTGCGGTTCAGACATGAGGCAAATTTCATCAACCTGTGGCCATTTACCTCAACCTTACCCGTGTCAGGCATTCGAGGTAAGTGGCACAGGAGTGAGACAGGTCACACCGGATGAAACATGATGCTGCACCCCGCTCACAGGCAGGGTGCAGCATCAGGCGTTCGATCATTCTCCGTAACTATCGCGAGATGCAGTTGCGATGCTCAGTCGTGCTTCTCTGCTGCGGCCTCAGTCGTGATCCCAGGTGTTGATCATCGCGCCGAGTGATTCGAGGTCTCGAGGCCGACTACCAGCCCGGTCAAAGCAACGCAATCGTTGCTCAGCGCTAGGATACCCTCAAGATCGATGACATCGAGCAGCAGCAGAGTGGCAATCCCCATCTGATAAAGGCCGTGCGCGATGCCAGCCATGCCCCCGCTGACACAACCCTGCAATGGACGTATCGCCTTCCTTTGCCGCCAAGTGGCTGATGCCCCGTCTGGCAAGCTTTCGCCACGCACACCCCGAATGGCAACTGCGGGTACACGCAAGCGAGGGACTTTCAAATCTGCATCAGGACGGGATCGATCTCCCCATCCGCCAGGGCTCTGGCCAGCATGACGCCGGACTCAAGGCGATATGGTTGACGGGGCTTGAACATATCACCGTCTGCAGTCTCGGCTACCCGGAACAGCTGGGCGAGCGACTGGATAGGCTCGATATGCGCGGGTGCGTATTGATCGAGGACAGCCATCAGGGGTTGCATACCTTTGCGGCGCACTTCTCGGGGCTTGAGAAGGCCGATCGCCTCTGGGTCAATCGCACCAGTCTCGCGATCGATGTCGCTCTGGCGGATCAAGGTATCGCGCTGACACCGCGCCTGATGGCGGCGGAAGGCATCGCGAAGGGACAACTGGTCACCCTGCGTGGTCTGCCGGATCAGGGCCAGGATTCTATCTGGTCTACCCCGGGGCGCGGGCGCATCAGGCAGAGCAGATCATGTTGCCGTGGCTTCGCCAGCAGCTGGGGTTGTTGCAAGAAATATGAGCGCACGCCCCCATGGGCTTACGCCAAGACTCCACAACACCACTACGAAACCACCACGATGCTAGCCGGCGAAGGCTGGGCCTAGCGCTGGCTGATTCTGCTGATCAAACAGCTCGCAGCGATCTCGCCCCGAGGCCTTGGCACGATAAAGCGCCTCATCCGCCTGCTTCAGGATGGTCTCGAAGCTGCAGTTCTGGCCGGTGCCTGTGGCAGAAACCCCGATACTGACGGTGGCAATATCGTGGCGTGAATTCCCCGCGTGCGAAAGCGCCAGGTCGCGAACATGACGGCAAATCTCTTCTGCGCGAGCCAGTGCCTGCTGTGATGTACAAAATGGAAGTAGCACCACGAACTCCTCACCCCCGAAACGCGCCACGATATCGACATCGGGGTGCACACTTTCAGAGATGGCCGTCGCGATACGCTTGAGGCACTGGTCCCCTTTCACGTGGCCGTAGTGGTCGTTGTAGGCCTTGAAATGGTCGACATCGATCATGGCCACCGCGTACTGGAGTCGACTGTCGGCCTGCTTGCCGAGCAGGGAGTTCACGAGACTGTCAAAGTGACGCCGGTTATAGACTTCGGTCAAGGGGTCGATCGATGCCAGACGCCGAAACTCTTCACTCTTTTCAGTGAACTCCTCGACCCTGAGCTGCTCTCGGAGCAGCAACAGGTAGGCAAGACGCTCGGCCTTTTCACTGCGTAGATTGGAAATGATCGAAAACAGAGTAATGGAAAAGAACACCATGAAGGCCATCAAGCCCGCCGAATCGGAAGGCGTGGGATGCGTGGTAACCAGATACAGCATCACGCTGAAATGAAAGATCGAGGAGCACAGGGCATACAAAAAGCGCAGCTGAAATAGGACATTGCCCACCAGCACGATAAGACCGAGTGCGAACAGGTCGAGGAATGAATGCGCAGAAGCTGACAACTGAAGCAACAAGGCAGTCAAAATCATCGCGAGGCATATGAGCCCAGTCATCAACATCTCACGCATAATCGGTGAAACGCCACGCTTAAGCACGTAGAGGCCGACCAAGGTGATGGGTGTCATGACCCCGACGCGAATGACGATGGCTTCCCGCATGTAGTCCGGGCGCAAATACCAGTCATTAAACAGAAACAACACATAGATACCTATCGCCACCGACCCCATCAAGGCGAGCTTATGACTACGAGCCTGATGATTATCCTGCTCGAAGCGGGCCTCAATCTCGACCGGGAAACGCACTCCTAGACCGCCCTTATGCTGTATCTGTTGGTCCACCTGCACCATCAGGTCATTCATTAACATCCCCTCCAAGAGGAGTGACGATCAATGAACTCATTCTAGGTGTGGCGATTCAGATCGTTAAGCAATCAGATACAAACGTGACAATCGTTCACAACCTCGCCATGCGCGGAGTCTGTCAAGATATTTCAGACAACTATTTGGTCGAGTCAAACGCTCGGTTATCAGCTGAGTGATGCCCCCGACATCACTCAGCTCGCGAGCTTCCCTGCTCAACGTCAGCGCTTGAGGCTCCAGGGAGCGGCGATGCGGAAGAAGCGCAACGTCACCGCCTCATCCACCGGCCGGGTCAGCAATGACACCAGCACGAAGACCGGCAGGTTGAGCATCAACCCCCAGAAACCGGCATGCAGGCCCAGCGGGTGCGGCCATACGACGGTAAACAGCACCGTGACCACGAAGCCGGCACTGATGCCGCTGATGACACCTGCCGCCGAGGCACGCGGCCAGAAGAACATGCCCAGAAATGCCGGCAAGACCTGAGAGGCAAAGCCCAGCCCGATCAAGAGGATCATCACCAGATTGCCCGGCTCCCAGATCGCCAAGGGTGCCACGATCAGGAACATCACCGGGAAGATCAGCCAGCGCGCCAGCTTGCCAGCGTGTTGGTCATCAAGCTTGAGGCCCGGCTGCAGCACATCACGGCTCAGGCTCAGGGCCACCGAATGAATGAAGGGCTCGCTTGAGGACATCGAGGCCGCCAGCGTGCCCGCACCCAACAGGCCTACCAGCCAGACCGGCATGTTGGCCATCGCGTATTCGAGCACCACGGTGTCGGCGCGCTCGAGCTCCGGCAGGCTGTAGATACCGATGAACCCGACCACCACCAGCGGCAGGATCACCACATAGTAGGTCGGCAGCCAGCTGGCACTGCGACGGATGGTGCCGGCGGAGGCGGCACTCATCCATTGCGTCCATACCGGCGGCATGAAGGACAGCATCGAGACGATGATCGAGGTGGTCCAGAAGCTGAAGCTCATGTCGCCGCCGGCGCCGGGCAGACGCAGATACTCCGGGTGACTGGCCTCAAGACGCGTGAACACGCCACTGAATCCCCATTCGCCTGTGGAGAGATAGGCCGCCCAGAGGCCGATCACCCAGGCAACGACCAGCATCAACACGCCCTGGAAGGCATTGGTGCGCCCGATGGCGCGCTGGCCGCTGACGAACAGATAGACGGCGATTGCGCTGAGCACCAGCAACACGCCAGCCCAGAGCGGAATGCGCCCGCCGCTCATCACCAGCAGGATGTAGGCCGAGCCGATGGTCTGCAGGACCGCATAGGCGATGGAGGCAATCGACATCACCAGCGCCGACAGCGCGCCCAGCAGAGGGCTCTGATAGCGGTCCGCGATTGCGCTTGCCTGGGTGACATGCCCGAACTGCTCGCCGAACTTCCACACCTTGGGGCCGAAGTACCAGGCCACCAGCGCCAGATAGGCCAGATAGATGGCGACATAGAACACCGGCACGCCCTTGCTGTAGGCCCAGCCCGGCGCGCCCATGAAGGTATAGGCACTGACGCTGCCGGCGGCGATCAACAGATAGAGCGTCACGGGCCCCATCGAGCGCCCGGCGACTCCCCACTGCTCCAGCGTGTCCATGCACCGGCCGCCCCGCGCGCCGAGACCGATGGCCATGGCGAGAGCGATATAGCCCAGGGTGACCAGCAAGGGCACGCTGTCATGCATAGACGAAAAGGCATGCGGATCAATCACGCGGTGCCTCCGTCTCTTTCGCCAGCGAGCCCCGGGTCAACGGGCCTTTCGTCAGCGGGTCGTCGTCGCGGCGACGGCGCAACAGGCAATTGCCCAGCAACATCGCGCCACTGCAGGCGAAGATGATCAGGTAACTCCAGATGATCAAGGACGGCATGCCCCACAACAGGGTCTGCTGGTTGATCCAGCCGATCACCGGCCAGATACCCATCACGACCAGCAGCAGGAAGATCACCAGCAGGCTCCAGCCCCGCCAGGTCGAGGGCATGACGAGGCGCGGCAAGGAACAGGGAGTCTCTGCAGTCCGGGCATCAGGCTGAGAGGAAGACGGGGTGTCAGGCGCGGCCAAGACGATCTCCAATGTGAACAGGGAGTGAATGAAAATTCTCGGCGCGCAGTGTAGCCGCTGCGCCCCGCCCTGTGGAGTCACCCTGGTGAATCCCGCTGTTGAGTCACCCGGTTGAGTCGCCCTGTCGCGTCCCCCTGTCGAGTCGCCCTGTTGAATGACGCTGTTGAGTCACCCTGTGGCGCCATCTGGCATGAGATCGAGATGACGTCACAAGCTGACAGGGACAGGTGCTGCAAGGATGGGGGAAAGGGCGCCGTCATCGGGAATCTTCACAAAAACTGCAAAAGTCTTTCATCATTTCTTGCGTTTATCACAAAGGTTTCTGACGGCAGACTGCACAGCATCCAAGACCCACCCATTGCTGATGGAGAACTGCCATGCCCCTTGCCCTGCTGGCGCTGACATTGAGCGCCTTTGCCATCGGGACCACCGAGTTCGTGATCGTCGGACTGGTGCCCACCATCGCTCAGGACCTGAGCGTCTCTCTGCCTTCCGCTGGCCTGCTGGTCAGTCTGTATGCCGTCGGTGTCGCCATCGGCGCCCCCGTGCTGACCGCCATGACCGGCCGCTTCAATCGCAAGCTGGTACTGCTGGGACTGATGGCACTGTTCATCGCCGGCAACCTGCTGGCCTGGCAGGCACCCAGCTATGGCTCGCTGATCACGGCGCGCATCCTGACTGGCCTGGCCCACGGGGTCTTCTTCTCCATCGGCTCCACCATCGCGACAAGCCTGGTGAGCAAGGACAAGGAAGCCAGTGCGATCGCCATCATGTTCACCGGCCTGACCGTGGCACTGGTCACCGGCGTGCCGCTGGGCACCTGGATCGGTCAGCACTTCGGCTGGCGCGCCACCTTCCTCGTGGTCTCGCTCCTAGGCGTGCTGGCATTGATCGGCAGCGCCATCCTGGTGCCCAACAATCTCAAGAAGAACGTACCGGCCACCTTCGCCCAACAGCTCAAGGTTTTGACCCATCCGCGCCTGCTGCTGGTCTACCTGATCACCATTCTCGGCTACGGCGGCACCTTCACGGCCTTCACCTATCTGGCCCCGCTGCTGCAGGACGTCAGTGGCTTCAATGAAGGCGCCATCAGTCTAATCATGCTGGTCTACGGCGTCTCGGTCGCCATCGGCAACATCCAAGGCGGCAAGCTGGCTGACCGCATGGGCCCGATCCGCGCCCTGACCCTGATCTTCGGTGGCCTTATCGTCATCCTCGGCGTGCTGACCTTCACTGCCGCCAACCCGATCACCGCCGTGATCACCATCCTGATCTGGGGTGCCTTCGCCTTCGGCAACGTGCCGGGCCTGCAGGTCTACGTCGTGCAGCAGGCCGAACGCTTCGTGCCGCAGGCCGTTGATGTGGCCTCCGGCCTCAACATCGCCGCCTTCAACATCGGCATCGCACTGGGCTCCATCGTCGGTGGCCAGGTGGTCTCCGGGATGGCACTGACCGACACCGCCTGGATCGGCGCGCTGATCGTCACCGCCGCCCTGCTGCTGACCCTGCTGGCCGGTCGCCTCGACAAGCGTCACGCCTCTTCCATCGCGACCGCCTGATCCGCCGCGAAGCCTCCCGCCATCACGACGTGCCCCCGATTCCGACAGCTCAGCCTGCTGGCTCGGGGGCACCGTCGTCTACCCACCTGCTTGCTGAAGGACTCCATCATGATCTCCCCGACCCGCCCGCTGGATCGTCTCACTCAAGGCCCCCTGACCCTGGGCGTCGAACTGCCCCTCGACAATGATTGGGTCCGCACTGACAGAGCCCCCTCCACGCCCTTCGGCGTGCCTGACATGCGCGCCCATGCCGAGCTGATCAAACAGGTCGACAGGCTCGGCTTCCGTGCCGCCTGGTTGCGTGACGTGCCACTGTTCGACCCCGCCTTCGGCGATGCCGGTCAGGTCTTCGAGCTGTTCACCTACCTGGGCTATCTGGCCAGTCACACCGACAACCTGCTGCTGGGTACCGCCGCCGCGGTGCTGCCGCTGCGCCAGCCGTGGCTGGTGAGAAAGGCCGCCGCCAGCGTGCAGGCCCTGAGCGAAGACCGCCTGCTGCTGGGCATCGCCAGTGGCGACCGTCCGGCGGAATACCCGCTGTTCGGTGAGGAGTTCGCGACCCGTGGTGCCGTCTTCCGTCACGCGGTGGACGTCATCAAGGGCCAGGCGGACGACGCCCTGAGCGAAGGCCAAGCCATCCTGCCTGCCGCGACGCGTCCGCCGCTGTTGAGTGCCGGGCTCTCCCAGCAGACGCCCGAGTGGATCGGTCGCGAGATGGACGGCTGGCTGGCCTACCCGGGCACGCCGGAGGACCACATCCGCCGCGTGGCGCTCTGGCGTCAGGTCGCCGGTGACAAACCCTACGTCAGTTTCATCCACCTCAATCTGGAAGAAGATCCGCACGCCCCGGTGCGTCGTCATCGCTTCGGGTTGTCGAGTGGCCGCCTTGCCCTCATGGAAGAACTGTCGGCCATGCAGGATGCCGGGGTGAATCACATCGGCTTCCATCTGCGTCGCAATCGCCGCCCGCTCACGGAAACTCTCGAGGAACTGGGCCGTGAGGTGCTGCCGCACTTTTCATGAGGGGTGACGGATCACACTGATCAGGCCCCGCCATGGCGGAAAGGATTCACCGTTCACGTTTGCAAGGAGATCCCATGTCAGATTCCACGGAAACCACCACCCCGCAAGATATCAGTCACAGCGCCACCCGGGCACCCGCCTGGGTATGGCAAGGCCCGGGCGAGCCTGAGGCGCTCGAGCAGTTAGAGGTGGACATCGGTGCGCCGGGAGACGATGAGGTACTGGTCGCCACGCGTGCCATCGGCCTCAACCCCGTCGACTGGAAGTTCATGGCGATGGACAGCGAGCTGTGGCAAGCCGGCCAGATTCCCGGCGTCGATGCCTCCGGCGAGGTGATCGCCTGCGGTGCCAATGTTCGCCACGTATCGCCGGGCGATCGCATCGCGGTCCACACCACCCTGGCGGGGCCGGGCACCTTCAGCAAACGCCTGCGTGTGCCTGCGCGCGCCGTGATGCGTCTGCCCGTCACCCTGGGCTTCAATGACGCCGCCGCCTTCCCGTGCCCGGCACTGACCGCCTGGCTTGCCATCGACAAGCTGCCCGTCAAGGCCGGGCGACGCCTGCTGATCACCGGCGCCTCCGGCAGCGTGGGCCGCTGGCTGATCCAGCTGGCCCGACAGCGCGACTTCCATGTCATCGCCGCCGCCTCCGAGAAGCGCCACGCGGACCTCAAGGCGCTGGGCGCCGACGAGACCCTGACGGACGCCGAGCAGCTGGACGCTCCGGTCTACGCCGTGATCGATACCGTCAATGGGGATCACGCCCGCAAGATGACCCGCCACCTGGGGGCCAACGGCCATATCGTCTGTATCCAGGACCGTCTGGAGCAGGCGGCCGCGCCGGCCTTCGATCGCGCCATTTCGCAGCACGAAGTCGCACTCGGGGCACTTCACTGGGCGGGTGACGACGAGGACTGGGCACGCCTGGTCGCAGCAGGGGAAGGCCTTCTGGAAGCGATCGCCGATGGCTCCCTGAACCAGCCGGCGCCCTGCATCGAACCGTTCACGGCGCTGCCGGACTGCCTCGCCGAGCTGAAGAGTGGTGAGCGTCGCGCCCTGAAATTCGTGATCACGGCCAACGAATGAGGCGCATGGCGGGCGGCGCAGGATTGTTGCGCAACCGGCACATGACTGATGCGTAAGCACGCCATTGTCGCGCCAGTTTCACAGCCCCAGTAAACACGACACAACACATGGAAACGTCCCCGCCGCACTCGGCGGGGAGGTCAACAGGAGTTACCGCATGTCGACTACCCTACCGAATCCCGGCTTTGGCACCTTCCGTCTGGAAGGCGACACCCTGCGTGAGAGCATGAAGGCGGCGCTAGACGCCGGTTATCGTCATTTCGATACCGCTCAGTTCTACGGCAACGAAGCCGAAGTGGGACAGGTGCTCGCCGACAGCGGCATCCCGCGCAGCGAGCTGTTCGTCACCACCAAGATCTGGTACGACCGCCTCCAGCCTGGTGACCTGGAAAAGAGCGTCGAGGAAAGCCTCGAGAAGCTCAAGATGGATTACGTCGACCTATTGTTGATCCACTGGCCGTCGCCCAATGACGAAGTCGCCATGGAGGATTACCTGCCAGCGCTCGCCAAGATGAAGGCCGAAGGGAAGACGCGCCATATCGGCATCTCCAACTTCACCTGCGAGCAGATGGAACGCGCCGTCGGCATTCTGGGCCGAGATGCGCTGCTGACCAATCAGGTCGAGGTGCATCCCTTCCTCCAGAACCGCAAGGTGCTCGACAAGTGTCAGGAGCTGGGGCTGGAAGTCAGCGCCTTCATGCCGCTGGCCGTCGGCAAGGTGATGGATGACGAGACCCTCAAGATCATCGCGGACCGCCACGGTGTCAGCCCGGCTCAGATCGCTCTGGCGTGGCTGAAGATGCAGGACATCGTGACCTTCCCGTCCTCCACCAAGCCCAAGAACATTCGCAGCAACTTCGAAGCCTTCTCTCTGACTCTGACCGGCGAGGATATGGCCAAGATTGCCGAGCTGGACCGCGGCGAGCGAATCGCCAACCCGGACATCGCGCCCGACTGGGACTGATGGTCTGGCATTTGATCGACTGTCACCGATCGACTGAACTGATTGGCTAGGCCTGATCGACGGTTCCAGTGACAAGAAAGCCTCCCGGTCACTCTGCCCGGGAGGCTTTTTCGCATTTCCACCCTGCCTTGATTGGATCCCGAAGGGTGCTCAGCGATCCAGCCACCAGACGCGAGTCACGGCCTCGGTGCCGGGGCGTGGCGCCTCGAGATCCTGCTCATGCAGCAGATAGATCACCGTCCTCCCCGCCAGCCAGTCAGCCAGCCCCTGCGCGACGCGTTGCGCTGTCGTGGCATCCAGCCCCGAGAAAGGCTCATCCAGCAGCACGAGGCCGGGGTTGGTCAACGCCAGGCGCGCCAGACTGATGCGTCGGGCCTGACCACCCGATACCTGACGACCGCCCTCGCCGACACGCGTTGCCAGCCCCTGCGGCAGACTCGCGACCCAATCGGCGAGATCCACCGCGTCAAGCACCTGCCATAGCGCGGCATCATCGGCGTCAGCGGCCCCCAGTCGCAGGTTGTCAGCCAGACTGGCATCGAACAGATCGACCTGCTGAGTGAGGCAACCGACGCCATCGGCAATCGCCAGCGGCGCGTACTGATGTACCTCCTGGCCATTGAGCAATACCCGCCCGCTCTGCTCTTCACCTCGCTTCTCTTCAGTACCCCCGCTCGGCTCTTCATCTGGTCCGCTCTGCAGGCCGCGGGAGGCCAGGCTGGTCTGCCCGGTCAGCAGCGCCGCCAGCGTCGACTTGCCAGCCCCGGAGGCGCCACAGATCGCGACCTGCTCACCGGCCTCGACAGTGAGCGAGAGGGTTGAAAATGCAGCGAACAAGGCGCCCGGATAACGGTAGCTGACTTGCTCCAGCGTCACGCTGATCGGCCCCGCTGACAGACGAGCATCGCCATGCACAACACCCGCGGCGTGCTCGATATCATTAAGGCGCTCCGCGGCGCCAAGCGTCGCTCCGGCCTGACTGAAGGCCGCCGGCAGCCCCGCCAGTCCCTCACCCAGCGCCATCGCCGCAAGCGGCAGCATCACCATCATCGGTCCGCTGAGCTGGTCATCACGCAGAGCGAGCATGCCCATCGCCAGCAACAGCAACCAGGCGAGTCCGATCACCAGCACGGCCAGCGCATTGCCGACGGCACTGATGACCGCCAGCCGCCATTGGTCCGCCAGCAGACGCGCTTCCACCGCCTCAAGCTGCTCACGCACATGCCCAAGCGCCGCGTAGGCCTCGAGTTCGGCATGCCCGCGCAATGCCTCCATCAGGCTGGAGCGCAACGCCTCGAGAGTGGTCACACGCCGACGGCTGGCCACCAGCCCCCAGCGCGCCTGCCCGAGTGTCAGCCACGCCCAGCCAGTCAACAGCAAGAGCGCCAGCCACGGCGTCGCGCCCGGCAGCCACACGAGTGTGATGCCCAGCAGCGCCACAATCAGCAGCAAGGCCATCACCGGAGGCGCCGCCAGACGCAGATAGAGCGCATCGAGGGTGTCGATATCCGCGGTCAGACGATTGAGCCAGTCACTGGAACGCCGGGATGACAGCCGCGCGGGGTCCATGCTGACCAGCGAGGCAAAGGCACTGCCGCGCAGGCTGGCCAGCAGTCGCAGGATGGTGTCGTGATTGTAGAGTCGCTCCAGATAGCGCGAGACGGTGCGCGAAACGGCAAACAGGCGAATCGCGCTGCCCGGCGTGTAGACATCCAGCACCGCAACGGCTCCGGCAGCCAGCGCCGCCCCCGTCAGGGCCGACGCCGTGATGAACCACCCCGAGACCGCCAGCAGTCCAAGTGCCGACAGCGCGGTCATTGTCATCAGCACCACGCCCAGAAGCAGTCGACGCCGATAGCGCTCATGCACCCGCCCCCAGGGCGCCAGCGCGGCCAATGCCTCGCGCGTCGAGGGAGTGCGAGCGGGCCCGATCATGATGCGCCCTCCCCAGAATCCTGTTTCTCTCCAGTGGTGCCAACGACTCCATCACGGGTCAGGCACAGCTGGCGCGTCGCCATGACCCTCAAGGCCGGATGGTGAGTGGCGATGACCAGCGTACGGCCTTCTTCGGCCAACGCCTGGAAACCGGCGATCAGGCGCTGTTCGGTGTCGGCGTCCAGACTTGCAGTCGGCTCATCGAGCAACACCAGCGGCGCATCGCTCAAGAAGACCCGCGCCAACGCCAGACGCTGAGCCTGGCCGCCGGACAGCCCACGCCCGCCTTCGCCCAACGGGCTGTCGATGCCCTGCGGCAAGGCGGCCAGCACCTCGCCAAGGCCTGCGCGCGACAGCGCCTGCGCGATCGCGTCATCACTGGCGTCTGGCGCGGTGATACGCAGGTTGTCGGCCAGACTGCCCTGCATCAGCAGCGGGCGTTGATCCATCCAAGCAAGACGTGTGGCCGCATGGCGACGACAGCGGCCTTCATCGGGTGCCACGAATCCTGCAATCAGTTGCAACAGCGATGACTTGCCGGCCCCGGACGGGCCGCTGATCACCAGCACCTCGTGGGCCTTCAAGGTGAGATCCAGCGGGCCAAGCACCCTGCCCCGTCCGGGATGCGTCAGCGTGACGGCCTCCAATTGCAACATCACATCGTCGGGCAGCGAGACACTGGCCGACGCCATCGTGGAGGCCTGACGCGCCGGCGCGATGGGCGTGTCGAGCAGCTCCAGCAGCGAGTCCGCGGCGGCCAAGGCCGAGGCGCGATCATGATAGTGCTGTGACAGGGTGCGCAGCGGCTGGAAAAATTCCGGCGCCAGCAGCAGGATCAGCAGCCCGCTGAACAGGGTCAGCGACTGGGCGGGCCCGAAGGGAATGTCGCCCAGCAGACCGAAGCCGATATAGATCGCGACCACCGCGATCGACACCGACGAGAAGAACTCCAGTACCGCTGATGAGAGGAAGGCGAGGCGCAACGTGCGCAGACTGCGGCGGCGATAATCATCGGAGACCAACGTGACCTCACGCGTGGCCTGCTCGCCCAGGCCGAACAGGCGCAGCGTGGTGATCCCCCGCACCCGATCGACGAAGTGGCGTGAGAGGCGCGCGACCGCGACGAATTGCTCGCGATTGAGCGACTCGGCCCCCATGCCGACCAGCGCCATGAACAGCGGGATCAGCGGCGCGGTCAGCGCGAGCAGAATCGCCGCCAGCCAGTCCTGACTGACCACGATGGCCAGAATCACCAGAGGGCTGATCAACACCAGGCGCAGCTGCACGTAGAAACGCGCAAAGTAGCCTTCCAGCGCCTCGACCTGCTCGACCCAGCGCTGCGCCACTTCGGCACCATGGAACTGCGCTGCCCGCACCGGCCCCAGCGCCTGCAGGTGATCGAGCACATCACGACGCACCCGCTGGCGCAGTCGCTGACTGGCCTTCTGCGCGCAAAGCTCCTGTGCGGCACCCAGCAAGGCGCGTACCACCAGCAGCGCGATCAGACCCGTGAACGGCCACCACAGGCGGGCCAGCGACTCGGGCTGCTCTATCACCTGGGCGACCAGCCAGGCCAGCAGCACCAGTTGCGCGACCGTTGCCAGCCCCGCCAATGCGCCGCACAGCGCTGCCATACCCAACAGGCGACGCTCGCGCGTCGCCTGTTGGGTGAGCCACTTGCCAGCGGCCTTGCGCCTGGCCTTGTCACGCTCCTTGCCTGTGACATTGTCGGCGCTGACGCTTGCACGCGCCGTGTCACTGCCAGCGACGCTGGTCGGGGGATTCTGCGCTGCCCCCTGCGTGAGATCAGTGATAGCCACCGTCCTGCACCTTGCCGCGGAAGACCCAATAACTCCAGGCGGTATAGCCCAGCACGATGGGAATCACGAACAGTACACCGATCAGCAGGAACAGCTGCGCACCCGGGTCTGACGCAGCATCCCAGATGGTGATGTCCGGCGGCACCAGATACGGCCACTTGCTGAAGATCAGCCCCAGATAGGTGAACAGGAACAGTCCCAGGGTGGCGACGAAGGGCTGGCCTTCTAGGCGCTTGCTGACGGCACGCCAGAGGAAGGCTGCGCAGCACAGTGCCAGCACCGGGAAGACCCAGAACATGCCGATATGATTGAACCAGCGCTCCCGCACGTATTCATCGACGAACGGGGTATAGAGGCTGATGACCGCGAAGCCGACCAGCACGGCGATCAGCAACTTGGGCGTGATGCGATAGGCCCATGCCTGAACCTCGCCTTCACTTTTCAGAATGGTCCAGGTGGCGCCCAGCAGAGCGTAACCTGCCACCAGCGCAAGCCCGGTGATCACCGTGAAGGGGGTCAGCCAGTCAAAGGCACCGCCCACATAGATGTGGCCTTCAGTGGCAAAGCCCTGGATATAGGCCCCGACCACCACGCCCTGACAGAAGGTCGCCACGTAGGAACCGCCACTGAAGGCGACATTCCACCAGTGCCGATTGCGCGTGGACTTGAAGCGGAATTCAAACGCGATACCCCGGAAGATCAGCCCGGCCAGCATCAGGAAGACCCCAAGGTACAATGCCGGCAGCAAAATGGAGTACACCGCCGGAAACGCCGCCAGCAAGCCGGCCCCGCCCAGCACCAGCCAGGTTTCATTGCCGTCCCAGACGGGCGCGACCGAGTTCATCATCACGTCACGAGCGTGTTCATCCGGGGCGAAGGGATAGAGGATGCCGACCCCGAGATCGAAGCCATCCATCAGGATGTACATCATGATGCCGAAGCCGATGATCAGCGCCCAGATCATGGTGAGATTGATCAGTTCCATGTGCTCAACTCCTTACCGTACGGCTGGCATCATCATCGAGACTCTCATGCGCGGCGGACAGCGGGCGCATCGCGGTTTCGACATCGTCATGCGGCAGCTCAGGCTGCATGCCGCCACGGATGACGCGCGTCAGGTAGTAGCTGCCGGTCACGAAGACCACCAGATAGACCAGGAAGTAGCCGATCAGGGTGGCAAGCACCATCCAGCCGGTCAATGACGGCGTTACGGCCTCCTGCTGGGTCATCATCTCGTAGACCAGCCACGGAGAGCGCCCGGCCTCGGTGACGAACCAGCCGGCCAGCACGGCGAAGAATGGCGCGATCGACATCAAACGCAGCGTCTGCAGGAAGGGGCGCGAGCGATAGAGCTTGCCATCGCGACGCAGGAACAGGCCGATGAACGCCACCGCGATCATCACCAGCCCCATCGCCACCATCACGCGGAACGACCAGAACACGAACCACACCGGCGGCTGCATGTCGGGCTCGACCTCCTTGAGGCCTGGCACCACGCCATCGGGATCATGGGTCAGGATCAGGCTGGCCAGCTTCGGGATCGCGATCTCGAAGTGGTTCATCTGGGCTTCCTTGTCCGGCCAAGCGAACAGCAGCAAGGGCGCGCCCGACTGGGTTTCCCAGTTGCCTTCCATCGCCGCGACCTTGGTCGGCTGATGCTCCAGCGTGTTGATGCCGTGCATGTCACCCACCACTGCCTGCGCCGGTGCCAGTACCAGCAGCAGCCACATGCACATCGACAGCGCGCGCTTGTTGGCCTCGACATCGCGCCCGATCAGCAGATACCAGGCGCTCACCCCGGCCACCACGAAGCCGCCGGTCAGGAACGAGGCGATCGCCATGTGCGTGAAGCGATACGGGAAGGAGGCATTGAAGATGGCCGCGCTCCAGTCATTCACGAAGAAGTGACCATCGACGAAATCCACGCCCGCCGGTGTCTGCATCCAGCTGTTGGAGGACAGGATCCAGAAGGATGAGATGAAGGTGCCCAACGACACCATCAGCGCCGCGAACAGGTGGACGCCTTCCGGCACCTTGCCACGCCCGAACAGCAGCACGCCGAGGAAGCCCGCTTCGAGGAAGAAGGCGGTCACTACCTCATAGCTGAGCATCGGTCCGATGAAATTGGAGGTGGCATAACTGAAGTTGCTCCAGTTGGTGCCGAACTGGAAAGCCATCACGATGCCGGAAACCACACCCATCGCGAAGACCACGGCGAATACCTTCACCCAGAACGCCGCAAGGCGCTCCCAGGCGGCATTGCCTGTCTTGTAGAAAAGGCCATGCAACAAGGCCACATAGGATGCCAGACCGATGGTGAACACCGGAAAGACGGCATGAAAGGACACGACAAATCCGAACTGTATGCGTGAAAGGATCACGGGATCCAGTTCCATGGGCGACTCCTCAGGACTCCAGGGGTTGCTCTCTGTTCATCCCGTTGTGGGACGCACAGTCGCAGCGATATCACGGTCAGGCTCGTGACGACAAGGCATACCACCAAACTCCATCGATCATGGTAGTCATCTTTCTACCAGCTGACCCAAAGAGCATAGAAAACACCAGGCTATCGTGCACGATGACGCTTTGCCGCAGGCCCAGTCATTCGCTCAATCGCCATGTTGTGATCGATCAGGCCCGCCATATTGCACGACAGCATCCACGTATTTTCCACTCGGCATGCTCAGGCTTGCCATCTATATTTCGCCGCACATCCATCTTTATTGACATACATCAAGATAACCCTACCTCGAGCCTGAAATATGACCAATGACAAGGGCAGTCTGTGATGGATTACGTCGATTCCTGTCGTGCTGCTTACTTTGAGCCAGCGAGGAATATGCTCCCTGATGCCTGCATAAGAACAAGGCGCGCCCCCTTTCGAGAACGCGCCTGATTGCCTCCACCTCTTCCCTCTTCCCTTTTACTTGTTGCTCTGCCCCTTCGCGTCAGGAACTCACCGTACGACACAGCAGTCGCGCCCCTGATGCTTGGCGTCATAGAGCGCCGCGTCCGCCGCACGCACCAGATCGGTCAGATTGGTGTGCTGCTCGGCCTTGTAGCTCACCGCCCCAACGCTGACGGTCAGCACTTTCGCCACCGCGCTGTCGGGGTGGATCATCTTGAGCGCACGTACCTTGCGGCGGATTCGTTCGGCGCAGGCACGCAATTGTCGCTCGGTCACTGACTCCAGCAGAACCAAGAATTCCTCGCCGCCATAGCGCACCACCATGCCCGGTTGCGGGCCGATGGCGGCCTGGAGCGCACTGGCCACCTGTTGCAGGCAGTGATCTCCCTCCACATGGCCATGATGGTCGTTGTAGGTCTTGAAGTGATCGACATCCACCATCAGGATCGCCAGCCCGTCCTCACGGGTCAGACCCTCCCAGCGCTGGGCCAGATCCCGCTCGAGATGGCGCCGGTTGAAGACACCCGTCAGCGCATCGCAGTTGGCCTCACGGGTAAGACGTTGACCGGCAGCGCGCTTCTCCTCCAGCAACAGTCGCTCACGCTGGCGCAGCAACCACACCTGACGCTGGTTGTGCTCGAGCTGATGGTTGGCCAATAACGAGAGCCCCGTGGTGCTGACGAAGATCACCATCGCCAGCAGCTCCAGCCCCTCCTGGCCGGCAGGTTCCAACGCGATCACCCCGGCCATGATGAAGGTGCAGGTCAGCGACGCTGTCAGTGCCTGGGGAAAGCGCAGCCGAAAGAGAATGTTGCCGACCATCGGAAAGAAGCCGAACAACAACGTATCGACATGTGAAAGCTCGGTGCGCGAGAGCTGCAACAGGATGGCGCTGACCAGCATGGTGTTGATCACCAGCGCGGTCATCAGCCATTCCTTGAGCCGCATGGAAGTCACCCGCTGCACAAGAGGCAGCACCAGCATGGCCACCACGCAGACACAGCCCAGCCGCAGCATGGCGGCCAGTGCCAGATCCTCACTGCGATGAATGGCGTCACTGATCAGGAAGGTGGCATACATCACGAAGGCGAAGATGCCCGAATACAACAAGCCGCGCGTGTGCGAGACGCGCGTCTCTTCCACATACCGGGTCTCGAGGGCGTCAGGGAACATGAGCCGCCAGCGTGACGCGCCGCGACCGTCGATCAGCCCCTCGACGACACCGCGCTCGGCAGCCACCGTCTCTGGAATCATCGCCTCTCTGGCCGCGGGGAGTCGCCTGTGACTTCTCATGACAGACCTGCTCCGCCCGCCGGCGGCCTGTGATCTGGCAGCTCACGCTTCTGCTCACCCTGCTGCGCAGCCTGCCGCTCAACGCCAAAGCCATCGTGAGGACCATCACGCAGTTCATCACGCAGGTCATCACTGGCCCGGGCGCGCGCCGTGCCATTGCCGTTGCCACGTTGCACGCAGGTACGGTTGCGGCCATGTCGCTTGGCACGATAGAGCCCCTTGTCGGCTTGATCCACCCAGCGATCGAGGAGCGTTTCGACCGCCATGTCGCACGTCATCTCATCCTCCATCCCCTCGCCCTCGAGCAGGCGCGACAGGGGGATGACGCAAAGCCCCACACTCAGGGTGACGACGCCGAGTTCCGACTCGCGGTGAGGCAGCTTGAGCGACTTGATGGCATAGCGCATCGCCTCGGCCAGACTGCGCGCATGCTCGAGATCCCGCACGGACACCAGGGCGGTAAATTCCTCGCCACCAAAGCGGACGACGCTGGCCAACGCAGCCTCTTCCCCCTCGAGAGCACCGGCGATGTCAGTACCTTTTTCCCTGTCCAGTGTTTCCTGCAAGGCCTGGGCGATCTGATACAGGCAGTTGTCGCCCGCCACATGCCCGTAGTGATCATTTAAAGCCTTGAAGTGATCGACATCCATCATCATCAGCGCCAGACACGGCAATGGTGGCGCCGGATGGGACGCTGACACGCCGTTCTTCGCCTGCTGAGCGTAGCCATGGTGCTGCTTGAGCACCTCGATCAGATGGCGGCGATTGTAGAGCTGGGTAAGCGGGTCGAGACAGGCCATTTCCTGCAGCTCGGCATTGCGCGACTCGACATCCTGCAGACGCAGTTGATCGATGGAGGTCATCAGGTAGGCATGGCGGGCCGAGAACTCTATGCGAAAGCTGGCAACCAGCGAAAACAGGCAGAACGCCATGAAAACGAAGGCGATCGCGAAGTCCATGTGGGCATAGGGCATCGCGACACTCAGCGCTACGCTCATCACGATGGCCATCCCCCCTGCCGACAGCACCAGAGCCGAGACGAAACGAATCTGCATCAGGACGATACCGACCAGTGGCACCACGCCCAGCGCATAGAGTTCGAGGAAGCAGCGCAGGTGATTCTCGCGCACCGCCAGCCACGCCGCCAGGCCGATCACGCCCCACAGGGTCGCGACCAGCAGCGCCTCGCGCCCGACGGAACGACAGACCTCGCTCTTGAGGACCAGCCCGAGTATCGCGAGTGCGATGCAGACATACAGGCGCAGCATCACGGCGAGATTCTCTGTCACCGGCATCGCGATCGGCGCATAGAAGGTGTCATAGAGCACGAACATCAGCTGAAAGATGATCAGGCTCCAGCAACCCATTACGGCACGGCTTACCCGCCGACGATGCTCGAACTGCTCAAAGTCTCTCTCGAGTTCAGGGGCAAAGCTCAGCTTCGCAGGGGTCGTGGCACTCAGGTGTTGCTCCAATATTGCCATTCGTGAAGGCATGTCTGATTTCCCTTCAATCGTCCTGCTTTCTTTATCACATGCACAGATGTTGAAAGCACGCTTACGGAAATGACAAACGCCTCAGGTCCGTGTTGATACCCCGCTGATGAACGAAAAATCAACGAAAACACCGGGCCTCGATGAGGCCCGGTGTTCTAGATACAGCTGACTGCGCTAACTGGCTCAACCGATGATGGCGTTGAGCAGCAACAAGGTAATGATGGAAATGGCCCAAGCGAGTGTCGTCGGCAATGTCAGCACTAGCATCTGATGCTTGGTGCTCTTTACGCCGAGCATGCGGTTGACGACCCAGAAATAGCTGTCATTGAAGTAGCTGAAGAACATCGCGCCGATACAGGCGGCCTGCGCGGCCAGCACCATGTTGACGTCCGGCATGCCCATCAGGATAGGTGCGGAGATCGAGCCCGCGGTAATCATCGACACCGTGCCACTCCCCTGGATGAAGCGCACCAAGGTGGCGATGATGAACGGAACCAACAGCGGCTGAAGCCCCAGCGCTGCCACCTGCATGGCGATGTAATCGCCGCCGCCACTGGCACGCAGTACCGAGCCCAGCGCACCACCGGCACCGGTGACCAGCAGGATGATACCCGCCGTCTCGACACCCTTTTCCAGATGATCGAACACTTCCTGCTTGGGGGTCTTCGGCATCAGACCATAGATGGCGACCAGCACCCCGATGCCCACAGCGATCACCGGGTTGCCGACGAAGGCGATGGTGCTGGTAAACGCGTTGCTGGTATCGCCCATCACGGCGCTGACCAGCGTATTGAGGAAGATCAGCGCGATGGGCAGGCCGATCGGCATGCAGGACATCAGCAGGGAAGGCAGCTGCGATTCAGGCATCATGCTGTTGGTGTCATGCTTGACGCTACCTTCGAAACCACCCGGCTGGGCTTCCAGCATCGCCTCGATACGCGGCCCCATCAGGCGGGCATAGATCACCAGTGCAATCAGCGCCGGCGCGGTAATGACCAGGCCCCAGCCGATCATCAGACCGATGTCGACACCGAAGATACCGGCCACGCCCAGCGGGCCCGGGGTCGGTGGCACACTTGAGTGGGTGATGATCAAGCCGGCCGCCAGCGCGATGCCCAGACCGATCACCGAACGCCCGCTGTTGCGCGCCAGTGAGCGCACCAGCGGGTTGAGGATGACGTAGGCCGAATCACAGAAGATCGGGATGGAGACGATATAGCCCGTCAGCGCCATCGCGGCCTCTTCCTTGTTCTTGCCCAACAGATTGAGGATGGCGTAGGCCATGCGCTGCCCGGCACCGGTCACCTCCAGGATACGCCCCATCATCACGCCGAAGCCGATCACGAGGCCGATGGTGGAAAGCGTCTTGCCGAAACCAGTGGTGATGGCACTGATGACCTCATTGGGCGGCATGCCGCCGATCAACCCCGCCAGCGAGGCGGCGATGATCAAGGCCAGCAAGGCATGCACGCGGGTTTTCAACACCAGATAGATCATGACGAAGATGGCGATGCCCAGGCCGATGATGACCTGTGGCCCCGCGACGGCGGCGTCTGTCATGGGGTGCTACTCCTGTAGTTTGTTATTGTATGGCGCAAGGTATGCGGTGTCGGCGCTGCCGGCTGGCATGACGCCGATCGTTGTTATTGACGTACTGCTGTGACGAGCAGGTCTGGCAAAGGTGTCTGGCGAGCTTGTCCTGGATGAGATGCCCATACGCTGGCTAGGCGATAGCACTCTCGTCGCGATACGCATTGAGAATCTCGTGCAGGTCGGCATCGCCGACGAAGCCCAGCGAACGTGCCTTGCGGGTGTCAAACCGCGCCGGCCAGCTGCCGACGATGGCGGTGATACGCGGGTCAGGCTCATGCTTGACGAGTGCCAGCGCCTGCTCGCCGGCGATATCCTTGAGCGCCGCGAGCATTGACGCGACGCTGACGGTGATGCCCGGCAGCATGAAGCAGCGCGAGAGGCCGAAGTTCGCGCTCGCCACCTCCGCGCCCTTGAGCAGGGCCGCGACCACCCGACGGGGCGACATCACGAACATCTCGAGTTCGCTCGGTACCGGGCAGATGGCGGCTTCGCCATTGAGCGGTTCGCGCAGGATGGAGGAGGCGAAGCTCGAGGCTGCCGCATTGGGACGCCCCGGGCGCACAATGATGGTGGGCAGACGCAGCACGCAGCCATCCACCAGCCCGCGACGGCTGTAGTCATTGATCAGCAGTTCCGACATCGCCTTCTGGGTGCCGTAGGAGTTCTGCGGCACCAGTGCGGTCATGTCGCTCAGTGTCTCGGGAAGATCGCCTCCGTAGGCGGCGACCGAACTGGCCATCACCAGCCGGGTGCCGCTCAATCCACGCGCCGCGCAGCCTTCCAGCAGCAGGCGAGTCGCGTCGAAGTTGACGCGCATGCCAAGCGCCAGGTCCGCCTCGGCCGCCGAGCTGACCACGGCTGCCAGGTGATAGATCACCTGCGGCTCGCCCGCCAGGCAGCGATCAAGCACCTCGGCATCGGCGATATCGCCTGCCACGATCTCGATATCCAGCGAGGTGGCCGGTTCGACTGCCAGACATGACGCCGCCTCGGGACGTGGCGCCTCGATCTGATCCAGCAGGGTCAAGCGCGACAATGGCTGCCCCTTCAGGCTGCCCTTGTCGATCAAGGCCTCGGTCAGGCGCTGACCGAGAAATCCGGCGGCTCCGGTAATCATGACGTGCATCGTGTGGACTCCTTGCTCGCCGCCTGGCATGACGGCTCATGGCGTGTTGTCGTTATTGGTGTTTCTGCTGTCTTGGGTCGGGTCGTGATCAGGTGGTGCCGGACTGGCCGTCGTTAAGCCCGAAGGCGCGACCCCAGCCGAGGCCTGCGCGCGTCTCACCCCGCGGACGATATTCACAGCCGATCCAGCCGTCGTAACCCAGACTCTCCAGCCGGTCGAACAGCGCCGGATAATGCACTTCCCCGACATCCGGCTCGTGACGGTCCGGCACGCCGGCGATCTGCACATGGCCCATATGCGCGAACTGCGCTTCCAGGTTGCGGATCAGATCGCCCTCGACGATCTGGCAGTGATAGAGATCGAACTGCACCTTGAGGTTGGCGGCGCCGACCTGGGCGAGAATCTCGCGTGCCTGCGCCTGGCCGCTCAGATAGAAGTCGGGCATGTCGCGCGGGTTGATCGGCTCGATCAGCAGTGTCTTGCCGGCCTTCTCAAGCTCGGCAGCGGCGTAACGCAAGTTGCTGATATAGGTCTCGGTGCAGCGCGCGCGCATGGCCTCATCCGCGCTCTGCGGCACCAGGCCCGCCATGGCATGCACGCGCGGACAATCCAGCGCTTGGGCATAGCGGATCGCCTCTGCCACCGAGGCCCGAAACTCCTCCTCGCGCCCCGGCAGGCAGGTCAGGCCACGCTCACCGGCCTCCCAGTCGCCCGGCGGTAGGTTGAACAGCACCTGCGACAGCTGGTGCTCATCAAGCCTCGCGCGCAATGCTTCCGGTGAATAGGCATAGGGGAAGAGATATTCGACCCCGCGAAAACCGCTTTCGGCCGCAGCCGCGAAGCGATCGAGAAAGTCATGCTCGGTGAACAGCATGCTGAGATTGGCGGCCAATCGGGTCATGTCAGATCCTTGGGTTTCACAGACGAAGATGTCATCACTCAGGGGCGCCCGAACTTGGCTTCGAGTTCCGCCACCTGTTCCGGGGTCATCCCACGAGGGTTCTTGCCCTGCAGCAGCAGGAACAGCTTGGCGGTTTCCTCAAGCTCTTCCGTGGCATAGACCGCCGCTTCCAGGGTCTTGCCGGCCACCACCGGGCCATGATTGGCCAGCAACACGGCGCAGTGCTTGCCGGCCAGACCACGCACGGCATCGCCCAGCGCGGGGTCGCCCGGCATGTAGTAAGGCACCAGCGGCAGCTTGCCGACCCGCATCACGTAATAAGCCGTCAGCGGAGGAATGCACTCGCAGGGATTCACGTCCGGCAGGCAGGACACCGCCACCGAGTGGGTCGAATGCAGGTGAACGATGGCACCCGACTGCGGGCGCTCGTCATACATGGCGCGATGCAGGAAATGCTCCTTGGTCGGCGCGTCGCCATCGATCAATACGCCCTGGGCATCGAGGCGCGAGATGCGCGCCGGGTCCAGGCGCCCCAGACAGGCATTGGTCGGCGTCATCAACCAGCCACCATCGTCCAGCCGCTGGCTAATGTTGCCGCTGGACCCCATGGTCAGGCCGCGGTCGAACAGTGACTTGCCGTAGGTGGCGATCTGCTCACGCAACACGTTGATGTCGTGCTGTGACTGACTCATGCGTTCTCCTCGCGAGGATTCATGGCATCGAGGACATCGAATGCACGGGTAAAGAAGTCTTCCCCCCCGAAGTTGCCGGACTTGAGTGTCAGCGAGAGCATCGCCTCCGGCTGCGAGGGGCCGGCGGCCGGGTGCGGTGCCTGTGTCCAGGGCACGCCGGGGTCGATCTGACCGCCGATACGCAGCTCACGGATGTCGAGTGCCGAGACTACCGCGCCGGAGGTCTCCCCCCCCGCCACCAGCAGGCGCCCGACGCCTTCCGCGACCAGGGTGCGGGCCAGACTGGCCAGGGCGCACTCGATGAGCTCACCGGCCTGCTGGACGCCCAGTGACGCCTGCGCCGCCTTGACGCTCTCCGGTTGGGCCGAGGCGTAGATCAGAAATGGCTTGGGGTCCGTCGCCGCCAGTTGCTCACGGGCGAAGCCCAGCGCCGCTTCGAAGTGGGCATCGCTCGCGTTGAGCTTGACGGGGTCCAGCGCGAAGGCAGCATGCTGCTGCGTGAAGTGCGCCACCTGCTTGAGCGTCATGCGAGAACAACTGCCGGACAGCACCATCGCGGCGCCCTGCGCCGGGGCCAGCACCGCCGCATCATCGATCGGCTCAAGCCAGTTCTTGCGGCGGTACTGGGCAGGCAAGGCCTGCGCGAGGCCAGAGCCACCGGTGACCAGCGCGTGATCGACCAATGACTCGGCCAGCACCTCGAGATCCTGCTCATCGAGGCTGTCACAGACCACATGACGCACGTCTTGATGGGCAAGCTCGTTCAGACGCTGACGGGCCGCCTGCGCGCCGCGGCGCAGAGTGGCGTGATCGAGCAGCCCCACGCCATGGGGCGTCTGGCGTGACAGCACGCGCACGATGTCGGCATCGGTCATCGGGTTGAGGGGGTGATGCTGCATGCCGCTGTCATTGAGCAGGCGGTCGCCGACGAACAGATGGCCTTGATAGACACTGCGCCCGTTGATGGGGAACGCCGGTACGAAAGCCGTCTGCGTGGCGGACAAGGCCTCCAGCAAGGCATCGGCGACCGGCCCGATGTTGCCCTCGGGCGTGGAATCGAACGTCGAGCAGTACTTGAAGAACAGCTGGCGCGCGCCCTGGGCTTTCAGCCATTCAAGCGCCGCGAGGGATTCTCTGATCGCCTGATCCACCGGGCAGCTGCGCGACTTGAGCGCGACCACCACGGCGTCGACCTCAGTCAGGTCCAGCCCGTTCGCCGCCCCTTCCTGCAGCGCGTCTTGGGGCACCCCGATCACCTGCACGGTGCGCATGCCGGCACGTACCAGGTTGTTGGCAAGATCCGTCGCGCCGGTGAAGTCATCGGCGATTCCGCCCAGTACGATCGGCATCACTGCGCTCCTTCATCATTCGCGGCCGGCAGGTTGAAGCTGCCGAGACGCTGATAGACCTTGATGACGGCCGAGTCATCCTCGCGCCCGAAGCCTGCCCCACTGGCGGCGGTGAACTGCTGCAGGGCACTGCCAGCCACCGGCATGGCAAGCTTCAGCTCGCGGCCGGTGCTGTGCACGATATTGAGGTCCTTGACGAAGATGTCGACGGCCGACAGCGGCGTGTAATCGCCCTTGAGGATGTGCGGCACGCGATTCTCGAACATCCAGGAATTGCCCGCGGAATGGGTGATGACGTCATACAGGGTGTCGGGGTCGATCCCCATGCTCATGCCCAGCGCCATGGCTTCTGCCGCCGCCGCGATGTGCACGCCAGCGAGATGCTGATTGACCAGCTTGACGCTCGAGCCCGGTCCGGCGCAGTCGCCCAGCCGATAGACATTGGCCGCCATCGCCGCCAGCACGCGTTCCGCCTTGACGTAAGCCGCTTCACTGCCAGAGGACATCACGGACAGCTCACCACTGCGTGCCTTGACGGCGCCGCCGCTGATCGGGGCGTCGAGCAGCTCAAGTTGCATGCCGTTCAGGCGGGTTTCGAGATCACGCGCGAAGCTCGGCGCCACGGTGGCGCACTGGATCACCAAGCTACCCGGCGCGAGTCGCTCGGCCAGGCCGCCCTCACCCTGCGCCCCGAACAGCACCTGCTCCACCTGATCGGCATTCACCACGACCAGCACTACCACCTGACACTCGGCCGCCAGTTCCAGCGGCGAGGCAACGGCGCGGCCACCCGCCGCTTCGAAGGCCTGACAGGCGGCGGGCGAGATATCACAGCCGATCACGTCCAAGCCTGCTTCCAGCATGGCGCGCGCACTGCCCATTCCCATCGCGCCGAGGCCGACAAGGCCGGTCACTGGTGAAGTCGTTGCTGCTGTCATCTCGCATCTCCCGCGGAAGCTGTTGCAAGTGATGATCAAGGCGACCTCAGGCGGCACACCGATCAGCACTTCACTGAATGTTAGCGCTACCATGTTAGCGCTAACATCATTAATAGATTAGGCTCCAAGCCACGACAAGCGGCAAATGAGAAAACGCGACATATGTCTAATCCACCATCATCCCCCCGCCGCAGCCGCAAGGGCGCCATGCAGCCGACCCTGAATGACGTGGCCCGGGAAGCCGGGGTCTCCTCGATCACCGTCTCGCGCTACTTCAATAGCCCCGACAACGTGCGCGAAGCGACGCGCATCAAGGTCGAAGCGGCCATCGAGAAGGTCGGCTACGTGCGCAACATGATTGCCGGCAGCCTGGCCTCGGCCTCCAGTCGCGTGATTCCAGTGATCGTGCCCTCGTTGTCCAACGTGGTGTTCATCGACGTAATCAAGGGCCTGCAGGAGGAATTCGAGGCACACGGCTATCAGCTGCTGCTGGGCAAGACGGATTACGATCTGGCTCGGGAAACCCAGCTGATCCGTACCTTTCTGGGCTGGTCGGCTGCGGGCTTGGTGGTGACGGGGCTGCGCCATGACGATGCGACGCGCCAGATACTGGAGAACTGGAATCAGCCGATAGTGGAAATCATGGAGCTGGGGGAAGGGTTGGATCTGAACGTGGGGATGGATCATATCGCTGCCGGACGCGCCATGACCGAGCACCTGCTGGCACGCGGGTACCGCTCGATCCACTTCGCCGGTGCCGAGCTTGATCGCGACTATCGCGCGGCGATGCGCTATGCCGGGCATCGTGAGGCGCTGGCGGCGGCCGGCATCGAGGAGGCCCCCTTGCTCGATCTGCCCGTACGTCAACAGATGACCAGCGGTGCTCAGGCGCTTGAGCGTATCAAAGCGACATTCCCTGACTGCGACGCCATCCACTTCGCCAACGATGACATGGCCTGTGGCGCCATCCTCGCCGCCGCGCGGCTTGGGGTGCGTGTCCCGGACGACATCGCCATCGCCGGCTTCAATGGCCTGCCGATCGGAGAGCATGTCACGCCGCGCCTCACCACCATCGTCTCACCGCGGGAGCAGATCGGCCGCATGGCAGCGCGCAAGCTGCTGGCGCGCATCAATGGCGAACCCGTCGGAGAACTGAGCCACGATTTGGGATTCACGCTACGGGTCGGTGGCAGTACCTGAGACCGCGAAGCCTCCTCAAGGCGCAGCCCGATAGGCTCAGGCGCGAGGCGTCTAACCGATGCATTCGCGTCCATCAGGGCGGGTTGGCGCCCGGCCTGAGCAAAGTTGACGTAAAACGCAAAGTATCTGGCGTCTTCTGATCATCTCGCAGCTCTCAACTTCACGACACTGTGTTCAACAAAGGCGCAGAGGCGATGCGACCGAGACGTGCAGGTCGACGTCTGGTGACATGGCCGCTGCGACTTACCGCAGACAAGTGTTCTGACACGTGAGGCCCAACGATGAATCGCAAGACTATCCTGACATGCGCCATCACTGGCGCGGGTGATACCGCCAGCAAGAACCCGAATGTCCCGGTGACGCCGAAGCAGATCGCCGATGACTGCATCGCGGCCGCCAAGGCCGGTGCCAGCGTGGCTCACATTCACGTGCGTGATCCGGAGACCGGCGGCATCAGCCACTCCAACGAGCACTTCCGTGAAGTCATGGACCGTGTGCGTTCCGCCGACACCGACATCGTCATGAACATCACCGCCGGTGGTGGCGGCGACTGGATTCCGGACGTCAACGACCCGACTCGTGGTGGCCCGGGCACCGACATCCAGACCCCGGCCGAGCGTCACGCGCCGATCCAGGAACTGCTGCCGGAACTGTGCACCCTGGACTGCGGCAGCCTGAACTTCGGCGACATGGTCTACATCAACACCGCTGACTGGCTGCGCGAGCACGCTCGTCTGGTGCAGGCCGCTGGCGTCAAGCCGGAGCTCGAGTGCTTCGATCTGGGCCACGTCTGGTTCGCCCGTCAGCTGCAGCAGGAAGGTCTGCTCGACGACGACCTGCTCTTCCAGCTGTGCCTTGGCATCCCGTGGGGCGCGGAAGCCGACACCGAAACCATGCTGACCATGAAGAACAAGCTGCCGACCAACTCCAACTGGGCTGCCTTCGGCATCGGCCGCATGCAGATGCCGATGGTCGCACAGGCCGTGCTGCTGGGCGGTCACGCTCGCGTCGGTCTCGAAGACAATCTCTATCTGTCCAAGGGTGTGATGGCGACCAACGCGCAACTGGTCGAGAAGTCCTCCGGCATCATCGAGAACCTGGGTTCCAGCGTGATGACCCCGGCCGAGACGCGTGAATTCCTCAAGCTGCGTGATCCGTCCACCGGCAAGACCGCTGGCGATATCGCCGCACTCGAAACCGCTGGAGGTGTCGCATGAGCCAGTTGTCTGTCGTAGGAACCGGTGTCATCGGCAATGGCTGGATCTCGCGTGCGCTAGCCAATGGCTGGGATGTGGTCGCCTTTGACCCGGCACCGGACGCCGAAGCCCGCACTCGCGCCTTCGTCGCGAATGCCTGGCATGCGCTGGAAAAGGATGGCCTGGCAGAGGGTGCCTCCGTCGATCGTCTGCGCTTCGCCGCGACCCTCGAGGAAGCCGTGGTCGGCGCCGACCTGATCCAGGAAAACGTGCCGGAACGTCTGCCACTCAAGCAGGAAATCCTCAGCGCCATCGACGCCGCGGCCGAAGAGCACGTCGTGATCGGCTCTTCCACCTCCGGCTTCAAGCCGACTGATCTGCAACAAGATTGCAAGAAGGCACCGGGCCGCGTCATCGTCGCTCACCCCTTCAACCCGGTCTATCTGCTGCCGCTAGTCGAGCTGGTCGGTGGCGAGCACACCTCACCGGCACTGCTGGAAGGCGCCCGTGACGACTACCAGCAGCTGGCGATGCGTCCCCTGATCGTGCGTCGCGAGATCGAAGGTCACATCGCTGACCGCCTGATGGAAGCGCTGTGGCGTGAAGCCCTGCACCTGGTCAACGACGGCGTCGCCACCACCGAAGAGATCGACGCTGCCGTCGTCTATGGCTGTGGTCTGCGCTGGTCGCTGATGGGCACCTTCCTGACCTTCCACCTGGCAGGCGGCGAGCCGGGCATGCGTCACATGCTCGAGCAGTTCGGCCCGGCACTGAAACTGCCGTGGACCAAACTCGAAGCGCCGGAGCTGACCGACGAGCTGATCGACAAGGTCGTGGAAGGCTGCGAATACCAGGCAGCGGGCCGCCCGGTCGCCGAGCTGGACCGTCGTCGCGATGACTTCCTGGTCGAGCTCTTGAGCCTGACGCGCAAGTACTGGCCGGAAGCCGAAGGCCTCGAGGGGCGTATCTGATGGACCTGCTCGAGATCACGGTGCCGCATGAGTGGGTCGACTATAACGGCCACATGAACGATGCCGAGTACGCGCGCGCCTTCTCGATGGCGGTCGAGGCGCTGATGGAACACGTGGGCCTGGGGGAGGAAGGTCGCAAGGAGCACGATCTGACCATCTACACCCTGGAGACGCATCTGTGCTATCTGGCGGAAGCGCACGAGGGCCAGACGCTCAAGGTCAAGGTGCTGCTGCTGGACCATGACGCCAAGCGCCAGCACGTGCTGTTCACCCTGACGGATGCCGCCGGCGGCGAGATCGCCACCAGCGAGCAGATGTTGATGGCGATGAGCATCAGTGGCGGTCGCCCCACCCCCTGCCCGGAAGCGGTCGCGGAGCGCATTGCCGCCCTGCCCCAGCCGGCAGACAACGATGACTGGCCCAAGGCGGCCGGTCGTCGTATCGCCATCCGCCGCAAGACGGCCTGAGACATGTGACAATCGGTGTCCGATTCGGATAACAAGTCGCTGATTCAGCGTCGAAACCCGCACCCTGCCAGTCTTCTGGCGGGGTGTTATTGTCTTGGAACACCCGCCGAGAGCCGATTCATGACCATGACGCCTTCCCCCATCACCTGTCGTACCTTCATCAATGACTTCGCACGTGGCATGGATGAAATGGTAGAGATGCCGCTGGCAGACGCCCGCAAGCGCTATGAACAACTGTGCCAGCAACTTGGTGCGCCACTCGTGGAGGGCGTCACGACCCACGAGAATCACGTCGAGGTCGCTGGCCGCGCGACGCCGCTGCGCCTGCGCCACTTCATCCCGGAGGTGGCACGCAAGGCGGATGGCAACCTGCCGGCACCGGTGGTGTTTCTGCACGGCGGGGCCTGGCAGATAGGCTCGCCGGAGAGCCATCAGGGCATCGCCTCCAGTCTGGCCGCCCAGCTGGGGCGTGAGGTGGTCAGTGTCGATTATCGCCTGCTGCCAGAAGCCAGCTATCGTGACGCACTGGCGGATTGTCTGGCGACCATCGAGCACCTCTCCGCCACTGTCGAACCGGTGGCCATCGTCGGTGACAGCGCCGGCGCTCGACTGGCGATGGATGTGGCGCGCCGACTCGATACCGAGATGCCCAACATCGGCCTGCAGGGCACGCGCATGCAAAGCCTCGGCACCCACGGCGCGGAAATGGAGACGGCCCACCATCAGGAACATCCGGCCCCCGACAAGCCCACACGCTATGTGCTGGGACTGATCTACCCGCCGATGGACCCGGTCTTCGTACTGGCAAAGGAGAACGAGTTCACCTTGGGCTCGGACGCCCCGCTGCTTGGCCGTGAGGAAGTGGTCAGCATGTGGCTGACCGTCGCCGAAGGCGACCGCTCTGCCAGCTACTCGCCCTCGCCGGCCCATTCCCAGCAACCGCCGGCACGCCAGATCGAAGTGCTGGCCGCCGAGCATGATCCGCTGACCCAACCGCTGGAAGCAGCGTTGGATGTCTGGCGCTGGCGCGGTGCCGATGTCGGTTATCGCTGCGCACGCGGCATGGTGCATGCCGCACTACATGCGCATCACGCGCTCCCCGAGATGCAGCACGCCTGGCGGGCCTTCTGTGAAGCCCTCGATCGACGCCTGTGCGACCTGGACTGACGCAGACTTCCCGCGCACATATGGATACCCAGCTACGCAAACGCCCAGCCACGAGCATCGTGACTGGGCGTTTGCGTGACAGGCGGCAACGTTCGAGCCTCAAGTCGTCGCTTCCGTTCTCAGACTGGCCGCTGACATAAAGCGCAGCTCGATGGCGACCGGGCACTGACGGATGCGCTGATGCCACTCTTGCTCCAGCCGCTCCCGCGTCATGCCCTGAGACGAATCGTCCGCCAGCACGACCACGACGATCAGCCTGAAATTGGCGTCCAGGGTGCGGTCCGCCAGCAGCGCTTCATAGAGCAGACTTTGCAGCACCGTCTGCGCTCTGGCGTAGTGCTTGAGCACCTTCACTTCAATGAACGTGAAGGGAGCACCATCCCCCTCGAGCAGTGCATCAAAGCAGGCATCGGTCTCGCCGACACGCACATGCCGCGTCATCCCGCCGCTCGCACCAACACCCGCAGTGGAGGACTCTTGCATGTGACGCAGCACCGCATCCTTCAACTGGGCCATTTGCTGGCGATGATGATCCAGATGCTCGGCACGGGACAACGGCACCTTCTCATCGACCCCACCCTGCGGGCTCAACAGCTGAGCGACATCGGCATCGTCGACAGCCTGCCCGCTATCCTCATTTGCGGCTGACACCTGAGCGTCGGCATCTGCCCCACCCCGCTGCCAATCACTCTCCCCCAGTGACTCCTGCACCTCGCGAGTCAGACGCTGCTCCTGCTCGGCTGGCGATAGCGTGCGCATGAAGGACCGGTCCTTGTCGTAATCCCCCGGCGCATACAACTTGCCGTGATGATGGGTCACGAGTCGATAGAACACCGCCAGCACCAGCAACGGAAACACCACGATGAAACCGATCAGCGGCCAACGCTCCGCCACCGTCAGCGTCTCGGCCGCCGAATTCAGCAGCAGACTCGCGAAGCCATAGATCAACGAGATGAACAACGCGATGATCCCCAGCGGGTTCCGCGCCAACTGCCTGGCATATTTCATGAACTGCATACGCGCTCCATTACTTGGGGCTTACTGACGGTATCCTCATGCAATGGGGGCGAGCAGCCTGATAATGCAAGAGGCCCGCCTCACCACTGCATCACGATTAACGTCAGCGTCATCACGCCGATGGCGACCAGCCAGGCCTCAGCGCGTCTGGCGAGGAGAGTGCCCGAAGTGGTTGCGGTAGGCTCGCGAGAAGCTGGAGCTGGAGGTAAAGCCGCTCGACAGTCCGACCGAGAGAATATCGAGGTCGGTTTCCTTGAGCAGATGCCGCGCCCGCTCCAGGCGCAGCCGCAGGTACCAGGCCCGCGGCGAGGTCGACAGCTCCTGCTCGAACAGGCGCTGCAACTGGCGCAGCGAGACGCGACAGCGTCTCGCCAGTTCCTCCAGCGACAAGGGGGTGTCCAGGTTCTGCTCCATCAAGGCGACCGCATCCACCAGCTGGCGCTTGTGGGTGCCGAGGCGGCGCGCCAACGTCATGCGCTGCTGGTCCGTCCGCGTGCGCATGCGGTCGTGTACCAGCTGCTCCGAGACATCCACCGCCAGCGCCGTGCCGTGCCGGCGGGCAATCACATCCAGTGCCATGTCCATCGCGGCTGCCCCACCGGCACAGGAAAAGCGCCGCGCGCCCAGCTCGAACAGCTCATCCGAGGTACTGATGGTCGGGAAGCGCTCACGAAACGCCGGCAGGCTTTCCCAGTGCAGCGTGACGCGCTCACCATCCAGCAGTCCTGCCGCCGCCAGCAGAAAACAGCCGGTATCCAGGCCACCCAACACACAGCCTCCTCCATCGAGACGATGCAGCCAACCCGTCAAGGCGCGATTGAGGTGCGCCTCGGGCTCGAAACCACTGCATACCGCCAGGGAAGGCAGGGAGCGAATATCAAGAATGCTGTGGTCGGCGACCAGTGTCATGCCACTGGAAGACGTGACCGGCTGGCCATCCTCACTGATGAGCAGCCAGCGAAACAGCGGCTTGCCACTGATGCGATTGGCGATGCGCAGCGGCTCCACGGCCGCGAAGAACGCCATCATCGAGAAGCGTGGGAGCAAGAGAAAACCGATGGTTTCCGGTAGCGGGCCGATGTAATCGAGTCGCATCGTGCAGTGGCTCCAGAGAATGAAAGGGGTAATCCGCCCTGCCCATCGGCTGAGCGCAAGCAGAGTCAATGACGTCGTGAGGGCAAGCGTCCGAGGTGCAGGTGGCGCTTACGACCCTGCACCGCCCGAATGGTATCCCGAAAGCGCCCATCAGGCGATCAAAGCCGTCGCCTTCAGGCAAGCAAAGGTCGTATCCCGTCAAGAATATCATTGCCTGATTCAGGCCTCTCATGCAGCCGCGATGCCCCTGCGCGATTGCCCTTGCCAATGAGTCTGCGTGACCGAATGAGACCGATGACGAACACGCTCTAGCGACACAGCCACTTTTCCAGAAGCTGTAGCCATCAAAATCAATTCCATACATAATATATTGTAATGCTTTGAGGGAGTTAGCGTCTTCCCGCACGTCTCGACAAGCATTCACGTCTTCATCTCGTTGCCTTATCGACAACAATTTTTCGCGACAGATGAACGGTCATTCCGCCGTGACCGCGACAGGGAACGCTGGCCCTACGACCAGCTCGAACAGGAGATATTGCGTGACCCCACCTCAGCCTGGCCCCGCCTCACCTGACAATGCCAGTACTCACAACGCCAGCACGGAAAACACCACCTCTGATGACAGCGCCGCGGCAGTCGTCGGTTCTCAGCGCTACCATTCGCCGGACCTGAGCCTGCGCGTCGAGACTTCCGGCCCGCTCAAGGGCATGCACAAGGGCATGACCCTGACCTCCGCCGGCCTGCTGCTGCTTTTCGTTCTCGCCACCGGCCTGGCTCCCGAGCTGTCCTCCAGCCTGTTCGGCGCCGCGCGCGCCTGGATCGAATCCACCTTCGGCACCTATTATTTGGTGACCATCGTTGGCCTGATCGGCCTGTGCATTGCCCTCGTGCCCCTGGGGCAAGCTGCGTCTGGGCGCGCCGGATAGTCGCCCTGAATTCTCGCGCTTCACCTGGGTCTCGATGCTGCTCTCGGCAGGCGTCGGGATCGGCATCCTGTTCTTCGGCGTCGCCGAGCCGATGTTCTACTTCGACAACTCCGGCGGCTTTGGCTACCCGAACAATCCGCACGCTGACCTCGCCGGCCATATGGTGATGGACCACGCCCGCGCCGTCGACGCGCTCAAGCTGGCCTTCTTCCATTGGGGCCTGCATGGCTGGGCAGTCTATGTCATCGTCGGCATGACGCTGGCCTACTTCGCCTATCGCCGCAATCTGCCGCTGGCACTGCGCTCCGCGCTCTATCCGCTGATCGGTGACCGTATCTACGGCCCCATCGGCCATGCCGTCGATATCATGGGGGTACTGGGCTGCGTATTCGGTATCGCCACCTCGCTGGGGCTGGGCGTCAGTCAGATCGCCGTCGGCCTCAACCGCCTGACCGGTATCGACTCGGGTATCGGCACCCAGGTCGTGCTGATCGCGATCATCAGCGTCATCTCCATCGCCTCGGCGGTCTCCGGCGTCCAGCGCGGCATCCGCATCATTTCCGAGCTGAATGTCGGCGTGTCCGTCATTGTGGTCGGCAGCTTCTTGATCGGTGGCCCGACTCTGTGGCTGATCAGCATGTTCGGCGAGACGGTCGTCTCCTACGTGCGTGACGTCATCCCCATGGGCCTGTGGGTCGCGGGCACACCGGTCGAGCGCGACTGGCAGGATGCCTGGACCATCTTCTACTGGGCATGGTGGTTGGCATGGGCTCCGTTCATCGGCCTGTTCATCGCGCGCATCTCCAAGGGCCGCACCCTGCGTGAATTCATCCTCGGCGTGTTGATTGCCCCGCCGCTGATCATCTTCATCTGGCAGACCCTCTTTGGCGGCACCGCACTGCATCAGGAGCTGAATGCAGCCATGGGTTCGGGCACCGGCCAGCTGATGGACATGATTCGCGACTGGAATCTGCCAGAGGCACTGTTCGCCACCGCCGATGCGCTGGTGAGCAATGACATTCTCAGCATGGTGCTGACGTCACTGCTGATCTTCCTGTTGATCAGCTGGTTCGTGACCAGCTCCGACTCCAGCACCCTGGTCATCACCACCATCCTGTCGATGGGCGATGAAGACCCGCTGCCGCGTCACCGTATCTTCTGGGGTGTCTGCATCGGCTCTGTCGCAGCGGTCTTGCTGTTGGCAGGCGGGCTCAAGGCGCTGCAGACGGTGCTGATGGCTGCTGCCCTGCCGGTCAGCTTCGTTATCCTCGCCATGACGCTCGGCCTGCTGGTTGCGCTGGTCGATGAATCACGCAGCGCGATCAAGTCGCGTCGTCAGCCGAAGACCGGCCCGCAAGCCACGCCGCGAGCGGTCAGCCAGACCAACGCGGGCTAGGCCATCTGTCAGTGATTTCGTGATGTAAGGTTCCATAACACAAGCAAAGAGAAGACAGCGTGGTGCTCTCGGCACTTGCACTGCAATCACAGGCTCATTGGCCCGCATTTTTCTGCATGCGTGTGACCACAGCATCACCAATGCCCGCTCAGGCCGACACCTGAGCGGGCATTGTCATTTATGGCGTCTTTTGCATGCTCTTGACGTCGTGTTGTGGCAAGCAGGTGTCGCTTGCATCCAACGTCCACGAACCGCGCCTGACTAGTCTGAAATGGCGCAACCCTGGCCTGACAGCCGGTTGCGTTGCTGACAGGACACTGACAGCAAAAGTGCCCAGCCTGGCACGCATGACGCACTTTGCGCTCTCGATATTGGCCACCCCCGGCATTGGCCTGATCGAGAGCCCCCCCCCCTTAAACCACTGGCCTTGCCCGTACCGCTTTCGCGCTCATGGCCTCCAGGCACTCAGGCCGCAGCAGGAGCGACAGCTCAAACAGCAATCAGAACGACAGCTCGAACGACAGCTCACACAACAACTACAACAATTCAGGAGTCTTCTCATGGCAGCGACAGACCATGATCCGCTCGGTGAACCCTCACGACGCCCTTCGCAGAGCAATGCCCTCACAGCACATAACAAGGTGGAAACCAGCGGCCCGCTCAGGGGCATGCACAAGGGCATGACTCTGACCTCGGCCGGTCTGTTGCTGGCATTCGTCGTCGGCGCCGGTCTCTCTCCCGATGGAGCGGCCGCCATCTTCGGTGCCGCGCGCAGCTGGATCGAACATACCTTCGGCACCTACTACCTGGTGCTGGTGGTCGCGATGATCGCCCTGTCGCTGGTACTGGTGTGCTCGCCGTGGGGCAGCCTGCGCCTTGGCCCCAAGGACAGTGCCCCGGAATTCTCGCGCTTCACCTGGATCTCGATGTTGCTCTCGGCTGGCGTCGGGATCGGCGTGCTGTTCTTCGGTGTCGCGGAGCCGATGTTCTATTTCGACAACTCCGGTGGCTTCGGCTACCCCAACAATCCGCATGCAGATCTGGCCGGCGCGACCGCCATGGACCACGCCCGCGCCATCGAGGCGCTCAAGGTGGCCTTCTTCCACTGGGGGCTGCATGGTTGGGCGATCTACGGCATGGTCGGCATGACGCTGGCCTACTTCGCCTATCGCCAGAAACTGCCGCTGGCGCTACGTTCAGCGCTCTATCCGCTGATCGGTGATCGCATCTACGGCCCGATCGGCCATGCCGTCGATATCATGGGCGTGCTGGGCTGCGTGTTCGGTATCGCCACCTCGCTGGGCCTGGGCGTCAGCCAGATCGCGGTGGGCCTCAATCGCCTCACCGGCCTGGATGCCGGCATCGGCACGCAGCTGGCGTTGATCGTCGCCATCAGCGCGATCTCCATCGCCTCGGCAGTGTCCGGGGTCAAGCGCGGCATCCGCTATATCTCGGAACTCAATATCGGCGTGTCGATCATCGTGGTCGGCAGCTTCCTGATCGGTGGCCCGACACTTTGGCTGACCTCGCTGTTCGGCGAGACGTTGCTGGCCTATCTGCGCGATGTGGTGCCGATGGGGCTGTGGGTCGCCGAGACCCCGGGCGAGAGCAGCTGGCAGGAAGGCTGGACCATCTTCTACTGGGCCTGGTGGTTGGCGTGGGCGCCATTCATCGGACTGTTCATCGCCCGCATCTCCAAGGGCCGTACCCTGCGGGAATTCATCTTGGGCGTGCTCATCGCCCCGCCGCTGATCATCTTCATCTGGCAGGCGCTGTTCGGTGGTACCGGCCTGTATCAGGAGCTGACGGCCAGCATGGGCGCCGGCAGCGGCGAGCTGATGACGCTGGTGCGCAACTGGAACCTGCCCGAAGCACTGTTCGCCACCGCCGATGCCCTGGCGGGCAACAGCGTGCTGAGCGTCATCCTGTCGTCTTTGCTGATCTTCCTGTTGATCAGCTGGTTCGTGACCAGCTCGGATTCCAGCACTCTGGTGGTCACGACCATCCTGTCGCTGGGCGATGAAGAACCGCTGGCGCACCATCGTATCTTCTGGGGCATCTGCATCGGGCTGGTGGCCGGTACGCTGCTGATGGCAGGCGGACTCAAGGCGCTGCAGACCATCCTGATGGCTGCCGCCCTGCCGATGAGCTTCGTGATCGTGGCAATGACGCTGGGCCTTGTGGTGGCGCTCTATCAGGAATCCGGCAACGCACTGAAAAGGTTCAGGAAACCTGCCCGGAATCACACAGGCCCCTGAGCCCACTCAAAGCCCCTCACTCGACCCGAGCCCGTCGCGCCAGCAGGCAACGGCGGGTCTTGAGGCATGCCTTTCACGTCAGACGTTGCACGAAATACATAATGTCGCGTTATGGCAAATACTGGTCGCCAATAACCAAAAATTCACCAGAGGGCAGGATAGGCTTATGAGATCCTTGCCACCCACAGGAGTCAGCCATCGTTATCTGCCCTCGCTTGACGACTTATTGCTGCCGCCAGCTTGCCAGTTCGACAACAACAACTTCAGGAATCGCGCTCTCATGACGACCGACACTTCCTCCTCCCGCCAGCCCGAGGCCATCACGGATTCCGTCTGCGGCCTGGGGGACACAGACTCCGCCAAGGGCAAGTACCTGACCTCGATCGCCACCGTCGCGGTCATCACGCTGCTGATCGGCGCCGCCGCCCTCTTCCCGACGGGATTCCTCGCGGCCCTCGACGCCGTCAAAACCTCGGTGATCGGCAATCTCGGCTTCATCTTCACCTGGCCGGCCTTCGCCATCTCGCTGGTAATGGTCGCGGTCTGCTTCACGCCGCTGGGCAAGCTGCGCTTCGGTGAAGGCGAACCGGAATTCCACACCCTGAGCTGGATGGGCATGCTGTTCGCCACCGGCATGGGCATCGGCCTGCTCACCTGGGGCGTGCTGGAGCCCAAGTACCATACCGATGCCGGTCAGAACACCGACATGGCGCTGCTCAACGCCTTCAACCACTGGGGCCTGCTTGCCTGGGCAGGCTATCTCGCCATCGGTGCATTGTTCGCGCATGCCATGTACAACATGAAGATGGCAAAGCCCGCCGAAGAACTGCTGGGCAATGGCCTGTGGAGCAAGCTCAACCTTGTCAGCCTCGTCGTTTCCACCGTCATCGGCCTGTCGCTGTCCTTCACCTACGCGACCACCCCGATCCAGCAGGGGCTGGTCAAGCTGGTCGGCATCGAGTTCAGCCCGACCCTGATCATCTGTGTGCTGGCCATGTGCGCCATCGTCTCCTCCGCCTCTGGCCTCAAGCGCGGTATCAAGTGGCTGAGCAACTACAACACCCTGTTCGCCATCATTCTGATGATCGGCGTACTGGTGCTGACCGTCCCCGGCGACATCCTCTCCACCTTCGTGCGTCTGGTGCCGGAATACCTGCTCAAGTACCCCGCAATGGCCACCGATATCGGCCTGGGCGATCCGGAGCGCAAAACATGGCTGGCCGACTGGCTGTATGCCTTCGAGGCGGCCTGGTACGGCTGGTTCATCTTCACCGGCGTCTTCATCGCCCGCATTTCCAAGGGCCGCACCCTGCGTGGCATGGTACTGGGCGTGATGCTGGTGCCGACCCTGTTCTCATGCCTGTGGTTCGTGGTGTTCGGTCTCGGCAGTCTGAGCCTGGGCGTCGATGACGTGTTCAAGCTGATCGATACCATCGATACCACCGGCATCCTCTCGGTGATACTGACGCTCAACATCCTGCTGTTCTTCATCACCAGCGCCGACTCCGCGGGCCTGGTGTGCGAGATGCTGACCGTCAAACGCTCACGCGCCTTCTGGATCATCGCCATGGCCGCCCTGGCCGTCGTGGTCAGCTGGCTGGGCGGCGATGTCTACAAGACCCTCCTGAGCCTGATCTCGGTCGCCGCCATCCCCGTCGCCTTCGGCATCTTCGCCCTGGTGATCGCCTTCGTGATCCGCGTACGCCGTGATCGCGCCTCCCAGGCAATCCCGGCATCGGCGACACTCGCTCAGCGCTGAACCGCCATGGCGTGAGGTGATCCGCAGCGCACACTAGTGCGATGCAGTCTGCCCAACACAACGGCCCTGCCCTCGAATGAGGTGCAGGGCCGTGTCACGTCTGATGAACACCTTTTTTCGCTACCCGCCACGAACGACACGTCTTGCGCCTTCGCCGCATTGACAGTCCATCAGCACACACTGATAGGCTGAAATGACTGGCAGAACGCTGGATTTTCAGCGCTTCATGCTAGCAAGACATCAAACATCCACAATCCTTGCTGGCGTTTGTATTGCTAACAAGGCCATGCGGACATCGCCATTGCGCTCTGGCATGTGCCGAGTGCAATCCGATGCAAGGTGAAGCAAGTGCCTTGCCATTCGGAAGATCGTCTTGCCCAGCGACTGCCTCAAGTCGTCACCCAACAATCACAATGACGTAGACAGGTAATGACATGTCCCCGACTTCACAGCAGATTCCTGGGCAGCAGAACGCTGCTCACCCGCCCAATGACGCATCACACGTAGCGCCTGGCTCCCCTTCGCTGACATTCCGCTTCGGTGCCTGGGGCGCCGCCATCCCGTTGATCTTCTTTGTCGTCTGGGCAATCACGACCAGCGTGCTGGGGCTGTCCTCTGAAATCGGCCTAGTCATGGGGGCACTGTTCGGGCTGACCCTCGGTCTGTTCTTCTGCACCAGTCGCTGGGAGGACTATGCCAACGGCCTGTTCGATGGGCTGACGCAGCCCATCGGGGTGGTCGCCATCGTCGCCTGGTTCTATGCCGGGATGTTCGCTCAGGTTCTGCAAGTCGGGGGACTGGTCGAAGGGCTTGTCTGGCTGGGCGGCATCTCGGACATGACCGGCGGCTGGTTCGTCGGGCTCACCTTCCTGCTCGCAGCCGTGTTCTCGACCGCTGTTGGTACTGGTTACGGCACCACGGTCGCCTTCTGCACGCTGATGTATCCGGCCGGCATCGCGGTGGGCGGTGACCCCACCCTGCTGTTTGCCGCAATTCTGTCCGGTGCCATCTTCGGCGATAACTTGGCCCCGGTGTCGGACACCACCATCGTCTCCGCCACGACCCAAGGCGCGGATGTCCCCGGCGTGGTGAAAAGCCGTTTCAAGTACTCGATTGCAGCAGCCTTGCCGGCGCTGGCGTTGTTCGTGATCTTCGGCGGCAGCGAGCAAGGCGGAGTCACCGACCCCACGGCGGTTCAATCGATGCAGGAGGCCGCCGATCCAGCGGGACTGATCATGCTGGCGCCCTTTGCACTGGTACTGATACTGGCACTGCGTGGACAGCACCTGCTGACCTCTCTGACCTGGGGCATCCTGCTCGCCATTCCTGTCATGCTGATCGCCGGCACCGGCAGCCTGCCACAGATCATCGCCTTCGATTCCGAGGCCGATGGCGTCATGACTGGCGCATTGGTTCGCGGCGTCGAAGGTTACGTCAACATGGGCATCCTGATCCTGCTGATCGTCGGTGCGGCCCACCTGATGACCCTCGGCGGCACCATGGAGCATGTCACGCGCCTGCTGATGCGCTGGATCAAGCAATCCATGCGCCGCGCCGAGCTGGCCATCTGGGGGATCGTGGCGCTGCTCAACAGCGCCATCACCATCAACACCGCCGCCGAAATCGCGGCCGCGCCCTTCGTGCGTGCGCTGGGCACCCGGTACCGCATCCATCGCTATCGCCGCGCCAACATGCTGGACGCCGTGACCTCTGCACTGGGCTACATCTTCCCTTGGGGGGCACCGGTGCTGTTGGGCTGGTCGACAATCCAGTCCATGCAGGGCACCTACGATTGGCTGCCCTCCGTCTCGCCGACCGCCGTCTTCCCGTTTGTCTTCCAGGGCTGGTTCCTCGTGGCCATCATGCTGCTGGCTGCCATTACCAGCTGGGGGCTGACCTTTGAGGACGAGGATGGCAACGAACTCAAGGAGCACCCGGCCAGCTGAGCGCCCGATCCGCACCACGCCACTGACAGACCCCGACTACGCTGAAAGCCTGTGCCATCACGTTTCCCGCAGGCGTTCAGCGTCCATCGGAAACGAACAGGACAACGACAGACAGGAGTGACGTATGCCAGCCAGTTTCCACGACCACCTCAGCCGTCAGATCAATGGACTGCATGAAGAAGGTCTCTACAAGCAGGAGCGCGAGATCACCTCGCCCCAGGGTGCCAGCCTCAGAGTCGCGGGCGGTGATGAACGCGAGGGGCAAGGCTCGGAGGTCATCAACTTCTGCGCCAACAACTATCTGGGCCTGGCTGATAGCCCCGAACTGATCGCGGCCGCGCAACAAGCGCTGGAGCGTGATGGCTTCGGCATGGCCTCCGTGCGTTTCATCTGCGGTACTCACCATCAACATCGCGTGCTGGAAAAGCGCCTCGCAGCCTTTCTCGGCATGGACGATGCCATCCTCTATTCCTCATGTTTCGACGCCAATGGCGGCCTGTTCGAGACACTCTTCGGCCCTGAAGACGCCATCATTTCCGATGCGCTCAATCACGCCTCCATCATCGATGGCGTGCGTCTGTGCAAGGCAAGCCGCTATCGCTATGCCAACAATGACATGCGCGAACTCGAGGCCCGCCTCCAGGAAGCGGACGCCGCCGGTGCACGCTTCAAGCTGATCGCCACCGACGGTGTCTTCTCGATGGATGGCGTGATCGCCAATCTCAAGGGCATCTGCGAGCTCGCCAGACGCTACGACGCGTTGGTGATGGTGGATGACTCCCACGCCACCGGCTTCGTGGGGGCCAATGGGCGTGGCAGCCACGAATACCATGACGTGATGGATCAGATCGACATCATCACCACTACCTTCGGCAAGGCGCTGGGTGGCGCTTCGGGCGGCGTGACGGCCGCACGCGGGCCCATCGTCGAGTGGCTGCGCCAGCGCTCGCGCCCTTATCTATTCTCCAACTCGCTGGCGCCGCCCATCGTGGCTGCGACCCTCAAGGCGCTGGACAAGGTCGAGGACAGCGCCGAGGCGCGCCATCAACTGTGGGAGAACGTCGAACGCTTCCGTCGTGGCATGCAGGAGGCCGGCTTCACCCTCGCGGGCGCCGGCCACGCCATCATTCCGGTGATGATCGGCGATGCGCGCCTGGCGGGCGACTTTGCCAATCGCCTGCTGGAGGCCGGTATCTACGTGATCGGCTTTTCCTATCCGGTGGTGCCCAAGGGACAGGCTCGCATTCGTACCCAGATCTCGGCGGCGCATACCCCGGAGCAGATCGAGACGGCCATTGCCGCCTTCACGCGCATCGGGGGCGAGATGGGCGTGATCGAGTCCACGACGGGAGGTGATGCATGAAGGCGCTGGCCAAGCTCAAGGCCGAACCCGGGATCTGGATGACCGAGACGGCCGTGCCGGAAATCGGCCACAACGATGTACTGATCAAGATCCGCAAGACCGCGATCTGCGGCACGGACATGCACATCTATCAGTGGGATGAGTGGTCGCAGGCAACCGTGCCGGTGCCGATGGTCACCGGTCATGAGTATGCGGGGGAGATCGTCGCACTGGGCAGCGAGGTGCGCGGCTATGAGATCGGCGACCGTGTCTCAGGCGAAGGGCACATTACCTGTGGCCATTGCCGCAACTGCCGAGCAGGACGTCGCCATCTGTGCCGCAATACCGAGGGCGTGGGTGTCAACCGCCCCGGCGCCTTCGCCGAATACCTCGCCCTGCCCGCCTACAACCTCTTCAAGCTGCCGGATGAAATCAGCGATGACCTGGCAGCCATCTTCGATCCCTTCGGCAATGCCGTGCACACGGCACTGGCCTTCGATGTGGTCGGCGAGGACGTCTTGATCACCGGTGCCGGGCCCATCGGCATCATGGCGGCGGCGGTCATCCGACATATCGGGGCTCGCCACGTGGTGATCACCGACGTGAATGACTATCGACTGGCACTGGCCGAAAAAATGGGCGCGACCCGCACCGTCAATGTCAGCCGCGAATCCCTGCAGGAGGTGATGGCAGAGCTCGACATGCATGAGGGCTTCGATGTGGTGCTGGAAATGTCCGGCGTGCCTTCCGCCGTCGAGCAGATGCTCGATGTCATCAATCACGGCGGCAAGATCGCCATGCTGGGCATTCCGCCCGGAGAGATGGCCATCGACTGGACCAAGGTCATCTTCAAGGGTCTGACCATCAAGGGCATCTATGGCCGCGAGATGTTCGAGACCTGGTACAAGATGGCCAGCCTGATCCAGTCAGGGCTGGATCTTTCGCCCATCATCACCCATCGCCTGGGCGTCGCAGACTTCCAGCAGGGCTTCGAGATCATGAACTCCGGTCAGTCGGGCAAGGTGGTGCTCGACTGGGACTGAGGGCGTCTGTTCGTGTCAGTCTCCACGCAAGTCAGTCGTCGCCTCGCGCGGCAACAGTCCAAAGGTCTCGCCCATGCCGGGGGCGGCAAGGCGCTCGAGGAACCATTTGAGCGCCTTGCCCTGACGACCACTGCGCCAGGCGAGCGAGAGATCGATCGGCGCGCGCTGCGTCTCCAGTGAAAGCATGACCAGACTGCCTTCCTCCAGCTGGCGATGGATTCGATGGCGCGGCAGATAGCCGACCCCCAGCCCCTTGCGCTGAACCTCGATCTTCTGCGCCGTGGTCTTGACGATGATCTGGCTGCGGCCATCCAGCAAGCCGGAAGAATGACCGGGCAGGCTACGCGAACTGTCCGCCACGATCACGGTGGGATATTCCTGCAGCGCCTCGATGGCGATCGGCTGCGCCAGCCGGGTCAGCGGATGATCTGCCGCCACGGCGAAGACCGGTTCTATTGCGCCGAACCGCCGGCACGCAAGCCCCGACACCGGTGGCTCGCCGGGCGCGCCGATCACCAGATCACAGCGATTGTCATGCAGCGCATCCCAGGCACCCGCCATCACCTCCTCGCTCAACACCACCCGCGTGCGCGGCTGGATGGCCTGGAATTCCTCCAACAGCGGATAGAGCGCCTCCGGATCAAGAATGGTATCGACGCAGATACGAAGCTCGACCTCCCAGCCCACTCCCGCCTGACGCGCCAGCGCCGTCATCTCCTCGGTGGCCAGCAGAATGCGCCGCCCATGCGCCAGTACCAGATGGCCCGCATCGGTCAGCTCGGCCTTGCGGCGCGAGCGATCGAACAGCGGCACGCCCAGCTCCTCTTCCAACTTCTGGACCGAATAGGAAATCGCCGAGGGCACGCGATGCAGTGTCTCGGCGGCCGCAGCAAAACTGCCGCGGCGCTCGATGGCATCCAGCACGCGCAGAGCGTCGAGTGTGATGGGTGAGACCATAGTTCAAAAATCCTGATCATTGAGACCAGAATCCTCCGTTATTTTTTTGATAAGCCTCATTCTATAGTAGCCCCATCGATCAAACACACTGATCTTAAACATCTCATACCCCCTGATCAATGGAGCCACACATGTTCAAGTCTGCCCTCTCTCGCCTGATGACCACCGATTCCAGCCTCGCAAGCCTGGTGCTGCGAGTCCCGACCGGCATCATCTTCATGGCCCACGGTTCACAGAAACTGTTCGGCGCCTTCGGCGGCTACGGTCTGGAAGGCACGGGGCAGTGGATGGCCTCCATGGGCATCGAGCCCGGCTACCTGATGGCGCTGCTATCCGGTAGCGGCGAGTTCTTCGGCGGACTGGCGATCCTGATCGGCCTGCTGACGCGCCCGGCCGCTGCCGTGCTGGCCTTCACGATGCTGATCGCCATTCTGACCGTGCATATCGGCAATGGCCTGTTCATGAGCAACAACGGCTTCGAATACGCGTTGGCCCTGTTGACCATCGCGGCCAGCCTAATGATCACCGGCGGCGGCAAGCTGTCACTCGACCGTCTGCTGAGCCCGGCCAGGCACGATTCGTAAGCCCGCTGAAGGCTGGCTATTCATCACTCAATGCGCGCCCGCACAGTCTCAGGAGGTTGCCATGCTTACGTTACGCCCAGGCAATGAACGCGGCCATGCCAGGTTCGCCTGGCTGAAGAGCCGCCACAGTTTTTCCTTCGCCAGCTACTACGATCCGGCTCACATGGGCGTCTCCGTACTGCGCGTGATCAACGATGACCACGTGGCGCCGGGCGCGGGCTTCGATCCGCACTCGCACCGTGACATGGAAATCATCAGCTATGTGCTGTCGGGCAACATCGAGCACCGCGACAGCATGGGCTCACGGCATACCCTGGGGGTGGGAGAAGTCCAGCTGATGAGTGCCGGGACGGGCATCGAGCACAGTGAGTACAACGCCTCTTCGCACGAGCCACTGCGCTTTCTGCAGATCTGGATCACGCCACAGGCCAAGGGGTTGTCGCCGCGCTATCAGCAGCAGCCTTTCGCCGCCCGCGACGGCCTCACTCTGCTGATCGCACCATCGACGCAAGTCACGCCTGGGGTGCTGGCCATCAATCAGGATGCCCGAATGTATCGCATCGGTCTGCAGGGAGATGACGAGCAGCGCGCAGCACTGACGCTGCCGCTGGATGCAAAGCGGCGCTACTATCTGCACGTGATCGAAGGGACCACGCGTTTGAGCGGGGATGATGCGCAAAGTGTCTCGCTGGGAGCCGGCGACGCCGTGACGCTGGATCAGGCATCACGGCTCGCGCTGAGCGAAGCCCACCGGCTGCATGCCCTGCTGTTCGACCTGCCCGCCTGAGGCGAAGATCCTGATCTGTGCCTGATCGCCAAGAAAGACGCCGTCTCCTTGTCCAGTCGATACGGGTGAGGAGGCGGCGTCTTCCTCTGTCTGTCATTCCCAGCACGGAGCGATTCACAAAGCGCTCCACATAACGACACACGGAACGATTCCCGAAGTGACTCACGGAGCGATTCATTGAACGACGCAACCCGCACAAAGTCACATGGTAGAGTAAGGCCTGCAGCGCAGGATATGAGGCTGGCAGCCATTACCGACACCTTCAGATGACGGAGACAGCGCCATGACCAATGAGACCATCATCGCCGCCGAGCCGCCTGAGACACTCAGGCTGCCGGCACCGGATCAGGTAGCGCAGACGGGCGATGGCAGCCGCCCCCACCAGGAGGCCCTCGACGCCCATGCCGAGGACTACTCTGAGGCCGGCTTCTGGCGCAAGGTGAGCGGTGCCGCCAGAAAAGCCGGCAAGCGCGTGCTCAACCCCGCATTTCGCATGTATTTCGCCGCTCAGGACCCCGACACGCCTCTCTGGGCGCGCACCACCATCTATGGGGCGCTGGGCTATTTCATCTCGCCCATCGACGGGTTGCCGGACTTCACGCCGCTCCTTGGCTACACCGATGACCTGACGCTGATGGCAGGCGCCGTCGCCATCGTCGCCGCACATATCAAACCGGAACATTCCGCGCGCGCAGAGTCGACGCTCGAGCGCTGGTTCGATTGAGCTGGCACCTCTTGCGAGTCTTCACTCATACAAATGCAACAATATTCAACAAAAGTTAACAATAGTTGAAAGGCGTTGTTTGGCCCGTGTTTAGCCTTGTGACATGCGCATGTTACGGTGAGCGGCAACTTCGCCACGCCCGAGAATTCGTCATATGCCCGTCACTCGAATGCCCATGCCATTGATGAAACTCGCTACCGCGGGCATTGCCCTCATGGTGATGGCCGGCTGTGTGTCGCGCGCACAGATCGATGTCCCGAAGGTCACACCGGTGGAGGCGCAGGCCTACCAGCACAAGGTATTCTATTCCGACGTCTATTACAGCCAGCCACAAGCCAACCTGTTTTCCGGCGCAGCCCAACAGTCCATGCAACCACTGGGCAACATCAAGCTGTCGCGCATCTGTTCACCGGCGATGACCCACTTCAATCAATTGCTGCGTGAGCAATTGCCCGCGTCTTCGCGCATCACCCATGATGCACGTGCCAGCGACTACCGCCTACAGGTGGAAATCCAGGCCCATGAGAAGCGCGGCCCTGTCTATCTTGATTACCTGATTGCCCAGAACCTGACCAAGAATCTGCTGACCTTCGGTGTCGCCAACGAGGATTTCGATATCATTGCCGATTTCGATGTCCAGTATCGTCTGTACGACAAGAACGAGCAGTTGCTGTTCAGCAAGGATTACGCCGTTCAGGACTCCGTGCCGCACCAGGCGGGCAACTTCGACTTTGGAGATCTCATCTTCCTGCCGGCCCAGAACATGATGAAGAAGTACCTGCTGTTGACGATGAATGACTTCTTCGTCAACGCCAGTCGCCCGAGCCCTGAACTTGCCGCCGTACTCACCGATAGCTGACAACGAGGCAGATCAAGCACGCACTGGCAACATTCGACTTCATGCACACCACGACACGACAACGCCTCGCCAGCCATGCTGACGAGGCGTTGTCGTGTTTCAGGCACCTTCATCTCTTCGCTAATGCCATCGCGACTCGCGCATCCTGTACCTCATGGTATTCATCACGTTCGCGAGCAGAATGAAGACATCAGTTCGGGGCTCACAAGACATCATTTACCTGACTGTTCCGTTTGAGTCGGCTGCATTTCATTCGGCATGGCCTTGCGCAGCCCGAGCGGCATGCGCAGCAACACATCCGGGCGATTCTGCGCCAGGCTCAGCACCGTGATCGCGATCAGAATGAGCGCCATGCCACCTGCCTGCATGGCACTCAGGCCCTGCCCCAGAATCAACAGACCGTAAAGAGTGGCAGTGATCGGCTCGATCATGGCGACGATAGAGGCAACCGACGGCAAGCTATGGCGCAGCCCGGCAATATAGCAATAGAAGGACAGGCCACCGCCTACCAGTCCGAACAGAATGAAGACCCACCATTCATCGGCGAAGGGCACCGCAATTGCCTGCCCCATGTCCGTGAATGGCATCATGATCAAGGTGCTCAAGCCCAGCGCGATGGCCAGGATGCCCGGCACACTGCCATGCCGCGAAGCGGACTTGAAGGCAAAGATGAACACGGCATAAGACACGCCCGCCAACAAACCAGAGGCGATGCCCAGGGGGGTGACGGACGCGGAGCCGGATTGCAGCACACCTGTTAGCAATACGATGCCGATCATCACCACCACGATCGACCCCAACTTGACCGGCGTCGGTTTCTCGACCCGCGCCAGGAAAGAGGCGATGTAGACAAAGATGGGCGCGCTGTACATCAGCGTGGCAGCCACTGCGACACTGCTTTCATTGACGCTCTTGAAATAGAACATGAAGTTGCCGGCGACCCCCAGCCCCGCCAGCAGTGACCACCCCAACAGACCACGCGTGGAGTCGGCGGGGCGCTTGTGATAACCCAGCAGAACCATCCAGCCCAGCATGCAGATGAACCCCACCATGGCGCGCCAGAACGAAATGACTTCGGCCTGCCAGCCCCACGACATCAACTGACTTCCCAGCCCACCGGTGATCCCCCACTGGAGGGCTGCCAGAATGACCAATAACGTGCCCCATTGTGCCATGCGCTTTCCATAGACGTGATTGATTGAGGAAAACAACGTAACAAGACACGCCCGGAGCCTGTAAATATACACAGCCGGCTTATTTGTACTTTCTTTTATTTAAATGGTATCCAATTGTTATGCTCAATCAGCCAACGAAAGATAAACTTGAAACCTGATGTCAATGCATGACAGACATGATTACGACGAGTGGCTTGCCACTTAATCGAGCGCGAATTGTTGGATAATCCAGAGATATGGCCTTGCTTGTACAGGTCTCCATTTCGCCCATCATCTTGAGACAATGACCTCACCATGAAGCTGGGATTCACGCCAGCCAGCAAGGCGTAAGCCCACTCTCCTGGCGCGAAAGACAACGCTCCCGACCAGCCTCGTGTATGCCATCCTTCCTGTCACGCTCAGAAAGAAGACACCTTTCACCCGGTCAATTGCTGCCTTTTAGTCTAATAAACTGACCTGCTGCGCGTGATGAGTGGGCTGCCACACCTCACAGAGGCATTGACTATCAATGAGTTGGCGAAAATAAACCCCAGGGCCATCACTAGTAATACCAGATGACCTCAAGTAGCAGAAACAAATGGACTCTCTTACCTTGAGCTAGCGTCAGGTGCGACATAACAACGCACCCACCCAACAACAAAGACTTCCAAAACGACGTTCGCCACGCAACATAGGGAGAGTGCTGCACATGAATCAGTCGCTATTGGCACTATTGGCCTTTGTGCCATTGCTACTCGCCGGGGTGCTGTTGATCGGCTTTCGCATGGCCGCCCGCCTCGCCATGCCCATCGTCTTCGTGGTCACTGCACTGATCGCCCTGCTGGCCTGGGACATGACCTTCACTCGTGTACTGGCCTCGTCCCTGCAGGGGCTGATACTGACGGTCGCGATCCTGTGGATCATCTTCGGCGCCCTGCTGCTGCTCAATACCCTCAAGCATTCCGGCGGCATTGCCGCGATACGCAACGGTTTCTCCGGCATCAGCCCGGACCGCCGCGTGCAGGCCATCATCGTCGCCTGGCTGTTCGGCTGCTTCATCGAAGGCGCCTCCGGCTTCGGCACCCCTGCCGCCGTCGCTGCTCCCTTGATGGTGGCACTGGGCTTCCCGGCCCTGGCGGCGGTCGTGGTGGGCATGATGGTGCAATCGACACCGGTCTCCTTCGGCGCGGTCGGCACGCCGATCGTGGTCGGGGTCTCCGGTGGCCTCGACAAAGCCGGTGTCAGCGAGACACTGGCCGCGAATGGCTCGAGCTGGGACGCCTATTTCCAGCTGGTGACGTCTGAAGTCGCCATCACCCACGGCATCATCGGGATCTGCATGCCGTTGATCATGGTCGCGGTGATGGTGCGCTTCTTCGGCGCCAATCGCTCCTGGCGTGAAGGATTGGAAGTCGCCCCCTTCGCACTGTTTGCCGGCGTCTGCTTCGTGGTGCCTTACGTACTGGCCGGCATATTGCTGGGGCCGGAGTTCCCGTCGATGATCGGCGCCATGGTGGGGCTCGCCATCGTGGTACCCGCGGCGCGCAAGGGCTTTCTGCTGCCCAGCAGAACCTGGGACTTCCCGAACGCTGACAGCTGGCCGGCGGAGTGGATCGGCAAGCTGGACATGACGCTTGAGCCCGTCGAGGGCCGCAAGCCACTCTCGGTCGGCATGGGGTGGCTGCCGTATGTGCTGCTCGCGGTGCTGCTGGTGATGTCGCGCGTCATCGCACCGATCAAGGAGGCGCTGACCTCATGGAGCTTCGGCTGGAGCGGCATTCTCGGGGAGGGTGACATCTCCGGCAGTCTGCAGCCCCTGTACCTGCCCGGCGGTATCCTGGTGGTCGTGGTACTCCTCACCATCGTGTTGCACCGCATGCGCATGCGGGATGTCAGTGCTGCCGTCAGCGAATCCAGCCGCACCATCCTCGGCGCAGGCTTCGTGCTGCTGTTCACGATTCCGATGGTGCGCATCCTGATCAACTCCGGCGTCAACGAGGCGGATCTGGTGTCGATGCCGGTGGCGATGGCGCAGTTCATCGCCGATAGCGTAGGTGATATCTACCCACTGTTCGCGCCGAGTGTCGGTGCCCTCGGGGCCTTCATCGCCGGCTCCAACACCGTCTCCAACCTGATGCTGGCCGATTTCCAGTTCAACGTCGCCCAGGCCCTGGGCATCTCCAGCGCCATGATGGTCGCCCTCCAGGCGGTTGGCGCGGCTGCCGGCAACATGATCGCCATCCACAACGTGGTGGCTGTCTCGGCCACCGTCGGCCTTCTGGGTCGCGAAGGCGTCACGCTCCGCAAGACGATCCTCCCGACGCTCTACTACGTGATCTTCGCGGGCATCATCGGCATGATCGCCTTTTATGGTCTGGGCGTGATTGACGGCTTGATGAGCTGACAACTCGCCTCGCTTCACTCTGGCAGACGACAGCAGGCCCGCATTGTGTGCGGGCCTGCTGTTGTGTGGAGATTATCAATAGAATATTGAATGTGTTTACTCCAGTGGCCTGTTTATCAACAAGTCACGGCGCAATAAATTGCTCAACATCGCCGAAACGGCAGCCTTATGTCGCAGGTTTCTGGAGCAGACACCCCATGACTCATTCTGTATTGCACCCTATCCGACTACAGCAGACCCGGCTACAGCAGGCCCGCGAGCTCGAACTGCCTTCCCGCGAAGCCATGCTGCGGCGCGCCCCCTCCGTCCAGCAATTCTGGGACAGCCATCGTCAGCTGCTGAGTGACGCCTGGCGTGAATGGGAAGCCGTCGAGCAGGACGACCTCGCCATCCTCGACAGTGGATTGATCGACGAGGCGCTGCGCACTGCCGTCAAGCAGGCGTGGGAAAATCCCGAGCGCGAGACGGACGTCAAGGCGCTGATGACAGAAGTCGCCACTGACGTCTATCAATTCCAGCTCTTCGATGTCGGGCGCATCGCTGACCTGCGCAACCTGCTGGAACAGGCATGGGACGCCGGCATTCCGCTGCGCCCGCCCTACGGCATCGTGCTCAACCGGCGCGGCGCCATGCTCGACCGTCGCTCAGAAGGTTATCTGGCGGCACCGACTTTCCAGGCGTTCTATCAGCAACTGCTGGACACCTACATGCGCCCGATCTCGCGGCTGCTGTTCCCGGAAATCATCGGCTACGACAGCCAGTCCTTCGGCTTCTCGATCCATTATCAGCCCACCACGGACGCGTCGATTCGGCCGCATACCGACGCCTCGTCCGTGACCCTCAACATCAACATGAACCTGCCCGACGAGACCTTCGGGGGCTCTGAACTGGACGTCCTGGACGCGGCGAGCGGAGACGCAGTGCGCTTCGCGTTCACACCCGGCTCGGCCATGCTGCATCGCGGTAATGTGCCGCATGCCGCGCAGCCGATCACCAGCGGCCAGCGCTCCAACCTGGTGCTGTGGCTGTATGGTGAGCGAGGCCAGATACCGCCACAGGGCGCCCAGCGTCGAGCGATACCTGCCAGGGAGCGTTGGGTCGCCTCGAGCGCCGAACAGGATGATTACGCACCGTTCTGATGGCAGACACCATGGAGCAGCAACGACAAAGGGGGCCTGGTTCAGGCCCCCTTTGTCATTGTCATGCGCGCGATGACGCCGCTCGATCATCCGCTCATGACCACCGGATCATGGCCTCTCCCGCCATGACAGGGAAACCGAGCAGGTCTCGAAGGGTCGCGGCGTCCGGCGAGAGCATCAGCCAGCTCACGGCCGCGATGTTGATCAATACTACACACCAGAACGCGACCCGGTAGCTGGTCTTGCGCGTCTTGTGGCGCAGGCTCTGCTGGGCGATCAGCGCGCCGGGCCAGCCACACAGCAGCTCCATGAAGTGCAAGGTATCCTCGCGAACCCTCTGTTCACTCTCGGCAGCAGCCAGTTTATCGACCCGATACGCCATGTACGCCACCAGACTCATGCCCAGATACGCTGCAGGCAACATCCATGGCAGACGCTCCTGCCACCATCCTGCACCGAGCACGACCGCAACGGCCAACGCCACCAACCATGCAAGCCCCACCCCGATTGAAGTGCTGGAAGCCCCGGCCCCATGGGTGCGAAAGCGGACGGCACGTGGGCGATTGTTGTCATCCATGCCCAACTGATAATGCACCTGCGCACTGGCCTTGGGCCTTCCACGCCCCTTATAGGCACTGATGTGGGCAAAGACATCCTTGCCACCCGACGCCGGGGTAATGAAACCGAAGCCCTTGTCATCGTTCCAGCGCGTCAATCGTCCTTGAAGGTTCATCGTCTGTTCTCTTTCTTGGCATGCCCTTAGCCGATGAAGGTGCCCGTGGCGTTGCCGCCGCCCTTGCCACCGGAGCCACCATCGCCCTTGTCGTCGTCATCTCTTTCATCTTTTTCAACTCTGTCACCCCTGCCATCCTTGCGCTCACGCTGATCGCCCCAAGGATCCTGATCCTGTGAGTGAGCGCCGCCTTGCTCATGGTGGCGGGTATCGTCAGCAGAGGCCTTATGCGAATTGGCATGCACAGCCAGCGCATCATCGGGATTGCGCGCCGAGACCTGTGCCTGCTCTTGATAGCCCTGGGTTTCCAGCAGGCTCGCGTACCACTGGTTGCCCTTGAAGCTGATGGTCAGGTTCAAGCCCAGGAACAGGACGTTGGAAATCAGCTGCCCTTCCATCGTCGCCGGGATGAAGACCGAGCTGAGCACGATGAAGCCGAAGAGGCTGCCCGCCAGCAACCACATGCGCTTGTAGAGCGCCCAGAACATGCCGAAGAAGAACGCCGGCCAGGACCAGCCGATCTTGACGGCACGCGTGCCATGCTGGGGATGGGTAAGAATACGAAATGAAGCCATCAAAGAGATCCTTGTCTATGACGCCGAGCCAGCCGTGAGCCGTCAGGGGCGCGGAACAAATGACATGCATCATCCACTATACCGCTGCCCACCTATCAGGACCATGAACCTCGCTGACGCTATCTCACTGATTTCCATAAGGCTTGTCGCCCTGCATGAGACACTGTCATCACGAGTCGCAACAGGGGGCACGCACGCCTTGCTCAAAGCGTCTGGATGACCAGTGGCGCCTCTCCCGCCGGATAGGCACAGCACATCAACACCTGACCCTGAGCTACGCCGGCCTGTGGCGGCTCGGGATACTTGATCTCCCCCTCGATGAGTCGCAATGCGCAGCTGCCACAGCGCCCGGAACGACAACTGGACAGGGTATTCACGCCTGACTGCTCGGCCAGCTCAAGCAGACTGCCCTGTTCGGGAGTCCACTGTCGTGTTATGCCTGCAGCGCTGGCCGCGGACTGGCCAGCTGCCACGCGCGGCGTGAAGGTGACTTGGGTACGTTCCGGCAAGCTCGCCTGGAAGTCTGCCGATTGCGCAACCGCGAGGGTATCTCTCTGCTCCAGCGAGCCAAGGCCGAAGAATTCATGATGCAGTCGCTCGCGCGGTAACCCCAGCGCCATCAGGGCGGCGTATTGCGCGCGCATGAAGCCCTCCGAACCACACAGATAGACATGGCTTGAGGCAAGGCCCGGCAGGCTACCCGCCAGACTCACCAGCTCCAGCCTGCCCTCTGACTGATGCCGCCCGGCCACGAGATCCGCCTCACTCGGGCGCGACAAGGCAATATGTACATGCAACCACGCATGGCCGCGCGCCCAGACGTTCAGCACCTCAGCAAATGCCAGCTCTCCCCCATCACGTGCGGCGTGCAGGAAGAACACCTCACCATGCGGTGGATGGCCTGCTTCTGCCTGCTGAACCAAGGTGTCCAACATGGCGATCATCGGCGTGATTCCGACACCCGATGACAACAGCACGATAGGCGCGGGCGAGTCCTGCAACACGAAATTCCCCGCCGGTGGCGCAGCCTCCAGCACATCGCCCACCGCGATTTCATCATGCAGAAGTCGTGAGGCGAGCCCCTTCGGGTCACGGCGTACCGAGATGCGGTAGGCACCATGCCCCGCCCGCCAGGCCTGAGAAATGCTGTAGCTACGCATCACCGGTATCTCGCCGCAGGTCAAGAGCTTGTCTGGCGTTGAGGCCAGACGCAGGGTCAGAAACTGACCGGCTTGATAGGCGTCGATTTCCGCCGGTTCGTGCTCCGGCCCTGCTTCCGGCCACGGTGCCAGATAGAAGGAGGTGATCACCTCGCTTTCGCGCACCTTGTCGATGACTCGCAGCCGGCGCAGGGATAAGGGCGACTCGTCAGCGGCCGGCCAGTCACCGGTCTGTTCAAGCGCGGGCGAGCGCTCGATCAGTCGTCCCTGAGCCGGCAGGACATGTGCGACGTGCAATATCTGCTCCGGCACCACATCCACGATGCGCTCGGCGCCCTCGACCAGCGCTGCCCGCTGAGGATTCCAGTCGATCCGGGCATGGCCTTTGAAGATCAAGGCCTCTCCGGTGATGAAGTCCGGTATCAACAGACTGACCCGCGAATCCAGCTCGATATTGCCCAAGGTATTGAAGAAGCGATTGCCGGCAAAATCAGGAAACGACAGGCTGCCATCGGCATTCAGGTGCAGAAAGCCTGGTCTGCCGCCACGATGCGAGACATCCACGCCGTTGGGAGCAGCCTCATCCAGCTCACCTGCGCGGGTCGCGATGAAGAAGGTGTCCGCCTGGGCCAGCAGGGCGCGCACCTCTTCATCGTTCCATGTCGCCTCGTCGTTGAGTGCCGCCTCAGCGTCGAGTGACACCTCACGACTGACCGGCGCTTTCGCCTGCTCGCCAGCCCAGTCGACCTCACGTTGCTGGATGTATTGTGGACAGTTGCCGAAGCTCTGATCGACTCCTATCCGCAGTCCAGCAGGCGCCATGTCCGCCACCGCGTCAGGGGCAAGCAGAGTGCCATTCATACGATTGCGCCGCCGACTGGCCAGATCCAGACCCAGCACGCCGATCCTGGTACCGGGAGTGAACTCCAGCCCCAGCAATTGCCCCAGCGCCGGTCTTGCATGCACCTTCAGCTCACCGGGCGTGGCATCACAAAGCTGGCCAGGGGCGGCAAAGCTCACCACTGCCCATGGCCAGCCCTGCGTGTCCGGCACGCCCATGAACAGCACCGGCAAACTCTCGAAGAACGCGACATGCTGCTCTGGCATCTGGTCGCGCACATAAGGGGCCACCTGGTCGACATAACTCTCGGACACTCCTGCACGCGCCTGAACGCGTCGTTCCCCCGCATGAAATACCTGGCAATGCTCACTCATGATGACACCTTACGGTCGTGGTGATTCAGGCCAGAATCGGGCTCGGCGCCATGCCCACGAAGTCAGGCAACGCCTCGACACGCGCAAGCCAGGCGCGAATATTGGGATAAGGCGAGAGGCTGACGCCGCCTTCCGGCGCGTGAGCGATGTAGCTGTAGCCTGCGATGTCCGCCAGCGTGATGTGATCGCCTGCCAGATATTGCTGCTGCTCCAGATGAAGCTCCATGACACTGAACAGGGCATGGGCACGAGCGATGGTCTGCTCATGATCGAAGGGAGCACCAAATACGGTGACCAGACGTGCGGCACAGGGGCCCGAGGCGATTTCGCCAGCCGCCACCGACAGCCAGCGCTGCACCTCGGCCGCCGCCAGCGCATCGCTGGGCATGAAACGGCACTCGGCATCATAGCGGTGGGTCAAGTAGACGAGTATGGCGTTGGAGTCACTCAGGAAGACACCATTGTCTTCGATGGCCGGCACCTGCCCGAATGGGCTGATCTTGAGAAATTCGGCCGCCTTGTGCGCGCCATTGGCCATGTCGAGATCCACCGTCTCATAGGGAATATCCAGCAATGCCAACATCAGCTCGACACGGTGACAGTGACCGGATTTGGGATTACGAAAAAGACGAACGGGTGCGGCAGTGGAAGAGAAGCGTGAGTTCATGATTCACCTGCAATGTGAGGAGAATGAAAAGAGAGAAACGATGGTGTGAAAGACACCGGGTGTTGAGGACTCAGAATCCGAAATCGCTCAGCCCCGGGTGGTCATCGGGACGACGCCCGAGCGGCCAATGGAACTGTCGTTCGCTTTCGGCAATCGGATGTTCATTGATGCTGGCGTGGCGGTGGGTCATCAGGCCTTGTGCATCGAACTGCCAGTTTTCATTGCCGTAGGCGCGGAACCACTGGCCGCTGTCGTTGCGGTACTCGTAGGCAAAACGCACGGCAATGCGGGCATCTGCCGTCGCCCACAGTTCCTTGATCAGGCGATAGTCGAGTTCGCTTGCCCACTTGCGGGTCAGAAAGGCCACGACTTCATCACGGCCGGTCACGAATTCGCAGCGATTGCGCCAGCGGGTGTCTGGGGAATACGCCAGCGCTACCTTCTCGGGGTCACGGCTGTTCCAGCCATCTTCGGCAAGACGCACCTTGTGTGCCGCAGTGTCTGTCGTGAACGGTGGCAAGGGATGGCGTGGGAGATTGGCTGACATGAAAGAGTCTCCAGCGGTTGGGGTGATCAAACACAACCCCACACTACTCTCCTCATCTGGCTGCTAGAATCCTCAGCAGACACAATTGATCATTCCAGATAATGACAACAATCGACGCCAATAGGAGCCACAGATGGACCGATTGCAGACACTGGAGGTCTTCGTGGCCGTGGCGGACGCCGAAAGCTTTGCGGCAGGCAGCCGCGCGCTGGGCATGAGCGCTCCCTCGGTGACACGCGGCATCAATGCCCTGGAAGCCCGCCTGGGTGCGCGCCTGTTCACACGCACCACACGTCGCGTACGCCTGACCGAGATCGGTGAGCGATATCTGGAGGATGCACGGCGCATCCTGGCGGAGCTTCAAGCAGCGGAGGATGGTGTCAGCGGCGCCGCGACACGCCCTACTGGCGTATTGCGCATCACCTGCCCCACCGAGTTCGGTCGCATTCACGTGATGCCGCTGCTGATGGAGTATCTGGAGCACTATCCCGAGATGCGCGCCGAAGTGGTGATGGTGGACCGCGTGGTCAACATGATCGAGGAAGGTTTCGATATCGCCGTGCGCATCGGCTCACTGCCCTCTTCGGGGCTCTCGGCACTTCGTGTGGGTAGTGTGCGACGAGTCGTATGCGGCTCACCGGCCTATTTCGCCCGTGAAGGCATTCCCACCTCATTGGAGGCGCTGACCACACAGCGCGTCATTGCTTCAAGCACACTGAACAACGGAAGGGAGTGGCGTTTCGGTCAGGAGATGGAGCAACAGGCAAGGGTAAGCCCACAGCTAACGATGAGCAGCATTGCCGCCTGCATCGAAGCTGCGCGTGCTGGTTGGGGGATTACCCGTGTGCTGTCCTATCAGGTCGGCGATGACCTCGCAGCGGGACGTCTGCAGGTCGTACTGGAAGAGCTCGAGCCACCACCGTTGCCGATTCATTTGTTGCATAGCGAGGGGCGCGGCGCAGTGGCCAAGGTACGTACCTTTCTGGATTTCGCCGCCGAGCGCCTGCGCGCCAATCCCGTACTGAATCCCTCACCGTCAGCGCGATTGACCGACTGACCCTGCCTATGGCGGGTTGAAGGCCGCCATGTCCTGTTGCAGCAGGCCCAACAGGCGGTTGGCGCCCCCGCTCAATTGCCTTCCCAGTCGGCTAATCAACTGCACATGGGGTGTGACGAACTGGGCTTTCTGCAACGGAATGCGGCACAGCCGTCCGGCATCGACCTCCTCGGTGACCACGAATTCCGGCAGCAATGTCACTCCGCCATGCAAGGCGAACTGCTTGAGCATGGCAATGGCATTGCAGGTCAAGGTCGGGCTCAGCATCACGCCCGCCTGATGCTCCGCCAATGTCACCAGTTGGCGAATGCCGAAAGACACCTCCGGCAGTGCCAGAGAGTGACTGGATAGCTCTCCAAGCGCCAAGGGCTCACGCGTTTCACCCGAGCCCGCCGCACACTGCTGCGCCAGCGGATGCGCTGGATTGACCACTGCGCACACCGGTTGCGGTCGCGAGACATGTGTGCGGATCTTGGGGTCACCCGCTGGGTGAAACACCAGCCCAAGATGCGCTTCATCCTCGACGACCTGACGGATCACCTCATTGGTTCCGCACAGATTCACCTTGAGCTCGATGCCCGGATAGCGCGCGGAAAACCGGCTCAATGGCCCTGCCAGCCCCTCGATGAATCCCTCGCCGATTGCCAACACCAGCGAGCCACTCTGCAGCCCTTTCAATGACTGCAATGACTCGAGTAGCACTTCCTGCTGGGCCAGGCGCTGTCGATAGTATTCGAGCACCCGTTCCCCGGCCTCCGTCGGCTTCACCCCACGCCTGTGCCGCTCCAGCAGCGGCATGCCCAGCTCATGTTCCAGCTGGGTGATCTGTCGACTGACCGCGGAGGGCGCCACATTCAGATAATCGGCCGCCGCACGCACGCTACCGAGTCTTGCCGCCTCATGGAGATGCCCGATCCGCCGCTCCTGCACCTGACTCATGACACCCCCAGCATTGCCTTCAAAGCAACATTAAAGTGAATTCTGGATTATTGCTGGAACACAGAAGCGCTGTCCATACTCGGGTCATTGGCTGGCAACCGCCATCGGCTCAAGCGCGATGACACATGCATGGCGAACATTGAGCGACCACTAGAGGCGCAGGCGATGGACACTCTCTGGCAGCAACTACGCGAGCAGGCGCTGACACTCAGCGAGCGCAACCCGATTCTCAAGGCCCATCTCGAGCAGCGTGTCTTGCGTCACGCCTCCTTTCACGAGGCACTGGCCAGCCATCTCGCCCTGCAACTGCAGCCGCAAGCCGGTGAGGTCGACTTGTCACGATGGTTCACGACACTCATCGAGGCGACACCCGGCATCTGCGCAGGCGCGACTGCCGACATCACCCGCGTCGTTACCCTCAATCCTGCCTGCCCGAACCACCTGTCAGCCTTTCTCACCTTTCGTGGTATCCAGGCCGTGCAGGCCCATCGCATCGCGCACAGCCTGTGGTCACATGGCGACGCCACCAGTGCGGTGCTGCTGCAGAACTGGGCCGCCAATTGCTGGGCGATCGATATCCATCCGGCAGCCCGCCTGGGCAAGGGACTTTTCGTCGATCATGGCATCGGGCTGGTGATCGGCGAGACCGCCATCGTCGAGGATGAGGTCAGTCTGTGGCATGGCGTCACACTGGGCAGCACGCTCGGCGAGGCGGGAGTGCGCCATCCTCACGTTCGCCGTGGGGCGCTGGTCTGCGCCGGAGCCACCGTACTGGGCAATATCGAGGTCGGCGAGAACGCCATCGTGGCCGCCAATGCCGTGGTGCTGAAGCCTGTCACCGCCGGCAGCGTCGTGGCGGGTACACCGGCTCGAGTCGTCGGACAGGCACCCAGCTCGCTCGCCACGATAAGCCATTCACCAGACATGACCCAGCCTGAAGCCCGCCAATGACACCAATCTCACTCAAGGAGTAATCGTCATGAGTCTTCCCCGTCAGTCACCGCAAGGCATCGACCACCCGCTGGTCACCGTACGTGATCACGCAGAGGCATTGGCGCTATATCGCAGGATGGGCTTCGCACCCTCGCCCGTCAGCTATCACCCCTGGGGCAGTGTCACCTCGTTGATGATGTTCCGAGACAACTTCATCGAGGTAATCGGCATCGACGATGCCAGCAAGTTCGGCACCAATTCCAGCGTGACCTGTGATGGTGAGCGTTTCTGCTTTGGCCGCCAGCTAGGCGAGTTTCTGGCGCGTGGCGAGGAAGGCGTGTCACTGGTCGCACTGCATAGCCGTAACGCGGACGCCGACCATCAACGCCTGACGGCTGCAGGCTTGCCAAGCCAGGGCCGCATCGATTTCCGACGCAAGATGACGCTGCCGGATGGTCGCGATGATGAAGCGGTCGTCTCGCTGGCACTCTTCATCGATCCGTCACTGCCGGATGCCTCCAACTTCCTCTGCCATCAACATCGCCCCGAGCTCATCTGGGTCGAGGGCTGGCAGCAGCATCCCAATGAGGTCGACGGCATCACAGCGATCACCTATCTCGCAGAGCCAGGCGATCTGAAGGCACCGCATCCACTGGAAACACGCTGGCGAGCGATCTATGGCGATGCGGTGGTCTGGCGCGATGGCGTGCTGGAAGCCGACACCGGCTGCGGCATGTTGCGCGCCGTGGATGCCGCCCAGGCAGCACGAGAATTCCCGCAGATGGCACTGCCCGCCAGCACGCAAGACCCGACCTTACGACCGCATGCCATCGCGATTCGTCTCAACACGCGCAACCCGCGCGCTATGCGCGAGCTTCTGACACGCAATGCGGTTCCCCATCACCAGATTGATGAGCGGACCGTGGTCGATGCCCGCGCAGCCGGCAACGTGCTGCTCGAATTCGTCGGCGCCGAATGACGCCTCCTGCTTGCCACATCAGTTGGCGATTCCCCCGCCGGCTGCCCCTTTTCACAACAATCGCATGACGATTCCAACCACGACAGGAACCACACAATGACAACAACCGTCGGTGTCATCGGACTGGGCAACATGGGTGGCGGCATGGCCGCAACGCTAGCTCGCCATGACTTCCCCGTCTTCGGGTTCGATCTCTCACAGGCTGCGCGTGACAAGGCCGCCGCGGCAGGCGTCATACCGGTCAGTTCACTGGCAGAGCTGCTGGACAGGATCGACGTCGTGATCCTGTCGCTGCCCAAGGCAGAGCATGTAGAGCAGCTATGTCTTGGCAAGGAAGGCGCACAGGAAACCGAACAGGACGCCATCAGTCTGCTGGCCCTGGGCAAGCCCGGTCTGATCGTGATCGACACCACTACCTCGACTCCCGAGACCAGCCGCAAGGTGGCAGTCGCCCTAGCGAGTCGCGACATCGACTTCATCGATGCCCCGGTGTCCGGCGGCCCCAAGGGCGCGGCGAGCGGCAGCATGTCGATGGTGATCGGTGCCGAGGAGGAAGTGCTGGCCCGCGCCATGCCGGTACTGGAAGCCATGAGCGGCAGCCGTGTGCACGTCGGCAGCTGTGGGGCGGGCAACGTCGCCAAGATCGCCAACAACATGCTCGCGGCCTGTCATCTGATCAGCACGGCGGAGGCCGTCTCCATGGCCGCCAAGGCAGGCGTATCCCCGGAGAAATTGCTGGAAGGCGTGAATGCGGGCTCGGGACGCAGCGGTGCGAGTCAGGTGATGTTCCCCAGCTGGGTGATCAACAAGGCCTACGATTCCGGTTTCACCATGGGCCTGATGCGCAAGGATGTCGGGCTGGCCAGTGATCTGGCAGCAGAGCTAGGCCTGGAACTCCCCCTTGCCAATACCGTGGCGCAGCTCTGGGATGACAGCCGCGCGACGCTGGATGACAGCGAAGACTTCTGCGCCATCGTGCAACGCACTGACCCGACTCTCTTTGGCCACGGAGAATAAGCCATGATGACCCAGAACATGACCCCGGCATTCTCGACGACTCAGCGTATCGCCGAGTTGATGCTGAATTTTCAGGACAGCAACCAATCTCATGACGACAGTTTTATCGTCAGCAGCCTGATCGGTGGAGAGTTCATCACCGGCACGGGTGAGCCCATCGAGGTACGCAATGCGCAGGATGACAGCCTGATGCTGTCCTTCCCGGACGCCGATGCGTCTCAGGTCGCGCTCGCCAATGCCGCCACACGCCAGGCGCAACCCCAGTGGGCTGCCATGACCGCCCAGGCACGTGGGCGCGTCATCTACCAGATAGGCAGCCTGATTCGCGAACAGGCCGAGGCGCTGGCCGAACTCGAAGCGCTGAGCGCCAACAAGCCGATTCGCGATGCGCGGGTCGAGGTGGCCAAGGTCGCCGAGATGTTCGAGTACTACGCGGGCTGGGCAGACAAGCTGCACGGCGAGGTAATTCCGGTCCCGACCTCACACCTCAACTACGTGACCTATGAGCCGCTGGGTACCGTGCTGCAGATCACGCCGTGGAATGCGCCGATCTTCACCGCTGGCTGGCAGATAGCCCCGGCCATCACCGCCGGCAATGCGGTGATCCTCAAGCCTTCGGAGCTGACGGCGCTGTCCTCGCTGGCCCTCGGTGTGTTGATCGAGCGCGCCGGCGTGCCACGCGGGTTGGTCAACGTCATCGCAGGCTACGGCCATACCATTGGCCAGGCCTTCATCGCCGAGGGCGACATCCGCAAGGTGGTGTTCGTCGGCTCGCCCGCCACCGGTCGCCACATCGCCACCGCCGCGGCACAGCGCTGCATCCCCAGCGTGCTGGAGCTGGGTGGCAAGTCCGCCAACATCGTGTTCGAGGATGCCGATCTCGAGGTGGCCCTGCGTGGCGCCCAGGCGGCCATCTTCTCCGGCGCCGGTCAAAGCTGCGTGTCAGGCTCGCGCCTGCTGGTACAGGCCTCTATCTACGAGAAGTTCACCAGCGCGCTGGCCGAGGCCGCCACGCAATTCACCCTCGGTGACCCGCAGGACCCGGCGACCCAGATCGGCCCGATCAACAACGCCAAGCAGTACCAGCATGTGAAGTCGATGCTGGCTGGCGCTCTTGAAGACGGCGCTCGCCTGGCGGATGGCTCAGCAGACCCCATCCCGGACACTGGCGGCTATCATGTCGCACCGACGGTGCTGCTGGGCGACAACGCCATGACCTGCGCGCAGGAAGAGATCTTCGGCCCGGTCGTGGTCGCCATACCCTTCGAGGATGAAGCCGACGCCATCCGCATCGCCAATGACAGTCGCTTCGGGCTGGCCGGCGCCGTCTGGACACGTGATGTGGGCCGCGCCCACCGCGTGGCACGCCAGATACGCGCGGGCACCTTCTGGGTCAATGGCTACAAGACCATTCACGTAAGTTCGCCCTTCGGCGGCTACGGCGAGAGTGGCTATGGCCGCTCTTCAGGACTGGATGCGCTGCGCGAATACAGCGAAGTGAAGAGCGTGTGGGTCGAGACGGCAGCCGAACCGGCCGCCAGCTTCGGCTATGGGGCGAGTCTGGAGTAGCAAGATAGCGTCGTGTTGCCTGTCAGCAGGGCAGCACTCAAGACAAGCAGTGGTTGACGGGATGCATGGCCTTGAAATGTCCGGCATCCTTGCTCCCTCCCCGCATGACACCGCAAGGCGCCGTGGATTTCCCACCACGGCGCCTTGCGGCGTTTGACGGCTTGCGCCAGCATCGACTTCCTGCTTCTGATTTCCGAATTCTGAGTCCCGGCGTCGCGGCCAGTGGCAAGCAGTACTCCCGTGACAAGCAGTGCTCCCGAGACAAGGCATCCGTCCATCGACCCGACGACACAAGGATACGTGAATGCGCGTCAAGACTGACTTCCCTCATCAGGTCCGTGAGATTGAGCACACGCTGATTCCGCTCTCTGACGGCACCCGGCTGGCCGCCAGAATCTGGCTGCCGGAAGATGCGGAACAGGTACCGGTACCGGCCATCCTCGAATACCTGCCCTATCGCAAGAGTGACGGTACCATCGCGCGCGATGCCCTCACCCACCCCTACTTTGCGGGCCATGGCTTCGCCTCAGTACGCGTCGACATGCGCGGCAACGGTGAATCACAAGGGCTCATGGAAGATGAATATCTGCCGCTGGAGCAGTCCGATGCGCTGGAGGTGATCGACTGGATCGCCAATCAGCCGTGGTGCAGCGGCAAGCTTGGCATGATGGGCATCTCCTGGGGCGGCTTCAATTCGCTGCAACTGGCCGCGCTCCGACCCGAACCGCTCAAGGCCATCATCACCCTCTGCTCTACCGATGATCGCTACACCGATGACATCCACTACAAGGGCGGGTGTCTTCTCAACGAGAATCTGGCCTGGGCCGCCACCATGCTGAGCTTCTCCGCGGCCCCGCCGGACCCGCAGCTAGTGGGGGATGAGTGGCGTGTCATGTGGCAGGAGCGTCTCGACAAGATGCCACTGCTGGCCGAGACCTGGCTGTCGCATCAGCACCGCGATGACTACTGGAAGCAGGGTTCCATCAATACCGATTACGCCGATATCGAAGCGGCGGTCTATACCATCGGTGGCTGGGGCGATGCCTACAAGAACACCGTCGGGCGGCTGATGGAAAACCTGAGTTGCCCGCGCAAGGCGCTGATCGGCCCGTGGATTCACAAGTACCCGCACTTCGCGGTGCCCGATCCGGCCATCGGCTTCCTGCAGGAAGCGCTGCGCTGGTGGGACCACTGGCTGAAAGGCGAGGAAAACGGCGTGATGGATGAGCCGTCCGCCACCTTCTACCTGCAGGACTCTCTGCCGCCGAAGACGATGTATGCCGAGCGTCCGGGACGTTGGGTGCAGACGGATGGCTGGCCCGCCAGCGATGTCGAGATACGCCAGATGTCCCTGAGCGAGTCAGGCCTGAGCGACAACGCACGCCAGGGTCAGCAGGCGCTGACCAAGCCGGTCGTGGTGGATTCCCCGCTCACTGCTGGCCGTCATCAGGGCGAGTATTGCGCCATCTGGTTCGGGCCTGACCTGCCGGCTGACCAGCGTCTCGATGATGCGCTGGCCGTGTGCTTTGACAGTGAACCGCTCGACGCGCCGCTGGATATCCTCGGCAAACCCAGGGTCACGTTGACATTGGCCAGTGACCAGACCTGCGGCCAGCTGACGGTGCGCCTGGGTGACGTGCAGCCCGATGGCCAGGTCGCACGCATCACCTACGGCGTACTCAACCTCGCGTTGCGTGATCATGACAACCCGCAGCCTCTCATTCCGGGCGAGCCCATCAATATCGAGCTGGAACTGGACATGGCGGGCTATCGGATTCCGGCCGGCCACCGTCTGCGCGTGGCACTGGCGACAGCCAACTTTCCGATGGTGTGGCCGGCACCCCGGCGTGCGGCACTGACCCTGCAACCGGGCCTGCAATCACTTGCACTGCCGATCTTCACCGGTGAGGCCGTTGACAACCCCTTCGCGGCTCCGGAGTCCGCACCACCGGCCAACATCAGCGAGCAGCGCGAGGCCAAGCCCAGCCGCAGCGTGATCGAGGACGTGGCGACCGGAGAAATCACCACCATCGTCGCGGATGACCTGGGCGCGATGACGCTCGAGGACACCGGCATGCGGGTCGAGTATCGCTGTACCGAGCGCTATACCGCGCACCCGCAAGATGCGGATCGCACGCGTGCCGAGATCGTCTGGCACTACCATGCCGGACGCGATCAACTAGGGCGTGACAGTGCGCTTGGTGAGACCACCCCGGGCCAGTTCGACGTCCGCGTCGAGAGCCACTACCGCATGCGCTGCGACGCCGAGAACTTCTATCTCGAAGCCGAGCAGATCGCCTGGCAAGACGACGAGAAGGTCCACCGTCGTGACTGGCAGCGTACAGTGCCGAGAACATCGGTCTGAGGCGCCCGCTCAGGCGCCTGGCGCATACCTGTCCTGCGAGCGTTGCTGCCAGGACGCCAGCTCCGCCGCCAGATAGGGCATGAAGCGCTGCCCCTGACGCGAGACGGGATGAAAGCGCGAGGTGACCAGCGCGATGTCCAGGGTGATGCTCGGTGTGAAGGGCACGATGCGAAGGTGGCAATCGTGGCGCGCCAGCATCGCCTCCGCCGTCACCGGATCGATCAGCGCGATCCCCAGCCCTTCATTGACGAGCATCGCGACCGAAGGAAACAGATGCGTCTCGATGCTCGCCTGCAGTGTCATGCCGACCTGCTGGAAGGCCCGCGCGAGTTTCAGCGTGCTCTGGTGATGCTGGTCCAGCGTGATGATGGTCTCCCCGGCCAGGTCCGCAGGGCCCAGTGACGCCTTCTCGGCGAGAGGGTTGTCTTCTGGAACTGCAAGCGCCATGCACAGCCGGTACTCCTCGAGTATCAGCTCATCGATGGCGGCGTCCGACTCGATCACGCCGAGATCGAACTGGCCCTCGGCGACCCACTCGGCGATCTTGCGCGAGCTGAAGGTCTGCAACGACAGACGACTGTCGGGAAAATCGACAAGATAGCGCGCCATCACTCGAGGCATCACCGTGGGGGATAGCCCCGGCATCGACGCCACGGTGAGCTTGCCGGCATGGCCGTCACGCAGTCCATCGGTCAGCTCATCAAGGTGGCCCACCGAGGCCAGCACCTTGTCGACCCCTTCGGCCAGATGGACGGCCTCCGGCGTCAACTGGGTACCGTAGTGGTTGCGGCGAAAGAGCAGAAAGCCGACTTCACTTTCCAGATTGGTGATCGCCGTGCTCACCGCGGGCTGGGTGATGGCCAGGCGACGCGCTGCCTGGGAGAGGCTGCCCGTACGTACCACCTCTTGAAAGATCTGCAATTGACGCAGGTTGTGCCTGAGTTTCATGACGGCTGGGCTCTCATCTGATGGCAGGGCTCTCGCGGCGGGGCGCTCATGTCTGGAGTCTCGAGACTAGCCTCTCTCGGGCAGACTCTAAATTAATCTTATGACTTAATAGATCGCCTTTAGTTGTGCTTATACCCCCTGCGGGAGGAAGCTGACCAGACCCTCATAACCAACAACAAAGGGCCACACGATGCATATGATCGACCTCATGGGGCTATTGCTGTATTTCGCGATATTGCTCTATATCGGCTACCGCAGCGCCAAGAAGACCTCCAGCAGTGCCGACTTCGCCGTCGCTGGCAACAAGATCATCTGGCCGGTGCTGTTCGCCACGCTCGCTGCCTCCTTCCTCGGCGGAGGGGCCTCGATGGGCCGTGCCGGCAAGGCCTTCGATGAAGGCTACGCCTTCATGTTCGCGGCCTCTGCCTTCCCCATCGCCACCATCATTGCAGGTCTCTACATCGCACCGCGCCTCAAGCGCTATGCGGGTGCCCAGACGGTCGGGGACATCATGGCGCACCACTATGGCCGCAGCGCTCGCCTGCTGACCGGCGTCTTCTCGCTGATCTTCTGCGTCGGCATCCTCGGGGCTCAGGCGCTGGCCATCGGCACCGTCTTCAATGCCATCCTGGGCATCGACATCAGCACCGGCATCCTGATCGGCATGGCAGTGGTGCTGGTGTACTCCACGGCCGGCGGCATGTGGGCCGTGATCCAGACGGATGTGGTGCAGTTCGTGATGCTCGCCGTCTTCCTGCCCATCACCATGATCGTCGGGCTCGACAAGATCGGCGGCCCCGACGCCTTGATCGCTGCACTGCCCAGCGAGCACTTCAGCATCATGGGCGATTACACGCCGCTGATGTTCATCAGCATCTTCATCGCCTTCCTGCTCGGCGAGACCCTCGTCCCGCCCTACACCCAGCGCGCCCTGTCCGCACCGGATTCCCGTCATGCCAAGATCGGCTATTCGCTGGCCGGTGGCTTCGGTCTGCTGTTCTATGCCGTCAGCTCCACCATCGGCCTGATCGCGCTGGTGCTGTATCCGCAGATCTCGCCGGATCAAGCCATGCCGGAACTGATTCGTGACGCCCTGCCGCTGGGCCTGACCGGCCTGGTGCTCGCCTCACTGCTGGCCGTGGTGATGTCGACGGCGGATTCCTACCTGAACTCGGCAGCGGTCATCTTCGTGACCGACATCTACAAGCCCTTCATCAATCCCGCCATGTCCGGCAAGCAGCAGCTGTGGATCGAACGCGGCGTCAATCTGGCCATCGGGCTGGGCGCCATCATCTTCGCGCTTTATGCCACCTCGATCATCGATGCGCTGCTGCTGAGCTACGCCCTGTGGGCACCGACCATCCTGCTGCCGTTCATCTTCGCCGTGTTGTTCAAGGTTCGCTGCAAACGTGCCGGTATCGCCGCGATGCTCGCCGGGGCACTGGCCACCAGCGTCTGGAAGTGGAGCAGCCTGGAGCTCGAGGCATTGAGCGGCATCACGCCGCTGATCGCCGGCGTCATCGCCAATATCGTTGTCTTCACCCTCGTCTATCAGTTCTTGAACGCGGCGCCGGACCACAACGGCAATAACGCCCCGACCCAGCCCACCCACTCCTGAGGACCTGACAATGTTCGGACTGACCCTGTATGCGATCTGCCTGCTGAGCATCCTCACCGCCGTGGGCATCGGCATCGCCTCCTGGAAGTTCTACCGCGACAACTGAGCCATCGGCAGGGGCTGCGCCGTTTGATCAAGGGCCTTGCCAGGCCCTGCCATGCCCCTGCCACCGTCTTCACCACGCCGGTCATGTCGGGCAACACGCCCGGCATGACCGGCAAAGAGAGTACGCGCGATGACCCCGCAATCCCCCGCCGCCCGAGCGGCGAGCCACGACAGCATTGCCGTCATTGGCGCAGGCATCATTGGTCTCGCGACCTGCCGCGCCTTGCAGGCACGTGGCTATCACGTTCATTTGTATGACCCGAAGCCCGTCGGCGAAGGCACTTCCTTCGGCAACGCGGGTCTGATCGCCAACTACGCCACCTCGCCGATGGCCAACGGCGATACCCTGCGCCAACTGCCGGGCCAGCTGCTGAGCAGGCAGCCCTCGCTCGCCATCGCTCTGCGTCACACGCCTGCCCTCGCAGACTTTGGCTGGCGTTTCCTCAAGGCGGCAACGCCCTCCAATTTTCAGCGCCACAAGGCGGACCTGATCGCCTTGCTGGCCAATGCCGTCGAACGACAGCATGCCCTGATCGATGATCTGCAGACCAGAGCGACCACTGCTCTGGCCAGCCAGACAGGCTGTCTGCAGATCCAGCGCGACACCGTCATCACTCCGGCTTCGCTGGAAAAGATGGCCCAGGCGAAGCGCCATGACGGGGTCGAATGTCAGGCACTGGGCGCAAACCAGCTGCGGGATCTGGAACCGTCGCTCAACTCGAAGGGACTGGCAGGCGGCCTCTACTATCCTGACACCCGCCACCTCACCAGCCCACTGTCACTCAGTCGCCAACTCTACGCACAGCTGAAAGAAGGCGGCCTGGAGTGGACGGCGCAGCAGGTCGACACCCTCACGCCGCTTTCCAGTGGTGGTTGGCGCATCAACACCGCCGCCACCTCGCAGGAGGCCTCGCATGTGGTGATCTGCGCCGGCATCGCGAGCAATACGCTGCTGGCGGGGCTCGGCAAGCGACTGCCGGTGGTCAGCGAGCGCGGCTATCACATCGAGCTCACCACCTCGCTGCCACTCTCACGCCCGGTGGGTTGGCTGGCGCATCACTTCTACGCCTCGCCCATGGCCGAAGGCATACGCCTGGCGGGCACCACCGAATTCTGCGCGCCCTCGCGCCCCGCATCGTCACAACGTTGGCAAGCCCTGGAGCAATGGGGAGAGACGCTCTTCGGTCAGCCGCTCGACGTCGCCCGCCACTGGATGGGCGTGCGTCACTCCTCACCCGATGGCCTGCCGGTAGTGGGCGAAATGCCCGGCTGCCCCGGCCTGCTGCTCGCTTACGGACACGGTCACCTGGGCCTGACACTCTCGGCCGAGACGGGCGATCTGGTGGCACGCACGGTGGCGCACGAGCCCCTGCCGGAATACGCGCGCAGCCTGTCGCCCGCCAGGTTCTGCCAATGATCCCGCTCCCCTGAGTAGCTTCGGCCTCACCGTGCTATTCAACATGTTTTCACAGGCCGCGTTTTCACGCCTCCTGATACGACAATGCCTCTGATCGGTGACGATCAGAGGCATTGTCGTGGGTCATGATGTGTCGGCGGAACTCATGCCTGTCGAGGCACTTGCCTATGAGGCGCTTACCTCTTGAGGGGCTTACCTGTGGTGGGGCTAAGGCGCATGGACACCTTCGAACATGCGTCGGCGCGCGCCTTCGAGATGCGCCCGCATCGCGCTTTCGGCCGCCGTGGCGTCCTTGTCGGCAATCGCATCGATGATCGCCTGGTGCTCATCCTGGACGATGCGCAACCGCTCTTCCGAGGCGCGCAATGACAGGCCGCGCGTCAGGTTCATGCCCTCCTTGATGCTCTGGTTGAGCGAGCGCAGCACGGTGGCATAGTAGTGATTGCTGGCCGCTTCGGTGATCGCCAGATGGAACTCGAAGTCTTCATCCGAGGCGCGATCATGGTTGAGATTGGCCTGGTTGATGGCTTCGAAGCGCTGACGAATGTGCTCCAGCTGCTCCGAGGTGCGCCGCAGTGCGGCAAGGCCCGCCGCACTGGCCTCGACATTGGTGCGAAACTCGAAGCAACGCTGGATATCGGCGATGCTGGAGATGCGCGCGAATTCGAGCACGGCGCTGTCGGGTCGATTGATGACGAAGCTGCCGGAGCCCCGCCGCGAGACGACGAGATTGTCCTCGCGCAGCCGCGCCAGCGCATCACGCAGCACCGGACGCGATACCTCATACAGCTCGCACAGGCGCGCCTCGGTGGGCAGCTTCTTGTTGACGGGATAATCACCGCTGATGATGGCCGCCAGAATCTTCTCGTAGACCACCAGCGCCAGTGAATGCTTGGCTGCGTCACTCATCGTGTCATGTCGCCCTTTCTCATCACTCTTGGTCCACCTTCAGGCATGTCGGATGGTGTGCAATTCTACCGGAAACCCTGCCAGTTGAGGAAAGGCCGCGCGACTGACGCCCGTTCAGGCATCCTGGGGCTGAGTCGCTTCCTCTGCCTGAGGTGCCTTGCGCCCTGCCTTCACCCCGTTGACGATGATCATGCTCCACACCGCCACCGCGGCGATGGCCAGTACCATGGCGATGGGTCGGTCCACGAAGGCGGTCAGGTCGCCGTTGGACTTGAGAATCGAGCGCATGAAGTTGCTCTCGACGATCGGCCCCAGGATCACCGCCAGAATCATCGGCCCGACCGGGAAGTCGTTCTCGGCCATGAAGAAGCCCATCAGGCCGATGCCGAGCATGATCCAGATATCGAACATGGCATTGTTGGCCGCGAAGGCGCCGACGATGCAGAACATCAGGATCAGCGGGAACAGGATGCCGGTGGGAATCGACAGGATATGTCGTGCCCCGCGGATCGCCATGAAGCCCAGCGGCAACAGCAGCAGATTGGCCAGCACGAAGACCATGAAGATGGCATTCACCAGCGGTGCCTGATCGGTGAAGACATCCGGGCCCGGCGTGATGCCCTTGGTCATCAGGACGCCGATGATGATCGCCGTCACCGTATCGCCCGGGATACCGAACACCAGCGCCGGAATGTAGGCACCGGACAGCGACGCATTGTTGGCGGAACTGGCCGACACCAGGCCTTCGGGATGGCCTTTGCCGAACTTCTCCGGCGTTCTGGAGAACTTGCGGCTGACGGCATAGCTGATCCAGGAGGCGATGTCGGCGCCGGCGCCGGGCAGAGAGCCGATCACGGTTCCCAGTGCTCCGCCGCGCAGCACGCCGCCCTTGTACTTCCACAGGGTCGAACCGACGCCTTCGAAGGGACGCTTGATGACCGGCGGCACGATCGGCGCCGGGTTGCGCGTCTCTGGCATGCGGCGAATCAACTCGGAGATCGCGAACAGGCCAATCAGCACCGGCAGGATGGAGATGCCGGCCAGCAGATCGTAGTTGCCGAAGGTGAAACGCATCTGACCGGAGACACTGTCCATGCCGACCATCGCGATGACCAGACCTGCCAGCATCGAGATGCCGCCCTTGAGCGGATCACGGCCCGAGACGAGTATCGCGCAGGAAAGCCCCAGTAGCGCCAACCAGAAGTACTCATCACTGGTGAACTGGATGGCGAACTCGGCAATGCGCGGCGCGAAGAACGCCAGGATCAGCACCCCGAACACACCGCCGACCATCGAACAGGTCACGTTGAGACCCAACGCCAGGCCTACCTTGCCCTGCTTGCCCATCGCATAGGCTTCCTCGGTATAGACCGCCGAGGCTGGCGTACCGGGGATTCTCAACAGCGCCCCGGGAATGTCCCCGGCCACGATCGCCATGGCCGTAGCGGACACGATGGCGGCGATGGCCGGCAGCGGGTCCATGAAGAAGGTGACCGGCACCAGCAGGGCCGTGGCCATGGTGGCGGTCAGGCCCGGAATTGCGCCCATGAACAGCCCAAAGAGGGAGGCGGCGAGAATGATCAACAACACTTCCCAGGTGAAGACCATCGTGGCGGCTTGCAGTAAGTCACTCATCAGTAGATCACCTTTTCCAGCAGTCCCAGCTCGAGCGGCACGTGCAGCAACTGGCCGAACACGCCCCAGATCACCCCTGTCGCCGTCACCGCGATGCCGGCAGCGGGCATCCAGCGACGATGATGGAAGGTGTAGAGCAGCAAGGTGAGCAATACGAAAGACACCACGGGGAAGCCGATCACCGGGGTGAGATAGATATAGGCGATGATGGAGGCACAGATGGCCACCAGCGTCAGAATGAAGGTGATCAGCGGCACAGGATGCTGCCAGGCAAACCAGACTTCACGGTTGCGCAGCCCACGGACGAGCAGAATGGTCCCGAACAGTATCAGCAAGGCGCCGATCACTGTGGGAAAGGTACCAGCCCCATATTCCTGGCGCGGAAGGTTCTTCAGGTCGAGGGAGGCATATATGACGGCAGCCCCGAAGGCTGCCGTCACCACACCCGTCACCTTGTCGTTGGTACGCATGTGCGGTTACTCATGAAGACTCAGGAGGAAACTATCGAACTCTCTGGCAGCTCAGGCGCTAGCGGAGACTTGCGCGCTCAGTTGGCCAGGCCCAGCTTTTCGATGGTGACAGCGTTCTTTTCATCCTGGTCCTTCATGAAGGCACGGAATCCTTCTGCATCTTCCCACACGGTGCCGTAACCGCGGCTGGCCATGAAGTCCTGGAACTGCTCGGACTTCCAGACCTTCTCGGTGGCTTCTGACAGGCGAGCGGTCACGTCTTCCGGCAGCCCCTTGGGACCGACCAGACCACGCCATGAGCCTTGGCTCCAGTCATCCCCGGTGACCTCCTTGACCGCGGGAACGTCCTCGAAGGAGTCGACGCGCTCATTGGCCAGCACCGCCAAAGCCTTGACGCGACCCGACTGACGCATGGATTCGATTTCCGGCAGAGAGGAGAACACGATATCCACGCCGTCGGCAGCCAGCTCCTGCAGACCAGGCGCGGCGCCTTCACTCGGCACAAGCGTCACGTCATTCGGATTGATGCCCTGCTGATCCAGGAAGCCGGCGAAAGACAGATGATAGGCTGCCCCCGGCGCTGAGCCAGACAGTGTGTAGTCGCTGGGGTTGGCCTTCAGAGCCGACAGCGCATCGTCCAGCGTCTTCCACTCGGACTCGGCATTCACCGTGAAGGAGGCGTAGTCCAGGTTGAGCAGCGCGATCGGTGTGAAGTCCTCGTAGGACAGCTGCGCGGTACCGATGTGCTGATAGGTGGCGATCTCTGCCGTACCAAGCCCCAGGGTATAGCCGTCGGGACGCGCCATCTTCATGGCCATGTGTCCTACCACCCCTGACCCACCGGTCTTGTTGACCACATTGACCGGCTGACCGAGCTCTTCCTGAAGGCCAGCCGCCAGCTGACGGCCAACCGCATCGGTACCGCCGCCCGCAGACCAGGGGACGATCAGCGTAATGGGCTTATAGGGGTAGTCAGCTGCCATCACCGCAGAAGCGGACAGGGTCAGAACGGAAGCACAGAGGACTTGTGACAATTTACGCATGGCGAAGACTCTCTCGTTGTCTTGTTATGGAGGCGTTGCGTGGCTGTGTCTATTGCGTCACTGCAGCGTGGGACAGACGTTTCAATGATTGGCGTTGGCTGCCCCGAGCACTGGAATCAGTGTCATCGGGATGCACGGATTTTACAAGTTATGACAACTTGAACTTTAGACCAATCCAAAAAAGTAGCGTAAGCAAGATACGTGGGATACCAGTCGTGATGGGCTGACCGGATCAAGCTCTAGGATAGCCGACCCCGCCCATTGTGACCCTTATCCAATGGCCGCAACGCCTGCAAGCCCATCGGCCGCACCGCATCGACAATATCACAATAAACCATTGATATTTATAAAAATAATATATCTCAAGATACACCACTTTTTCGTCTTTGAAGCACTGTATTCTCTCGTTCAGCGTCCACTCGGCCTCCCGCGAGTCAGGGATCAGGACAACTTTCCAATGCCAACCAATAGACGAGACTGCACTAAAGCACTATTCGCTAGTTGTTATTATTTGTTTGTCGATTCTGTTTGTCTGGGCTAAGGTGACTCGTGCCGAGAGGGAGCCAATGCTCGCCGCAGGCCCCTCCACCTTTCATTCGCCATGCCGCCTCCAAGAGCGTACGGCTTTCCACCGTCAGGAATCCCACATGTTCACCGATCTCAAGCAGAAGAAAGTTCTCATCACCGGCTCCACCAAGGGCATTGGTCTGGCAGCTGCCGTGGCCTTCGCTCGGGAGGGCGCCCTGGTCGGCATCAACAGCCGCCAGCAGGATGATGCCGCCCGCGAGGCCATTGCCCAGATGGAAGCCACCGGAGCACGCTTTGAATATTTCGCACGTGACCTCTCCACCAGCGAAGGCTGCGCCGCGCTGGTCGAAGACTTCACCAAGGCCTTCGGCGGCATGGACGTGCTGGTCAACAACGCCGGTGGCCTGGGTGTGCGTGCGGGGCTCGAAAGCCTGGATGATGCCGCCTTCGACCTGGTGATGGACCTGAACCTGCGCTCCGCGATCATGACCACCAAGTACGCCATGCCGCACCTGAAGGCCTCCGCCAAGGACTCCGGTACCACCGCAAGCGTCATCAGCACCGGCTCCATCGCGGGTCGCGAAGGTGGTGGTCTGGGCGCCTCTCTGTACGGCGGCACCAAGGCCATGCTGCACAACCTGCATCGCAACTGGGTGAAGGAATTCACCAAGGACAACGTGCGCTTCAACATCGTGTCGCCGGGCACCATCGACACCGTCTTCCACGCCGACAAGAGCGAAGAGCTGCGCGCCAAGATCGCCGGCAGCATCGCCATGGGCCGCTTCGGCACCTCCGAGGAATGTGCACCGACCTTCCTGTTCCTCGCCTCCCACGCCACCAGTGGCTACATCACCGGCCAGGTGATCGATATCAACGGCGGCCAGATGTGCCCGTAAGGCACGAGACCGAAGGAGTGGACATTTCACTGACAGGTCCCTGACGTGCCGTGAGATGGAGTGAAGTGAAGCGCGATCCCCGGATGGCATCGCCTCGGATGAATGAGACGACCATCCCCATGTCCCGCCGCCTCCCTCGTCGAGGTAGGCAGCGGGACACCCCGACCTTGCCCGCGAAAAGAACGCCCCACGAAAAGAGAGACGCCATATGTCACCTTCCGATCAGACGACACTGCGCGGCCATCAGCTCATCGGACAGCAGAGTCTGCTGGCCGACGGCAAGCCCGTGCATGCCATCAATCCTGCCAATGGCGAGAGCCTGACACCGGGTTATCCCGCCGGCGGAGCCCGTGAGGTGGAGCTGGCGTGTCAGCTGGCACATGACGCCTTTGACCACTATCGGGAGACGGATGCCGAGAGCCGCGCCAGCTTCCTCGAGACCATCGCCGAGGAGATCGAGGCCATCGGTGAGCAGATCACCGAGCGCGCCCTTCAGGAAACCGGCCTGCCGCGGGCTCGCCTGGAAGGCGAACGTGGCCGTACCTGCGGACAGTTGCGCCTGTTCGCCGGTGTCGTGCGTGCCGGCGAATGGCTGGATGTGCGCATCGATCCGGCCATGCCGGAACGCAGCCCGATGCCGCGTGCCGACCTGCGTCAGCGCCGTATCGGCCTTGGCCCTGTTGCCGTCTTCGGGGCCAGCAACTTCCCGCTGGCCTTCTCGGTGGCCGGTGGCGATACCGCCTCGGCCCTCGCGGCCGGTTGTCCGGTCATCGTCAAGGCGCACTCCGCCCACCCGGGAACGTCCGAGCTGGTCGGTGGTGCCATCCAGCGCGCAGTGAAACGCTGCAACCTGCCCGAAGGCGTCTTCTCGTTGCTCTACGGCAGCGGCAGCACCCTGGGACAGGCGTTGGTCAATGACCCGCGCATCCAGGCGGTAGGCTTCACCGGTTCACGCAGTGGCGGTACGGCGCTTCTCAAGACGGCCCAGGCCCGCCCGCAACCGATTCCTGTCTACGCCGAGATGAGCAGCATCAACCCGGTACTGCTGATGCCGGCCGCGCTGGAAGCCCGCGCCGAAGCGCTGGGACAGGCCTTCATTGCCTCGCTCAACATGGGTGCCGGCCAGTTCTGCACCAATCCGGGACTGGTGCTGGCGCTGGAAGGCGAAGCGCTGGAGCGTTTCCTCAAGACCGCCGCCGACAACGTCGAGGCCAGTGCCTGCCAGACGATGCTGACGCCGGGTATCCACGACGCCTATCGCGGTGGTGTGGAGAAGCTCTCCGCCCTGCCCCAGGTACAGGAAGTCGCGCGCGGCGCACTGGATGGCGACAACGCAAGCCCGTGTCAGACTGCGCTGTTCCGTACCACCGGCAGTGACTTCCTGAGCGAAGCAGCACTGCAGGAAGAAGTCTTCGGCGCCAGCTCGCTGGTCATCGCCTGCCGCGATCTGGACGAGATGCGTGCAGTCTGCGAGCACCTGGAAGGCCAGCTGACCGCCACCCTGCATCTGGACGATGCCGATATCGACGCCGCCCGCTCCCTGATGCCGGTGCTCGAGCGTCGCGCCGGTCGCATTCTCGCCAATGGCTGGCCGACCGGTGTCGAGGTCTGTCAGGCGATGGTCCATGGCGGCCCCTGGCCGGCCACCTCTGACAGCCGCACCACCTCGGTGGGCAGCGCGGCAATCGAACGCTTCCTGCGCCCGGTGTGCTATCAGGATCTTCCCGAGGCTCTGCTGAGCCCGAGCCTGCGTGACAGCGCCGACCTGCCACGTCTGGTGGACGGCAAGCGCCAGCTCTGAGTCATTGCACAAGTGACGTGCAGTGAGTGACGTCTGATCGTCAATACGCAGTACGGCAACTTCCATGACGGCGCGGCTTCGCCAGCCGCGCCGTCATGCCTGACAAATACAAGGAATGTCTCCAAGACAAAGGACACGCCATGATGTCTGAGCAAGCCAGCGCGTCTTTGACGCCCACCTCTTTTCCTTCTTCCTCGCCAATGGAAATCCTCGCCTTTGGCGAAGCCATGGCCATGCTGGTCGCCGAGAGCGAGGGAGATCTTGCGCACGTCTCACATTACGAGCGCCGTATCGCCGGGGCCGACACCAATGTCGCCATCGGCCTCGCCCGGCTGGGCTTTCATGTCGGCTGGCTGAGCCGTGTGGGGGACGATAGCCTCGGGCGCTATCTGCGCCAGACACTGCAAGACAATGGCCTGGACTGTCGCCACCTGACCCGAGATGGCGAGGCGCCCACCGGCCTGATGTTCAAGGCACGTGCCAGTCAGGGCGAAGATCCGTACGTGGAATATTTCCGCCAAGGCAGTGCCGCCAGCCGCATGAATGCGCGGGATGCCGATGGCATCGACTTCAGCGCCCTGCGCCACCTGCATGCCACCGGCATTCCGCCGGCCATCTCCCCCAGCTGCCGTGAGCTGTCCTTCCACCTCTTCGAGCAGGCACGTGCCTCTGGCGCCAGCATCTCCTTCGACCCCAATCTGCGCCCCACCCTGTGGTCGAGCGAGCGTGAAATGCGCGACACTCTCAATCAATTGGCAAGCCGCGCTGACTGGGTGCTGCCGGGTCTGGCGGAAGGCGAGATCCTCACCGGCCACAAGACCCCCGAGGCCATCGCCGGGCACTACCTCGAGCAAGGTGCCAAGGCCGTCATCATCAAGCTCGGCCCCGAGGGCAGCTATTACCGTGGGCTGATCGGCGGCCAGGAAGCCGCCTTCAGCGTCCCCGGCCAGCGTGTCGAGCAGGTCGTCGATACCGTCGGTGCAGGCGATGCCTTTGCGGTAGGCGCCATCAGCGCCTTGCTCGATGGACTGTCACCTGAAGCCGCCATGCTGCGGGCCAACCTGCTGGGCAGTCGCGCGGTGCAGGTGCGCGGTGACATGGAAGGCCTGCCGGATCGCCAGACACTCACGGCGATCGAGAACGGAGAGGCTGCCAGCCTCGTTTCCTGAGCCGCAAATCGTTCATCTCGATCCGTTCATGTCGATCCGTTCCTGTCGAACGTGCATGAACTCAAGGAGACCTCCATGCACGCACAGCAGTACTCGCCCCAGGGAGCCAGCCAGATGGCCAGCGACGCGTCCAACCCCAGGCCCCGCCACAAGGTCGTCATGCTCAAGGCACTCGACGATGACCAGATGAGCACCCTGCGCGAACACCATGATGTCGTTGTGCTGCCTGAGGGCCTGTCCGCACAGGCGCGGGAAGACGCCTTGCGCGATGCCCTGCATGACGCCCACGGCTTGATCTGTTCAGGACATGTCATCACGCCATCGCTGCTGGATGCCGCTCCCGCCCTGCGGGTGATCTGCTCGGTCTCGGTGGGCTATGACAACTACCCGCTGGAGGCCATGAACGCGCGCGGCATCCTTTTGTGCAATACCCCGGATGTGCTGACCGAAACCACGGCGGACACCGGCTTTTTGTTGCTCATGGCCACGGCGCGACGCGCGGTGGAGCTGGCCTGCATGGTGCGCGATGGCCAATGGTCAGAGAGCCTCACTCCGTCCCACTTCGGCACGGATATACACGGCAAGACGCTGGGCATGATCGGCATGGGGCGCATCGGCGCGGCGATCGCACGGCGCGGCGCGCTCGGTTTCAACATGCGCATCCAGTACTCGAACGCCTCCCCCAAGCCTGAGCTGGAAAGCGAACTTGGCGCGACCCGCGTCGAACTGGACTCTCTGCTCAAGACCAGCGACTTCGTGTGCGTCACCGTCCCGCTCAGCGAGCAGACCGAACGCCTGATCGGCAAGCGCGAGCTGGAGTTGATGCCCGCCAGCGCCTTTCTGATCAACATCGCCCGCGGGCGTGTCATCGATGAGGGTGCCTTGATCAAATGCCTGGAACGCGGCGGCATTCGCGGTGCCGGACTGGATGTCTTCGAACAGGAGCCGCTGTCGGCAGATTCGCCGCTGACGCGCCTGCCACAGGTCGTGGCGCTGCCGCATATCGGTTCGGCGACCCATGAGACCCGGCGCGCCATGGCGCAACGTGCACTGGACAACCTGATGCTGGCGCTGGCAGGGGAATCCCCCTTGAGCGCGGTCAATGAAGCCCACTGGACACGCTGGTAGACCTGTGGCCGGCATGCCGGTGACGCCGCCCCTTCGACACTTGGCTGCCATACCAAAGTGCTGAAGGGATAGCCGAGGGATTGCTCTATGCTGACGACAAGGAATTGGAACAATCCAAAACGCCAGCACCCCAGCCCAGGCTTGGGATGACAACAAGAAAATGCCCAGGAACGACGCCATGAAATCGCCCAGCACGCCGTCCCCAGCCCGGGAAGATGCCATTCAGTCTTCGCAGGCCTCGTCATCACAGGGCTCATCAACGCAGAGCGCCTCGAGCAGCATCACGCTCCAGGACATCGCCGCCCACGCCAAGGTTTCGCGCAGTACGGTCTCGCTGGTGCTGCGCGAAAGTCCGCTGGTGGCGAAGCGCACCCGCGAGAAGGTCCAGGCCTCCATCAAGGCGCTGGGCTACGTCTACAATCGTGGCGCCGCCGCCATGCGGGGCAGCCGCACCGCCACCCTGGGCGTAGTGGTCTATGACATCGCCAACCCCTTCTTCGGCTCCATGGTCGCGGGTATCGATGCCGCCCTGCATCAGGAAGGCTATGTGTCATTTCTCGCCAACAGCGAGGATTCCCCCGAGCGCCAGCAGCGCTTCATCGAGCGCATGCGTGAACATCGCGTCGATGGCCTGCTGCTGTGCCCCGCCGAACACACAGACCCCAACCTGATCCATCAGCTGGCCGACTGGGGCATGCCCTGCATTCAGGTGATGCGCTACCTGGACGCGCCGCCCTTCGATTACGCCGGCACCGATTTCCGGCGCGTGGCCGAGATGGCTGTCAATCACCTCGTCAGCCTGGGCCATCAGCGCATCGCCTTCATCGGCGGCGCGGATCACTCAGTCAGTCATGACCGCTGGCTGGGCTATCAGGCCGCACTGGATCATCACGGTCTAGGCTATCGCCGCCTGGTGCGCGGCAATGGCGTGACCCGACGCGTCGGCCATGAACTGATCAAGACCCTGATGCAGGAAAGTCCACGCCCGACAGCGGTGGTCTGTCACAACGACCTGGTGGCCTTCGGGGCCATGCTGGGCCTGCGCCAGATGGGGCTCGAGCCCGGTCGCGACTGTGCCGTGATCGGCACTGATGACGTCGAGGAAGCCGAACTGGGCGACCCGCCCCTGACCAGTATCGCCACGCACCCCTATGCCATCGGGGTGCAGGCGGCGCGACTGGCCTTGCGCCGGATCGCCAATCCCGGCGGCGAGCGAGAGAGCGTCATCATGCCGCCGGAACTCAAGATACGCCGCTCCTGCGGGAGTCCTGACGACGCCATCGTCGCGACGCCCCCGAAGCACTGATACCAAGCTTCACCTGCGCGGCACGTCATGCCTGGAGAGCATCGACAAGCCGGGCAGCCCCCGAGCATGGACCGGCAGTCTGGAGACTGTCGGTCTGGCAAGCGCAAGACGGCAAGACAAGAAGACGCAAGGCACAACAACAAACAACGCCAAGGAAAACGCCATCATGCTGAATTGGATCAATCCAACCAAAGCCTCCTTCTCTACTTCCACCTCCATTCCCACTGCTATCACCCAGCGCTCACGCCTGAGCAAAGGGCTAACCAAGAGCCTGGCTGTCGCGGCCACCACCGGCGCCCTGCTGGGTGCCACGCTCGGCGTCTCGACCAGCGCCCACGCGATGGAACTGCGCTTCGGCCACGCTGGCACCGAAGATACCGCCTATCAGCTCGGCGCGGAGCGGCTGCGGGACCTGCTCGCCGAGAAGACCGATGGCGACATCACCATGACCATCATGGGCAACTCGGTGCTGGGCCATGAGACCGAAATGTTCGAACAACAGATGGCCGGCGCGCTGGACATGTCCATCGTCAGCCCGGGTCTGATCACCGACTTCTCACCCACTGCGAACGTCTTCACGATTCCCTTCCTGTATCGCGATGTCGATCACTGGCAGAAGGTGCTGGATGGCGATGTCGGTCAAGAGATTGCCCAGAAGATCAGTGATGAGACCGATGTGAAGGTGTTGGCCTACTTCGGGGGCGGCAAGCGGCATATCGTCAGCTCGCGCGAGGTCGCCTCACTCGATGACCTGCAGGGCCTCAAACTGCGTACCAACCCGACCAAGCCGCTGATCGTCGCCTGGCAGGCACTTGGGGTCGAACCGAGCGTGGTGGCCTGGAAGGAGATCTACACCGCCATCCAGCTGGGCGCGATCCACGGCCTGCTCAATGAGCCGGAATGGACCCTGCGCATGCGCTTCCATGAAGTCGCCCCCAACATCGCACTGTCCGAGCACGACATCACCGTGCGCCTGCTGACCATGTCAAAGATGTCCTGGAACAACCTGGATGAGCAGCAGCAGAAGACACTGATGGAATCTGCCCACGAAGCGGCGGCCTATGCCCGCAAGGTGCAGCTCGAGCAGGATGCGGACGCCCTCGCGGAACTCGAGAAACAGGGTGCCAAGCTGCATGAGATCGATCGTGAGCGCATGCAGGAGATCGTCGCCGAGCCACTCAAGGAAGTGATCGACGAGATGGGCCTGCAGGAAATCTACGACAAGGTGCGTGCGGTCAAGTAAGTCACGCCTGCGGGGCAGCCCTGCAGCGTCTGGCTGCCCCACCGTCAGGTTGGCTTGAATGATCTCGCCGCCTTGCGTCGAGCTCCTCTCCCTCGCACTCTTCTTGAGGACAGTGCCATGCATTCTGTGCTCTCAGGGCTTTCCCGCCTGAACCGGGCGCTCGAACGTCTGCTCTATCTCGTCTTGCTGGCGCTGCTGGCAAGCTTCATCGTCTTCATCATCTATCAGATCGCCAGTCGCAACCTGGTCTTCCTGCCGCGTCTGTTCTGGACTGAGGAATTCAGCCGCTTCGCCTTCCAGTGGATGGTGATGCTGGGTACCGCCGTCGGCGTCCTGCACGCTGATCACTTCGTACTGGAAGCCTTCCCTCGCGGCAGCCGTGCCGACCTCGTCACGCGCTGGATTCGTGATCTCGCCTGCCTGTTGCTGGGGGTGCTGTTCATCGTGCATGGCAAGGACTTCGCGCTGTCAGGTCTGCGCCGCAGTGCGATGGCCTCGGGACTGTCGATGATCTACGTCTACTCGGTATTCACCGTCAGTGGCATCTTCATCGTGCTGTTCAGCCTGCAACGGCTGCTGCATGCCTGGCTTTACGGCATGAAAGCCATGGAAGCGGCACTCAATACGCCCAACGAGGCAGAAGAACTGGCGACGCCGGAGGAGACGCAGGTCGTCCTGTCCTCCGCCATCGCCGGCCATGCGCATGGCGCGACTGATGGGAGAACACTGCCATGATGCCAATGGACTGGCTCTACCTGATGCCCTGGCTGCTGTTTGGCGTGCTGGGCGTACTGATCGTGATCGGCATCCCCATCGCCATGGCGCTGGTGCTGACGGCGACGACACTGATTCTGCTCGATCCGCGACTGACCTACTGGATCATGTTCCAGCGCATGTACAACGGCATGGATTCCTTCGTGCTGCTGGCCGTGCCGCTGTTCCTGCTGGCCGGCAACCTGATGAATGCCGCGAGGATCACCGACCGCCTGATCACGCTGTGCATGCGCCTGGTCGGACACTTCCGTGGCGCGCTGGCTCACGTCAATGTACTGGTCAGCATGCTGTTCGCTGGGGTATCCGGCTCTTCAACCGCCGACAGTGCCGGCGTGGGGACGGTACTGATTCCGGCCATGAAGCGCGAGGGCTATCCGGTCAGCTTCGCCGTGGCGGTCACTGCCGCCTCCTCGGTGATGGGGACCATCATCCCGCCGTCGATCAACATGATCGTCTGGGGTGCGCTGACCAACACCTCGATTGCAGGCCTGTTTCTGGGCGGCATTCTTCCCGGCGTGATGATCGGCGTGGCCCAGCTGCTGCTCAATACCCGTTATGTCCGCCGCTATGACGTGCCGGTGCGCAAGCGCGCCACCCTCAAGGAGCTGGCCAGCTCCGGCAAGGATGGCCTGCTGGCCGCCGGGATTCCGATCGTCATCATCGGGGGCATCACCCTGGGCATCGTGACGCCAACCGAGGCCGCGGTGATCGCGGTGGTCTACGCGCTGGCACTGGGCTTCGTGGTCTACCGCGAACTTGACCTCACCAAGCTGCTCAATGCTTCCACCGACACTGTCAGGCTGTGCTCGCTGTCACTGTTCAGCCTGGTGGGCGCGGCCATCTTCGGCTATCTGATCAGCTTCTATCAGATTCCGCCGAAGCTGATGGCGGGCGTCAGCATCACTGACCCGACGGTGCTGCTCATCGTGATGACCATCGTGCTGCTGGTGATCGGTACCTTCATGGATGCCCTGCCCGCGATGGCGATCATGGCCCCCATCTTCTATCCGCTGGCGATGTCAGCAGGGGTACATCCGGTACAGTTTGGTGTCATCGGCGTCATGGCGCTGGGCCTGGGACTGATCACACCGCCCTACGGCCTATGCCTAATGATCTCCGCCAAGATCGGCGGCATCCCCCTGCTCAAGGCCATGGCGACCACCATGCTGTACCTGGGCGTGATGCTGGCCGTGATCCTGATGATGATCCTGTTCCCGGAATTCGTGTTGACCATTCCGCGCCTGATCGCCCCTGATTTCGTCTGATCCACTGCATTATCCGGACATTCTGAAAACTGTTTGAGGAATGTCCGGAGTTCCCCTTTTCTTGTCCAGACGCAACGCCTGTCTTCTCCTCGCGGCTCATCCCTGCCCACTTCACCCCGCCGGCCTCAACGTAGTGCCTGCAGGAAACCGCCCTGAAAGTACGCCAACATCTTGTTTTGTCGGTAAAACTCCCAGCTTCATGACAAGAGGTGCTACGCGTATCGTGGCGTCCCTTGGGGAATGTCGTCGGTAACATGCCAGAGATGAACTCACGATTATCGTGTTTTTATTGAAAGTCTTTCATCCATATGCCGCTATATTCCGGCACCTGCCCACTCCAGGATTCACGGCGTCAATCGTCAGCACACTGGCGATTCATTTTTCTTTTCCCATGTTCAGACAGGCAGGCAATTCTCATGAAACGCCCATTTTACCTTGCTCTTCTCGGCCTCTCGGTCGCATTCGCCAGCATGACCGCCCACGCCGATGACCACGCCACGCTCACGCCGACCAGTGAAGTCGTCCAGCAGTCCGACATCGACTGGGGCTACCTGAACCCGCTGCGCGGTGACCAGAGCCCGGCCGCCGGCGATCTGTGGGGGGACCGTACACAGGAGGGTGCTTCAGGATTTCTGGTGAAGTTCGATGAGGGCTTCTCCTCACCGCCCCACATCCACAACATCACCTACCGTGGCGTGGTCATCCAGGGCGAGGTCCATAACGACGACAAGAACGCCGATGAGCAGTGGCTGCCCGCAGGCTCGTTCTGGATCCAGCCGGCCGGGGAATCCCATATCACCGCGGCCAGAGACAAGGTCAACATGGCCTACATCGAGATCGACGAAGGCCCCTATCTGGTACAGCCGGAATCCGAGGCCTTCCACAATGATGAAGAACCGCTGAATGTCGCCGAGAACAACATGGTGTGGCTGGATGCCAATGACATCCGCTGGATCAATCTGCCGAGCAGCGACGACGCCGAACAAGGCCCGAAGACCGCCTTTCTGTGGGGCCACCCGGATGCCGGCCAGCTGAGCGGCCGCCTGGTGAAACTGCCGGCCGACTTCTCCGGTGAGATCACAAGCCACGCCGATGAATTCCGCGCCGTGGTCATCAAGGGCGACCTGGCCCACGAGACCGAAGGCAAGGACGACAGCCAGCGCCTGGCGGCCGGCAGCTACTTCGGCTCTCAGGGCGAGATCACCCATGAGATCACCACCGGCGCTGACGGTGAGACCCTGCTCTACGTGCGCACCAATGGTGATTTCGACATCGTCGAAGACTGAGAGCGTCTGGGATCTGAGCGCTGAGCTCTGAGCTCTGAAACATCAGATATCGCGACCCGCAGGAACACGAACGGCCACACCGGTCTCAAGACCGCGGGTGGCCGTTCGTGTTTGTGCTTGATTCTGGATGGCGTAGCCGCCGTCAGGCCAGTCTTTGGATCGCCATCTCGAGGCCACGGATTTCTGCCAGCCCCTTCATGCGCCCATACAGCGGATACCCCGGACGGGTCTCGCGGCGTGCATCGTCCAGGATGTGGTGGCCGTGATCCGGGCGCATCGGCAAGGGCGCGCCGCCAGACACCAGGCGACGGCGCTCCTCCGCGACCAGCACGCTGATGATGTCCACCATGTCCAGATCACCCTCGAGATGTTCAGCCTCATGGAAGGAGCGCTTGTCCTCGCTGTCACGCCCGGTGGCTCTGAGATGGGCAAAGTGGATATGTGGGGCGAAGCGCCGCGCCATGATGCACAGATCGATCTCCGGATTGGCCCCGTAGGAGCCGGTGCAGAACGTCAGGCCATTGGCGGGGCTTGGCACGACGCCCAGCAGCCAGTCAGCATCGACCATGCTCGAGACCACACGCGGCAAGCCGAACATCGGCCGCGGCGGGTCATCGGGATGGATGGCCAGCCGGATACCGGCCTCTTCCGCCACCGGCACGATGGCCTTGAGGAAGGTGACCAGATGCTGACGCAGTCGCGTGGCATCGATACCGTCATAGGCCGCCAGCGCCGCTCGGAACTGTGCCAGCGTGTAGCCTTCTTCGGCTCCCGGTAGCCCTGCGATGATGGTGCGGATCAACTTCTCGCGCCCGGCATCATCGAGCGACTCCAGGTGCCTGAGCGCGGCCTGCTGCTCTTCGCTGCTGTACTCGTGCTCGGCGCCGGGGCGCTCAAGCAGATAGAGATCAAAGGCCGCGAAGGCATCCTGATCGAAGCGCAGAGCGGTACCACCTTCCGGCAGCTGCCAAGCGAGATCCGTACGCGTCCAGTCCAGTACCGGCATGAAGTTGTAGCACACCGTGGTGATGCCGCATTCCGCCAGATGACGCAGCGACTGCTGGTAGTTGGCGATATACCGCTCGTGCCCCGGAGCAGCCTGCTTGATGGCCTCATGCACCGGGATGCTCTCGACCACTGACCAGCGAAGCCCAGCGGATTCGATCTGCGACTTGCGCTCACGAATAGCCTCCAGCGGCCAGACCTCACCATTGGGAATCTCGTGCAGCGCCGTCACGATACCTGTCGCGCCGGTCTGGCGAATTTCCTCGAGCGTGATGGGGTCTGCGGGACCGAACCAGCGCCATGTCGCTTCCATGTCATCTCCTTGACGGTCAAAGGGGGCAAATGCCACCTGCCGACAAAATATGACAACTTGTATCAGGTGCTGCCATGCGACCTATGTCGCTGCCGACGAGCAGCTCTTCCGGCGCATTTCCCTCTGAAGAGGGGCTCAACGCTTGATTGCGTATCGGGATGTCAAGCTGACCAGATACCCATCACGTCAAAACAACACAAAAACCTCATACAAATCATGAACATGAAGCAAAACCTCGCTAATCCTCCATGCACTCTCTTTTCCTGACAGCTGCCTCTGCCCTGTGGTGACACGCCGGTTGGTGACCACCTGGGCGTGCTTTTCGGGTCACGACACTAGACTTATTGCCCATCAAAAGTTGTCAATATTTGTTTGATCAGTCATCTCTTCCCCCCTATAGTGAGTCTCGAAAGCACATCAGACGCACGTGTCGACTGATCACTTGGGCCAGGCACGTTGCCGAGAGCCGAGACTCCTTACCTATACTGACGACGGACGCCATATGACTGCCATTACCTCCACAGAGCACCCCAGCTACGCCGAGCTCTCCTCCGTGACCCGCGAGCGTTTGATGCGCGCCTCGACCGCCTCTTTGCACACCCTGCTTTTCAAGCGCGGCCTGCGCAATACCTTCATCCAGAACGTGGTGCAGATGAACAACAGGACTACCCACATGGTGGGCCAGGCCTTCACACTGCGCTATATCCCGGCACGCGAAGACATCGACACCGTCGCTGCCTTCCGCGACCCGAAGCATCCGCAGCGCCTGGCAGTGGAAACCGTACCGTCCGGTCATGTCATGGTGTCTGACTGCCGCCAGGATGCCTCAGCCGCCAGCGCTGGCAGCATTCTGCTGACCCGTCTGGAATATCGTCAGTGCGCCGGTTTCGTCTCTGATGCCGGGATTCGTGATTCAGGCGCCGCTGCCGAGATGAACCTGCCGATCTTCTGCGCCAAGCCCAGTGCCCCGACCAACCTCACCAAGCATCATGCGGTAGAGCTGCAGGTGCCGATCGGCTGTGGCGGCGTGCCGGTCTTCCCGGGCGACGTGCTGGTAGGCGATGCCGATGGCGTGATGGTCATCCCGCTTGAGCTGGCCGATGAGATCGCCGAGGAAGCCAGTCAGATGGAAGATTTCGAGGATTACGTGCTGGAGAAGGTGCGCAACGGCACTCCCGTGATCGGCCTGTACCCGCCGACAGACGAAGCGCGTGCAGAATTCGAACGCTATATGGCCGCCAAGCAGTAATCGGCCTGCCTGCTGCCGTCTTGTCCACGGCCGCCGCGGGCGACAGGTCACGCCGAGCTGTCGTCCGTCCCACTACCTGCCTCATTGCGTCTTGAATGACCACAACCATAACAACATTGGAGTCATGCCATGACCCTTCTGAATAGCCGCCTCAACCGCCGTCAAGCCAACGTGCATGCCAACTCTCGTGATAGCCATCTATCCCGCGCAAACCGCAAGGGGCGCAACCGTCCACTGCTGGCCTTGCTCGCCCCACTGGCCCTGTCCGGCATGGTGGCGGCTTCGCCCTTCGTCAGCACCGGTGTGCAGGCTGACTACCCCGTACGTGACATCCGTCTGATCGTGCCATGGCCGGCCGGCGGTGGCGCCGACGCCATCAGCCGCAAGATCAGCAATCTCGCCGAGCAGGATCTGCCAAAATCGATCTACGTCGAGAACATCGGGGGCGCCATCACCGCCACCGGCCTGATGCAACTCAGCAAGGCGCGTCCGGACGGCCACACCGTCGGCGTGCTGACCTACGACAGCATCATCACCCTGCCCCGCGGCAACCTGGTACCCGGCTATTCGTTGGACCGCATGATTCCCTTCGCCCGCATCACCAAGGAAGCGGACGCTATCGTGGTGTCCAAGCAGTCCGGCTATGAGAATTATGAGCAACTGATCGAGGCCGCACGCGAAAACCCCGGCACCGTACGAATCGGCGTCGCCCCGCAGGGCTCTGGCCCCTATCTGGCGGTCCGCCGTCTGGAAGCGGCAGCGGGCGTCGAGTTCAATGTCATTACCTATCCGGGCTCTTCCACCGCCGAAGCCGAGGCTCTGCTCTCCGGCGAGATCGACGGCGCCATCTCGAGCCTGGGTGACTTCTCCGGCATTCTGGAATCCGGCGACGCCCACGGCCTCGTCGAGTTCTCCTCCGAACAGAACCCGGCCTACCCGGAAGTGCCGCCGATGAGCGAACTGGGCGGCAATCTCGAGACCGGCAGCTTCATCGTGCTCGCCGTGCCCAAGGGCACCCCGGATGAGGTAGTCAGCACCCTGGAAAGCGCCTACCACAGCGCCTACGAGACGCCGGAATTCCAGAAGTGGATCACAGGGGTCGGCGTCACGCCCAGCTGGCTGGGGGCCGATGAGGTCAATACCTGGATCGAGGATTACCAACAGAAGACCTTCACTGCCATGGATGAACTCGGTCTGTGAATGCCTTGGCATGGGCGTCTCCATGGCGCCCATGCCATCTGTCCATCACTGACCTATCTCACCCATCGTCATGCGGCGTCTGACGACAGGCGCCGCCAAGGAACTCTGTCATGTCCTCATCCGCTTCCCCGCCCCGACGCCACTGGTTGCTCAGTGGCGCGACTCCGCTGACGCTGGCCATGACCGCCATCAGCGCGTTCTATCTGATCAGTGCTTTCCAGATGACATCCCCACTGGACAATGGCCGCCTGACGGCCTCGTTCTTCCCCGTCCTCATCGGGACAATCGCCCTGGTGCTCTGCGTGGCACAGCTGGTCAGCCAGCACCGCGCCAGCCGCGGCGCCGCAACCGATGATGGCAAGGAGACTTCCACGACGGACGACGAGGCCAGCGCACCGCTGCTCTCACCGGCACTGCGGCTGATGCTGGTGACCGCACTCTATATCCTGGCGTTCTCGCACCTGGGGTATCTGCTCTCGTCAGCACTTTATGTCTTTGTCGTGATGCTGCTGTTCTCCGGGCGTGAGAAATGGATCAGCAAGGCATTGATCGCCTGCGCCATCTCCGCACTGGGCCATGGGCTCTTCGAGCAACTGTTCAACGTCCATCTCCCTGCGCTGGATCTCTTTGCGCTCGGTCTGGGCAATGGGGGCTGATCCATGGAATTCATTGCTCAGGTATTCTCCAGCTTCGCGCTTCTGCTGGACCCCGTGATCCTGTTCTATGTAGTTGCCGGCTTCGTCATCGGCACCATCTTCTCGGCCATCCCGGGACTGACCGCGACATTGGCACTCGCCCTGCTGTTGCCGCTGACCTACAGCCTCGATGTCACCACCGCCCTGATGGCGTGTGCCAGCATCTACATGGCCGGCATGTGTGGCGGCAGCATCACGGCCACCACCATCAACATTCCGGGCGCGCCGTCCTCGATGATGACCGCACTGGAAGGCTACCCCATGCAACAGCGTGGAGAAGGCGCGCTGGCACTGGGCCACGCTTCCTTCGGCTCGATGATCGGCGGCAGCCTCGGTGCGCTGTTGCTGATCGTGCTGGCCCCCTTCATCGCCGAGGCCTCACTGCTGGTCAAGACGACAGGCAAATGTGCACTGATTGCCTTCGCGCTGATCGTGATCGTGGTCGCCCAACGCGGCAACATCCGCAAGGCCGGTATCACCGCTTGCCTGGGCCTGATGCTGGCAACGGTCGGACTGGATGCCATGCAGCCGTTGGCGCGCTTCACCTTTGGCATCAGTGAGCTGACCGCCGGGATCGACCTGATGCCCGTCATCATCGGCACCTTCGCCATCAGCGAGCTTCTGATCCAGGTCGGCAATCGCAAGAAGGATGCCGCCATCCGCCAGCAGCTCAAAGCCAGCCAAAAGCTCAAGCGGCGTGATTTCATTCCGCCACTGAGCGCCATACGCGAGATCGGCCTCGGCTGCTACCTGAAGTCAACGCTGATCGGCTACATGGTCGGCACCCTGCCTGGTGCGGGCGGTTCGATGGGGGGATTCCTCGCCTACGTGGAAACCGTGCGCACCTCGAAGAAGCCCGAGAGTTTCGGCAAGGGCAACCCCCAGGGCATCGCCGCCGCCGAGAGTGCCAACAATGCCGTCTGTGGTGGCGCCCTGGTGCCGATGCTGACCTTCGGGATCCCGGGTGACCCGGTCACGGCCATCGTGCTGGGGGTGCTGGTAATCAATGGCATCCAGCCCGGGCCGCAGCTGATGGCGTCACAATCCGGACTGATCGCGCCGATGCTGGCCTCACTGCTGTTCAGCGCGCTGATTCTGATTCCTCTCACGCTTTACCTGATGGGCCCCTACTTCCTGCGCATCGTCACCATCCGCAAGGACGTGCTTTACGGCGCCATCGCACTGCTGGCCGTGGTCGGCAGCTTCGTGGCCACCTACTCCGTGTTCCAGATGATGATGACGCTGGTGCTGGGCATCGTCGCCTACCTGATGCGCAAGCATGATTATCCGGTGATCACGCTGCTGCTGGGCTTCATCCTCGGACCGAATCTGGAAGAGTTCCTGCGCCGCGCGCTGACGCTCTCCAACGGAAACCCGATGACCTTCCTCACCACGCCGGACAGCCTGTTCTTCGTTGTGCTGACGGTGGTCTTCGTCTACTTCCTCGGCATCCGCAAGCCGGTGCAGTTGAAGCAGGCCGCGCCCAAAAAAGCAGGTTCGACGGGCTGAGCGTGTTACAAGCCCCCAGGAACGAGCCCAGCCACAAGCCCCATGACTGAGCGAAAAATGCCCGGTACCGAAAGGTGCCGGGCATTTTCATGCTCTCCCTGTCGCGCGGGCTATCCAATCACCATCACTACCAGGACATCACATTCCCAGGCCAGCGCGCGACGATCAGGTGGGTGCAGAGCAGGCGTTACGGGTAGCCACTGCACTGCAGAGAGACGCCGGGCGGAGGGAGGCGGGATCAGTCAGTGCGGCCACCACGGATCTTACCTGCTGATAGCCGGTGCGCATCAGGAAGGTCGGCGCTCTGCCGTAACTCTTGATGCCGAGGATGAACAAGCCTGGCTCGGCGTGCAGCAGTTCGGCCGCGCCGTGTTCCGGCACCGACCCACAGCTGTGCTGGTTGGGGTCGATCAGCGGCGCAAGCTTGATAGGGCTCTGCGTCGCGGGGTCCAGCGAGACACGTAACTCAGACAGCAGTCCCAGAGACGGGCGGAAGCCGGTGGCCGCGATGATGCGATCCACCGCTGGCAGCCGGTGTTCGCCACTCTTTACGACCCAGCGCCCTGCCTGGTGTTCGATCGCCTCGACGGCAAGCCCGGTCACTACTTCGATCCGGTCTTCTTCAAGCAGCGCCTTGATGCGCAGTTCGAGCGCCTTGCGCTCCTCCAGCTCATCATTGGGCGCCGGGCGGATGACCTCCTCGATATTGGTGGAGCGCACACCCCAGACGATTCGCATTCCCTCTTCGTGATCTGCCAGCGCGATCAGGTCCTGCAGCGCATTCAGCGCCGAGTGACCGCTGCCGATCACGAGTACCGATTTGCCGGCATACTCAGCCGCTTGTGTGCCGCGAATGTCCGGCACGCCATAGGCGATGACTTCGGCCGCCGCTTGCTCACCAATGGCGGGAATGCCGTGCGCGCCGATCCAGTTTGGGGTCTGGTAGGTGCCGGAGGCATCGATCACCGCGCGGGCCAGCACATCACGCGGGCCGTCAGGGCCCTCGACGCGCAGCACGAAGGGCGCCTCATCGCGACCAGCACTGCGCAGCACATCATGCTGTTGTCGACTGACATGGGTGACGCGGCTATCGACATGCAGGCGCGAGCTGATCGACGGGTGCGTGGCGAGCGGTGCGACATAGCGGTCGAGAAACTCGGCCCCGGTGGGATAGGCAGCGGCGTCCGGGGCCTGCCACCCCTGCTCCTGCAGCAACTCGGCCGCAGCTGTATCGATATTCCATGACCAAGGCGAGAACATGCGTACATGTCCCCAGCTGGCCAGGTTGGCGCCTGCGTGTGCGCCCGACTCGAAGAGAATCGGCTCCACCCCTGCCTTCAAGAGATGGAGGGTGGCGCTCAGCCCTATCGGCCCGGCGCCTATGATGGCCACCGGCAAGCTTGTGATTTCACGACTCATGGCAGTCCCTCGCAGCAATCTGTTGTCAGTGACAACAAAGCTAGTATCACTCCACGCTAATGTCTACTCCCAGGCGCTCACTCAGTCACCCAGGCGCTGACGAGCGGCGAGGGTCAGCTTGTTCAGCAGCGCCACTGCCCCCTCCACGACCTCCGGCGACAGCCCCTCGATCATGGAGGCCTCTTCCGCGACCAGCTCGGCGTGAATCTGCTGGTACAGCGCCCTGCCCTCTGGGGTCAGCGAGAGCTCAACGGCACGCCGGTCGTCGGGGTCCTCGACCTTGCGCACATAATGCTTGCGGATCAGCGAGTCAGCGACACGACTTGTCGTGCTCTTGTCCAGATACATCTCGTCCGCCAGCGCCTGCAGTCTCAGCGGTCCGCGCTTGACCAGCGTCTCCAACGCATAGCATTGAGCGACAGAGACGTTGTGATGGCAGATGCTTTCCCTGTCGCGAAACTGATGAACACGAATGAGCTGATTGACGGCTTCGTACAGTGCTTCTGCTTGATCCACTCTGGTGCCTCACGTGACGGTGGTCAAAAAGGGGGCGTGGCTTGCCACGATAACCGAGCACGATAAAGAGCGCATCGATATCCGGCAGTCCTTATCCAGCAGCACTGCCATCTTGCACATGGCAATGCCTTGCGCGCGCAACTCGATCGCGAACGTTCGCCCCGACAGGACGCCAGCAGACCCTGCAGGCAAAAATTATGCAAGAATCTTGCAATTCATCATTGAGAACGATTAGCATTGCCATCCGTAACATATAACTATTCAAAGCAAGGGATATCACGTGCACCTCCGCCTCCATCCGCTTACCGCAGCCGTCCTCTCCGCCAGCGCGTTGACCCTGAGCCTCTCAGGTCATGCCTCAGCTGACGACATGTCCACCCTCGTTATCAGCGAAGACCGTCTCGAACAGAATGTCGTGATCAGCGCTGAAGAGATCGATCAGCGTCAGGCACGCGATCTGGAAGACCTGTTCCGCGCCGAACCGGGCGTCAGCGTGGGCGGTGGCATCGCCATCGGCCAGAAGGTCTATGTACGCGGTCTGGAAGACACCAACCTGAACGTCACCATCGATGGCGCACGTCAGGGCGGCTACCTCTTCCACCATACCGGCCGATTGACCATTGACCCCGCACTGCTCAAGCAGGCGGAAGTCGATAAAGGTCCGGCGACCGCCGATGATGGCCCGGGCGCGCTTGGCGGCAGCCTCCGCTTCGAGACCAAGGACGCGCAGGATCTGCTCAAGCCCGGTCAGGACCTGGGGGCACGCGTCTCCGTCGGCACCGAAAGTGCGGCGGATGCCACTTCCGGCACCACGGCGTTCTATGGTCGCCTGGGGGAGAATCTCGGCCTGATGGGCTATGTCAGCGGCCGCAACAGCGACGACTACGAAGTCGGCGGTGGCGGCGAGCAGGAACAGACCGCAGGTCAGCAGCGCGGCTACCTGCTCAAGATGTCACTGCTGGACGTCAATGATCAGGACCTGCGCATCAGTGCCGAACGCACTACCGATCACGGCACCTATTTCACGCGTCCGCACATGCCGAGCTTCGGCAGTCAGCAGCCGACCTATCAGGAAATGGAGCGTGAGACCTTCACCATCAATCATGCCTGGCACCCGGGCAATGATCTGATCGACACCAGGACCACCCTCTACCACACCACCCAGGAACTGGATCGTGTCGAGGCGGGCAGCACCAGCCGCTCCAGCGAATTCGGCGCGGATGTTCGCAACACCTTCCGCCTCAAGACGGGGGATGTGGCACATGCGCTGACTACCGGCGTGGACTTCTATGATCAGGACACGCGTCGCTCCGATGATGTAGGCAGCTCCGGCCCCAACAACGAAGACACGTCACGCAACCTGGGAGTCTACGCCCAGAACCGCATGACGCTGGGCCCGTGGGCCCTGTCAGTTGGCGCGCGCCTGGATGATTACGACAGTGACTACGGCGAGGCGGGCAGCGTCAGTGGCAGCGAGGTCTCCCCCAACGCGATTCTGAGTGTCGATGCTACTGACAACCTCACCCTGCATGCCGGTTACGGCGAAGCCATTCGCGGGGCCAAGGCGCGGGAAGTGATTCTGATCGGCGATGAAGTCTCCATCGCACAGGGGCTCGAGCCGGAGAAGGCGCGTCAACGTGAAATCGGTCTGGATTGGCATCAGCGCGATGCCCTGATGGAGGGAGATCGTCTCGGCTTCGCACTGACCGGCTTCCATACCGATATCGAGAACTATCAGGCCTATGATCGCGGCAGTGATCCGGCGGTACTCTACAACCTGGATGGCGAAGTCGAGAGCCGTGGCTATGAAGCCAGCCTGAACTGGGGCGTGGGGGGGTACGACACACGCCTGGGCTACGCCAAGGTGGTGATGAAGAACAACGACGGCGACCCGCTGGGTGACGAGATGAACATCGGCGCCTCCACCGGCGACAAGTGGACCTGGGATCATCAGTACCACCTGCCGAACCACAACGTCACCCTGGGCTATACCCTGAACGCGGTGGAACGCCTGGAGCGTGTGGCAGAAGGCGACGAGGAAAAGCCGGGCTACGTGACGCACGACATCCGCGCCCAGTGGACACCCGCCTCATATCAGGACCTGACCCTCACACTGGCGGTCAACAACGTGTTCGACAAGCGCTACAGCGACCACAGCAGCTACCTGCTCAGCAGTGGTGACAGCATGCTGGAGCCGGGCCGTGACGTCCGCCTGGGTGCCAGTTACAGCTTCTGATCCAGTCTCTGATGCTCGCGCGCCGTTGACTGACTCTATGCCCCACAGGCCTGGCCTGTGGGGCATTTTCATAGCTGGGACTCGGTAACTTCACCTTTGAGGGCGCAGACTTCAGCTCGCCTCTTCCGTCAGGGCATCCTGTTGCTTGGCTAACTTGTGTCCATCTTCTGATTGCCCGATCTTCCAGTAACTGGAGACATAGAAGTGGGACTTGGGGATGTCATGCGCCTGCTTGAGATGAGCACGTAGCGCTCGCATGCTGCCGAATTCACAAGCCGCCCAGACAGCCACCTGCCCCTCCAGACTCGGCAAGGAAGCAACCTTGTCCAGCAACGGCCGGCCGCTCGGGTCCGGCTGCGCGTTGACGACCCATTGCAGCTCGATGCCTGCCGGATGCTCGAGTGCCTGGATATCGGCCTCGCTGATCACCTCGATGACGGCGTGACCGCGCGCATCAGCCGGTAGCTCGGCCAGATTGACACTGATCGCCGGCAAGGCCGTCATGTCACCCGCCAGCAGGAACCAGTCGGCCTCCATGTTGATCAGCTTTTTCGGGCCGGGGCCGCCGATGGTGATACGGTCCCCCGGCTGTGCATTGGCGGCCCAGGAGGATGCCGGACCGGCAAGATCATGCAGGACGAAATCGACATCGATCTCGGCCGCGCGTTGATGACGGATCGTATAGGTGCGCATCATCGGGCGCTCACCTTCCCCGCGCGCAAAGACCAGTTTGATATAGGCGCTCTCCTGCCCCTCGGGGATGGAGTCGATATTCTCCCCGCCCAGGGTGACGCGCAGCATATGCTCCGTCACCTGGGCAGAACGAATCACTTCAAGCTCTCGCATCGCGGGCTTACCCATCTTGCGCACTCCTCTGGCAAACGCCTTCAAGTTGTTCGGCAGCGCGAGTTTCATACTCGCCTGCATTGTGAATCATGGCAGATGCCGTCTTCACGAATTCGGCGACCTCCTCTTCGCTGAGGTCGCCCGCCATACGCTGAGCTGTTTCAGCTTCCAGAGCTTCAATTTCCTTGAGCATGCTCCGCCCCGCCTCGGTGGGAGCGAGAAGCAGACTGCGGCGGTCTTGCGGGTTTTTCGACTTGACGATCAATCCCGCCGTCATCAATTCATTGAGTACCCGCGTCACGCGCGCCTTGTCCTGCCCCAGATACTGCACGATCTTGTGCGCCGTGCATCCGGAGGTACGGCCGATTCCCTTCAGCACCCGAATGTGCGTGACCGGGAGATCAAGCTGATAGCGCTGGATACCCAGACGGAGCTGTCTGCGATAGGCATGCATCAACTGATGCAACACATCATTGAGTGATGTCTGGCTCATGCGTCACTCACCATATAGTTGGTATAGGTCAACTATATTGGCGAAGGGTTGACCCAGTCAACCAAAAACTGATCGAGAAGCATTCTCATTTTAATGCCGAAAATTTCATATGCCTACCACTGTTCCTTCCACTACCAGACGCCTATCAGCCAACTCTTGCCGCGTGAGATGGTGACAGCGAGCAAGAACCTGCTAAGGTCGAAGGCCCCACACTCCTGACGCCCACGAGAGGCATCGATGGCTGAACTCTGCCTGCTGTTTGATTCCGATGGCACCCTGGTCGATAGCGAAATCCTCCTCGCCGAAGCCATGTCCAGCACCCTGCCCCGCTATGGTCTGCCATTTACCAGCGACCGCTATATGAACGAGTTTCGCGGCATGCGTTTCATGAGCATCGTGCGCACGCTGGAGGCAGCACATGGCGTTCTGGAAGAAGAGCCCATACGGCGCATGGAAGGCGAGATGCGAGCGCTGCTGGAAGAGTTGATGAAGGCGCGCCTGACAGCGATGCCCGGCATGTCAGCCGCCTTGATGGAACTTGAAGGCTATCCCTGTGGCGTGGTGTCCAATGGGCCCGAACGCAAGGTACGTCTAGCGTTGGACACTACGCGGCTGGCGCGTTTCTTTGATGGGCATATCTTCAGTGCCTATACCCTGGGCGTGTGGAAACCGGACCCTCGAATCTATCGGCTCGCCGCTGAGCAGATGGGCTTTGCGCCTTCACATTGCGTGGTGATCGATGATGCCATCGTCGGTGTACAGGCAGGATTGGATGCCGGCATGCAGGTCATCCACTTTGCCCACCACGACGACGGCCATGAAACGCCCCATGGTGCATTGCGCATGCACCACGCGCGCGAGCTGCCGAGGCTGGTAGCGCGGATTTCCCAGAGGCTCGCTGCGCAGTACTAGACGTCGTCGATTCTTCTCCCTCAATTCCCGCTCGCTGAAATTCTGCACCGAGAACTTCTTCACCGAGAAATCCTGCCCCTCGAGGCGGGATTTTTCATGCCCGGCGTACAAGACTGGCTGCTCGTGGTGTGACTCGCTTTGCGTGTCGCGCCAACCAGTACTCCCGTTCGTAAATACCGCATGGCGCCTCTCACCCCTAGATACAAATAGGCAAGTTTTAGCGACTAAAGCGCCTATATATCACCCTCCCCGATACCTATAGTACCTCTACAGCAACCCCGCGCAAGACACGCAAGGCTCGCAGGACACGACCACACGGACAGCTAGGCGAAGCTGTCATGCGTGCCCCTGACATGACCAGAGCGCAACCGCCGCACACCTGACATCAGGATCTTGACCATGACTCGCAACACCCCATTTGGCCCCAAGGGCTGGACTCCGGACAGAATCGGCTCGCTCGTCGGCAAGACCTATCTCATCACCGGCGCCAACAGCGGCGCGGGATTTCAGGCGACGCGCATATTGCTCAGCAAGGGGGCCGAGGTCGTGATGCTAAATCGCAACCCGACCAGATCAGAGGCCGCCATCGCGGCGCTGCAAGAGGAGTTTGGCCCCGCGGCGAATGTCAGGCATATACGCATGGATCTGGCGGAGCTGGCCTGCGTGCGCAGCGCGGCCGCGGAAGTGCTGGAGAAGGTCCCGCAGATCGATGCCCTCATCTGCAATGGCGCCATCGCTCAGGTTTCCCGACAACAACTCACCGTCGACGGTTTCGAAAGTCAGCTGGGCGTGAATCATTACGGACATTTCCTGCTGTGCGGGCTGCTGTTCGAGCGCATCGATGCCTCCCACGGGCGGATCATCGTGGTCTCCAGTGAAGGCCACAAGATGGGCCTCAAAACCATCCAGTTCGACGACATGAACTGGGAGCACAACTATCACCCGAACAAGGTCTATAGCCACAGCAAGCTGGCACAGATGATGTTCGCCTATGAATTGCAGGACAGGATCGAGGCGGCCGACCGCCAGGTAAAAGTCCTTGTCTGCCATCCAGGCGCGTCCAACACCTCACTGATTCGCGACAACGCCAATCTGGCAACTCGACTCAGCTGGGCATTGATGGTGAAGACAGGGATGGCGCAGACGGCGGAGAAAGGCTCTTACCCCGAAGTCATGTGCGCCACCGAAAATACCCTCAGGCAGCGAGCCTACTACGGCCCGACGGGGCTCATGAATTTTGGCGGTCCGGTGGGCGAGTGTGAATTGGGGGAATTCGTTCTCGAGAAGAGCGTCATGACCCGGCTATGGCAAGTCTCTGAGCAGGCAACGCGGTTTAGCTGGTCAATCTGATCTTGTGCCGACCACCGCCTTCCCGCTCATCTTCAGGGAGGTGAATCCCATGAATGTATCAAAGGTAGTGACGGGTTTTCTGATGATGATTCCGAACATGTCGTTTGCCAACAGTCTTTATGACCAGATCATCCAGCCGGAGGCCTCGATTCATGACAGTGAAGGCAATCTGTATCGCACCGTGAAGATCGGCAATCAGACCTGGCTTGCCGACAATCTCAGAACGACTCGCTATCAGGATGGCTCGCCCATCCGAACGGCATTCATTCCTGAGGATGACCCGGACAACCTGTTGTCATATGGCCGTCTGTATGACTGGCACGATGTCAATGATGCACGCAACCTCTGCCCGGTGGGCTGGAGAGTCGCCTCGGATGATGACTGGAAGGCACTGGAACGTACCATCGGAATAGCAGAAAAGGAGATTGACTCGACGGGCTGGCGTGGCAATGACGATATCGCCATCACGCTCAAGGCAGCACAACCCGACTCTTTGTTGACGTCCTTCGATCAGGCACGCATCAATCTCACCGGCTTTTCCGCCAGACCGGCGGGCGTGAAGTGGAAGGGCTGGTATATCACCCAGGGTGCCTATGCCGAATTCTGGACCCGCAGTGAGGCGACGCCGACCAAAGCGTTTGCCAGAACACTGGCCTACTCCTGGTGGAATCCGCACAAGGGCGAGATCCGCCGAGCGACACTTGGCAAGAATGGCATGTTCTCGGTGAGATGCGTGAGAGACTGATCAGGACACAACACTGGGGGTAATTTGAGGGGCACAATCGTTAGTGATACAGGCGCGAGGAGCGCTTGAGCAAGGACTCTGATTCACCGAATCACGCCGATTGACGACATTCTGGCGTCAGCGATGAAGGCGTGGTTCAACAAGAATCCTTGCTGAAGGGTTCCTGCCGGTTCCGGGAGCAAGATGACATCGTCATGGCCAAGCGTCTTTCCGCAATTGGCGGGCTTCACGTTATTGTGTCGTGCTGTTCATTGCTGGCTGGCAGCTAGCGCTCAGAAAGACTCGACCATGATGTCACGCACGCTCCATCCCGGAGGTGATATCGGCTGTCAGGCGCTCTCGCTCAAGGCATGCTCGATGCGGGTGGCAGGGACACTCTTGCCGGCATCATTCACGAAATCCGTCGCGTGATTCTTGTCTTCAATGGCCCACTTGCGAGCATGTCCGCGGCTGCCTTCTTCACTCAAGGCATGCTGCACTCTGCCTGCCGCCACGCTCATGCCGCTTTCAACATAGACTTGCGTGCTGCGCTCGGCCGGCTGCGCCTGCCCCATGATACGGCTCTCGCTCAATGCCTCACGGACACGGATGTCGCTTTCGCCATTGTCGGCAAATGCCGCATTGCTCGCAGCACACAGGGCAGCTGTCACACACAGGATTTTCATGGCTTTCATGATGTCACTTCTCGTCTTTTGCGTTGGGTTGGTCAGATCTGCAAGCCTTGCGCTTTGCTGAACGTCAGATTGATAGAGCTCAAGATTGATGGAACGTAAAATCGATAGAACGTGAAGTCGATAGAATGTCAGATTGGTGGCGCCAAGGGCCTGTGAGCCATTCGCGTTGTCAGCTGATGGACTCCCCGCACAGGGTACACCGGCCGCCCTTGGCCAGGCCTGACCTCACATATTGAACTTCACCAGCGTCACGATACGTGACAGGCCCTGGGCCGCGGCCAATGACTGCGCAGTATTGCCACGCGCATCCTGGATCGAGGGGTCCGCACCTGCCTGCAGCAACAGCTTGATGATGTCTTCATTGCCGAACAGAGACGCCATCATCAGCGCCGTCTGGCCACTGTAATTGCGATGATTCACATCGCAGTCGGTATTGGCAATCAGCCATCTGGCTGTTTCGTCAAAGCCGCGAAACGCCACGCCCATGAAGGCATTGCTGCCCTTCTCATCGAGTACACAGGCATCGGCACCGGCGGACTTCAGCAGCGCCAGGGTGTCGGTATGTCCGTAGTAGGCCGCGAGAATGAAAGGCGTATAGCTGCGTGAATTGGTGACCGAGAGATCACCGCCCTGCTGGACATATTCCCGGATCGCGGCATTGTCGCCATCGCGTGCGGCGTCAAAGATATCGATGTCGCCAGCCGCGACAGCCTGCCCCGCCAGCACCATCATCAGCAGACTGGCCAACACCGCCAGCCATCTTCTGCCCAGGCCGTGTGGCTGCCCGCTGGGGTCTGTGGCTCGCATCGTATGCATCTTGCGCTCCTCTCTCGTCTTTCGCTCGTGTTGAGCTCGTCTGGCGCACATGTTGCGCTTGTGTTGCGGCCGGCAGAGGAGCGCAAGCTCCCCTGCCGGGTCAATCAGGGCCGGGGCTTCCGGGCAGCGGTTGATCGCGATCGCATCACGCCTATCTTTCTGAGCTCTGCTTCCTGAGCTCTGCTTTCAGCCCGCTGCGTCAGATGTCTCAGTTCTCGATCAGCTCTTCCACGTCATCCATGTCGACGTCTGCCACCTTGGCCAGACGCTCACCGTATTCGTGGTCGGCTTGGTAGAAGTGGCTGACCATGATCTCGCGGATCTCCTCGTTCTTGACCTTGCCCAGGTCAGTCCCCAGCGCCTGGATCAGAGCGTCCTGATCCTGCTCGGAGAAGGAGCGATACAGCTCACCGGCCTGAGCAAAGTTCTGCTGCTTGTCGATCGGCTGCTGCTGGGTGGTGCCATTCAGGGTGTAGCGCTTGTACTCGTACTGGCTGTCATCCACCAGCGAGTCGGCGTTGCGGCTCGGCTGATAGTTGATGGAGCCGGAACGCGGCTTGGAGTAACCCGCGCCGTCCTGATGGTTGTTGTGGACCTCATTCTTGGGCGCATTCACCGGCAGCTGCATGAAGTTGGCTCCCAGGCGATAACGCTGGGCATCGGCGTAGGCGAACAGACGTCCCTGCAGCATGCGGTCTTCGGACGGCTCGACACCCGGCACCAGGTTGGCCGGCGACATGGCCGCCTGCTCGGTTTCCTGGAAGAAATTGTCCGGCGTACGATTCAGCGTCAGCTCACCGACCTTGCGGGCAGGAATCAGGTCTTCCGGCCACAACTTGGTGGTATCGAGCGGATTGAAATCGAAGCTGTTCAGCTTGCTCGGGTCCAGAGTCTGGATGTAGAGATCCCAGACCGGGTCATCGCCGGCATCCAGATGGGTGTAGAGGTCATCGGTCAGATGGTTGAAGTCAGTGGACTGCACCTTGGCGGCTTCTTGCGGCGTCATGCCGTGGTTGCCCTGACGCGACTTCCAGGTGAACTTCACGTACTTCCAGTCGCCTTCGGCATTGACGAACTTGAAGGCATGCACGCCGGAACCATCCATCTCACGCAGGCTGGTCGGAATCCCCAGCGGCGAGTAGAGGTAGGTCAGCATGTTGGTGCTTTCGGGGATATGGCTGAAGAAATCGAAGTAGCGATTCGGGTCCTGCAGGTTGGTACGCGGGTCCGGCTTCAGCGCATGGATCATGTCCGGGAACTTCATCGCATCGCGGATGAAGAACACCGGGAAGTTGATGCCCACGATGTCCCAGTTGCCCTGCTCGGTGTAGAACTTGACGGCGAAGCCACGCGGGTCGCGCAGGGTCTCCGGCGAGCCCTTGCTGTTGATCACGCTGGAGAAGCGCACGAAGACCGGCGTCACCTGGCCCTTGTCCTGGAAAGGTGCCGCGACGGTCAGATCGGTCAGGTCCGCGGTGGCACGGAACTCACCGTAGGCACCGGTACCGCGAGCGTGGACGACACGCTCCGGAATGCGCTCGCGCTCGAAGTGCGCCAGCTTCTCCAGCAGGTGGTGGTCCTGCAGGAGTGTCGGGCCATTCGGGCCGGCGGTCAGGGAGTTCTGGTTGTTGCCGACCGGCGCACCATTGGAGCGAGTCATCACTTCCTGCTGCGCCAGACTGCTGGCAGAAAGGCCCAGCGCCATCACGGCCGTCAGGGTCTTCATGGGGAAACGTACGTTCAGCATCTCGCAAAATCCTCGTTAAATCAGGGAGTAACGGGGCGAGGAGTATTGGCGAGAAGTTCCCATAGCAAAAATAAATAATAACTAACCGCGGAATAGTCAAAACCTAATGTGTTGCAATACAAGCACCAGTTGATTCATCCCGCCAGCGAGGAACCCGACGTGGCGTCCGGCACGGCAACCAGGACTTGCTGCATGTTCATGCATACAGGTGTCGCGCTGCTGCAGTTTTCAGGTCAGATGCAATCTCCTCCCTCTCCAATCGCCGAGCGGGAGACGCGTATTCAAGACCTGAGGGCCTGACGCCCAGGCCAGGATTGTTGCGTCCTGTCATCCAATCCGGGCGTCTCAAGATACCCGATGCTGCCTGTCGCCTACCTCGAATACGAACGGATGGAGGCCCACCATTCGCCCACTCCCCCTCTTTCTGCCTTGTAGCCCTCCGCAGACCGTCTGCTTGAGAGCCTACTATTGCGCGCCGCTCGCCAAGCGCCATAGGACTTGATCATCCCTGCCAGAAATGACCGAGCGAAGAGCCGGGCATGGGCAAAACTACGCCTTGTCAGGCGACTCCATATACCAGAAACGACAAGGGCCCCTCATTCGAGGGGCCCTTGTCGTTAGGTCTTGCGACGTCTCTTTCAGCACATGGCGCGGTTACGCCTGGCGATTCGCCTTCTTCGGCTTGCGCTGGAAGGCCGGCATGTCATCGATGACCAGTACCGGATTCAGCTCTTCCTTGGGGAAGTCATTCTTGAGCCAGCGCAGCATCGAGAGCGCCAGAATCAGCATCACGGGGATCATCGGCAGCGCCACCACGATGGTCGAGGTCTGCACCGTCTGCAGGCCACCCAACTGGATCAGCGCAACGCCGACGGCCGCGATCAGGAAGGCCCAGATCAAGCGGAACGAGCGCTTGGGCTCCTGATACCCGGAGAGCTTGCGTGAGGTCACCGAGGCCAGTACGTAGGCCGAGCTATCCAGCGTGGTCGCCAGGAAGATGAAGCACAGCAGGATGAAGGCCACCGTGACCAGCTTGGCATACGGCAGGGTCTGCAGAATGCCTTCCACCGCCAGCGGGATACCGCCGCTGTCCAGCAGCGCCTTGATGTCCAGCGCGCCGCTGATCTGCAGGTCCAGCGCGTAACCGCCCCACACCGCGAAGAACACCCAGGTGCCCAGCGAGCCGAACACCAGCTCCGCGATGATCAGCTCACGGATAGTACGGCCGCGCGAGATACGCGCCACGAACAGGCCTACCATCGGCGCGTAGGCGATCCACCAGGCCCAGTAGAAGACGGTCCAGTCCTTCCAGAAGGTGGAATCCCCCGCCGGGTCGGTCCACAGGCTCATCGGGATGAAGTTGCCCAGGGTCTTGCCGAGACTGTTGACGAAGCCTTCGACCATGAACTGCGAGTCACCGACGATGAAGGTGAAGGCCAGCAGGAAGATCGCCAGGATCACGTTGACGTCTGAGAGAATCTTGATGCCCTTGGCCAGGCCGAACCAGACACTGGCGGAGAACATCGCCGTCCAGATGCACAGCACCGCGACTTCCAGCCCGAAGTTGGCTTCCATGCCGAGGATGCCGCTGACCAGCTGCGAGACCAGCGGTACCGCCAGCCCCAGCGAGGTGCCGACGCCGCCGACGATCCCGAATACGACGATGGAATCCAGCAGCACGCCCCAGGCACCATCCGCATGACGGCCCAGTACGCCGCGTGAGGCGACGGAAAGACGCACGCCATCACGCTTCTTGACGTACATGGAGTAGGCGATCGGCAGGCCCGGCAGGCAATAGAAGGCCCACGGCGTCAGCCCCCAGTGGAATTGACCGAAGGCCAGCGCCCACTCCGCGGCCTCACGGCTCTTGGCCGCCACGTGATAGGCCGGCGAGGTGTAGTAGTAGATCGGCTCGACCCACGCCCAGTTGACGATCGCGATCCCCATCCCGCAGGTGAAGATCATCGCCACCCAGCTGAAGTAGGAGAAATCGGGCGTGTCCTCTGCCCCGCCCAGGCGGACGTTGCCGTAGCGGCTGAAGGCCAGCCAGATGAGGAAACCGACGACGCTCAGGCCGGCCACCAGATACAGCCAGCCGAACTTGCCGGTGGCGAAGGAGAAAGCGGCATTGATCAGCGCGGTGCTGGCATCCGGGAACAGGATGACCGGGCCGATGAAGGCCAGGATGACCAATACGGCGGGGATGAAGACACGCGGGTCCAGATGATCGCCATCACTGGCGGGGGGAATTGCTTCTTGCACGACTACCACCTTAGTGAGAAAGCCCGAGCAAGAGGGGCGAGACGTCGCTCTTGCTCGGGCAGTTCGCTGCATTCAATAATTTTTCGTAATAAAAAGAGCGCGGTATTATACATATTTTTATTCCACGCGCATTATACTTTCCCGGCAACCGCGGGGAGCATGAATCGCGACACGGTATTTTCTCATGGAAACATGAATTGTATTCATCACCCTCACGCTGCGCGCTCCCCCTTCTGCGCCCTCCTCGCACCATCCTCACGCCCTCCTCGACCCAAGGTTCCATCAGACGCGAACAGGCCGCCGACACGTCAATGTCGGCGGCCTGTGGGTCTCAAGCGCTCATGAGCGGCGACTGTCACGAAGAAGCCAGCACCTGACGCGGCAGTCTTTCCACCTTTGCATCGCGAGGGTCACGCCAGCCGATGCACCACTATCAAAAGCAGCATCATCAACGTTCACTTCGTGTCACAAGAGGGTCAGCGCTTGAGCACTTCTCATGCTTCGGAAGCTGCTCCCTGCCAGCTCAGGGTCAGACAAGCCGGCCTTGAGCGATCAGCACTGGCTGACGTGATGGGTCACGAAAACGCCCCACCTCATGGATCACGAGATGGGGCGCTAGAACGTCCAGGGCGCTATCGACTACCTTCAGCCGGTGGCCCTCGGTGAACAAGTACCGCAGGGCGGGTTCAGCTCGGCAGATACTCCTCACTCCAGCTTTCGGACACCACGCCCTCCTCGATCAACTGGTCGATCTCTTCGTCGCTGTGATCAAGGTCCTTGAGTACCGAGCGAGTCGAAGCGCCGTATTTCTCGGCCGACGAGAGCGGGTAGATGCGTCCTCGCCGCGGACGGATGGCATAGGGATCAAGCTGAGTGATCTCGTGACCGCTGGGGTGGTCCGAGTAGACCGAGAACGAATAGCTGCCGGCATCAATCCCGGTTCGCTCGCCAGCCGGATGGGCGTTGTAGGAGCGTAATGTCTCCAGGTTCTCGCACACGGCCGCTGCGATATCCGCCGCCTGCAGCCGCTCGACCCAGTCACTGGCTCGCGCGCTGATGAAACGCGGTGCCAGATAGGCGGCGCGCTCCTCACGCGGCATTTCCGGCAGCTCTTCCAGCCCCTCGACCTTGCGGAATTTTTCCAGCTCCGACTCATAGACACTGACCAGCAGGATGCCATCGGAGGCCGAATAGAAACGCGCCAGATCATCGTAACCGGTCGCCTCACGCCCCGAGGGCTCGTCGAACAGGCCACGGCGCTCATAGTCATAGCAGAACGGCAACTGGGCCAGTCCGCTGAGCGCCGACAGCGAGGTCTTGATGCGCGAGGTGCGGCCGGTCTTGAGCTTGCGATACAGCGCGGTGGCAATCCCCAGCGATGCGCCAAAGCCGCACATGACATCGATGGTGCCGACGTGGGCGTGCTCTTCCGGGGTGTCCATGCTGCCGCCGAAGCGCAGCATGATGCCGGTGGTGGCCTGCACCAGATCGTCATAGCCGAGGTAGTTGGTGCGCGGCCCGGGCAGCACGCCACTGAAGCAGTCCAGCTGACAGAAGACGGCGTCCGGATTCAGCTCGCGCATGGCCTCCTCGCTCAGTCCCATGGAGGCCACCTGTCGGTCGGTGGCATTCCAGACCACCACATCACTCTGACGAATCAGCTCATCCAGGATGGCGCGCCCGCGAGGCTGTCTGACGTCGGTCAGTAGCGAGCGCTTGGAGCGCATGTGCGACAGGCCGAAGATGACGGTATTCCAGCAGTCATAGAACGGCCTGGCCGGGTCGACCTTGATGACCTCGGCACCGAAGCGTGCCAGATAGGCTACCGAGTGCGGCCCGGCGATCACGTTGCACAGGTCCAGAATCTTGACGCCTTCCAGCCAGCCATCGCGGGCATTGCGTGCCCGCACCCGTGGCAGCTTGGTCTCGATGCGGGTCAGCACCGACAGCGCATGCGTGACGCTCACCCAGCGCCGCGGCCTGGGCGTCAGCATCTCCTGGCCGCTGTCGGCCATCCACACCATCGGGCCGGGCTGGATCATCAGCCCGAATTCCGGGTCCTCGACCTCGACCATCAGGCCCGCCGTCTCAGCGTGGTCATCGTGGATCCACTCCTGCAGCCAGCGCTGCGGCGCACCGGGGAACTTGCCCTTGCCGAAGATCTTCTCCCATTCCTTGGAGGTGCGCGTGAGGAAGACCTCCTTCATGCGCGCCGCGATATGGTCCGCCCAGGACTTGGGCAACGGATAGACGCCCAGCGACATGTCGGATTGCCATTCGCTGCTCGGGCGATAGGTATCCGGCTCCTCGCTCATGCCTTCGGCGACCAGCTCATCGTAGAGGCCCAGTACCTTCAGGCAGCGCTTGGCGTGCTCGCGGTGACTCGGACAGACTACATAGAACATGCGGCCATCCTTGCACTTGTAGCTGCGATAGAAGGGATCGAGCAGCTCCTGCAGCTCGTCGTAGTCGAGATTCATCGGCTGGCCTTCGATACGCCGACGTTCGATCTCCTTCTCGCGCTGGGTCTTGTAGCGCTCCGGCAGGCCCTCGATCTTGATCGAGTTGTAGCAGAGCCCTTCCATCAGCGCGCAGACCAGCGGTACCTCGATCTCGTCGCCCATGCCGGTCCGCTCGCGGGCCTGTAGCGCCAGTACCACCGAGGAAGCCGCCAACATGGTGCCGTAGGCCGAGCCCAGCGGCAGCGGCGAGAAGGACGGGTTGATGCCCATCAGCACCCGGTTGAGGCCCATGTCGGTGAAGACGCCGGAGTTGGCGGCGATCACGCTCTCGAAGGCGCGCCAGTCGCGGCGCAGGGTGTCATTGGAGGCAAACCCGGGAATCGACAGCGTGATCAGCTCATTGCGCTCCTCGCGCAGTGCCTGGAAGTCGATGCCCAGCCGCTTCATGACCCCGGGGCGGAAGCTCTCGATCACGATGTCGGCCTCTTCGATCAGCGCCAGCGCCTGCTCGACGCCCTCCTCGGACTTGAGGTCCAGCGAGACGATCAGCTTGTTTCGATTGAGCGTGGCGTTGGCCGGCGATTGCCACATCGGCCCGCCGGGCGGGTCGACGTGAACCACGGTGGCGCCCAGATCGGCGAGAATCATGGCGACGGCGGGGCCCGCCATGTATTGACCGAAATCGATGACCTTGACGTCAGTCAGCGGCAGGCGGGTTTCGGAGTGGATTGTCATCGGTGCGGTCCTTCTGTCCGGGGGCATGCGGGTCGCGTCAGCCCCGGTGAGCGTCATGTGTTGAGAGCATGTGTTGAGAGAGTCAGGAAAAGTGCACTCAGAGATACTTGGCGTCATCGCGCGGGCTGGGGGTCTCCAGCACAAGATGCGGTTCCAGCACCTTGCGCGCGAAGTCCTGGCGCAACCAGCGCACCAGCGACCAGGTCAGGATGAACAGCACCGGAATCATCGGCAGCGCCACCACGATGGTGGAAGTCTGCACCGCCTTGAGGCCGCCCAGCTGGATCAATGCCACCCCGACACCGGCGATCAGGAAGGCCCAGATCAGGCGCACGCTGCGCTTGGGCTCCTGATACCCGGAGAGCTCACGGGTGGTCACCGACGCCAGCACATAGGCCGAGCTGTCCAGGGTGGTGGCCAGGAAGATGAAGCACAGCAGGATGAAGCTTGCGGTGATCAGCTCGGAGAACGGAAGCGTAGCGAGAATCGCGGACACGGCGCCGGGGATACCGCCGCCGCTGAGTGCAGCCGCGACATCCAGGGTGCCACTCACCTGCAGGTCCAGCGCATAGCCGCCCCAGACCGCGAAGAACACCCAGCAGCCCAGCGAGCCGAACACCAGCTCGGCGATGATCAGCTCACGAATGGTGCGCCCCCGCGAGATACGGGCGACGAACAGCCCCATCATCGGCGCGTAGGCGATCCACCAGGCCCAGTAGAAGACGGTCCAGTCCTTCCAGAAGGTCGAATCGCCCACCGGGTCGGTCCACAGGCTCATGGTCACGAAGCTCGACAGCATGGTGCCGAGACTGTTGACCCAGCCTTCCACCATGAACAGCGACGGCCCGGCGATGAAGGTGAAGGCCAGCAAGGCGATGGCCAGAATCACGTTGATGTCGGAGAGAATCTTGATGCCCTTGGCCAGCCCGAACCACACACTGGCCGAGAAGATCGCCGTCCAGATCATCAGCACCCCAAGATTGAGCGCAAAGGACGGCTCGATGCCCAGCAGATCACCAAGCAGTCGTGATACCAGCGGCACCGCCAGCCCCAGCGAGGTACCGACACCGCCGACGATGCCGAACACCACCACGGCATCCAGCAACACGCCCCACCAGCCGTCGGCACGCTTGCCGAGCACGCCGCTGGAGGCCACGGAAAGACGCACGCCCGGGCGATTGCGCACATACATGGAATAGGCGATGGGAATCGCCGGCAGGCAATAGAACGCCCAGGGCGTCAGCCCCCAGTGAAACTGGCCATAGGCCAGCGCCCACTCGGCTGCCGCATCGCTACCGGCCTTGACGTCAAATGGCGGGCCGGTGAAATAGTAGATCGGCTCGACCCATGCCCAGTTGACGATGGCGATACCGATGCCGCCGGCAAAGATCATCGCGACCCAGCTAAAATACGAGAACTCCGGCGTGTCCTGCGGGCCGCCCAGACGGACGTTTCCGTAGCGGCTGAATGCTAGACCGATCAGGAACACGACGACGGAGAAGCCCGCCAGCAGGTAAAGCCAGCCGAAATTGCCGGTCGCGAAGGCGAAGGCGGCATTGACGGCCGCCTCACCGGACTCGGGAAACAGGATGATGGGGATGATGAGGCCGGCGATGACGAGCACCGAGGGCAGAAATACCCGCCAGTCGATCTCGTCACGGGCCTTGTGAGAGGCGCGGGGGTCGCGTGTCGGGCTCCCGCTGCCGGAAGCCGTCTTGGGCGCAGAACTGCTCATGTTGATCACCGTTATTGTGGTTATGCGGTTCGGTGTTGAGACGCGGGGAGCTCCCTGCGATTGGCTTTTCGCAAGGTCTCCATGCATGGCGTATCGGAAAAGTCATGATGTGGGTGGAGAAAGATGGCCGCCGAGAGACCGGACGCCGAGAGGTCGCCCGTCGAAAGCTCGACCGTTGTCAGGCCGATCGCGACAGTGGCTCATCCACATTGGCACTGGCGGCAGACTCCAGGATCCATCCCGCGGCTTTTTCCGCGATCATCAGGGTCGGCGAGTTGGTATTGCCGCTGACGATGGTCGGCATGATGCCGGCATCCGCCACCCGCAATCCCTGGATCCCACGTACACGCAGACGGCTGTCGACCACCGCCATCGGGTCATCCGCGCGCCCCATGCGCGTGGTGCCCACCGGATGGAAGATGGTGGTGCCGATATCGCCGGCGAGCCTGGCGAGCTCTTCATCCGTCTGGTACTCGACCCCCGGCTTGATCTCTTCGGGCTTGTAGCGCGCAAGAGCAGGCTGGGAGGCGATACGCCGCGTGACCCGCAAGGAATCGGCCGCGACCTTGCGGTCTTCCTCGGTGCTCAGGTAGTTGGGCGCGATGGCCGGGGCCTGACGCGGGTCGGCGCTCTGCAGACGCACCGTGCCACGGCTGGTGGGGTTGAGATTGCAGACACTCGCGGTGATCGCCGGGAAGGGATGCAACGGCTGCCCGAAGGCCTCGAGGCTCAGTGGCTGGACGTGGTACTGGATGTTGGGATGGGCGTAGTCATCGCTGCTGCGCGTGAAGGCCCCCAGCTGTGACGGCGCCATGCTCATCGGCCCGGAACGCTTGAACAGGTACTGCATGCCGATGCCCATCTTGCCCAGCAAGGTGCTGGCCATGGCGTTCAGGGTCTTGGCATTGGTGACCTTGTAGACCGAGCGGATCTGCAGATGGTCCTGCAGGTTCTCGCCGACGCCGGGCAGGTCCTTCACCACCTCGACGCCATGTTCCTCCAGCAGTGCTCTGGGCCCGACGCCCGAGACCTGCAGCAGGTGTGGCGAGCCGATGGCGCCGGCACACAGCACGACCTCACGCTTCGCCGAGAGGTTGATGACCTTGCCGTCACGCACGACCTGCAGCCCCGTGCAGCGCAGATCGGTAGCTTCTTTCGCCGACCCTGTTTCAGCCCCCGTGCCCTGCTCGCCGCCCGTGAACAGCAGACGATTGACCTGGGTGGAGTGCCACAGGGTCAGGTTGCTGCGCTTGAGCGCCGGGCGCAGGAAGGCCTTGGCCGTGTTCCAGCGCCAGCCCGCACGCTGGTTGACCTCGAAATAGGCCACCCCTTCATTGCTGCCGCGGTTGAAGTCCTTGGTGCGCGGAATGCCGGCCTGCTCGGCCGCACTGGCGAAGTCATCCAGCACTTCCCAGTTGAGGCGTTGACGCTCGACGCGCCACTCCCCGCCGTGACCATGGAAATCACGCTGCTCAGGATCACTGCTGGCGCCGTCATCCAGCAGCGCGTGATCCTCGTGACGCATGAAGTCAGCCAGACACTGCTCCCAACGCCACTCGTCGTCTCCGGACACCTCGGCCCAGTGATCGTAATCCCGCGCCTGGCCGCGCATGTAGATCATGCCGTTGATGCTGGAACAGCCGCCCAGCGTCTTGCCGCGCGGATAGATCAGCGAACGCCCGTTGAGGCCCTTGTCCGGCTCGGTGCGGAACATCCAGTCGGTGCGCGGGTTGTTGATGCAGTACAGATAGCCCACCGGAATGTGAATCCAGTGGTAGTTGTCACGTCCGCCCGCCTCGACCAGCAACACGCGGTGGTCAGGGTTGGCGCTGAGGCGATTGGCCATCAGGCAGCCGGCGGAACCGGCGCCCACGATGATGTAATCGAATTCAGAGAGATCGTCGCCCGGTTTGGCGGGGCGAGCGTCCTGCTCGCCCTCCGGGGATCGATGCGGGTTGTTCTTGTTGTCTGACATGGCGCGTCCCTCTCCAGACAGCTGGCGTATGCTGGTAGGTAACCAGAATGCATATGGCGACAGTGCTGATGACCGCAGTCGCGAGCGACTTACCTGGCCGTCGGCATGGCGAATTCGGCACCGGCATCGATGGAATCCGACCAGCGCTGCATGATGGACTTCTGCTTGGTATAGAAACGCACACCCTCTTCTCCGTAGGCGTGGGTATCCCCGAACAGGGAGCTCTTCCAGCCACCGAAACCGTGCCAGGCCATCGGGACCGGAATCGGCACGTTGATGCCGACCATGCCGACCTGAATGCGGCGCCCGAATTCCCGCGCGACACTGCCGCTCTCGGTGAAACAGCTCACGCCGTTGCCGAATTCATGATCATTGATCAGCTGGATGGCGGTCGCGACGTCCGGCACGCGGACACAGGCCAGGACCGGGCCGAAGATCTCTTCCTTGTAGATAGTCATGTCCGGCGTGACGTGATCGAACAGCGTACCGCCCATCCAGAAGCCTTCAGTGCTGTCGCCGCCAATGTCGTTGCCGGTGAACTCACGCCCGTCGACGACCATCTCGGCGCCTTCCGCGACACCCTTTTCGATGTAACCGCAGATACGCTCATGCGCCTGACGGGTGACGATCGGACCCATCTCGGCGTCCAGGTTCATGCCGTCCTTGATCTTGAGCTCGCGGGCACGCTCGGCCAGACGCGGCACCAGGGAGTCCGCCACATCGCCCACCATCACCGCGACGCTGATGGCCATGCAGCGCTCGCCGGCAGAGCCGTAGGCCGCGCCGATCAGGGCATCCACCGCCTTGTCGAGATTGGCGTCCGGCATCACCACCATGTGGTTCTTGGCGCCACCCAGTGCCTGGATGCGCTTGCCGTGACGTGCGCCGCGCTCGTAGATCAGGTTGGCGATGGGGGTCGAGCCCACGAAGGACAGGGCGCGCACCTTGGGGTGATCGATCAGCGCCTCGACGGAATCCTTGTCACCCTGCACCACGTTGAAGACGCCATCCGGCAGGCCCGCCTGCTTGAGCAGGTCCGCCATCATCAGCGAGGCGCTGGGATCCAGCGGGCTCGGCTTGAGCACGAAACTGTTGCCTGCCGCAATGGCGACCGGGAACATCCACATCGGCACCATCACTGGGAAGTTGAACGGCGTGATGCCGGCGACGACGCCCAGCGGCTGGCGCATGGTCCAGTTGTCGATGCCGGTGCTGACCTGATCGGTGAAGTCACCCTTGAGCAGCTGCGGGATACCGCAGGCAAATTCGACGATATCGATGCCACGTGCCACTTCGCCCTGGGCGTCAGTGAACACCTTGCCGTGCTCGCGGGTGATCGCTTCCGCCAGTTCGTCCTTGTGCTCGTTAAGCAGCGCGAGGAACTTGAACATCACCCGGGCACGACGAATCGGCGGCGTGTCAGCCCAGGCCGGGAATGCGGCGTCGGCAGCAGCCACGGCGGCATCGACATCACTGTTGCGTGCCAGCGCGACCTGGCCGGTCACCTTGCCGGTGGCCGGATTGAAGACATCCTGAGTGGCGCAGGAGTCGCCTCGGGTCACCTGGCCGTTGATGAAATGCTGGATGGCGTTGGCTGCTGTCGTCATGGTGCTGATCTCCGCTGGCGGTGTTTTATAGGAATAAGCCTGTGTAATGCACATGTCTGGCGCTGAAGGTCCTTCGCCTGGTCAATGACGAACGAGGACATGCCATCAGCAGGTGTTCATGAAATTACGCCGCCACGCGCAGGGTGCAATTGAGTAATTCTTGGGTGAGATATAACGATTGCTGATATCCAATTTTTCTCATAAACGCCTTCGCTCTCCTCGAGAGCCAGAGCAACAGTTAAGCGTTTACAATCAGTCACTTGCAACGAAGAAGAAGGAAGAGTTTTCGACAGCGGCGGGCGATTCGATCACGAGGGCTGTCCCGGGTGAACACGGCTTACCGCGACCAATGGCCAATAGGTGGCAGAGAACGCATTCAGGCCACAATGCGGGATGCTGGGCCAGCAGCACCTCTCTTGCCGGCCAGAAAATGCCAAACACATGGATGTCACTGATGCAGGATCTGTCCCGACTCAATGCCTTTGTCACCGTGGCGCGCACAGGGAGCGTGTCGCGAGCGGCGCAGGCGTTGCACCTCACCCAGCCCGCGATCAGCCTAAAGCTCAAGCAATTGCAGGAAGGTCTGGGGTTGAGCCTGTTCGAGCGTCACCCCCATGGCCTGTTGTTGACGGCTGATGGCCAGGCCTTGCTGCCCAGTGCCGAGAAGACCCTGGCCAGCGCGCGTGGCTTCGAGCAGGCCGCCGCGGCACTGCACAGTACAGTGCGCGGCAAGCTGCGCATCGGCACCATCGTCGACCCGGAATTCATTCGTCTGGGCAGCTTGCTGCGTCATCTGCTGGAGCGTGCGCCCAATCTGGAAACGGAACTCCACCACGGCATGAGCGGCTGTGTCCTCAAGGCACTGCGCCAGAATAAGCTGGAAATCGGCTTCTACCTCGCTCCCCCCGGTGAAGGCCCTCGCGATGACTCCCTCTGTTATCGCGAGCTGGCATTCTTCGACTATTTCATTCTCGCCCCCAGCGGCTGGTCAGCGCGCCTGACGGAGACTGACTGGCCTTCCCTGGCCGCCCTGCCGTGGATCGTGACGCCTGAGAATTCCGTACACTCACGTCTGCTGGCGCATGCCATGCGCGACAGTCAGTGCACCCCTCACCGCGTGGCGCAGGTGGACCAGGAAGTCTGCATGCTGGACCTGGTACGTGCCGGCGTCGGTCTGACACTGGCTCGCGATGTATTGGCGCTGGCCGAGCGTCAGGAGCGCGGCCTCAATATCGTGCCGGACACCCGCCTGCCCTGCGCCTTGAGCGTGGTGTGGCGTCACGACAAGCAACACGAGCCCTGTGTCGAAGCCGCCCTGCAAAGCCTCCAAGAAGTCTGGCCATCTGAATAAGGGCGCTGGCCTCCCGAGATCGGTCAGCAAGCTTCACACTGAGCAGCGAGGCCGGTGTACGTTCCCATGTTCTCCATTCTTGCAGCACACTCGAAAGCGCCAGAGCTCTAGTGGCAGGGCACGGGACTACTCCGTTGGCGCGATATGGATTATTCTAGTCGTGATAGGGTAAAAGTCGCATGTCTCGCCAGAGGCCAAGGGAAGGCCCCTTCTCATGCGCTATCGAAGTATCCCCAGATGGCAGCACTTCGAATCACAAGGTAATGCAATGATAGACTTCAATAATAAAGGCTTTTTTAAACTCAAACAGAACGATGAATATGCCGAACGCGTCAGTGACCTGCTGATCGATGGCGAAGAAATCATTTCAGCTTATAAATCAATGCGTGACGGGGTTGTATTTACCAACAAGCGTATTATCGCTGTCAATGTTCAAGGATTGACAGGCAGCAAGAAAGATTTCACCTCTCTCCCTTACAAGAAGATTGAAACCTACTCCATCGAAACTTCCGGCACCTTTGATCTTGATTCAGAGCTCACGATCTACTTCTCGGCACTCGGTACGGTGAGATTTGAATTTACCGGCAAGACACGCCTTACCGAAATCGCACAAGTCATCACCACCTATGTGTGTTGATTCCCTGCTGCTTCAGTTGTGAATTCCTTTGATCAAACGGGGTTATCCAGATGAGTGACATATCAGTCGAGCAATTCGAAGAAAACATGAAACGCGAACTCGACAAGTTCGTGCGCACCACCAACAGAACCGCCAGCTCCACCTCCCGAGACACCTCCCCTCGCGCTCGTCCTGAAGCCCCACGCGCCAGAGAGACCACCACCCCCCTCAAGGGGCTGAGGGTGACGCTTGGCGTCAAGCAGAAGCGACTGGCATTGGAAGAACCCTTCACGGTGCAGACCGACAGCATCTCGCGAATGGAAGCGCGCATTCATGCCGAGAAAGCGGCACGCAAGGCTGGCTGGAAGATCATCAGCCACGTGATCGACTGGAATGATACCGAGCGAGAGCCCGACGTTCGCTGATACCTCGGCCACTACGCCTGAAGGGGATGAGATCGGTTGCGCCACTAGCCCATATCGAGATTACCGAAAGGCAATCACGCCTCGGGCGGCATAGGCTCTGTAGACACACTCACGGTCTAGAGGGGTATGCGCATGAAACACTTCGATTCATTGTTCTCGCTGTTCGCGGCGGTCCTGTTGTCAGCCCTCCTGCCCTTTACTATGGGAAGTGACGCGAGATCTGCCTCTCACGATCCGCAACCTTTCTTATCCCCTCTGACAGAAGGCTCGCTCAAGGAAGACGACGGAGAAGAAACGCCAGACGCGTGATTCACAACCGTCGGGCTGGCCTGGTGTGTGGCAGACGTGCGCTGATAATTGCCACATCTGGCCTTTCGCGACGCCTTCATCTGGAAGCGCGTGTCCCGGTACACCACCTTGCTCGATGCTGCCGCTGAGCCACCTCACAAGCCGGCGCGATCGCTTCCGCTTGCGGCGACTCCTTGCACGCAACCTACAGAAGCAGGGTTACCTGTAATTCGTCGCGGTGGAGTGGCTGTGGTATTCCCCATATCAAGGCAGACATATCGGCTGCATCAATAGAGAGTTATAAATAGCTGGATAGCGGCCCTTATTGAAGGTGGGTCGGCAAATCAAGCGCTTGCGCACTGCCTGGATGACGCGTTTCCCACCCCCTCTGACGGCCCACTGGCCGCCAGAGCAAGCGCTAACGCCGAAAGACCACACTCAGGTTGTTCGCCGGCATCTCGACCACCCTGTCGAGCCGCAAGCCGTTGCGTTCCGCTTCCTCGATGACCGCTTCCAGGTCACGCACGCCCCATAGCGGGTTGCGGCTCTTGAGTCGCACATCAAAGCCTTCGTTGCTCGGCGCCGTATGCTGACCTCCCCGCTTGTAGGGGCCGTAGAGATACAGCACACCGTACTTCGGGAGGCGTCGACCGGCCTGCAACATCAGCTCGGACGTGACCCGCCACGGCGAGATATGGATCAGATTGATCGCCACCAGCGCATCGCAGGCCACCTCAGGCCACTCGGCCTGCACATCCAGCGTGATCGGCGCCTTGAGGTTGGGCAAGGCGGCTTCGGTGCGCCAATCCGCGATGGACTCCAGCGCACGCGGACTGGCATCGCTGGGCTGCCACGCCAGATGAGGCAGGCCGTGGGCGAAATGCACGGCGTGCTCACCGCTACCACTGGCCAGTTCCAGCACCTCACGCCGCTGTGCCAACACATCGCGCAGGACATCAAGAATCACATCACGATTGCGGGCGACCGCTGGGCTCGCGAGACGCTGGCTATGCGCCACCTCGACATCCTTCTGCGACGACTGCGACGCTTCGCCAGGCAAGTCATCGGGTAACTCGGGGGTGGCCATGCAGCACTCCTTTCAACAGGCAAATGACTCAGAACGAAAAGTTGGCTAAATCATAACAAAGCGCCGCGCCCCTGAGGGGCGCGGCGCTTGAGCGAACAGTGATTGGGCAGGCTATCTCTTTGTGGCTTTCTCGTTTCGGCGATCTGTAGCAGGCCATCATGGATGAGGCCGCTAGCGGGCACGCGCCACCGTCGAACGCGCGCGCCAGAAATCCAGTACCCGCAATGGGTCGCCCACTTCATGAGCCCTGTGTTGCGCGTTGTGCGCCATGGCACGCGTCGCATCACGATCGCCCAGCAGGCGCTCGAGGGCGGCAGTCCATTCTGCTGGGCCATCCCCCACCAACAGGCCATCGACGCCGTCATCGATCAGATCAACATAGGGCGCCCGTCGACTGTAGATGCCCACCCCGCCCATACGGGTGATATCGAGAAATCGCAGCCAGGAGGCGGCGCGGTTGTCAGAGTTTTCCATCAATGGCGCCAGCCCGATGGCGATCCGACGCCGCGAGCAATAATCCTGAAAGGCCTCCCAGCTTACGGCCTCCATCGTCTTGAGGCGGGGAATATCGCTGAGCGCCAGCGGCAGGTGGCGGCCCATCATCAGCTCCACCTCACTATCCGAATGCCGCGTCTGGATATCGCGCAGCACCGGGGCCAGCGTGAGGATGTCCTCACGATGTGACAGAGTGCCGTGAAAACCGATGCACCAGTCGCTCTGCTCGAGATGGTGAAGATCCGGCAGCTTGCCGGTCAGTGGCGGCGTCAACAGGCTGACCTTGGGATGCAGACTCGCCAGAGCGGCCTTCAGCTGCTCGCTGACCACGACGATCTCATCCGCCAGCGCGAACAATCGCTGTTGCAATTGGGCAGCTTCAGTCTCAGGGCCTGCTTCAGGGATGGAGGTGTCTTGCTCCGATGGCAGCAACTCAGGCGAATACAGATGATCGACGAGGTAACAGATGCGACCGTGCTGCTCACGGTGTTGCTCCAGCATCTCGATCCATTCTCGCCCCAGGCTACGCGCGATCAACAGGCAGGCACCGGAGAGGCGCGCCTGGGCAAGTTTGGGGGAGAACTTCCAACGGCGGGTTTCAAAACGCTCGACACGTGTGCCTTCCTTGCGCAACGCGGCCATGGCAGGCAGGAAGAAGTAGATATCTTCCAGCGCCTGGGCTTCATCACTGAGTACGATCCAACGAGGAGTGGTCGGGAAGGCGGTCATGTCAGTCTCCTTTACTCGAGGCATTCATGGTCCCGGCACGTTCGGCGTCACCGCCGAACAAGCGCGAGCGAGAGCACACACTGACCCTGGGACGCTTACTTTGAGCTTAATGATTTCTGGACATCACACCACTCAAAATTTGCTGGCATGTAGCGGATGTAATCAACGTGTTAACTGCGTTGAGCGCCAAATCGCCGCTGGCAGTGACGGATTGGAAGGCCCCGGCCCCATAAACGACAAGACCCGCAGGGGTAGCTGCGGGCCTTGTGGGTTGGGATCATCTCGCTCAAGTCAGCGTGAACGCCAAAAGTTCGTACACTCCTCTACAGCGCCAATATCTCGGGCTTTCTGCAATGCCCGCTCTGCCATGGCCTCGGTTGCCTTTCGATCTCCCAGCAACCGTTCGAGTGCCACCTGCCAGTCAGCAGGATCATCCTCCACCAGCAAGCCGTCGACGCCGTGTTCGACTATCTCGGTATAAGGTGCTCTGCGGCTGTAGATACCAACGCCACCCATTGCCGAGATATCGAGAAACTTGATCCATGACTTGCCGCGATTGAAGGGAGTCTCGAGCAACGGAGCCAGGCCGATCTGGATACGCCGTGTTGCCTGATAATACTGGAAGGCCTTCCACGGAAGAGCCTCTGGCGCTTCCAGCCGGTCAATGCCGGCAAGAGCATCCGGCACGTGCCGTCCCATCATGACCTCTAGGCGTACTCGGGGATGCGACTCCATCACCGACGTGAGTGCGGGTGCCAGGTGTGCGATGTCATCACGATGCGCACGCGTACCGTGATAGCCGATGGTCCAGTCAGGCTGAGTGAAATCGGCCGGCTTCATTGCTGCCGCCAGCATTGGCGGTGTCAGCAGCGAGACATTGGCGTGCTCTCGCCCAAGCTGAGCCATCAGCGAATCACAACAGGCCACTACCTCATCCGCGAGCGCCAGCAACGCCGGTTGGCGCTCAGCCAGGCCAGTCAGACGTGTGACATAGGCGGCAGGCAAGCCATCGGTACGGGTCACGGCACCAAGATCATCGTCGATCAGATAGACGATACGCCCGAAACGCTCCCGATGCCGTTCGAGCAGATGCACCCAGCGCTCGCCCAGAGAGCGCACGATCAACAGATTGGCACCTGACAAGCGCCGTAAAGCCCATCGCGTCGGCAGGTGGTAGCGGCGTGTGTCGAAACGCTCGACGAAAGCCCCATGCTGGCGAAGTGCTGGTGCAGCCGACTCAAGAAAGTAGATGTCCTCGGTGGGTCGAGCACCATCACTGAGGACGATCCACCGCACGCCTGCCAAGGGCGAAGCTTCGGCCGACATCAGGACGGGTCCTGCGCACGCGAGGAGTCACGTGTCACGACATGCCAAGAGGACTCGACGCCACGCGCTGCGGCACGCCTGTCATCCCTCGCACGCTCTGCCTTCAGAACACGGTACTGGAGGCGATTGAGCCATTCCCCCCCCAGCCCCGGCAACGGCAGGAAGGGTGTCGTGCGACTCATTCCCCACAACGCCAGACGCGAACTGCCTGCCTCGGCAGGGCCACGGCCATGCATGCCGAAGGTGTCAGCGATCAGCAGCGTGTTGGCAGGCACCTTGAACAAGGTGGGCGCATTGAGATCGAAGCGAGCCAGTGCCCCTTCCTCGACACGGAAAGACCCTCGCTGGGTATAGCGATTGGCATGCTCACGCGCCGTCAGACTCATGTGATATTCCCAATCCAGTCGGCCCTTGTTCAACTGCGTGGACTGAGGCACGAACATAAAAGGCCCGTTGCGCTCACTCACCTCCTCCAGGTAAAGCCAGAACTTCATGGTCGGCTGAAAGGTATCCACGTGCAGGGACTTCTGCGGGTCGGTCTCATCACTCTCGCGGGCGCCGTTGAACACCTTCTCGAGATGCATTATGGGCAGGCGACGATGGCCAGCGCAGAAACGCAGCAGACGTTTGAGCTGAGGGTCAGCCAGCACTTGCCTAGCCACCGGCAGCTCGCTCAAGGTCTCCGGGTCCAGCAATACGCGATGCGTACGGGTATCACCCTGACAACATTCACGTACCTCACCGGGGCCGTGATCGTGCACGGTTTCAAGCTCCGCCTTGAGCCGCGCGAACAGCTCTGGCGGCAGGAAGTCCTGCTTGAGTAGATAGCCATCACGCAGATAGGCCTCACGCTCCGCTCTCGGCACGCCGCGACTGAGCATGGCCATGCGCCAGCGCATGATGCGAGACGCCGCCTTCACCCGCCAGACGTGTAATCCACGACGATTTAGCCCCTGATGGCCGATGACAGGATTAGCGACGAATGACTTGGCACCGGTTAAACAAAGAATAAAATATTTAGGAAGTAGTATAAAATCATTTTTTTGGGGCATTTGTTTCTCTCAAATACTCTTCAAATACACTCAATAGATCGCAATCACTAGACACCTCCTTCACTTGACATTTATATCCATACTTAGATACAACAGCATCTCGTATTACACCCAAGTTACGAGCCTCATAAACACAGTCATCTATTTTCATATAGTCATATCCTTGATGATTATAATAAATAAAAAAGACATCGCTAGCTGACTCGCACATTCTATTCATGCGAGCTATTCTTTTGTTCATAATATCATTTATAGCTTTTATGTTTTCTACAGGATCAGAAATCCCTTTACTCAACTTCGAGTCTGCGCTTTTATGCCAATTATAGTGAGCTAAGACATAATTGTGGAATCTATCTAAAGTATAATATCCACGTGTGGAATCCAAAAAATTATTTAGATCATTTTTTTTTGAAGATGAAACAAACTCATCAATGTCATGATAATCAGATCTTCTAAAATGGATATATTTTTTACTGAAACCATCAATCAAGTTTTCTTTTTTTATACATACGTCATGACCGTGTTTGGAACTCACACCGCAATTTACTAAATCAACCTCACCGTTAATAATAATACTAGCGACAGAGCTTGATGGAAAAAAACCATTATCAAAAGGTAAGCTGGCTTGTAGGATAGAGTTTTTTCCTAATATTTTTTTTGTATAACATCTAAACCCAATAGGTATTATCGCCAACTCACCATTGGATACCCTTTTACTTATAACCTCAAGCTTGTTATTTCTATCTTTAACAATCTCGTAATATTTTAACAACTTAGCCTTAATAACCTTTCCCGTTGGTCTCTCGGACAACGCCATTTCCATCAATTGTAGAGATAGATTTATGTCTATACTTTCTAGTTTAACTGCAGCGTCACGCAAAATATCTGCTTTTTTCATAATTAACTCACTTGGTAGTATTCTGGACTCATAGAATAACTGTAGGGTCTCGGATGTTCAATTGACTAGAATAAGCGCAGGGTCTCGGATGTTCAATTGAACCAGAATAAGCTATCCTTTGCTTGCTGCCAGAGGGCTTCTTCGTCAGTTCGTTCAGGAGCATCGAGATGGACATCAAGCTTCATAAGCAAGCTACTACCACACCCAAGGTCCGTGCTGAGATCCAGGCCGCTCCTGCCCACATCCCGGACACGGTATTGGCGGAGCGCTTTGGCGTGAGTGATATGACCATCCGCCGGTGGCGGCATCGAGACGACGTCTATGATCGTCCTCACACGCGTCATAACCTCCTGGCCACACTCAACAGGGAGCAGGAAGAAGTGCTCATCGCCGCCAGAACGTTCCTTCGTCTGGGGCTGGATGATCTCCTCGTGGTGGCTCGTGAGTTTCTTCATCCGACCCTTTCCCGCGCAGCCTTGCACCGGATGTTGAAAAGACGGCAGGTGCCGACACTTGCCGAGCTGGCACGCCAGGACCAAGAGGACAACAAACAGGCTCCCAAGGCATTTCGGGACTACGAACCAGGCTACCTGCATATCGACATCAAGTACCTGCCACAAATGCCCGATGAGACCCAGCGGCGGTACCTGTTCGTGGCCATCGACCGCGCCACACGCTGGGTCTATCTTGAGGTGCGCTCCAGCCAGTCAGCGAAAGACGCAGAGGGGTTCTTCCATCGCGTTATCGACAAGGCACCGTTCAAGGTTCAGAAGGTGCTGACAGACAATGGAAAGTGCTTCACCGATCGTTTCACGTCGGGCGGTGAACGTAAGCCGACAGGAAGCCATCTTTTCGACAAGGCCTGTGCACAGGATCATGTCGAACACCGGCTCATCCGTCCGGGTCACCCCCAAACCAACGGGATGGTCGAGCGCTTCAATGGCCGTATCAGCGATGTGCTGACGACTCGACGCTACGAATCGAGGGAGGATCTGGAGCAGACACTCAAGCGTTACTGTTGGCTCTACAATCACTGCATCCAGCAGAAAGCATTACATCATCAGGCGCCGATATCAGCCATGAAAGATTGGCAAAAAAAGGCGGCCCAAGCTTTTCCACAGGCGGGTAATCAATCAGGCGAGACCCGACAGCTAACGATTGAGTCGAACATTCTCGATGGCCAAGGCCTGCTCTCGGGTCGAGGCACTAATACCTAGCGGTCGGCGAGTGCCAAAGTCTCATCCTTTTAGATTTGGGAGTAACAGTTACGAGTCTTCTTCGTCGATGCTAATTTCCTTGCCATAGTTCATCTCGTTCAATTTACTTCCTTGATAGGTGTCCAATATCATTGGACAAGTACAAATTTTGTTAATCTACGAAATCATACAGCAAGCCTAAAAGTAAATAGGCACCAGCTACAAATAACTTTATCGCAGCGAGAAATCCTCATGCACCAACGTCAGATTGGGGTTATAGAAGGGATCTTTCGTCAGCTTCTCCCCCCAGGTGTTCAGCATATAGGAAACTTCTCTCTGAGCACGTGCCTGCTTCTCGGGGTTGTCATCCTGACCTCGAGAGACTGACTCGTGATGATAGAGTTCCGCGTAAGGTGTCCAGAGGTTACGGTAGCCAGCCTCTCTCACCTTCAAGCAGAAATCGACGTCATTGAAGGCAACAGCAAGATGCTCTTCATTGAGTCCGCCAACAGCCTCGAAGACCTCACGCCTGACCAACAGACAGGCTGCCGTGACGGCACTCAGGTTCTGCGTCAGCATCAACCGGGAGAAGTAACCGGCTTCCGATCTATGAAAATACTTGTGAGCGTGGCCGGCGACACCGCCGATACCAAGAATCACTCCGGCATGTTGAACGGTATTGTTGGGGTAATATAGCTTGGCGCCGACACAGCCAATCTCTTCACGCTGTACTTGCCCCACCATCTCATCCAGCCAATCGCCATTGATGGGCTCGATATCGTTGTTGATCAGCCCGATGATCTCGCCACGAGACTCGCTCACACCAAAGTTATTGATGGCAGAATAATTGAAGGGATGATTCCACTGCAGCACTCTCACCCGTGAGTCACGCTGACCGACTTCCTGCATGAAGGATAAGGTCTTCTTGCAAGTGGATTCGTTGTCCAATATCAAAAGCTCGAAGTGTGTATAGGATGTTTTCTCCAACAAGGCCTCGACGCACGGCTTGAGGATATCCACACCATCGCGGGTCGGCACTATCAAGCTGACAAGAGGCCGCCCTCTCACAGGCCACGTGACGCGGTAGGTATTAGGCAGGCTTCCGGAAGTGACAGACGCAGGTAACGAAGCCTGTGCCAGGTGATCACGCACGGCCTTGAGCCCCGCTTGACTGGTATATTCCTTCGCCCCGCTATCCAGCGCGGTAGACCCTTTACCGGCACGCCAGTGATAAAGCACTCTGGGGATGTGAACAACCTGCGCTGCGGACAGGCCATTCGTTACCCGCAAAGCGAGATCATGGTCCTGACTTCCCTCATATCCAGCCCGAAAACCGCCGACTTTCCGCACCAATGGCGTCGAATACACTCCCAGGTGAGACAAGTAATTTTGAGACAGCAACAAGTCAGGGTTCCAACCGCTCTTGAAATGAGGGTCATGGCGTCGGCCCCGCTCATCCAGCTTGTCTTCATCGGAATAGAACACCAAGGCCTCAGGTGCCTCGTTGATGGCCTGTGCCACGAAATACAGCGCTTGAGGTGCAAGGACGTCATCATGGTCAAGCAGCGCGACGAAATCTCCTGTCGCCATTCCCAGAGCCGTGTTGCTGGCATGAGAGATATGTTGATTGCGATCATGAGCGGCGACTCGAACCCTTTTATCGCGCACCCGGTATTCTTCAAGAGTTCGAGTCAACTCTTCATCTCCGGAGGCATCATCTACCAGGCAAATCTCAAGGTTGCGATAACTCTGTGCCAGTACGGAATCCATGCAGGCACGGAAGTTCTCGAGCTCAGGTCGGTAGACAGGCACCAAGATGGAAATGAGCGGTTCACGCGCCAAGGGCCTCTCCCTTACAGGCGCCTCATTTGTTGCGATCCAGGCCTGATAATCCCCTTGGCCACGACGATTGTGGAAGGTATCGGCATAACAGCTCATCAACCATTCTTCAGAGGTCTGATAGCCATGAGCGTGATACTGCGTAGCAAGTTGATTCACCATGTCTTCGAGAGACATTCCTCTGAAGTCATGATGCAGCCGCACGACACGCTTTCGGATACGATCGCGAGCAAAGCCGGGGGTAAGCAGGATCAGGCGTAGATGCTCCACACTGAAGCTTCCTGGAGCGTCGACAGGATCAAACCTCAACCGAGTACCACTTTTGCCGATATGGATGATGCGTTTGGAAATCCGGCCATTCTTGATAGGCAAAGAGACACTATTTTCATTGGAGTATCCGTGTCCCTCATTGAGATACAGTCTTGACTCTCTCGCAGCGGTCGCATGTAGCACTGTCGCTTCCAGCATGTACCAACCTGGCAGCCAGGCTTTTGACAGCAATAATACTTGAGGATCATCAGATACGGACAATAAGCCATCAGAGTCCGGGTCAGGGGTGATATCACGATATTGATCGAAATCAGGCTGATGACGGATGGAAAACAATGATTCCCAACAACGTTCAAATCTGGAATAGAAGAATGACAAGATAGACACCACCAATTTGTTCATTGCTTGAAATCAAGTACTACCTGAAGACTTGTCACTTCCCTCAAACAGTATTGCCCCGGCTTGAGACGCCCTGTTCCGAACCTGAATCCCACGTAACCTTTTCTGGGAGCTCCCAATCCATGCGCCTCAGCCGAAAACTCCTTGGCCAGGATATCATCCATCGCCATAGTGCATCTGCCTTCGGCGTCGATACGACAGACTTCCAGCTCTACCATATCATCAGAATCTGGCCACCAGACATATCCACTGATGGCATGCGGGTGCTTGTCTGTACGATAAGCCAATGGAGCTTCCCCCATCGCTAGAACCTTCAATCGACTATCCAGCAACATGTTCGCTTGACGATAAAGATGTAGATCTTGCTTGTTTATTTTCTCAATTGACTCACGATGAAGACTGATCAAGTCCTTATATTCAACACGCGTAGCAGAATTGGCATTTGCGGTACGCGTCTCCAACCGCAAATCAAATCGTGCATTGATGACTTTCAATGACTCTTCATATCGCTCCGTAATGCCAACGGCTCCCATACACCCCAAAGGTTGTCCTGCGAGGAGTTTCCATTGGCGGTTTTGCATGTTTGGCTGGCGATAGAACGCCTCGAAATCATCAGTGGCACCATGGTGACGACGGGCATGTAGATATTCGGAAACGACGCGAGACACAGGGTCTCGCACAAAGGTGCAAACTCTACCAATGCCATAATGAGGCAAGTATCGCATGATAGAATAATGTCCCGTCATGAAGGTGATATCGGGTGCCTTGATGATCAAACGGCTGACATCCTTGAGACCATAGGTGGCTTCCTTGACAGCAGCAGTAGTGACTCCAGCACCGGCCCCATAATCTCGCTCGACCTTTCGGAAACGACGAGACCTAGAGGCGACTACTTCTTCAATACTCTCTCGGAAGCTGGTACCAGCAGTTTTGGGAATATGTACGAATAACATCAATAATCTTCCATGGCAGGAATGGAAGGGAGCATATCCAGAGGCACCATGTAGTCATGCCCCCCAATAGTGACTTTCAGGGATTCAATCTCACCTTCCCACTTCACGTCAGATCGAAATATGAAACCACAGCCTGCAGGTGCCCGCTCAAAAGCTTCACTCGCAAGGTTCGACGAACTAGCTGAAACGGATAGCGAATATTCACGTCCCGAGGAAGAAAGCAGTATTGCCTCAGTGATCACTTTTAGTGTATGGATATTGAAGCCATATCCCTCGAGAACTATTTTATCATCAGAAAATGATATATTATTGACAATTACATAGTTGATACTTGCAGGCTTCGGTCCCCAATTCAACTTTCGACGTAGTCGCTGTATGCCTTTGTCCGTGACTGAGTGGAATAGCCCTTGGTAGCGGGCAAAAAGATGACAGTCATCATTTTCCAATTTGGAAAGTACCGTCTCATAACGATCAGTCACGAAAACACGTGAGACGACCTGCAATGATAGCAAGTCTGGGGCCATAAAGTTTAACCAGGCCGCCTCATAGGCGTTAATAAGCTGCTGATCTATATTATAACGCTTCGCTTTCGTGGACTTTGGGTCAGGCCGATACCCAAGACGATTCAACTTGAGAGGTCGAGTATCATTGGAAGCATGTCGACGCCCTTTATCAAGTGATGAGAGATATTCATGCTGAGAGCGATAGATACGATGATAGATGAACGCTCCTGCAAGCCGCTTCTCTCTCACTTCAAACTGTTGACTGCTCAATAATGAACGTTCGTGTTGATCATCTTCCAATAATTTGAAGGGTCGTCCATCGGCGAGATAATAACTATCATCACCTTTTACCTTGGCGGTATGAATATTGATTCTATCTACCTTGGCAGAAGTTCTGACCAAGCTTTTCACATGTCGATTATTATGCACCCACATCAAATCAGAAAAGGGGCGAGAGAAGGCAGGCCTCAAATGAAGCGGAGTATCGATTGCCCAGTTAAAAGCCACTACATCAGCCTGTTTCAATTCTTTTTTAGCGAGATATTCATGAATTGATGACTGAAAATCGTGGGGAGTCCAGAGCTCATCGAGATCAATAAAGAGTACATGGCTGAAGCCCTGACGACGTGCCTGACCAAAAGCAGTATTGTAGGCTTCTGTCTGAAAATTTCTTCCTTTGCGATTGCATGCTACCAAGAGATCATCTGCCTTCACCCAACTGAACTTTTTCTGGGTATGAGTTTCCAGTGATTTGCATACAGCAATAGAATTATCAGAAATATTATTTAGCCATACTTCGCAAGCATCAAATCCAAAATACAGATGATGAAAGCACCATTCTGGTAGATAGGCCGCTTCATCTTTCGCTATAGCTACGACCTTGATCTTCATAAACCTACTCTCATCGAAATCAGCTGCAAACAAAAGCGCCTCACCCCCTTCAGGAGTGAGGCAACAAACTTACCTGCACGGTCAATACTCAGTGCTTCAAGCAAAGACAGCAGCCATCTCGAAAGATTCACCGTCTTCATCCTTCCCCGATAGCTGGGGGGCTTCACCATTCACCAGCGGCCACTCGATACCCACACTGGGGTCATTCCATTTCAGCGAATACTCATCACCCGGTGCGTAATAGTCAGTGCACTTGTACTGGAATTCGGCTGATTCGCTGATGACATAAAAACCATGAGCGAACCCCGGCGGCACCCACAACATATGTTGATTGTCTTCGCTCAAGTGAGCGCCTACCCATTGCCCGAAGGTCGGGCTGCTCTTGCGCATGTCGACGGCCACATCGAAGACTTCACCCTGTGTGACACGTACCAGCTTGCCCTGCGGCTGATTCAGCTGGTAGTGCAAGCCACGCAGGATACCCTGACGGGATTTGCTGTGGTTGTCCTGCACGAAGGTGTAATCACCGCAGTGTTCGACGAATTCGCTCTGACGGAAGGTTTCCATGAAGAAACCGCGCTCATCACCGAACTTTTGCGGGGTCAACAGCACGACATCCGGGATGGCGAGTTTTTCAAAATTCATCCGGGAATTACTCCTTGTCTAGGATAGAAATAGCGTTGGCAGCGAGGTGGCTCATCGCCTTTCGCGTCCAGCCACCTTTTTGCCAAGTCATATCTCGTCAAGCGGTCTTGTGGTACTGGCGGCGTTGAATGGTACATACATCGCAAGGAACACATACCTTACCGTCATATCACCGCTCGCCAGGGTACCCATAGCCGCCTGCCATAAAAATTCCCGCAGTTGTCGTCATGATCGGGACGACTGCGGGAATTTGACTACATTAGCATTGCCTTTAGCCAATTCGTACCAAAGGCATGACACAACTAATCATGTGCTTTCATTGCAGGACATGTCATTGCAGGGCAAGTGAATGCAGGCTGTATCATCGATCGCTGTATCACTGATTGCCGCGACGCTTGTCATCCAGACGCTTGAGCAGGTACTGCCCGTAACCGGTCTTCTTGAGTGCCGTGCCCTGTTCCTCAAGCTGCTCGTCGGTGATCCAGCCATTGGCCCAGGAAATCTCTTCCAGGCACGCCACCTTCAAGCCCTGGCGATGCTCGATGGTCTGCACGTACTGGCCAGCCTCCAGCAAGCTGTCATGGGTGCCGGTATCCAGCCACGCGAAGCCACGCCCCAGGCGCTCGACACGCAGATCACCACGCTCCAGGTACGCATTGTTGATGCTGGTGATCTCCAGCTCGCCACGCTCCGACGGCTCGACGGACTTGGCGATCTCGACTACGTCATTGTCGTAGAAGTAGAGGCCAGTCACGGCATACGGTGACTTGGGCTTCAGCGGCTTCTCCTCGATGGACATCGCCTTGCCCGACTCATCGAACTCCACGACACCGAAGCGCTCCGGGTCCTGCACCAGATAGCCGAAGACCGTCGCGCCGCACGGCTGGTCCGCCGCACGCTTCAACTGATCCGAGAAGTGCTGGCCGTGGAAGATGTTGTCACCCAGCACCAGACAGACAGAATCATCGCCGATGAATTCCTCACCGATGATGAAGGCCTGCGCCAGGCCATCCGGGCTTGGCTGCACGGCATATTCGAAGCGCACGCCGTACTGCTCACCATTGCCCAGCAGCTTTTCATATTGCGGCAGATCTTCCGGGGTGGAGATGATCAGGATCTCGCGGATACCGGCCAACATCAAGACAGAGACCGGATAGAAGATCATCGGCTTGTCATAGATAGGCAGCAGCTGCTTGGAAACACCGCGAGTGATCGGATGCAGTCGTGTACCGGAACCACCGGCGAGGATGATGCCCTTGCGCGCCATATCAAAATCCTTGTCGTATCGACGTGTAGCGTTTCATTCGAAGAAGATCAGGTGCCGCGTGATGCCACACACTGAAGATGACCTGCCAATGTGACAGAGACAGCTGACTCAGCGATCCAGATGTTCCTTGAGCGTCAGCGCCAGCTGAGACTGCCAGTCAGGCAGCTCGAGGCCAAGTGCCGCCTCGAGTTTCGTCAGCGCAAGACGAGAATTCAGCGGGCGTGTCGCCGGTGTCGGGTATTCCGCTGTCGGGATGCCACCCAGCGTATCCGGGTCTATCGCCAGCGTTTCCCCCTGTGCGATGGCCAGACGGAAGATACTCTGGGCGAACCCGTGCCAGCTGGTGGTGCCCTGCGGCGCCAGGTGATAAAGCCCGGAGTCGATCCGTTGGTGCAGTGCCTCACAGGTGAGCTGGGCGATCAGGCGAGCCGGCGTCGGCGCACCGATCTGGTCATTGACGATGTTCAGCGTATCGCGATCACGCCCCAGCTTGAGCATCGTCTTCATGAAGTTGTTGCCACGGGCGGCATACACCCAGCTGGTACGGAACACCAGATGACGACAGCCACTGGCCAATACTGCCTCATCACCGGCCAGCTTGCTCTCGCCATAAACCGACAGTGGCGCCGTCGGGCTATCTTCGCGCCAGACCTGGTCACCATCACCGGGATAGACATAGTCCGAGGAGTAATGCACCAGTGTCGCACCCAACACGCTGGCCTTTTCTGCCAGCAATGCCGGCAGCTCGGCATTGAGACGCATGGCCCCCTTGCGCTCCTCTTCTGCCTTGTCGACGGCCGTCCAGGCCGCTGCATTGAGGATCAACTGGGGCTGCCAGGTGTCAATCAGTGCGGCGACAGCGTCAAGATCACTGACATCGATGTCGCTGCGGTGCGGCGCATGCACCTCACCGAAGGGAGCGAAGCT
>NZ_JASSPL010000056.1:0-201 GCF_030264805.1 Cobetia sp. LC6 | reverse complement strand
CACCGGCACTGTTGCCGATGACGGCACGTTCAGCATCACGCTGTCTCCGAAGCAGGAAGCCGGCGCTGAGCTGACTGCCACTGTCACTGACGCCGCGGGTAACGAAAGCCCGGTCTCCGGCACCCTGGTGGTGCCGGAAGACGCTGACGTTACCGCGCCGAACACCCCGGCCATCGCCTCCGCCACGGACGATGTGGAAGC
>NZ_JASSPL010000055.1:0-235 GCF_030264805.1 Cobetia sp. LC6 | reverse complement strand
TGAGAGGCTGAGAGGCTGAGAGGCTGAGAGGCTGAGAGGCTGAGAGGCTGAGAGGCTATTTTGTCTAAATCTTCAGACAAAGTGTCTGAATCTTCAGACAAATTACTTAGACTTTTAAAGGCTGAGAGGCTGAGAGGCTGAGATTCTGAGAGGTTGAGAGGCTGAGAGGCTGAGAGGCTGAGAGGCTGAGAGGCTGAGAGGCTGAGAGGCTATTTTGTCTAAATCTTCAGACAAA
>NZ_JASSPL010000054.1:0-238 GCF_030264805.1 Cobetia sp. LC6 | reverse complement strand
GCCGTTGACGGTGCTGCCATTGGCCGTCTCGCCATCGGTCTCGGACAGAACCGGTGCATCCGGCGCAGTGGTATCGACTGTCAGCGTGAACTCGCCAGACGGCGCGCTCACATTGCCGGCTTCGTCAGTCGCGGTGACGCTGAAGACGTGGTCGCCATCGGTGAGATCAGTGCTCGGGGTATAGCTCCAGCTGCCATTGGCATCTGCCACGACCGTATCAACGACTTCGCCGTTGTGG
>NZ_JASSPL010000053.1:0-259 GCF_030264805.1 Cobetia sp. LC6 | reverse complement strand
GACGCCGACGCTGACCGGCAGCGCCGAAGCCGGCAGCACCGTCACCATCACCCACAACGGCGAAGTCGTTGATAGCGTGACAGCCGATGCCAATGGCACCTGGAGCTATACCCCGAGCACTGATCTCTACGACGGTGATCACGTCTTCAGCGTTACCGCGACTGACGAAGCCGGCAATGTGAGCGCGCCGTCTGGCGAGTTCACGCTGACAGTTGATACTTCAGCACCGGATGCGCCGGTTCTGTCCGAGACCGATGGC
>NZ_JASSPL010000052.1:0-268 GCF_030264805.1 Cobetia sp. LC6 | reverse complement strand
AACCCCAAGGGGTCTGTCAAGGATTACGAATCTGTCGGACCTCTCCGACATATCGTTTGATGGAGATGTGCTTGGCGCACATTCCATCGTCAGCATGATTCACATTGTTAAAGAGCGGCTGTTCAGAGAACAGTGAGAAGCGCGCTCTGATGAGCACGCTTGCCACTGCCGGCTAAGCCAGCAATAAGATCAGGTAATTCGTTGTGAGCACTTGCCGCGAGCGATAGACAGTGTCGATAAGGAGGTGATCCAGCCCCAGGTTCCCCTA
>NZ_JASSPL010000051.1:0-272 GCF_030264805.1 Cobetia sp. LC6 | reverse complement strand
CTCACCACCGGCACAGAAGAAGGTGACACCGTCACCGTGACCCTGGACGACGGCAACGGCGGCACCATCACCGGTGAAGCCATAGTCACGGCCCAGGACATCACCAACGGCAGCATTGCGGTCGGCGTCACCGATGCCATCGCCGATGGCAGCTACACCGCCACTGCCGTGATCACTGATGCGCTGGGCAACAGCTCTGCCGAGTCCAACACGGTTGACGTGAATGTCGATGCCACCTCGCCGGGCGGCGAAGACGGCACCGATGCGCCGGT
>NZ_JASSPL010000050.1:0-291 GCF_030264805.1 Cobetia sp. LC6 | reverse complement strand
GGACAGCAGCAACGTCCAGCTGGTGATCACCGACGGCGAAGGTGGCTCCGTCACCGTCGACCCCGCCGATATCACTGTCGATGGCACCACCCTGACGGTCGCTGGCCAGGATCTGTCCGGTCTGGCAGAAGGCGAGCTGACCGCGACGCTGACCGTCACTGATGACGCCGGCAACGCGGCTGACTTCACTGCTGACAGCGTCAAAGACACCACTGCGCCCGAAGCCCCAGTGCTCGAAGAGACCGATGGCACGACCCTCGCCGGCACCGGTGAGCCGGGTGCGACCGTCGA
>NZ_JASSPL010000004.1:0-283026 GCF_030264805.1 Cobetia sp. LC6 | reverse complement strand
GCCGTTGTGGGTGATGGTGACGGTGCTGCCGGCTTCGGCGCTGCCGGTCAGCGTCGGCGTCGCGTCATTGGTGCTGTCGCCATCCTCGAGCGCACCAGTGATGGCTTCCACATCATCCGTCGCGGCGGTGATGGTCGGGGTATTGGGTGCCGTGATGTCAGCATCCTGCGGCACGGTAACTGCGGTGGAAGCTTCGCTCACGTTCCCAGCGGCATCGGTCGCGGTGGCGGTCAGCTCGGTGCCGGCTTCCTGTGTGGGGGACAGCTCGACCGAGAAGTTGCCATCCGCATCGACAACGGAGCTTCCTACGCTGTCGCCGGCGGCATTGGTGACCTCGATAGTGGCGCCGGGCTCACTGCTGCCGGTGAGGATGTTGCCATTGGTCTCGTCGAGGACAGGCGCCTCAGGCGCTGTGGTGTCCTCATTCGAGGAGGAGTTGTCATCGCCAGTGGCAGCGGCCACGCCGACACCGGCGGCCACGGCAACGCCGCCTGCCACGAGGCCAGCGGTGCTGATGCCAGCCCCCGCGCCTGCGCCCGTTGCAGCTTCTGCTCCCGCAGTGCCCGCACCTGCTGCTGCGGTAGTGAGTGCCGTCTCTGCCGTCGTCAAGGTCGCGGTACTGGTGAAGGGTACGGCCCCTCCAGCGCCAGCTTCACCCAGACCCACCTGAAAGAGCTCACCGGCGAACTCATCGCCTTGCAGATACAGATGGCTGAGCTCGGTGGGGTCTGTGTAGAAGTTCTCGATCGTGATCAGTTCCCCGTTTTCGAGGGTGACAAGCAGGTTGTCTCCCTGGCGGGTCATCGCCTCGATATCGCGAGGGTGAAGGTTCAGACTGACATCCGATGCTTCATTGAGGGGGATAGTGTCGACTTCGCGCAGGATAGCTTCCTGATTTGCGAGTTGGCCATGGGGGGCGATCTTGGCAGAGACTGGCATATGCGAATCCTCAATGGACTTCTTGAATGCTTTCCCGACTTCTTATTAATTATCAATAATCAACACGTTATTATGGCTCGGATCACTTTTCTAGTACTCAGGCGTCAATCTCTTGCGTTGGAGTATAGTTTATTCGTGCATCTGTTTTCTTTCGGCTGTGAATTTTCATGACTCAATGTCTCGTTACCTCCGTGAGCCACTGCTTTAGTGGAAGCTATGGAGCCGAGTGTCAAATTCAATAACGCCTGGCAGAAGCATTTGGATCATGCGCTGAGTATGGTTTTTCTAATCGCCAGTGCGACTAAAGATTAAGTAGAGCTAACTGGTTAATTTAGCGCCAAAAAATGATATTAATTTAAGGTATGCTTATAAACTGTTGGCTGCTGAGGTTTGGAATACGTTGTTTAAACGCATGAAATATGTTTTCGAGTAAGCAAAAAAAAGGCGCCACCCGTGAGGGTGGCGCCTTTGTCGTCCGTGGCGTGCCTTGTATCAATCAGCGCTGAATGGGGCGGGCATTCTCTCCGCCTTGCCATTCACGGTAGGCGTCGATCTGTGCCTGGGAGGCTTCGATCGGCGTCTTCATGACAAACCAGGTGACGGGCTCAGAGCATGGTGGGGTGGTAAGCGAGCCGGAGTACTGCCAGCCGGCATGTTCGCGTGGCAGCAGCAGGTTGGCAGACAGGCCGCTTGTCAGGGTCTCGGAGAGGCCGCGCTGAGGCAGGCGACTCAACAGGCGGCTTAGGGCCAGGTTGTCATGTCCTTCCTCGACCAGAACGGCCAGCACAGCCAGCTTGCCTTCCGGCGTGCTATGCACCAGATGGATTTCCATGGCGGCACGCTTGCCGTCGATGGCATGCTCTGACGGAATATGCAGGTGCACCTGCGACAGGGTGTACTGGATGCCATCCAGCGACATGGTATTGCCGCTGGCCCCTTCGATCTGCAGGGTGTGGCCCGTATCGCGCGTGACGAGCAGCGGCGAGTGGTAGTCGAGGTTCGGGCCCGCTTCATTCAGCGTGCGTGACTGGCTATCGATGTCGATCGGCGACTGCTGGCTGCCGGCCGAGCACTCAGCATAACCCGGGGTGAGCTCTCCCCAATGCTCGGGGCCATTGGCTCCGGCATTGGTGCCGTCCGCTGATTCATCCGCATAGCTCCACTCAGTGACCGATGTGCCCGGGGCGGGCGACGTAGTAGTGTCATCGGCGAGTGCCGGCAAGGATGACGAGGTGGTGGCAAGCAGCACAGCCACGGCAAGTGGGCGTAACAGTGCGCGGGGCGACGAGGAAGAGGCTGGCATTGAGTTGTCCTTGCTCAAGAGTCCGTAACCGATCAGTGTCCTGAGCCGCCGAAGGCAGTCAGAACTCAGATGAATGAAGGCAGTCAGTGTGCCGGACTCAGGGGCGAGGTCAAGATGACGCTGGAGTGTCACTAGGGCGTCGCATTCCAGCGTCAGTCTTCGCGGCTGTCATCGCGTCAGTAGTAAAGACAGTTGTCAAAACATGGTGGAGAGCGGTGTCAACGCTCGAGCCACAGGCATTCCACGTCGTCACCATGGTTGATCTGTGCATGGGGCGGAATCACGGCCAGTGCCTGAGCGCCGGCGCAGGAGGAAAGCACCGCCGAGTTCTGGTCCGGGAAGGCATGTGCCTCAAGCTGTCCATCACTGCCGGGCGACAGGGTGACGCGCAGATGATCCTGACGAATGGCAGTGTCGGCTGAGAAGGCCGCGCGTACCGTGAGACGTTTCAGTTCGCGCAATGCCGTGCAGTCGGTCATCTCGCCCAGTAGCGGACGAAGGAACAACCAGCCACCGACCCAGCTGGAGACCGGATTGCCCGGGAGGCCCACGACACGCACCGCGTTACCCCGGGGGCTGGTGATGCGCCCCAGCGCCAGCGGTTTGCCCGGTTTGATGGCCAGACGCCACAGATCCAGACTGCCGAGCGCTTCGATGGCGGGACGGACGTGGTCTTCCTCACCGACGCTGACCCCACCGCAGGTGACGATCAGGTCAGCCTGTTGCGCCGCCGAAGCGAGGGCGTCACGAGTGGCCTCGAAGGTATCGGCCACATTGAGCGGTGCCAACACCACCTCAGCTCCGAAGTCGCTGAGCATCTGGCTGAGCATCACGCGGTTGGAGTTGTAGATCTGGCCGGGCTTGAGCGGCTGGCCGGGTTCGATCAGTTCATCGCCGGTCGCGAACAAGGCCACTCGTACCTTACGGCGCACCATCACGTGACTTGCCCCCTGGCCACACAGAAGGCCCAGCGCGGCAGCGTCCAGTCGCGTGCCCGCCGCGAGCAAGCGATTGCCCTTGCTGACATCCCGGCCTTGAACGCGAATGTTGTCGCCGCGGGGGCGAGGCCCGGGCAGCCAGGCCAGAGTGGTGCCATCTTCGCCTTCACGCAGTGTCACCTCTTCCTGCATGACCACCACGTCGGCGCCGTCGGGGATTTCCGCCCCGGTGAACAGGCGCGCGCAACTCGCCACGGCCAGTGGCGTGGCAGGCTGACCTGCCGCGATACGCTGACTGATCGGCAGCCAGGCACCGTCACCGATGTCCGCCACGCGGGCGCAGTAGCCATCCATCTGGGAGTTGTCGGCAGGCGGCACGTCAAGCTCGGCATGCACGTCCTCGGCGAGCACACGTCCTGCGGCGTCACTGACTGCCACGCGCTCGGCTGGCATCAGCGGACAGTTGTCACGGAGCGCGGCGAGTGCACTGGCCAGGGGCGCCAGCCCCTTGGCACCGACAGGCACGGCGTCGCAGCCACATTCTGCCGCCGCGGAAGGCGACGGGCGAGAATGCGGGTCTTTACTGGCGTCAGTGGGCATGGGTTCCGCGCTCCGGGATCACCAGGTTGGCGAAGTTGCAGGGGCGGTGGCGGCTGTCGAGCTGCTCCTTCAGGATGCCGTTCCAGGCCGTCTTGCAGGCGCCGGTGGAGCCGGGCAGGCAGAACACCACGGTACGGTTGGCCAGCCCCCCAAGACAGCGGCTCTGGATCGTCGAGCTACCGACTTCCTGGTGGGAAAGCTGACGGAAGAGTTCGCCGAAGCCCTGGATTTCCTTGTCGAGCAGCACGCGAATGGCTTCCGGCGTGGAATCACGTCCGGTGAAGCCTGTGCCGCCCGTCGTCAGGATGACCTGCACGGCCGGGTCCGCGATCCACTCGCTGACCACGGCGCGCAGCTGGTAGACGTCATCGGGCACGATACGCTTTTCATGAAGCGTATGGCCAGCCGCCGTCAGGTTGTCGACCAGTGCGTCCCCGGAGCGGTCATTCTCTGCGGTGCGTGTATCGGAGACGGTCAATACTGCGATGGTGAGGCCGATCTGTTCGTCATTGCCGCTCATGATCAGTCCTTCTTGCCTTGTTGACGTGCCTCGAGCGCTGCCAGCTGCTCAGGGGTCGCCTTGGCCTGGTGATGTGTTTTCCACTCGGAATAGGGCATGCCGTAGACATGCTCGCGCGCCGCGTCGTAATCGAAGCTCACGCCGCGCTCCTCGCCAGCGGCCATCAGCCACTTGGACAGGCAATTGCGGCAGAAGTCGGCGAGGATCATAAGATCGATGTTCTGGACATCCTTGTTGTCATCCAGATGCTTGAGCAGACGACGGAACGCGGCCGCTTCCAGCTCGGTGCGGGTCTGGTCGTCCAGTTGGCTCAGGTCTTGTACGGCTTGAGGGGTCGGGTCGCTCATCGAATTCTCCTGAGAAGGCGCAGCTGGCGCCAGCCTTCATGCTGTCGGGGTGCCTGGTGGGCCCAGGCGGGATATCTGAAACTTTACGCAACTAATGCAGAGCTGTGAACCAGCGCTGCACGCCTGTGGTTTGGCAGGCGGGTTGGCCGGTGGAGTGCCAGTGGGTGGCAGAGTCGTGAAAGAGTCTGCGCGGGCAAGGGAGAAAGCGAGCGCGGGCAAGCGAAAACGCCCGGCAGGCGAACCTGACCGGGCGTTTCTTCACTCATCCAGCGGATGTCTGACGCCGCGCTAATTCGGACGTTGCTGACGTGCCAGGCTGTCGTCAGGTGCCGTGGCGGGATCTGCTGCCTGGTCCGCCGCTTCGGCCTGCTTGACCTCGTCGTACCACAGATTGTGGTGCTGCTTGGCCCAGGTCTCATCGACATAACCGGTCTTCATGCCCTCGAAGGCGCCCTCGGTACCCGCGGTACCGATATAGATGTGGCCGAAGGACACCGCGATCAGCATCAGCGAGGCAATGCCGTGGAAGACATTGGCCCACTGCATGTTGTCACGCGTCTGGCCGAAGATCGGGAAGTCGAGTACCAGTCCGCTGGCAATCACCACCAGGCCGACCGTCGCCAGAATCCAATACCAGGCCTTTTCCCCGCCATTGGCGAAGCCGGCGTCCGGATGCTTGCCCTTCATCATGCCGCCACCCTGACGGAACCAGTCAAGGTCATGCTTCTTGGGAATATTGAGCTTCAGCCACTTGGCCAGCACTAGGATCAGCATGATCGAGAACAGGGGGCCCACATAGTTGTGGATCACCTTGGTCGCCATGATCATGTTGGCCCAGAACACATCCCCGAACACATTGCGGAACACGAACTTGCCCCACAGCAGATTGATGCCGGTAATGGCCAGCGTCAGGAACAGCGTCGCCAGCGTCCAGTGCATGGCACGCTCCAGCGCCGTCCAGCGCAGCATCAGCTTGCCGCTACGCGGGTGGTCCAGATTGTTGCGTCCTACCAGCAGGTAGAAGATCACCAGCACGGCCAGCATGCCACCCAGTGCGATCAAGCCACCCGGCGAGATCCAGCGATTGCGGATCTGACGCCAGGTCTCGCCGCTCTGGTTGATCAGGCTGTAGTTGGAATCATGACGGCTGTCGATGGAGTTGCCCCCATTCTTGACCTGCCGCCAGGTATCGGCGTCCACCGTGCCGACCGCCTGACCGATCTCGCCGTCAGGGTTCGCGGCCAGTGCCTGAGGAGCCAGCCAGAGACTGGCCAGCATCAGGCACAGGAACATGGCGACCACGGTCAACCGTGAAGCTGTAAAGTGCGCGCGCATGTCGCCTCCTTACCCCTTGCGGGCTGCGTCGTAGGCCAGGTGGTCCGCCTGCTGAACGCTGCTGGTGGTCAGATTGGCAGAGGTTTCCGGATGACTGGCCTTGTCGACCGGCGACCAGGCGCCGTCTTCATGGCCACGGTAGACCACACGTTGACGGAAGATGTCGGAGACTGTCTTGGCATCGCCGGCCAGCAGGGCCTTGGTGGAGCACATCTCGGCGCACAGCGGCAGCTTGCCTTCGCTGATGCGGTTGGCGCCGTACTTCTCGAACTCTTCTTCCGGGCTCTCGGCCGGGCCGCCGGCACAGAAGGTGCACTTGTCCATCTTGCCGCGCTCGCCGAAGGCGCCTTGCTGCGGGAACTGCGGGGCGCCGAACGGGCAGGCGTACAGGCAGTAGCCGCAACCGATGCAGATGTCCTTGTCGTGCAGGACGATGCCGTCATCGGTCTTGTAGAAGCAATCGGTGGGGCAGACCGCCATGCACGGCGCGTCATCGCAATGCATGCACGCCACCGAGATGGAGACTTCACTCGGCTTGCCGTCATCCAGGGTCACCACGCGGCGACGCTGAACGCCCCACTCGGTTTCGTTGGCGTTCTTGCAGGCTGTCACGCAGCCATTGCACTCGATGCAGCGCTCTGCATCACACAAAAATTTCATCTGGGCCATGGTGCTTCTCCTTCACGGCCTGTCGCCGGGTTCCTCGGTCAACAGGCCGGATGATTCTGGTAACGGTTACGTCCGATCGTGTCTTGCGCTGCGCCCAAACCGCGTCACCGGGACGCGGCCATCACTCGAGTCAGGCGAGGCTGACGCGGCACAAGGTGACCTTGGTTTCCTGCATCAGGGTCACGGGGTCGTAGCCGTAGGTGGTCGCGGTGTTGGCCGATTCACCGAGCACATAGGGCACGGTGCCTTCCGGATAGCGGGACTCGAGGGATTCGCCTTCGTAATGCCCACCGAAGTGGAAGGGCATGAAGACGACATCCGGGCCGACACGCTCGGTGACCATCGCCATCACCTTGACGCGGCCGCCTTCGGCACCCTCGACCCACACCATGTCGCCGTCCTTGATGCCCTGGTTATTGGCCAGGGCCGGATTGATCTCGACGAACATCTCCTGCTGCAGCTCGGCCAGCCACGGAATCGAGCGTGTCTCTTCGCCACCCCCTTCGTATTCCACCAGGCGGCCCGAGGTCAGGGTGATCGGGTACTTGGCGCTGACGTCCTTCTCCTGAATGGAGGAGTAGAGCGTCGGCAGGCGATAGATGGACTCGGAATCCGGCCAGGTCGGGTAGTCCTTCACCAGATCGCGACGCGCGGTGTACAGCGGCTCGCGGTGCTTGGGAATCGGGTCCGGGAAGGTCCACACCAGGGCGCGTGCCTTGGCGTTGCCATACGGCATGCAGCCATGCTTGATGCACACGCGCTGGATACCGCCGGACAGGTCGGTCTTCCAGTTCTTGCCCTCCGCCGCCTGCTTTTCCTCGGCCGTCAGATCATCCCACCAGCCCAGCTGCTTGAGCAGCTTGTCGGTGAACTCCGGATAGCCATCCTCGATCTCGGCGCCCTTGGACCAGGAGCCTTCCGCGAGGATGTTGGTGCCGTTGTGCTCCACGCCGTAACGCGCGCGGAAGTTGCCGCCACCCTCGGCCACCGTCTTGGAGGTGTCATACAGGATGGGCGAGCCCGGGTGCCCCATCTCCGGCGTGCCCCAGCACGGCCACGGCAGGCCGTAGAAGTCGCCATTGGCCGGGCCGCCACGGGCCTTGAGCGTCTCGAAGTCGAAGGTGTGCCAGTTCTGCTGGTGTGCCTTCAGGCGCTCAGGGCTCTGGGCGGTGTAGCCCACCGTCCACATGCCGGCATTGAACTCGCGCGTGATGTCCTCGACGACGGGCACGCTGCCCTCGACCTTGATGTTGCGGAACAGCTCGTCGGCGAAGCCCAGTTTGCGAGACAGCAGGTACATGATCTCGTGGTCAGGCTTGGACTCGAACATCGGCTCGATGACCTGATCGCGCCACTGCAGGGAGCGGCTGGAGTTGGTCACGCTGCCGGTGGTCTCGAACTGGGTCGCGGCCGGCAGCAGGTAGACGCCGTCGGTACGGTCGTGCATGACGGCGGCGATGGTCGGGTAGGGGTCGACCACCACCATCATGTCCAGCTTGGCCATCGCCTTCTTCATCTCCGGCCCGCGGGTCTGGGAGTTGACGGCATGACCCCAGTAGAACATCGCCTTGAGCGCGGTCCGCTGGGAGATGCGGTCCGGGTTCTCGAGCACGCCATCGACCCAGCGCGAGACGGTGATGCCGTTGGTGTGCATCGGCTTGCCGTCGTGGTATTCGGTCTGGTCGTAGCGGTTCTGGATCCACTCGAAGTCGACGTTCCAGACCTTGGCCCAGTGCTTCCACGCGCCTTCAGAGAGGCCGTAGTAGCCCGGCAGGGAGTGGGACATCAGGCCCAGATCCGTGGCGCCCTGGACGTTGTCGTGGCCACGGAAGATGTTGGCGCCGCCACCGGACTTGCCGATGTTGCCCAGTGCCAGTTCCAGGATGCAGTAGGCGCGGGTGTTGTTGTTGCCGGTGGTGTGCTGGGTGCCGCCCATGCACCACACGACGCTGCCCGGACGGTTCTGGGACAGGCGACGCGCGACGTCGAGCATGTCGGCCTCGGGTACGCCGGTGATGCGCTCGACTTCCGCCGGCGGGAACTTGGCGACTTCGGCACGCACTTCATCCATGCCGTAGACACGCTGCTGGATGTAGGCCTCATCTTCCCAGCCGTTCTCGAAGATGTGCCACAGCAGACCCCAGATGTAGGCGACATCGGTGCCCGGACGCAGGCGTACGTACTTGTTGGCCTTGGCGGCGGTCCGCGTGAAGCGCGGGTCGACGACGATGATCTCGGCGTTGGAGCGCTCCTTGGCCAGCAGGATGTGCTGCATGGCCACCGGGTGCGCTTCGGACGGGTTGGAGCCGATGAATAGGATCGAACGACAGTTGTGCATGTCGTTGAAGGAGTTAGTCATCGCCCCGTAACCCCAGGTGTTCGCGACCCCGGCCACCGTGGTGGAGTGACAGATACGCGCCTGGTGATCGACATTATTGGTGCCGAACAGGGCCGCGAACTTGCGCATCAGGTAGGCCTGTTCATTACTGAACTTGGCCGAGCCCAGCCAGTAGATGCTATCGGGGCCATGCTCCCTGGTGAGCTCGAGCACCTTGTCGCCGACTTCCTCGATGGCCTGCTCCCAGGAGAGCTTCTTCCACTTGCCACCTTCGAGCTTCATCGGGTACTTGAGGCGACGGTCAGAGTGACCATGCTCACGCAGCGATGCACCCTTGGCGCAGTGCGCGCCGCGGTTGAAGGGGTGATCGAAGGCGGGTTCCTGCTTGGTCCAGACGCCTTCCTGGACCTCGGCATAGACGCCGCAGCCCACGGAGCAGTGTGAGCAGATGGTGCGCTTCGTCTCGACCGGGGCATCAGACACTTCGGTCTTGGCTTCGGCGCGTTTCATCATCGGGGCGGCCATGAAGCTCGCGGCGGCAAGGCCGCCGGTGGCGACACCGCTGCGTTTCAGGAACTGGCGGCGGTTGATTCCGAGTCCTGAGGTCTCTTTGGCAGAGGGGGTGGGGGTCAGTCGCATGACATCATCTCTCCTCGTCACCCGAATCATTGCCCGGGCCGCGTCAGCGGGTCAGGGGGCAATGTCGGGAGCGGCGGTCTTTCAGATCAGGGGCAGTCCTGATCCGTGCCGACTTGTCACTGTCGATGGCGGGCGGAAAGCTCTCCGCGCTGCCCGTTGTTCAGGCCGCTGGCCGAGCGCATGGCGCTGGCTCTGGGCACTGTCTGTCTGGCATTCAGTCACGCAGGGTGGCGTAGAAGGCCCTGACGTGATCACTCTCGCGATAATTGTCAGTGCCCTTGTCCTTGACGGGGGCCTCTGGCTCGGCCTGGTCCGGAATCACGGCACCGGCCAATGATCCTGCTGCGGCAACCCCTACGGTGCTGGCGCCTAATACGCGCAGGAATTTGCGGCGCCCCTGGCGCGCCTGGTTATGGCTGTCTTTTGCGTCATCAGTCTTCATGCTGATCTCCTGTCGGCAATGCTGCTGGGTGATGCGAGATGGATAGCGTTGCAGTCTCGAATGTTGCTTCACGTCATGCGTGACATCAGTGTCTTGCGTCGGGCGCCACCCTGGCTGGCATGACGAGCTGGACGGTCTCGGCCGTCACCTGCTCGCCAGAGTTGTTTTCGGTAGCCGCATGCAGCGGGATCGAATCACCGAGGTTCAGGCGCTCTGCCCGCAGAAAGGCCTGCCCCAGGTAGCCGACGGCGGCATAGAAGGGGCTCTCGCGTCCCGCGAGGTCGGCGCAGCAGCGCTCGCCCCAGCTGGCCACATGGCGGCGGAAGAAATTGACCTGCTCGCCGGGCACCTCATCGATCAGCATGGCCATCACTTCGCACAGTGCGCCGAGATGATCCTCGGGCTCATGCACATCGCTTTGACGTTCGAAGCCGAGGCGTTTCAGGTCCTGGCGCAGGGCAACCAACGGCATCTCCATCAGCGAGCCGGTGAGGTACCAGCTGGCGTAGGGCACTACCTCGCCCTGCACCACGCCTACCAGGCTCTGGAAGAAGTCGTCTTCCAGGCGGCGCGAGTCGCTGACGCGGGCGGCCAATGACAGCGACGCCAGCGCACGCGGCAATTGTTGCTCGGCAGCCCCGGGCAGGCTGATGGCGTCATGGTCGAGTTCGGCCAGAAAGCCGATCAGTTCCGCATCCGGCGCTGCGCGCAATAGCCGCGCCAGTAGCCGGTAGAGGTCGGCGCGCAATGCCTGCTGTTCTTCACTATGGCCTATCAGAGAGTCGGCCGCAGTGGTGTCAGGTGCACGATCGTCAGTCCCACCTGCTGCAAAGTCGTCGGGAGTCGACGTGGGTGATGTCATTGGCTCACACCTTGAGTTGGGCATCGGGATTGCGTGCCATTTCGTGCCAGATGTCCTTGACGCGGCAGTCGCTGCACATCTTCAGGCGCAGTGCACCATCGCCCTGGAAGTAGGCATGCGAGGCCAGTTTGGTCTGCATCGCCGTGATGGTGGCGGTGGAGCCGAACGGCGTGCCGCAGCTGATGCAAGGGAAGGGCACATCCTGCTTGATCAGCTGCGGTTCGCGGCGCACCTCGGGCTGCGGAGCAAAACCAGGCGTAAGGGTGATGACCTGCTCCGGGCATGCCTGCTCGCACAGGCCACACTGCACGCAGTCACCTTGAGTGAAGGATAGTGCAGGTGACGTGCGATTGGCCGAGAGGGCGCTGGTCGGGCAGACGGCGACGCATCCCTGGCACAGCGTGCAGTTGTCGCTGTCGACGTTCACCACGCCGAAGGGCGCGCCTGCCGGCACGGCGACGCTGTCCTGCGCCAGGTCCGCGACTGACAGTGTCGCCAGGTGATCGAGCACGCGATTGAGGCGTTCGCGCTTGCCGAGGCGTGCCTGTGGCTGACCCAGCAACCAGTCACGGGCGATCGGCTGACTGGGCTGCTGCTCTTCTTCACTGTCCGCGCCTGGTGCCAGAGCGACACACAGCGGCGTGATCAAGGGCAGGGCTTCAGCCTCACGGGGATCCATTTGCGGCAGGGGGGGAGGCGGCGAGACGAAGCGAATGCGCGGTTCGCCACTGTCCGCATTGGCAAGCCCCATGCTGTCGAGCAGGGTCAGTGCCAGGCGACGTTCGCTATCAAGCTGCTGGTGCTGGCCTGCGGGCAGGTCGTGGGGTAGTTCGACGATGACTTGCGTCGCACCAAGTGCGAGTGCGGCCAGCCACTCGTCATGGCCGGTGGCGGAGATTTCCTCGAGGGTGATATCAAGGCTGCGTTCCTGGTCGACATTCGCCAAGGCAGTCTGCGAGGCAGGGGATTGCTCCAGGCGATAGCGCAGCAGCGGGTAGAGGCCGCCGCCATCCTGATAGCGCTCCAGCAGGCGCTGGATCTGCTCCATGCGCTGCTCGGCCGGGGGCTGGGTGAAGCTCAGCGCGCCGGTCGGGCAGGCGCTGACGCAGCTGGCCGCTCCGTGGCACAGGTAAGGATCGATCTCGATATGCGCATTGCGACGACCAGCCACCGAGAAGATGGCATCGGCACTGCACGATGCCAGGCAGCGCGTACAGCCGATATTGCCGGCACTGGCGTGCGCGCAGGTATCGAGATTGACGGTCACGTAATTCGGTTTGTCGAAGTTGCCGATCAAGCCCGCGAACTGCATGGCCCAGGAGGTCAGCTGTGATAGTGATTGCTGGGCGGCTTCGGCATCGGCGACCAGCTGGTCCAGCTCGGCCATGACGTCCGCACCGGCTTGCAGATAGCCGGGCGGTGGCAGTTCCGCCTGGTTGAGCGGCTGGCTGGACAGGTCGGCGACCAGGTCGAAATGGGTCGCGCTGCCGGCACCTTGCGGCGCCAATGCGGCGGCCAGATTGACGCCATTACTGGCAAGGCTGAACTGGCCGAGGTGACCGCTCAGCGCGAGCATGTCACGCGGAGCACTGTGTATCGGCAGGGACTCGCTGGCGGCGAGATGCTGTTCATCCATCGTCACCAGCGCACTGTTGTCCTGCTCACTGATCAAGAGTGCCACCGGCAGCTGAGCGGTAGTCGGCAGGCGGGTCAGCAGGCTTGCCAGTGCGCGCACTCGCGCCTCGCTGCCGATGATCACGGTGCGTCCCTGACTGTGATAGCGGATGGGGGCGCTACCGGCATCCGTCGCCAACAGCGGCAGACTGGAGGCAGGCGAGCCACCCATGGCGGATGACAGGGCGCGTTGGCGTGCTTGTTGATTGAGGGCGCGTTGAGCGCTCTCGAGGCTTGAGCTGAGCATCCTCATCCTTATTCGGTCGTGGCGGACCTTGCATGCAAGCTGCCGTCAGGTGGCAGGCGGATGATGCAGGTCCCGGTCGTCGCTGATTCTCGCGGCCTCACTCGGTCTTTCGCGGTGAGGGCCGGGTCGGCGATCGACAGTCGTTCAGTGGGGATTCATGACAGGCCAGCTGTCCTTGCAACATATTGATGACATTGCCGTTTTCACGCCCGGCGCGCGCAAGGCGCGGTCAGGTCGCGCAGGCGCTCATCACCGCAGGCGGTTGACGTTTGTCATCATCTTCAAGGGTTGGCATGTCATGCTGAATCTTGCCTGTGCGTTGCAGTCAGTGCGCCTTGATTAGGCGCGTCAGGGTGACTCATGAGGCATCAGGATGACCTTGGTCAGACGTGCTCGGCTTGCTCGTGGGTCATAATGACTCATGTCGAGTCGCGGCGTGTCATCCTGACGCCCTGGTGTGGCTTGTGGTATCGGCCTCTAGTCACGCTTGTAATGGGCGACACGGCCCTCATCTGATTCGGGTGCTGTCTCGGTCGAGTCTTGCGCAAGTATCGCTTGCGAGTCAGACGACTCGACTATCTCTTTCCTGGGTGTCGCGTGTGTCTCGTTCAATGGCGCCTCACCGTCATTAGCCTGCTCAGCGATCTGGTAGTCTGTCTCCTGCGCCGTATCCACCTCGGGTGTCTCGCTCGCCTCATCGAGCTTTTCCAGGCCTTCTTCGACCCTACGGGTCCAGCTGCGCAGCGTGTCGGCGACACCTTCGGCGAGCGGGCGCATCTGGGAAAAGTCTTGGTCGTAGTCATCCAGCCCATCGCGCTCCGAGTGCTCGCCACCCATGAAGATGCGTCGCAGCGCACGCTGGCGTAGCGCCGGGTCTACGCCGCTCTGCATGAAGGCGCTGATGTCGGCGTCTGGGGTCAGGGTGTCGGGGTCTGGCAGCTCGATGGTTGGCGTTTCAGCATTGTCAGCGTCCGATGCGTGCTGATCGTTCTCGGCAGCTGCCTGTTCTGATGCCTGCTCTGCTGTGGAGGAGCTATCGCCGCTCGGGGTTTCGTGCACCGAGACGCTCGCTGCTGAGGTGGCAGCGCTATGGTCAGAGACGACTTCCGCCTGTGAGGGCGGGAGGGCGTCGTCTTTGGTTCCCTCTGTGCTGTCCGGCTGTGCCAGTTGATCTTCACGGCGGGTGTCGCCTTGCTTGCGGCGTGACCAGCGCGAGAACAGGCCTTCATTGGCCGGGCTTGCGTTATCGTCGTGCTGGCTCATGACGTGCTTTCCGTACCATTACCGGGCTGATGCGCCCTGTCGGGTGTCGCGGCGGGCTGCTCTGCCTGACTGGCGCGCCCGGCGCCCTTGCGTTTCTTCTTCTTGCCTTCGTCGATGCGCTCACCGTGACGCGCGAGGTAGGCTTCCAGCCACACCATCAAGGCAGGGGGCATCGGCACGTCCAGCACCAGCTGGTCGCCATCCATCCACTGCGATGCCACTTCCTGGCAGGCTGTTACCACGCGGGGCTGCATGCCGTCGGCTTCGCGCTCATCGCATTGGACGAACAGACGCGGCTGCTCGCAGCGCAGGTTGTAGCGGTAATCGGTGCGCTCGGTGAGGTGAAGCTGCAGTGGCAGGGTGCGGCGATGCGCTACTTCTTCAGCGGCGGCAGGCTCTGCTGCGTGCGAGTCTGTCTCTGGCGTTGCAGAGGGCGAGAGGTCGGCAATCCGCCAGGTGTCGATGCTGAAACGCCCCAGTTTCTGCGTGGTGGGTGCCAGGGTGATGCTCAGCCAGCGGGTGTCGTCACTGCGGGGAGGGATGGATTCAGACATGGCTTCCTTGTTCACTGCTATACCCGCAAGCGGGTCTGAAAAGAATGCTGCGATGGTGCTGGTTTGCAAGATACATGCCGGCGCTTGCGATATCAGGGTCTTCATCAGTCAGTGCGGGGACAGCTCTGCCATCGGACTGGTACTCTACTGCGATTCAGCGCAAGAATTGCCATTCCCACCGGCTCGATCAGGGAGACCCGAGTTCATGATGCCCTCTGCACGGCCAGCGATCAGTCGCGCCACACTACCCACTACGCTGGACATCGAAGTCATGGATGAGCGCGGTGAGCGTCATCAGCAGTCCATTGCCGCTGAGCGCTCGCTGACCATCTATCTCAATCGTCGCGAGATCGTCACCTTGATGACCCTGGGTGCCGAGCCTGAGGCATTGGTAGCCGGTTATCTGCGCAATCAGGGCCTGCTGGGTGAGCTTGAGGACCTCGAGGCGCTGCAGGTGGATTGGGAAGTCGAGAGCGCCTCGGTGGTGACGCGTCATCTGCCTGAGGATATCGAGCAGCGCCTCGGCAAGCGCACCGTGACCACCGGCTGTGGGCAGGGCACGGTATTCGGCAATCTGCTGGAGCGCCAATCACTGGCCGCGTTGGACGCAGCCCCCTTCAGTCAGGCCTTGTTGTATCGCCTGCTGGAGGCGCTGGCGGCGCACAACGCGACCTATCGCAAGGCCGGTGCAGTGCACGGTTGTGCCCTGTGCCGCGATGATGAAGTGCTGGCGTTCATCGAGGATGTCGGCCGCCACAACGCCGTCGATACGCTGGCGGGACTGAGCTGGTTGGCGCCCCTGAGTGATGATGTCAGTGATTATCAGGGGGCCAATATCTTCTACACCACCGGTCGTCTGACTTCCGAGATGGTGCTGAAGGTGGCTCAGGCGGGGGTCTCGGTGCTGGTCTCACGCTCCGGTGTCACGCAGAAGGGAGTGGAGCTGGCGGAACGCTTTGGCGTGTTGTTGATTGCGCGCGCCAAGGGGCGCCACTTCCAGGCGGTGGACCCTGCCGGGCGGCTGGTGCTGGACGCCATCCCCCCTCTGCGTGCAGGCGACGCCCTCAAGTCGTCTCGCCATGACGCGTCAGGCAAGCCATCTTCATCAGCCTGCGCAGCCGGGCACGACAAGGAGGGGCAGTGATGAGCCGTCTCTGTTCGCCGCTGGGCGTCAAACCCTCACAGGGCATTTCCTCCGAACTCGGCGCACCTTCAGGCAGCTCTGCCGCTGAGACTTCAGGCGAGTCCCTGAATGCAGCCACTGGCCGGCAGGCTCCGGTCCCCCACGACAACCCCTTTCTGACGGTGCAGGAAGTTGCGCGCCTGCTGCATCTCAACGAGAAGAAGATCTATCAGCTGGCCAGTGACGGCACCATGCCGGCGACCAAGGTGACCGGCAAGTGGTTGTTTCCGCGGCGACTGGTGGAGCAATGGATTCTCGAGTCCAGCCATCATGGTGTGCTGGCGGATCGCCTGATGATCACCGGTAGTGATGACCCGCTGCTGGCCGCGCTCTCCATGCGTCTCAATCAGCAGCATGCCGGTAGCGCCTTCTATGGCATGAGCGTGACCGGCACGCGTCTGGGGCTTGATCTGCTCAGTCAGGGGCGTGCTGACGTCTGCGCCATTCACTGGGGGCGCGCGGAGGAGGCGGCGCTGCGGCATCCGGCGCTGATTCGCGGTCACGATGGCTATCGCCAATGGGTGATGGTGCGGCTTGCGCGCCGCACTCAGGGGCTGATCATCCGCAATGACGACCGCCATCTGTCCATCGACCCCAGCGGGCTGTTCGGCTCGCAGCGGCGTTGGGCGGTGCGACAGGAGGGGGCAGGTTCGCAACGCTTCCTGCAGGAGTGGCTGTCCGGCCATCAGATGCGTGCCGAGCAGCTTAACACCCTGGCGATCGCCTATTCCGAGCGGGAAGTGGCGTCGATGGTGGCGCGGGGCGAGGTGGATGTCGGCCCCGGCACGCTGTCGGCCGCCAATGAGTTCGGCCTCGGCTTCGTGCCGGTCTGTGAAGAGGCCTTCGACCTGGTGGTGCCGCGCAATGTATATTTCCGCGATCTCTTCCAGGGATTGCTGGACTATCTGGCGACGCCGAAGGGCATCCAGCTGGCGCAATCCCTTGGTGGCTATGATCTGCGCGAATGCGGTCAGTTGATCTGGCGCGGCGACGCCGCACAGCACGATTGAGACGCTCAGTATTGAGACGCTCGGTACCGAGGCGCTGAACGCCCGGCGGTTGCTGGCGGCCAGGCCCGGCAGAAGCCATATGTGCGTCATCCAAAAAAAATCGCCCATTAGCGCATGGCTAGTGGGCGATTTTTTATTTCGGGCTGACGGCGAGCATGGTCAAGTAAGTCATTGTTTCGAATGGGCGGCTGGGTGGCGCTCGCATGACGATAATCTTGACGGTTTAGCTTCTCGCCAGCGCGTCCTGCGTAATCCAGCTCGGCTCAGCTGACTTCAACACAGCCCAGCACACTTCAATACGGCTCGTCTCACTTCACATCAGCTCAGCTCGGGTCCGAATCATTACGAGTGCACACCGACAGCACGATGGCATCTTCTTCGCTGGTAGAAACCAGGGCGTGACCCATGTCGGAGTCGAAATAGATACTGTCGCCATCACCGAGCGGCAAGGGTTCATAGAATTCCGAATAGAGCAGAATGCTGCCCGCCAGAACCATCAGGAACTCCTCGCCGTCGTGACGCACCCAGTCGGGGAAGTCATCGAAGCTGCGTGCGCGCACGCGAGTCTTGAAGGGAATCATGCGTTTCTGCGCCAACTGCCAGGACAGCAGCTCGTGCTCATAGGTCGGTGTCGGGTGTGATTTGCCATCACCGACGCGCGTCAGGTCGCGACGCCCGAGAGTGCCAGTCTGGCGCTTGGGCGGGCTCAGTAGCTGCGGCAGGTCGATGTTGAGACCATGAATCAGCTTCTGGACCGCCGTGAAGGTCGGCGATATCTGCTCATTCTCGATCTTGGACAATGTCGAGCGTGCCAGCCCCGTACGCTGGCTGACATCTTCCAGCGTCCAATGATGGGAGAGGCGGATCTGTTTCACGCGTTCGCCAAGCTTCAGGGGCTCAACGAAGGGTTTGCGACCGGAGGCGATCCGGACGGCGGCGTCCTTGTCTGTCGGTGTGCTCATGAGAGTGGCTTCGCTATGGCGTGATATTGGCGGCGCACGACATCGAGTGTCGCAGCGCTGTCAGCTGGCGATAAAGTTTACTATCGGAAACTTTATCGCCAGCTTATCACAGCATGGCAAGGGTGCATCATCCCGGCACGTAGTCAACATGGTTGTCTGCGACATGGCTGTCTGTGACCTGGCTGTCTGTGACCTGGCTGTTCGCGACACCGAAGGCTCGCTGGTACTCGCTTGATGCAATGACAGGTTTCCTGGCTGCGGGAAAACTGTCGTGAGGTGTGGTGTGCGCCAGGGGGAAGCCACCGGTGCGGGGAGTGCTCAGCACTAGAACAGCCAGGCGCTAGAACAGCGGGTGATCACGCTCATCCTCGGCGGGCTTGGCAAGTGGCGACTGGGCGCCGTCTGGTGTGCCAGAGGCGGAGCGGGGTGGAAGGGAGCCCACGGTGGGAGGCGCGAAATCGAGCTGATCTGGCTCTTGTTTCTGTGACTCGGGTCGCTCTGACATGGGTTGCTCAGAAGCCGATTGCTCTGGAGGGTGCTGGTCGGGGCGTTGGCTGCTGGCACGCGCATCGAGGCCATCCTGCATCGGCAAGCCTACCAACGCCTTGAGGTGCGCCTCGGTGCTGCGTCCCAGCGCTTCCAGACAATACCCGCCCTCCAGCACGGAGACGATGCGCCCGTGGCAGTGGCGCCGCGCGACATCCATCGCCAGCAGGGTTACCCAGTAGTAGTCGTCATCTTCCAGGCACAGTTCCGCCATCGGGTCTTCGCGGTGTGCATCAAAGCCCGCCGAGATCAGGATCAACTCCGGCTTGAAATCATCGAGCTTCTTCAGCCATTGGGCTTCAATGGCGCGCCGGAAGACCAGTGAGCCGCTGCCTTCGCTCAAGGGCGTATTGTGGATGTGCTTCCAGCGACTCTCCAGGTATCGCCATGGGTACATGGCGTTCTGGAAGGAGGAGCACACCAGGGTATCGGGATCATGCTTGAAGATATCGACGGTGCCGTTGCCCTGGTGCACATCGAAATCGAGGATCGCGATGCGCTTCACGCCGTAATGCTGGCGGGCGTGCAGGGCGCCCACCGCCACGTTGTTGTAGAAGCAGAAACCCATCGCATCGGCGCGTTCGGCATGGTGGCCCGGTGGGCGCACGGCGCAGAAGACGTTGTCGGCCTGATCGCGCATCACCTGGTCGACCCCGCGCACCACCGCGCCGGCGGCCAGTCGCGCCGCGACCAGGCTGTCGGCACACATCACGGTGTCTTCGTTGATGGTCAGCAGCTGCCCGGCCTGGGGTGGGCATTTCTCCAGCGCCTGCAGGTGCCGCATGGGATGCACGCGCGCCAGCTGCTCAAGCGTTGCCGCTCGCGCACTGTATTGCTGGACATGCTGGATCACGCCACTCAGCGCCAGCTGACGCTCGATGGCCTGCAGACGCAGTGGGCTCTCGGGATGCGTGGGGCCCATGAAATGTTGACCGCAGTCGCGATGGGATATGTAGGAGGTGATCATCGGCATGCCTGCGTGAGTGTGCGGGTCATAATGGTCTGCACCATGACGTAACAGTAAGAGTCGTCTATGGCATGAGCCAGTCGCCGATGGTCTACCTTGTTTCACGCATGAAGGGCGCGAGGATGTCTGTTCAGACCTGCGCTTTCGCGGCATGCTGCTCATATCGCGCTGATGAGGCGCAACCGCTGACAGGACAAGCCTATGGGAACGCGATTTCTGCGAAATTTCTTCGAGCCCGCCAGTATCGTGGTGATCGGTGCCTCGGAAAAACCGCATTCACTGGGCGGGCAGGTACTGCGTAATCTGCTTGAAGGTGGCTTCAAGGGCGCCCTGACGGTGGTCAACCCCAAGGGTTATGAGACGGTGCATGGCGTGGCGTGCGTCAAGCGGGTCAGTGAGCTGGAACAGGTACCGGATCTCGCCATTCTATGCTCGCCGCCGGACACCTTGCCGCGTGTGGTCGAGAAGCTGGGACGGCATGGCGTCAAGGCGGCGTTGCTGATTTCGGGAGGTGTCGCACCGACGCCGGTCAGCTCGCTGGCCCGCGTCACCGGCAAGGGGCTCGAGATGCTGTCACGCCGCGACGGGATTAACTTCTCTGCCCCGCGTCTGCCCGGCATTCACAGGTCCACTACTGACAAGCCTGCCCCCGCACCCTCCATCATCGAATCGTCTGCCAATGAGGCCGGTGAGACTCCAGCATCGAGTGCCGAGCGCTATCCGCGGATCGCCGACAGCACGGACGACGTGCTGGATGCCTCGCAGGCACGTGAGCCGGGTGTAGAAGTCCCGCGTATTCACCGTGATCAGGAAAGTCTCAACAGTCGGTTGCTCAAGGCTGCCCGAGGCAGTGGAATTCGCCTGCTCGGACCGGAATGCATGGGCATCTGCGTGCCCAACCGTCACCTGAATGCCTCATTCAGCGGGCAGCCAGTGGCCAAGGGCAAGGTTGCCTATCTCGGCCAGTCGGGGATGCTGGGCAATGCGATGATCGACTGGGCGGCGGGGCGCGGCATCGGCTTTTCGCATCTGGTGACCCTGGGCGACAGCGTCGATGTGATGCTGCCCGATCTGATCGACTACCTGAATCAGTACGGGCCGTCGCAGGCCTTGCTGTTGCACCTGGAGCGCATTCACGACCCCATGCACTTCATGACCGCGCTGCGCGAGGCGTCCCGCAATCGACTGGTGCTGGCGATAAAGAGTGGCCGCACGCCAGAAGCCGACCTGTTCGGCACACATGTCACACGTGGGGTGCCCAATCGCGACCGGATCGTCGATGTTGCTCTCGCGCGTGCCGGGGTGGTGCGTGTCAATGACAGCGAAGACATGTTCGATGCACTGGAGACGCTGAATCGCATGAAGCCGTTGCGAGGTGATCGGCTGGCGATCGTCTCCAATGGGCTGGGTCCGGCCTTGCTGGCCATCGACAAGTTGATGGCGGGTGGCGGCAAGTTGGCCGAGCTGAGTGATGAGAGTCGTCAGGCGCTGCTCAAGGCCGAGCTGGATGTCAGCCTGCCGGGGCGCAATCCGGTGGATCTGGGTGGCAATGCCACGCCGGAAGATTTCCTGGCCGCGGTCAATATCGTGGCCAATGACCGTGGCGTTGACGCCGTGCTGGTCGTGCATGCACCGACACGCCTCGCTCCCTCACGGGCAACGGCCGAGGCCCTGGTGGCGCATCGCAAGCAATTCCGACGCAACCTGCTGACCAGCTGGATGGGGCTCGAACAGGCACTTTCGGCCCGCCATGAATGCCATCTGGCCGGAATTCCGACCTATCTGTCACCTGAGAAGGGCGTCAAGGCCTTCCTGCAGATGGTCGATTACCACCGCGTGCAGACACTGTTGCAACAGACGCCACCGAGCCTGGCCTTCTCGACCAGTGCCGAGATCCGCGCCCGCGCCCATGACCTGGTGCACAGCGCACGGCGTGCGGGCCGTGAATGGTTGACCCACTCGGAGACGGCGCAGGTACTCGATACCTACGGCATTGCCACCGCGCCCAGTCGCTATGTGCTTGACGCTGCCGAAGGCGCGCGCGCCATCGTCGAGTTGCAGCGTTCTGCCACTGATGACGACACGCCTTCTCGCCAGGGCCCCTATGCGCTGCGTGTGGTGCATGAACACAACAGTCGACCTTTTCGCTACCGCCGCTACCCACAGCGGCTGTCCTCCGGGGTGGTGCAGGACCTTTCCGGCCCGGAGGATATCGCGCTGGCGATTCGCCGCATCACCCAGAAGGTGGCGGAGGGCGATGCCGAGCGCGGCCGCAGTGAGCACGAGCGTACGCGCATTCATGAGTTCTGCCTGCAGCCGATGCAGCGTGGCAAGCACTCGCTGCAGTTGAGCGCAGGTATCACGCGCGATGACGAATTCGGCCCGGTGATCGTGTTCGGTATCGGCGGTTACAAGGTCAATGTGCTGGCGGACCGCCAGGTCGCCTTGCCGCCGCTCAACATGACCCTGGCGCGAGAGCTGATCTCACGCAGCCATGCTTCCCGCCTGATCGCCGAGCACTCGCCGGATCCGGAGCGCGATTTCGAACGCGTCAGCACGTTGTTGATCAAGCTCTCACAGTTGGCATCGGATTTGCCTGACATAAGAGGGTTGGAAATCAATCCGTTGTTGCTCAACCGCGAGGAAGCCGTGGCGGTGGATTTCGCGCTGGATCTCGGCAAACCGGCTCGTTTCGCGATCATGCCGTACCCTGAAGAGCTGCGTGAATGGGTGTCGCTGGACAATGGCATGCACGTCGAGGTGCGTCCGATACGCGGTGAGGATGCACCCTTGATCACGGCCTTCCATGCCAGGCTCTCCGAGGAAAGCATTCGTTTCCGCTACTTCCATCACAAGGCGGCGCTGACGCAGCGAGATCTCGCGTTGCTCGCCCAGATCAACTACGACCGCCAGATGGCCTTCATCGCCGAGCGTGAAGTGGAAGCACAATCAGGTGAGTCACCGCAGCGCGAGATGCTGGGGGTGGTACGGGTATGGAATGACCCGGACAACATTCGCACCGAGTTCTCCGTCATCATTCGTGATGACATGCAAGGCGAGGGGATCGGCAGGTTGTTGATGGAGAAGATGCTGCGTTATTGCCGCTCACTGGGCACTCTGGAGATGGTCGGCAAGATCATGATCGACAACCACCCGATGCGCGCCTTGATGAAGCACCTCGGCTTCACCTGTCGCTACAACATGGAGGAGCAGGTCATCGATGCCAGCATCCGTCTCAACGAGCCGGTCAGTGATTGGCAGCACCTGAGGCTGGAAGCCAAGGCCTGATGCGCATTGTTGGTGCATGGTCTGTGCATGAGCAGATTCATCGCCATGTGCAGGGAGTTGTGACGGTCACGTGCGTGGCTTGCCTGGTGATTCTCGGCAATACGCAATGCGTGACGGGCTTGAGAGCATTGGATCAACAACGATGCCCAGTATCGTGATTCAGGGAGGTATCGGTTGCGGGGTCAGGCACATACCACCTTGGTCGTATAAACGTATGTTCGTGTTTGAGCGCTTATCAATAAAACTGTATTGTAATTACAAATATAAGAATCCTTTATGGATTATGGCGCAGGGGATGACACAGTATTCTGTCAACAGGTTGGCAAGCTAAGCTTGCGGGCAGATTACGCGATTTCAGCGGCAGAGAGAGCCATTCTCCCTGCCGAGTGAAGTGCGTAATGAACTGAATCTGTGGATATTTCCTGCCCGCTGACGACAGGAAAGCCAATGACTGACACTCGCGACGTGAAGATTCGAGTGCGCAATCTGAGCAAGGTGTTCGGCAATCAGCCCGACAAGGCGCTCAAATTGCGTGATGAGGGCATGAAGCGCCCTGAGATCCTCGAGAAGACTGGCCAGACGTTGGGGCTTTCCAACGTGGAATTTGATGTGATGGAAGGCGAGTTGCTGGTCATCATGGGGCTGTCCGGCTCCGGGAAATCGACCCTGATCCGCTGCCTGAACCGGTTGATCGAGCCGACGGAGGGCGAGATCCTCATCGACGGCGATGATGTCGCCAAGCTGGATGACAAGTCGCTGCTGCGCTGTCGTCGCAAGCATTTCTCGATGGTATTCCAGAATTTTGCGCTCTTCCCGCACCGTACCGTGCAGCAGAATGCCGAGTTCGGGCTTGAGGTGCGCGGCGAGGAGAAGGAAGTCTGTTATCAGCGCGGTCGCGATGCGCTCAAGCAGGTCGGCCTTGAGGGCTGGGAAGATGCCTATCCCCGCCAGCTCTCCGGCGGTATGCAGCAACGTGTCGGCCTGGCACGAGCACTGGCCAACGACTCCACGGTGCTGCTGATGGATGAGGCCTTCTCGGCGCTTGATCCCCTGATCCGCAAGGACATGCAGCAGGAATTGCTGGCGCTTCAGCACAAGATGAAGAAGACCACCATCTTCATCACCCACGACCTTGATGAAGCCCTGTCCATCGGTGACCGCATCATCCTGCTCAAGGATGGCGAGATCGTGCAGATCGGCTCCCCCGAAAGCATCCTCACTTCCCCGGCCAATGATTATGTGGCGCGCTTCGTCGAAGGCGTCGACATGTCGCGCATCCTCACCGCCCGCTCGGCGATGACCGACGTGCGTGCCACCGCACGGGATGATGATGGCCCGCGCACGGCGCTGCGCAAGATGGGCGACAACAGTCTCGACAGCCTGTTCGTGGTGCGTCGTGATCGTACGGTACTCGGGATCATCACCGCCGAGGATACCGAACGTGCCGTGCGCGAGAATCTGACCGATCTCTCGAGCATCATCCACTCCGATTGCTGTCAGGTCTCGCCGGAAGAACCGTTGCACAACCTGTTTGCGATGTTTGCCGGTCATCACCATCCGCTGGCGGTGGTCGATGAACAATCCCGCCTGTTGGGCGTGGTGATCAAAGGGTCCGTACTCGCGGAACTGGCGGAAGCAGGGGAGGCACACGCATGAGCGACGCAACCGGTTTTACCATCCCGAAGATAGAACTGGGGGACTGGATCGAGACGGGGCTTGATTACCTGACGACCAACTACTCCGGTATCACCCGCGGCATCTCCAAGTTCACCGAGACCGGCATCGACGTCTTGAACGATGCGCTGATGTGGCTGCCCGAGTGGGCGCTGATCGCCCTGGTGGCCTTGCTGTGCTGGCGGCTGGCCGGCACACGCCTGGCCATAGGCTCCGTACTGGGGCTGGGGCTGATCTGGAATCTGGATCTGTGGGACCCGATGATCGAGTCCCTGACCCTTGTGGTGATCGCCACCCTGGTCGCCGTGGTCATCGCGGTGCCGCTGGGGATACTGGCGGCACTCTCGGACCGCTTCTACAAGGTCATCATGCCGGTCCTGGATTTCATGCAGACCATGCCGGCCTTCGTCTACCTGATTCCGGCGATTCCCTTCTTCGGCATCGGCTCGGTTTCCGCCATCTTCGCCACCGTGATCTTCTCGATGCCGCCGGCGATTCGCTTCACCACGCTGGGTATTCGTCAGGTGCCCAATGACCTGATCGAAGCGGCCGATGCCTTCGGCGCCACCCGCAGCCAGAAGCTCTTCAAGCTACAGCTGCCGCTGTCACTTCCCACCGTGATGGCCGGTATCAACCAGACCATCATGCTGGCACTGTCGATGGTGGTGATCGCGGCCATGATCGGTGCCGATGGCCTGGGGAATGAAGTCTGGAAAGCCATCCAGCGCCTGCGTCCGGGAGATGGTTTCGAAGCGGGTATCGCGGTGGTCATCCTGGCCATGCTGCTCGACCGCCTGACCCAGACCTTCAGCAAGGAAAAGAAGCCCCGTTCATAAGGGGATTCACCAGCGGCCTCCGTGTGCTTTTTGGCTATACGGAGGCCGTTTCGAGCACTTTCCATACCCGACTCAACGTTTGACTGTCGAGATGACGACGCGCCGTTGGCCGTCGACAAGCGATCTTCGACATATGTGCTTCGTTAAACAATGAGTAAATTCGAATAAAGGGGATAACGATGAACAAGCAAGATGCCTCCCGCACTACCTTAAACGTCACCGCGAAGATGAATGCCGCCACCAAGGCTTTGCTGCTCGGCGCTGTCATGTCTTCCTCACTGGCCGGCGCAAGCGCCGTCTATGCCGCTGGTGATAAGGGCGATGTGACGCTGGCCTACGTCGAATGGTCCTCTGAAGTCGCTTCCACCAATGTGGTCAAGGCGGTGCTCGAATCACAGGGCTATAACGTCGAACTCAAGGCGTTGTCTGCGGCGGCGATGTTCCAGGCGGTCGCCTTCGGCGATGCCGATGGCATGGTCGGTGCGTGGCTCCCCACCACCCACGAAGACTACATGGCCAAGATTGCCGACAAGGTCGACGACCTGGGCGTCAATCTCGAAGGCACCAAGCTCGGTCTGGTTGTACCGGCCTACAGCAAGCTCGAGACCATAGACGACATCAAGACCCACGCCGATGACATCGATGAGCGCATCGTCGGTATCGAGCCGGGCGCAGGTCTGACGCGCCTGACCGAGCAGGTGCTGGAGGACTACGATCTCGAGGACATCGACCTGACCACTGGCAGTGGCGCGACCATGACTGCCGCGCTGAGCAATGCGATCAAGGGTGAGCGTGAGATCGTTGTCACCGGCTGGACGCCGCATTGGATGTTCGCCCGCTGGGACCTCAAGTACCTGGACGACCCGAAGGGCGTCTACGGCGGTGCCGAGGAGATTCACACCTTGGCGCGCAAGGGACTCGAGGAAGACATGCCAGAGGTCTACGCGATTCTCGACAACTTCGCCTGGACTCCGGCTGACATGGGCGAAGTGATGCTCAACAACCAGGAAGACGATGCTGACCCCTACGAAACCGCCAAGGCGTGGGTGGAAAGCCATCAGGATATCGTCAAGGAATGGCTGCCGGCCGCGGCTGAGTGATGTCTGAGGCATGACTCACTGAATGATGAATGACGAAACGCCCCCACAGGGTCTCCTGTGGGGGCGTTTCGTTATGTGCCTGCAATGATGCGTCGCTCACGCTCGGCGAGATCAGCCTGACTTGATCAGATCGGATGGGGTCAGAACGGGCGGGTTTAGAAAGGACAAGGACTGCGCACTTCCATGCGCTCACCGCTTACAGGGTGGTCGAAGCTGATCATCTCGGCATGCAGCATCAGACGCTCGGCCATGAAGAAGGCCTCATCCGTCGCATAGAGGTCGCAGCCCAGGATCGGGTGGCCGATCTGTTGGCTATGGATGCGTAACTGATGCGTGCGGCCTGACACCGGCGTGAATTCGACGCGCGTGCGCGCCGGATTCTCCAGGCGTTCGATGACGCGGAAATCACTGATGGCGGTCTTGCCGGTCTCGTGGCAGATCTTCTGCAGCGGGAACTGGTCGACGTCCTTGGCGATGGGCAGCGAGATACGCCCGCTATCTTGCTCAAGATGGCCATGCAAGATAGCGGTGTAGGACTTGCCGATGTTGCGGTCCTGAAACTGGCGCGTCAGGTTGCCGTTGGCCGGCTTGTTGAGCGCGACTAGCATGATGCCCGAGGTGCCGAAATCCAGCCGATGCAGCAGCTTGGCACTGGGATATTCCTTGACCAGGCGATGATGCAGCGAATCCAGATTGAGCGGATGCTTGCCGGAAAGGCTGAGCAGGCCACTGGGCTTGTGGATCAGCAGGATGTCATCGTCGGCGTACAGCACCGCGTAGGTTTCGTGGCAGACGGGAACGATGAACGGGTCGGCTTGTGGCTGCATAAGGGCTCGTCAGTGACGTCAAGGGGGGCGGGGCGATACGGCAAGGGGCGCAAGCGCTGGCGCGGTCTAGAGCACCAAGGCGGTCTAGAGCGCGATATCCTGCCAGTGATACTCATACTCGTCGTCCTCACCATCCTGGGGCGCACGACCGATGAAGAGGCTGGCGGTGAAGGCGCGAACGAAGATCACCTGGCTGCCATCAAGGGCAGTCAGCAGCTCACCTTTCTTGAGTTTCTTGATCTTGCGCTTGCGCGCTGCGGCAGCATCACGCGCCGCGCGGGTGTCGGCGCGCCACTGGGCGGCAATCTCACCCGGCGCCGTCGACTGTTCAAGTAGCTCCTGGGGGCATTGCAGCGGAATGTCTGCCGTGCCCTCGTCACGGATATGGTATTCCCAGCGGCTGGGATCCCCATTCTTGGGTGCCTGCATCAGGTGCTGGCGAATGAAGGTATGGCCGTGAGGATGTTCCAGCACGGTATACAGCACATTGCCGACCACGGCGTGATCGACCAGCGAGATGCCATGACTGTCGGACGGGGTGTAGCCGGCCAGCAGACGGTCTACCAGTGTCTGACGTGCCACCTTGGGGGTGCCGCTGTCATCCCAGGCCATGAAGCCTCCATTTGAGCGTGTCTGGCATCGTAGGCCATGCCTGAGGCACCGTGGAGGGCGCAGGCAGTCTGGCATTCGAGAGGCCGAAAGGGCGGCCATTGTCCGGTTTGTGCTCGGCGAGGGCAAGCCGCTGACCGCGTGAATCTGCACCGTGGGCTCTCAAGGAATAGCGCAGGCGATAGCAGTAACGGCACTCTTGCGACAACCCGAGCGGCAACGCAAGAGGCCCCGCATGAGCGGAGCCTCGAGAAGAGCGCTGTGTTGGCGCAGAGTGGCTATCGGCATGGACTGGCTAGCAGGTCAGGGCGCCAGCAGCTGCTTGTGCCATTCGCCGTCTTCGGTGTCCAGGCGCTGGTAGCGCACGCGATCGTGCAGGCGCGAGGGCTGACCCTGCCAGAATTCGATCATCTCCGGCATCACGCGGTAGCCGCCCCAATGCTCCGGACGCGGTACCTCGGTGGTGGCATAGACCTGCTCGAAGCGACCCTGACGCTCGCTGAGCCATTCGCGATCGGGGATCTCGACACTCTGCTGCGAGACCCAGGCGCCCAGCTGGCTCTCCTTGGGGCGTGAGGCGAAGTACTGATCGGAGGTGGCATCCGCGACCTTCTCGACGCTGCCTTCGATGCGCACCTGGCGCTCCAGCGCGGGCCACCAGAAGGTCAGTGCGGCGAAGGGCACATTGGCCAGTTCGCTGCCCTTGTGGCTCTGATAGTTGGTATAGAAGATGAAGCCTTCACTGTCGCAGCCCTTGAGCAGCACGATGCGAGCATGCGGCTTGCCCTGGCTGTCGACGGTGGAGAGCGTCATGACATTGGCGTCGTTGTCATCGGCGGACAGGGCACTGGTCAACCACTCCTGAAACAGCTCGAAGGGCTCCAGCGGTGTATTCGCAAGGCTCAGGCCATCACCGGAATAGGTTCTGCGCACATCGGCGATATCGCGGTTCATGGTGGGCTCCCTTGATGAATTGCTCATGTAATGACATGACTGTGACCGCTCACGTGCTGGATCGCAAGCCTCAGACGCTGCCCAGCTGCAGCCATGCCATGTAAAGCCCGGTGCCGACGGCAATCGAGAGCAGCGCATTGCGTCGCCACAGATGCAGTCCCGCTACGCAGAGGGCCGCGACCAGCATGCCGGCGCCCTCGGCACTCTCGAGCCAACTCCGCCAGGCCGAGATACGGTCCGCGGATTCAGACATGTCAGGCAGTTGCATGGCCGACAGCGAGACAATGATCAGCACGACCATGACGATGGCCGGCAGATAGCGGCCCATATGCAGAATCAGCGGATGGGCTGAATGGCGGGACAGGAACACGAAGGGCAGCGCGCGCGTGGCGAAGGTCGCGCCGGCTGACACGGCGATCAATAGCAAGGCCTGCAGGGTCGTCATGGGGTGGTGTGCTCCGAGGCTTGGTTGTGCTCAGTCTGGCGAGCGCCAGACGTGCCGTGTGGGGGATGATCGTTACGCGGGGCTGGCGTGACGTGTGGCTGTTGTTTGCCTCGTTGGTAATGATACTGCCCGAGCAGGAGAGCGCAGGCAGTCGCGATGCTGCCCAGCAACAGTTGGTCTTCTGGCAGCAGCCACAGGCCAGCGAGCGTGACCAGCAGACCCAGCATGAAGGGCCAGCGCTCACGCAGGGCGAACCACTGTTCGATGCCCAGCACCACGAACAGCGCCGTCAACGCGAACTCGATGCCGCTGCTGTCAAAGCTGAGCTGTCCGGCAGCCAGACCCAGCAGCGTCCCCAGTACCCACCAGGATTGGTTGAGGAAGGTGATGCGCAACATCAGGCGCTGGTCATCACGGCGCGCCACGGGATCATCGCGTTCGCCGCTGCGTGGCAGGCTGGCCAGCAGCGAGTAGGTTTCATCGGTCAGCCCGAAGATGAGGTAGAGCTTGCCAAGGCCCGCCGCGCGGAAGCGCTCCAGCAACGACAGGCCGTAGAAGAGGTGGCGCGAATTGAGCAGCAGCGTGGCCACGAAGACCTCGGTGATGCCGGCGCCTGCACCAAGCAAGGCCACCGCCAGGAACTGGCCGGCCCCGGCCAGGATGACCAGTGACATGATAAGGCCCAGCCATGGGCTCAACGGCAGCTGTGTGAACAGCACACCGAAGGCAGCGCCAAGCGGGATATAGCCGAACATCACCGGCAGGGTCTGGTTGAGTGCCTGTTGCCATAGATGGCGACTGCTGACTGGCTGCGGGGGAGACGAGCCCGGACAGGTGGTATCGTCCCGGTAGGCGTGCGAGGTACTGGCCGTGGATGGCGGTGACATGGCGAGAGTTCCGTTCTGCGCATGAAGACGGGCGACACAAGCAGGGGGCCTTCGAGAGGCCGAGTCCCGGCAAGCCGCAGACAATCCATGCAGCATATAATGTCATCAAGCGTCAGGCGATGCTGCCAAGGTGGCAGCTGGCAGTGGAAAATGCTGAATCAGCGCACCACTGCTGATATTTCACATGTCTCATGGCGCCAAGGCGGATTGATTTACCGTGAGTCGCCAGGCCATGGCCACCTAACACCAATATCATGCTGGTATGGGGGCTGATCGCCCTGCATCTGATGGCCATCGTCTGGCATGGCCTGCGCGGTGAGTGGCTGACCTGGGCGATGGTGCATGGCCGCAAGCATTTCAGGCGCGATGAATCGGTAGTGGATGAGGGCGAGCCAGTGCCATCTTCACGGCCACACAGGCGGCTCGCACTGGGGTTGGCGATCGGCATTGCCGTTCTGGCCATCTGGCAGGGGGCACAGTTGCCGTAAGCTCTGCGCGCTTTCACTCATGCATTCGCTCTGACTTTTCTCTCCCTTTCGCCCTCAAGCATGCCAATACGCAAGAGCGCCGCCACGAGCGGTCAAGACAAGTGTGTTATCAGGCCGATCATGGCAAAGCCTCGCTGTGGTCAACTCGCGGACGCCGACTCAGCATGGGCGGCGCGTGATGGTTTGAGGAGACATGCTGGAATAAAAGGTGGGTAGCAGTGGGGAAGGCGGCAAGCCGCCGTGGGAAGGTGCAAACCGATACCCGCCATTCTCGTCGGCTATTTTACGGCTATTCTAGTCGCCTGTTCTGGACGGCTATTCTAGTCGAACAAGGCGCGACGAGAAGGGCGGGCAATGGAGAGGTCAGGGCTTGATCAGGCCTGCGGCTGGCGCTTGAGGTTGCGCGAGCGGAAACGGGCGTAAGCCATGCTGGAAATGAACAGCCCCAGCGCCGCCAGTGCTTCCAATACCCCGATGACGGCGTGGCCAGGCACACCGGCCAGCATCACGCCCTGCATGATGTAGAGCAGGCTGACGAACGCCAGCCAGACATGACCACGTGCCCGGCGGGTGAAGATGGCGGGCAGAAACAGTGCGATGGGCAGCAGGCGGATCAACAGCGGCAGCAGTCCGCTGTTCTCGCTCTGCGCCATCAGCTGAATGCCGCCGATCAGCAGCAGCAGGGCGACGGCCGCAAAACTTGTGATCACACCCCGACGACTCTTGGCTTCGAGCGCGTCGAGGCCCTGCTCACGTTCCAGTCGTTCAAGCCAGGCACGCATCTATTTCGTCTCCCTGAGAGGTTGCATGGCAAGGGCCAGGCGAGCGATACGCTTGCCTTGCGCCAGTGCCAGGCGCTGTTCGTTGTCATCGACATCGTTGTCGCCACGCTTGCCGCTGACGTGGGTCGTGCCGTAGGGCGTACCGCCCTGGGTGGTCTCGAGCAACTCGGTGGCGCTGTAGGGCACACCGGCATACACCATGCCATGATGCAGCAGCGGGATCAGCATGGTGATCAGCGTGGTTTCCTGACCGCCATGCAGAGAGCTTGAGGCACTGAAGGCGGTGGCAGGCTTGTCGATCAAGGCGCCGTTCATCCACAGCTCACTGGTGGCGTCCAGGAAGTACTTGAGCGGCGCCGCCATGTTGCCGAAGCGGGTCGGGCTGCCCAGCGCGAGGCCCGCACAGTGACGCAGGTCGTCCAGCTCGACATACATGGCCCCGCTGTCGGGGATTTCCGGCTCGGTCTGCTCGCAGGTGGCCGAGATCTCGGGCACCCGGCGCAGGCGTGCCTCGACACCGCTGATGGACTCGATACCGGCGGCGATCTGCTCGGCCAGCGTACGGGTCGCACCATGGCGCGAGTAATAGAGGACGAGGACGTACGGCGTCGCGTCGGGGGTCGTTGCGGACATGGGCTTCCTCAGGTGGATGACAATCTATCGAAAGGGGCAAGCGCGGCGCTTGCGTGAGCATACCCTGTCCTCAGGGGATCAGGCGTCGCTCAACAGCACCAGCACATCTTCGGGCGGGCGACCGATGACGGCGCGCGTGCCATCATCGAGAATCGGCCGCTGCATCAATTTCGGCGTTGCGGCAATCGCGTCAAGGCGTTGCGCATCGCTGGGGTCGACAAGGCCCAGTGCCTTCCACTCGGCTTCGTTCTCACGGGTCAGAGCCCGCGCGCCGCCTTCCACTCGGGCGGCCAGGGCCTCGAGCTGCTCACGATCAAGGGGATTATCCAGATAGCGGACGGTCTCGAAGGCATCGCCCTCGAGGCGTGCGGTCAAAAGCGCCAGTGTTTCCCGTGACTTGGAGCAGCGTGGGTTATGGTAGAGTTTCAATATTGACATGACTGTCTCCGTTTCCGGACAGGTGATGGATTTCACGCAAGCGCTACTGGCCATGGCCGGCGGTGGCGAATGAATCAGGCACGCATTGTAGAGGGGCGCACAAGAATGCCACAACTGCCAGGGATCTCGCGGGTCATGCCCGCCATCGGCGTCATCCTCAAGCTGGTATCACGTTTCAACTATCACGACGGCAAGAAGACCGCGTCAGCACTGACCTATACAACGCTGTTCGCCATCGTGCCGCTGATGACGGTCATCTATGCCATGTTCGCCGTCATTCCTAGTTTCGACGGCGTGGGCGATCAGCTGCAGACGACGGTGTTCTCCCAGTTTCTGCCCTCGACCGGCGCTACGGTGCTCGAGTATCTCAACGAGTTCTCCGGACAGGCGCGCAATCTGACCTCGGTGGGGCTGATCTTCCTGTTCGTGACCTCGGTGATGATGATGATCACCATCGAAGGTGCCTTCAATGCCATCTGGCAGGTGCCGGAAGGGCGCAAGGGCCTGTCGAGCTTTCTGATGTACTGGGCCGTCCTGACGCTGGGGCCGCTGATGCTGGGCTCGGGCTTTTTGCTGTCGTCCTTTCTGACTTCGCTGTCCTTCTTCGACTCGGCCGCCGAGATGCTGGGCGGCAAGGCCCTGCTGCTGCGTCTGTTGCCGCCGCTGTTGAGCGCTGCGGCCTTCACCTTCATTTATGCTGCGGTGCCCAACTGCAAGGTTCGCCTGCGTGACGCCGCGGTCGGCGCGCTGACCACGGCGCTGGCGCTGGAGTTGGCCAAGGCGGGATTTTCGCTTTATGTGACGCATTTCCCGTCCTATCAGGCCATCTATGGCGCCTTCGCGGCCGTGCCGCTCTTCCTGCTGTGGGTGTTCCTGTCCTGGTGCATCGTGCTGCTGGGGGCGGAAGTCGCGGCCTGGATGGGCGAGCGCTCCAACGCTGACTGGCATCGCTGGCCGCCGTTCTGGCAGACCCTCGGCGCCGTGATGCTGCTCAAGGATGCCCATGAGCGCGGTGAGCCGCTGTCCGATGACCGCCTCACGGAGGTGCTGGGCAGTCGTTATCGGCGTGTGCTCAAGCCGCTGATTGCCGAGAACATTGCCAGTCAGACCCAGGATGGCCAATGGGTGCTCGGGCGTGATCTCAGACATTACTCGCTGTGGGAGATGGCGCACGCCTTGCCGTGGGAATTGCCGGCCGGAGAGGCGGGCGAAGCGCCGCATCCGCGTCTGGAACCCCTGCGTGAAGCGCTGGCACGTGCACGTGCCGCCGAGAAGGAGCGCATGACCTGTGGTCTGGTCGAGGTGCTGCCCAGTGTCGGCGAAGTGGGTGATGAGGCCGCGCCTCAAGAGGAAAAAGAACTGAAAGATCCGCAGCTTGCGACTTCCTGAGCTGCACTGGGACGTGATTGCAAGGTGACAGTCTGATGCCGAATGGGCAGAATGCGCACCCTGTGCCGTCTGCTCACCCCGACGGGGGAGGCGGATGCCAATGCCGACGCTGTTGCCCCGATGCCGAAATCGATGACGCCTCAGGCGGGCACCAGTGATTGACGCCAAGGAAAAGGCCCGACAACTGTTCGGGCCTTTTCCTTTGCCTATTGTCTCTCGCGCATGAACCGGAATCGCACGCCAGACTTGCCGCAATTCGGCTTGTACGCTGAAGAGCCCGGGTGAGGTATGAGCGAGGTGTGGGGGAGAAATGGGCGAGTCAGGTCAGCTGGCGGCTGCTCGCCGATCAGACACGCAAGTGAAAGGTTGGCATGCCAGGCTGGCGACGGCGTCTTGCTCGCAGGTTGATGCGATCTTTGCGCCAGCGTCAAAACGAACGGAGAGACGAGGCGAGAGTTGGCAGTCCGCCGGTGGGAAGGCACGATGGAATTGACGATGTGGCGTGCCAGTCCCTGGCGCGCCTGACATGCATGAGGGCGCTGTTCGCGGTGCCCGCTGGAGGTGACAACTCGCCGATGAAAAGCTCTGCTCCTGAGAAGACCCCGCTGGTCAAGCTACGTGGCATTGCCAAGACCTTTGGTAATCGCAAGGTGTTGGACAGCCTTGACCTGGATTTGAACGATGGTGAGTTCGTCACGCTGCTGGGCCCATCCGGTTGCGGCAAGACCACCGTGCTGAGAATGATCGCCGGCTTCGAATCGCCGGATGTCGGCACCATCACGCTCGAGTCGACGGTCTTGCATGAGCGTCCCGCTCATCAGCGTCCGGTCAATACCGTCTTCCAGAGCTATGCGCTGTTTCCGCATATGAATCTCTACGACAACGTGGCCTTCGGGCTGCGCATGGAAAAGGTCGCCAAGGCCGAGATTCATGAGCGGGTGCGCGAAGCACTCGAGATGGTGCAACTGGCCCATCTGTCGGACCGCCGCCCGGACCAGCTCTCAGGCGGGCAGCAGCAGCGCGTCGCGATTGCCCGAGCCGTGGTCAAGCGCCCCCGCGTCCTGCTGCTGGATGAGCCGCTGTCGGCGCTGGATTACAAGCTGCGCAAGCAGATGCAGAACGAGCTCAAGCGTCTGCAGCGTCGCCTGGGCATCACCTTCGTGTTTGTCACCCACGATCAGGAAGAGGCGTTGTCGATGTCCGATCGCGTGGTGGTGATGCGCGAAGGCGGCATCGAGCAGATCGGTACGCCGCGTGAGGTCTATGAGTCCCCGAGCACGCTGTTCGTGGCGCGCTTCGTCGGTGAGATCAACCAGCTGGCGGCGCAGGTCGTGCGCCCCGCGGCGTCCGCCGGACGCATCGAGCTAACGCTGCTCGGTCAGACGCTGGAGCTCAGTAGCCATGGCCGCACTTATCAGGGCGGAGAGGCGGTGCAAGTGCTGTTGCGCCCGGAAGACATGCGACTCAAGGGCGCCGAGGACAGCGAAGGCTTCCCGGCGCGTGTCATCGAGCGCAACTACAAGGGCATGACGCTGGATACGGTACTGGAGCTCGACAGCGGTCAGCAGTTGTTGGCCAGCGAATTCTTCGACGAAGATGACCCTGACTTCGATTACCGCCTCGGCGAGCGCGTGCGCGTCAGCTGGGTGCCGGACTGGGAAATCATTCTGCCCGATGATGAGCCAGCCGTGACGGAGGCGGGTGCATGAGTCTGGTACGCAACCCCTTCAAGACCGCCACCCTGGCCGTCATCTGGGGCTGGCTGATCGTGCTGGTACTGGCCCCGACGCTGTTGGTGGTGCTGGTCAGTCTGATGCCGGAAAACACCGGACAGCTGCTGGGCGGTGAGCTGTCGCTGAGCACGCTGTGGCAGGGCTTTCTGACCAACTATGGTCAGATGATCAGCCCTGTGTACCTGAGCGTCTTTGGCCACTCGCTGTGGATCGGCCTGATCACGACGCTGATCTGCCTGCTGCTCGGTTATCCCTTCGCGTGGATGATCTCACGGGCCAGCCCGCGCCTGCAGCCCTTGCTGTTGCTGTTGGTGATCATTCCGTTCTGGACCAACTCGCTGATCCGCATCTACGCCCTGCGCACGCTGATCGCGACGCGCGGGCTGCTCAACGATGTGCTGATGAATCTTGGCCTGATCGATGCGCCGCTGCGCCTGCTGTATACCGAGGAGGCGGTGATCGTGGGACTGGTCTACATGCTGCTGCCGTTCATGATCCTGCCGCTGTACGCCGTCTTCGAGCAATTGAGTCGCCCGACGCTGGAGGCGGCCCGCGACCTGGGCGCCAATGGCCTGGCCACCTTCCGACATATCGTGCTGCCACTGACCATGCCAGGCATCATCGCGGGCGTGTTGCTGGTGTTCCTGCCGGCGATGGGCATGTTCTATGTCTCGGACCTGCTGGGCGGCTCACGCCATCCGCTGATCGGCAACATCATCAAGGGCCAGTTCCTGGAGGCCAACAACTGGACCTTCGGCGCAGCGATCAGCGTGATGCTGACGCTGGCGATGGCATTCCTGCTGCTGGCCTATTACCGCAGCGTCAAGCTCTTCAAGCGTGAGGTGACCCTATGAAGGCGAGCGCCGCGCTGCGTTGGTTCAGCCGCTGTTATCTGACGCTGATCTTCACGCTGTTGTATGTGCCGATCCTGGTATTGATCGGCATCTCGTTCAATGATTCACGCAACCCCTTCGTGTGGGGCGGCTTCAGCCTGCGTTGGTACGACAAGTTGCTGGGCAATGGCAATCTGATGGAGGCTGCGCTCAATACGCTGTGGCTCGGGGTGACGGCGGCGACGCTGGCGACCCTGATCGGCACTCTGACGGCCACCGCGCTTTATCGCTATCGCTTCCGTGGCAAGCCACTGCTCAATGGCATGCTGTTCACGGTGATGATGATGCCGGACATCGTGATGGCGATCGCCTTCCTGGCGCTGTTCATTGCGTTGGGGATCCAGCTGGGCTATTTCTCGCTGCTGGTCTCGCACGCCACCTTCTGTCTGCCGTTCGTGGTGATCACCGTCTATTCCCGCCTGACGGGCATCAACCCGCAGTTGCTGGAAGCGGCGCGTGATCTCGGCGCCAGTGAAGCCCGCGCCGTCTGGCACGTGCTGGTACCGGCGCTGATGCCGGCGATCGCTTCCGGCTGGCTGCTGAGCTTTACCCTGTCGCTGGATGATGTGGTGATCTCGACCTTCGTCACCGGGCCGACGTTCGAGGTGCTGCCATTGCGGATCTACTCGATGGTGCGACTGGGGCTCAAACCTGAAGTGAATGCATTGGCAACCCTGCTGTTGGGGCTGTCGCTCTGTCTGCTGTTGATTTCACAGTTGTTGCTCAAGGAGAAAAAATAACATGCAAGGTACCCGTTTCCCGCTGCGCGCCGCTGGCCTGATGGCTGCCGTCAGCCTGGCTTCCGTGGCCACATCCGCCCCCGTACTGGCTGCGGATGACAGCGACAAGGTCCTCTACGTCTACAACTGGACCGAGTACATGCCCGATGAGGTCATCGAGCGCTTCGAAGAGCAGACCGGTATCGATGTCGTCTATTCCACCTTCGATTCCAACGAAGCGATGTACGCCAAGCTCAAGCTGCTGAACAGCGACAACAGCTACGACCTCGTCTTCCCGTCAACCTACTATATCGACAAGATGGCGCGTGAAGGCCTGCTGCAGAAGCTGGATGTCAGCAAGCTCGATCATTTCGAGGACCTCGACCCCAACCTGGTCGATCGTGACTTCGACAAGGGCAACCAGTACAGCGTGCCTTACATGTGGGGCAGTGCCGGTATCGGTTACAACCCGGACTATGTCGAAGAGGGCGCGCTGACCAGCTGGAACGATCTGTGGAACGACAAGTATCGTGACAAGCTGCTGCTCTCCAATGACATGCGCGAAGTCTTCCATGTCGCGCTGGCAAGCCTCGGCTTCAGTGGCAACACCACGGACCCGGACGAGATCAAGGCGGCTTATGAGAAGCTGACCCAGTTGATGCCCAACGTGCGCGCCTTCAACTCCGATGCGGCGCGCGTGCCCTTCATGCAGGGCGAGGTCGATGCCGGCCTGATCTGGAACGGTGAGGTCTATCAGGCCAACCAGGAAGGCGTGCCGGTCGAGTATGTCTATCCCGAGGAAGGCATCATCCTGTGGATGGACACCATGGCGATTCCGTCCAACGCGCGTCACGTCGATGCGGCCTATCAGTTCATCGATTACCTGATCAGCCCGGAAGTCAGCAAGGAAATCAGCGAGTACGTGGGTTACACCACGCCGAGCCTGGCGGCCAAGAACATGATGGACCCGGAAGTGCGTGACAACCCGGTGGTCTTCCCGACTCAGCAGGATCTCGCCCGCGGCGAATTCCAGACCGATGTCGGCGATGCGCTGTCGATCTATCAGAAGTACTGGGAGCAGCTCAAGACCGGGCATTGATCCGCCCTTGATGCGTGATGACGCAAGAAATCACGTCAGCGACTTGAGCTGAACCGACGCCCCGAGGCATGCTCTGTCTCGGGGCGTCGTCGTTTGTCGACCTTGGCTGCGCGCTCCACGTAATTGACACGTCCTGGTGAAGACTGGAGGGTGCCATGTCACGTTTTTCCCCTGCAATGATGTCGGCGGCGCATGCCCGTGAGTTGAGCAGTGCCGAGGCGGATGATCTGTTCAGTCGTGAGATGCAAGGCGTTGCTCCCCTGACGCGCGGCAAGGACCGCGCCGATGTCACCACTGTCCGCAAGGGCCCCAGCGAGGCTCAGCTGGCACGGCGTGAAGACGCACAGAAGGCCGTGGGCAACGAGCTGGACGGGCTGTCCGACAGCTACGTGGAGCATCTCTCGCCGCACGACCCGGTCGAGTTTCGCCGCGATGGCATCCAGACCGGTGTGCTGGAGCGCTTGCGCCAGGGCGGCTACCCACCTGAGGCGCAGCTCAATCTGATGCGTCGTCCGCTCATCGAGTGTCGCCGTGAGGTGCATCGCTTCATTCAGGATGCCTGGCGCAGCGAGTTGCGCTGCCTGCTGGTGATTCATGGCAAGGGGCGTGACAGCGAATCGCATGCCGCCTTGATTCGTGCCTACCTGGTGCACTGGCTGGAGCAGATGCCCGAGGTGCAGGCCTGGAGCAGTGCCACGCCGCGCCATGGTGGGTTGGGGGCGACGCTGGTGATGTTGCGCAAATCCCGCGCGGCGCGTGACAACAACCGCGAACGGCACCAGAAGCGGCGCGGCTGATCGCCACGAGGAGCAAATCCCGCAGGCAGTCAAATCAGACAACAGCAAGCCGACAATAGACACAAGAAAGCCCCGCCGGCCGCGATCATCGCGAACTGGCGGGGCTTTTTCATGCTCATGGCTCAAGCAGACTATTGCACGCTGTAACCGCGACCAGTGAAGCAGGCACTCAGCGCGCGGCGATAGGTGTCTGCGTTGCTGGCGGTCATGGGCGGCGCCGCGGAATTGGCTTTGGCGCCACTCTGCTGATTGGCCCAGCGATGGCACTCATAGCGATCACGCGCTTGCTTGTCTTGGCTCTGGCCCTTGGTGGGGTAGGCGATGACATCGACCGCTGCGGCCGTGAGTGTCGCCTGAGCGGGGGGCCTGGACCGGCAGATACTGCTGCTGGCTCTCTTCCCACAGGTAATAGGTGCCTGCCGCCAGGAAATACAGCGTAGCGCCCACCCAGACACCACGCGCCCCTGCGGGCAGGCCATGACCGTGCCCCGGGCCACCCGGTACCCAGCGAATCAGCCGACCGGGCTTACCATGCCCGATCATGATGTCGGGGCCTATGTAGCCCGGACCATCGAAACGCCCATGCCCTGGTCCGGCCATAGCAGACGTGGCCGGCAGGGCACTCAACAGGGCGAGAGCAAGCGCGAGATAGCGTAGGGGGGGGCCTTGCCGGAATGACGATTGCGACTCATGCGTTTACTCCTGTGTAGACAGCATGGCAATTGAGTGTGCTGATGGTGTTGGAGGCCAGCGTGCAAGCATCAAGAAAACAAATGGCATTGTGCGCCAAGAGCGTGGCGAGAAGTTGGACGGTAGTTGGACAAGATATTGGCTGCTTAGTTATTAGATGATATTATTTCCAAGCGATTTGATTATTTTTTTTCATTATAGTGTCGTGTGCCAGCAAGGCGTCGACACCGGTCATGACTGCCTTGCAGTACACTCACAAGGAAATCCTCATGCGCAATACTCCTGCAGCGGGCGGTGGCGAATCTGCCAGTGACGCGCCGCGCTCCGGCCTGTTTGCCAAGGTCAACCCACCGGTCTTCTTCGGTGCCAATGCCATCGTATTGATGCTGGTCATCTTCACGGCGGCCTTTTCCGGTACCGCTATGTCGATATTCGAAGCGGTTCAGAGCTGGATCACCAACACGGCAAGCTGGTTCTACATCCTGTGTGTCGCCATCGTGCTGATTTCGGTGGTGTATGTCGGCTTCTCACGCCATGGCGAGATTCGCCTGGGGCCGGACCACTCATTGCCGGACTACAGCAACGTCACCTGGTTCGCGATGCTGTTCTCGGCGGGCATGGGCATCGGCCTGATGTTCTTCGGCGTGGCCGAGCCGGTGATGCACTTCCTCAATCCGCCGACGGGTACCCCGGAACAGGTCGAGACCGCACGAGAAGCGATGAAGCTGACCTTCTTCCACTGGGGGCTGCATGCCTGGTCGATCTACGCCATCGTCGCGCTGATTCTGGCCTACTTCAGCTATCGCCATGACCTGCCGCTGACGCTGCGCAGTGCCTTGTATCCCCTGATCGGCAAGCGCATCTACGGCCCGATCGGCCATGCGGTGGACATTTTCGCCATCGTCGGCACCGTCTGTGGCGTCGCCACTACGCTGGGCTACGGCGTGGCACAGGTCAATGCCGGGCTCTCGCACCTGACCGGCATGCCGAACAACGACTGGACCCAAGTCGCGATCATCGTCGTGATCACCGGCCTTGCCACCATCTCGGTCGTGACCGGCCTGGACAAGGGCATCCGCATCCTGTCCGAGATCAACCTCGGCCTGGCCGTGGTGCTGTTGCTGTTCGTGCTGCTGCTCGGCCCGACCGCCTTCCTGCTCAAGGCGTTCGTCCAGAATTCCGGCTTCTACATGGCGGATATCGTCGGCAAGACCTTCGAGCTCTACGCCTACGAACCCAACGATTGGATCGGTGGCTGGACGCTGCTCTACTGGGGCTGGTGGATGTCCTGGTCGCCGTTCGTCGGCATGTTCATCGCGCGTGTCTCGCGTGGTCGTACCATCCGTGAATTCGTGATCGGCGTGTTGTTCGTGCCGGCCGGTTTCACCCTGCTGTGGATGACCATCTTCGGCAACACCGCCATCTCGATGATTCTGGAGCAGAACGTCACGGCGCTGGTCGACACCGTCAACGACAACTATTCGCTGGCCCTGTTCACCTTCCTCGAGCAGCTGCCGCTGTCGTCCATCACCTCGGTGATCGCGCTGGTGATGGTGATCGTGTTCTTCGTCACCTCGGCGGATTCCGGCTCGATGGTCGTTGACATGCTGGCCTCCGGCGGTCGTGAAGACACTCCGACTTGGCAGCGTATCTACTGGGCCTTCGCGGTAGGTCTTCTGGCCATCGTGCTGATGCTGGCCGGTGGACTGGGTGCGCTTCAGACCGCCACCATCGCCACGGCCTTGCCGTTCGGCATGATTCTGCTGGCCGCGATCTTCGGCTTGCTGCGCCAGCTCAATCTCGAGTCTGTCAAGCGGCGCTCGCTGTCGGTGAACACTGCCGCCGCGACACCGATGGGCGAGAAAGGCAACTGGCGCAAGCGTGCCCAGCACCTGATGAGCTTCCCGACGCGCGCCATGGTTCGTGGATTCCTGCGCGGCACCGTCGCGGAAGGCATGCAGGAGCTGGCCGAAGAACTGCGCAGCCAGGGGCTGGAAGTCGACGTCACCACCAGCCGTGATCGCGTCTACTTCAATGCACGTCACGGTGAGGAAGATGACTTCATCTACGGTGTGCGCATTCGTTCCCACCTGCGTCCCGACCTCAATCTGGACCAGGAAGATGAGGGGGATGAAGAGGACTACTGTCGAGCCGAAGTCTTCCTCAAGGAAGGCGGTCAGTCCTACGACCTGATGGGTTACAGCAAGGACCAGGTCATCAATGACCTGCTCGAGCAGTACGAGCGCCACATGCACTACCTGCACCAGCTGCGTCTGAGCCAGTCCGTCGGTCAATGACCTGACGGGCAGTCAGTGACGCTTCACGCGTCGTCATGATACAGAAGCCCCTTGTGGAGAAATCCGCCAGGGGCTTTTGCCTGTCTGGATGAGCCTCCTTGCGAGAACCGGCCTGGACATTGCCTCTGTCGAAAGACGCAGGAATGGGAGGCCTCTATTTCTCGGCTCAGTCATTAGCTCTGCTTATCCAGGCGACGTCGAGATCTTATTTGTCTCGCAAGCAGGGGGGCTCTAGCATGGATTCTTCCCACAAAATCGCCTACTGGCAGGGACCTGATGACATGCCGCGGTGCTGTCGCCTGCCAGGGTTCCCGCCCATGACTGACCGAAGGTGAACGCGATCTGCCCGCAATGTCTTCATGACGGCTGAGGTTCCTTGAGTCTCGGCATCCGCAGTCATGAACGACGTAACCGCAGTCATGAACGACGTAACCGCTGTCATGAACGACGGTACCAATGTCACGAACGACGTCAGCGGCATCATGAAACATGACAATAAAAACCTGTCACGAGGTAGGAACATGTTGAAAGGAAAGGAGCTGGATGCACTCATCGAGCAGCGAGGTGTCCTGAAGGGGCTCAACTCGACGCTCGGAATCACCGCGATCACCATGACCGTGTTCTTCATTCTCTATGCGATTCTGTTGGGCAAGACGGCCAGTGATCAGTTTCTGGGCATCAAGTCCTGGATAGAGAGCACCCTGGGTTGGTACTACGTGCTGGTGATGTTCTCGACCTTCGTGGTCTGTCTTTACGTGATGTGTTCGCGTGTCGGCAAGATTCGGCTGGGGCGCGACGATGAGCGTCCCGAGTTCAGCAATTTTGCCTGGTTCTCGATGCTGTTCGGCTGCGGGACCGGCGCAGGCATGCTGTTCTTCTCGATGTCCGAGCCCATGATCCATTTCGCCAGTGACTGGAGCGGCGGCAATCCGTTTTTGAGTGCTGACGTCAAGGCGGCCGTTGCCGCCTTCTTCGAGGCCAAGCAGGCCGCCCTGGCGAGTGGTCTCATGCCGGGGGACGAAGGCTTCCCGGTGCCTGACAGCCGCGTCGCGGAAGCGGCCGCCGGTGGCATCAAGCTCACCGTCTTCCACTGGGGCACGATCGCCTGGGCCATGTATGCCATCGTCGGGCTGTCACTGGCCTATTTCGCCTTCCGCAAGGGCCTGCCGCTCTCGATGCGCTCGGCTCTCTATCCGCTGATCGGCAACCGGATCTACGGGCCCATCGGACACACCGTCGATATCCTGACCGTGTTCGGCACCATTTTCGGCATCGCCACGACGCTCGGTCTGGGCGTCGAGCAGATCGGCTCCGGCTTGATGTCACTGGGCCTCATCGAAGAGAAGTCGCGCATGGTGACCGTGGTCTCCATCGTGTTGATCAGCGTCATTGCCACCTTGTCAGCGACCAGCGGCGTGGCACGTGGCATCAAGCTGCTTTCCACCTTCAATACCTGGGTCTGCCTCGGCATCCTTGCCTACTTCCTGCTGGTGAGCGACGCCAACTATCTGATCGCGAGCTCGATCACCGCGCTCGGGGATTACCTCACCGATGGCGTCTCGATGACACTGTGGACGGCACGCACGCCAGACGAGCGCGTCTGGCAGGGCGGCTGGACCATCTTCTACTGGGGCTGGTGGATCGCCTGGGCCGGTTTCGTCGGCATGTTCATTGCCCGCATCTCGCGCGGCCGGACCATTCGTGAATTCATTCTCGGCGTGATGGTCATCCCCTCCATCGTCGCGCTGGTCTGGTTCGGCGTCATCGGCTCGGCGGGGATCTATCAGTCCCTGTACGGGGCCGACATGGGCACCTACACGGCTGCGGTCACCAATTGGGACTACGCCGGTACCCTCTACCACTCGTTCGAGGTGCTCACGCCCGGCATCGCCGCGACCGTGGCCAAGGTGGCGGCGCTGGTCGTGGTGATCATTTTCTTCGTCACGTCAGCGGATTCCGGCACCTTGGTGCTGGGACGTCTGTTGGCCTTCGGTCGTCGCCCTCCGGTGCAGCAACGCATCATCTGGGGCATGATGCTGGGTGCCGTGACCTTGATCCTGCTGTTGCTGGGGGGCGATCAGGCGCTCAAGTCCTTGCAGGCTGCCTCAATCGCTGGGGCCTTGCCGTTCACCTTCGTGCTGATCGCGATGATGTTCGGGCTGTTGAAATCGCTGCGTGCGGATGGCGAGTCGCTGATCGAGAACGAGGAGCACATCCGCAAGATGATCGAGAATGAGGTCCGCGACCTCTCCTGAGTTGCTGTTTGTCAGACGCAGGCGCCTGACGCATGCGTTCGGAGTGCAAGACATGAGGCCTCTGCCCCCTGGGCAGGGGCCTCGGTGTTTCTCGCTTTCATGTCAGTGCCGTTTACCTCCTGGGCTCAGGGCTGTTTCCCTGCTCCAGAGCAGGCCTGCGCATGTCACCAAGGTCGCAAGGCAATATCAAACGTACGTATGTTCCAATGCTGGCAGGTCCATCGATTCCGCCAACGGCGCGCAGCTTCGGTTTGGGGCTATGCTGTCGACAGTGAAGGGCCAACAGGCTGACACTCACCCGACGGAGCCCAGCAGCGTCTCACCACGATGACTTACGACGTCTTGCAAGGACGTCTACAACAACAAGGTAGCGGGGGCAGTGACGCCGAGCGCCCCACGTACTGATCAAGGAGCAACGCCATGCATGATCCCCTAGCGGCTCGACCCGATGAGTCAGGCAAGTCCACTAACGTCTCCATTAATGACTTGAATACACAGCCTGCCCGCCTGGCAAATGCCTCGCCCGACGTTTCGAGCGCACAGGCAACGACAGGCGACATGAGCGGCATGTCGTGCCTGCGGTCTTCTCAGGAGGTGGATTTCAGCGGCTACGACTCCCTGATGGACATGCTGGAGAAGGCCTGCTCGGCGCATGGCGAGCGCCCTGCCTTTACTTGCATGGACCGCACCATGACCTTTGCGGAGCTGGATGCGACCAGTCGTCAGCTGGCGGACTGGTTCCAGCATGAGACCGACCTCCAGCCGGGCGATCGGGTCGCCATCCAGTTGCCCAATACGTTGATGTTTCCGGTGGTGGCCTTCGCCGTGCTGCGGGCAGGCCTGGTGCTGGTAAATACCAACCCGCTGTATACCGAACGTGAGATGGAGCATCAGTTCAATGATTCCGGCGCGCGGGCATTGGTGGTGCTGGCCAACATGGCGGACAAGGTCGAACGCGTGCGGGAGCGCACTGGCCTTGAGTATGTGCTGGTCTGTGAATTGGGCGACATGCATTCGGCCTTCAAGCGGCTGTTGATCAATACCGTGGTCAAGCACGTCAAGAAACTGGTGCCGAGTTACCACCTGCCTGACGCCATTCCGCTGCGCACGGCCATCTCGCAGGGCAAGGCCGAGCGCTGGGAGCGGCCGACACTGGCACTCGATGATATCGCTGTGCTGCAGTACACCGGCGGCACCACCGGGGTCGCCAAGGGCGCGATGCTGACTCACCGCAACCTGCTCGCCAACATGCTGCAAGGCAAGATGGCCCTGACGCAGGGTTTGAACCCCGGCCATGAGACGCTGGTGGCGCCGTTGCCGCTCTATCACATCTACGCCTTCACCATTCATCTGGCGTGCATGCTCAGTGAAGGCAATCACACCCTGTTGATTCCCAATCCGCGCGATATCCCGGGCTTCGTCAAGACGCTGCAAAAGCACGACTTCACGATGTTCGTCGGCCTCAATACGCTGTTCGTGGCGCTGTGCAACAATCCCGGCTTCCAGGCCCTGGACTTCTCGAAGCTAAAGATCACCACCTCAGGAGGCGTAGCGCTGACGCGCAAGGCAGCAGAAGAGTGGAAGCGGGTTACTGGCAGTGATATCTCCGAGGGCTACGGCATGACCGAGACCTCGCCGATCGTGTCGTTCAATCCGCTGGATGCCATACAGCTCGGCACCATCGGTCGGCCGATGCCCTCCACCGAGGTGCGTCTGTATGACGATGAAGGCGCGCTGGTGGCGATGGGGGAGCCGGGCGAGCTGTGCGTGAAGGGGCCGCAGGTGATGAAGGGGTATTGGCAGCGTGAGCAGGCGACGAAAGACAGCTTCACTGCCGATGGCTTCCTGCGCACCGGTGACATCGCGGTCTTCCAGGACGATGGCTATATGCGCATCGTCGATCGCAAGAAGGACATGATCATTGTCTCCGGGTTTAACGTGTATCCCAATGAGGTCGAGGACGTCATCGTGCGTCACCCGGATGTGCTCGAGGCTGCCGCCGTCTCCGTGGTGGATGAGCGCAGTGGTGAGGCAATCAAGTTGTATGTCGTGCTCAAGGACGGCGCAGAGCTCGAGGCGGATGCGCTGCGAGACTGGTCGCGCAAGGAACTGGCCAGCTACAAGGTGCCGCGTCAGGTGGTCTTCATCGACGAGTTGCCCAAGACCAACGTCGGCAAGGTGCTCAGACGTGAACTGCGCGACTCGCCGCCGGAATCTGCCTGACCTTGCCGTTGATTTCTCCCTGTTGGTGACAGCCTGAAACACGGAGCTTAAACACAGCCCTTGAAACACGAACGCCCCGCTCATTGAGCGGGGCGTTCGTGTTTACGATACGTATTGCAAGGCCAGGCGCTGGTGCGAGCGCCTGAGCCTGCCGTCAGGCGTCCTTCTTGTGCTGGGGCGCGTTGTAGATCTCGAGATCCAGCTCGTTCTCGGACTTGCCGACCAGGGTAGTGACCATCAGATCGCCCGCGACATTCACGGTAGTACGTGCCATGTCGAGGATACGGTCGATGCCGGCGATCACCGCGATGGCTTCCAGCGGCAGGCCTACCTGGCTCAATACGATGGAGAGCATGATCAGGCCGGCGCCCGGTACACCGGCGGTGCCGATGGAGGCCAGCGTGCCGGTCAGCACGATCATGCCGTAATCCATCATCGACAGCTCGATGCCGGTCATCTGGGCGATGAACAGTGCTACCACGCCCTGGTAGATGGCGGTGCCATCCATGTTGATGGTCGCACCGACCGGCAGCACGAAGCCGGAGACACCTTCCGAGACGCCGAGGTTCTTCTGGGCGCAGCGGATGGAGATCGGCAGGGTACCGGAGCTTGAGGCCGAGGAGAAAGCCACGACCAGTGCATCGACGATACCGCGCAGATAGCGCACCGGGTTCAGCTTGCCCAGCGTCGCCAGCAGGCCGGAGTAGACCACCAGCACGTGCACGATACTCGCCAGGTAGGCCACGCCGATCACCTTGGCCAGCGGCAGCAGCACATCCAGGCCGTAGTTGCCGGAGACATGCGCCATCAGGCCGAAGACACCGAACGGCGCGAAGGCCATCACGAACTCGGTCAGCTTGTACATCACTTCAGCGAAGCTATCGAAGACGCGCACTACCGGCTCGCCCTTGTCGCCGATCATGATCAGTGAGATGCCGATCCCGATGGCGAAAACGATGATCTGCATGATGTTGCCGTTGGCCAGCGCATCGATCGGGTTGCTCGGCACCAGGTCGACCAGAATCTGCACCAGCGAAGGCGCATCCTTGGTTTCCATCGCCTTGTCGAAGTTGAACTCGAAGCCGGCACCCGGCTGGAAGATGCTGGAGGCCAGCATGCCGATGGCGATCGCGAAGGCGGTCGTCAGCAGGTAGAGGGCGATGGTCTTGCCGCCGATGCGGCCCATCTTCTGCGGGTCACGCATCGAGGTGATACCGACCACTAGGGTGCTGAAGACCAACGGCACGATCAGCATCTTGATCGCATTGATGAAGATATCGCCCAGCGGCTTGAACATGCTGGCGCTTTCTCCCATCAGGGCGCCAGCGAGTATCCCCAGGGCGAGGCCGCCCAGGATCTTCTGCCACAACGGCAAACGGCGCCACAGGTTAGGGCGGGAGGAATCACTCATGGAACTGTCCTTAGGTGTCTAGCGATGATCATCGCTGATGATGCTCAGGGCGCGCCCGAGTCTGTCGTCTCGATGCCTTGTCACGATTGCGCACTGCATTAAGCACTTTTTTGGTGCGGGAAGATTAACAGTCAGCCTTCACTCACCCTCTGCACCTTTAGTCGCAAAAAAGCGTTCTTACACGCGAATTCAGCTTTCCATGCAGAACGCGCATGAGCCCATGCCGCAAAAGGTTCCACCAAAGAAGTAGTTGTCAGGCAGGCATATCGTCTGTCTTTACGATACCTTGACGTTAACGTTAACTGTTAGGCCGCCAGAGCGACTTTCCACTAGTCTGATGGTAGGCACTGTTGCCATCGTCGAATCGACAGCTTCCGGTTCGACATTCCTGAAGGTACGTCATTGCCTGCCCAGCCTCACGAGGGCTGGGTAATCCCTCAAACGCCTGATCGGTAAGAGAGGACGCTGAGCATGTCCGATACAACAACACGCGGACCCGCCTCCCCGGGGACTGCGCCGCCCGATGGCTTGCAGCCAGAGCTGAATGACCTGACCGCCATGCCGACGGCAGACCAGATCGCCCCGCAGGGGCCGACGGTGCTGCATCATCTGGCCTTCATGACCGGCGATGAACTCTGCATCCCGATCTTCAAGCGCCTGCGTCAGGACGGCACCCTTTATCCCGTCGATGAGTCGCAGGTACAGGAAGAGCCGTCACAGGACGCTTCACCTAACGAACGCGACCCGATCGAGCGCGATCCGATCGAGCGTGACACGGCGCTGAAGATCTACCGCACGATGCTGTTCACCCGGGTGTTGGATGAGCGCATGCTGGCTGCCCAGCGGCAGGGGCGCTTGAGCTTCTACATGCAATGCACTGGCGAGGAAGCCACGGTGATTGGCAGTGCGGCGGCGCTTCAGGACGATGACATGATCATGGCGCAATACCGTGAGCAGGGTGCGCTTGCCTGGCGTGGCTTCAGCTGTGACGAATTCATGAACCAGATGTTCGGCAACGAGCGCGACTACGGCAAGGGCCGTCAAATGCCGATCCATTATGGGTCGCGTGACCTGCACTACATGACCATCTCTTCACCGCTTGCGACCCAGATCCCCCAGGCGACCGGCTATGCCTACGGCCAGAAGCTGGCGGGCAAGGGGCAGTGCACCATCACCATCTTCGGTGAAGGGGCCGCCTCCGAGGGCGATTTTCATGCCGCCCTCAACATGGCCTCCGTGCATCGGGTGCCGTGCATCTTCCTGTGTCGCAATAATGGTTATGCCATTTCCACCCCGTCATGCGAGCAATTCGCCGCCGATGGCATCGCACCACGTGCCTTCGGCTATCACATGCAGAGCATCCGGGTGGATGGCAATGACGTGATCGCCGTCTACGAAGCCACCCTGGCGGCGCGCAAGATCGCGGTCGAGACCAATCAGCCGGTATTGATCGAGGCGATGACCTACCGTCTGGCGGCGCACTCCTCTTCGGATGATCCCTCCGGGTATCGCAGCAAGAAGGAGGAGGCCATCTGGCGCGACAAGGACCCCATTCTGCGCATGCGCAACTGGCTGGAGGCACAAGGCTGGTGGAGCGAGGAGGAGGAAAAGGCCACTGGTGATCAGCTGCGTCGCGAAGTGCTTGAGTCCATGAAGCGCGCCGAGAAACTGGCGCCACCGGCGTTGGACACGCTGATCAGTGATGTCTACGACACGCCGACGCCGTTGCTCACACAGCAGCTCGAAGACGTGAAACAACATATTCGCAAGTACCCGCACGCCTACCCCAAGGGCGCCGCCAGCATGGGATTCACTGCGCAGGAGCTGGAAGACAGCCGCAAGGTGTATCAGGAACGCCATCAGCGTGTAGATGGAGGCCAGACATCATGAGCGAGCAGATGAGTGAACAGCCGTTGGAGAAAACGCCAGTGACAGACTCAGCGACAAGCGACTCAGCTGCGGCGGGTTCAGCGGCGAAAGAAGCGTCTGCCGCGCCTGGCAGCAAGGATGCAGCTGTCTCGGCCTCGGGCAAGAAACAGATGAATATGCTGCAGGCGATCAACAATGCGTTGGATATTGCCATGGCCGCCAATCCCCGTGTGGTGTTGTTCGGGGAGGATGTCGGGGTGTTCGGTGGTGTCTTCCGAGCTACCAGCCACCTGCAGGACAAATACGGTCGAGAGCGCTGCTTCAATACGCCACTCACCGAGCAAGGCATCATCGGGTTCGCCAACGGGCTGGCGGCACAGGGGTCGACGCCGGTGGCCGAGATCCAGTTCGCCGACTACATCTTCCCCGCCTTTGACCAGATCGTGAACGAGGCGGCCAAGTTCCGCTACCGCTCCGGTGATCTGTTCGATGTCGGCGGCCTGACGATTCGCACGCCCTATGGTGGCGGCATCGCAGGCGGGCTCTATCACTCCCAGTCGCCCGAGGCGTATTTCGCGCATACCCCGGGCCTCAAGATCGTGATCCCACGCAACCCCCACCAGGCCAAGGGCCTTCTGCTGGCAGCGATTCGTGATCCCAATCCGGTGCTGTTCATGGAGCCCAAGCGGCTCTATCGCGCCTCGGTAGGCGAGGTGCCAGAAGCCGATTACGAACTGCCCCTGGGCGTGGCCGATGTCATTCGTGAAGGCCGCGATATCACGCTGCTTGGCTGGGGCGCTCAGATGGAAGTCATCGAGAAGGCCGCTGCGCTTGCCGAGCAGGATGGCATCGACTGCGAGATCATCGACCTGCGCAGCATTCTGCCCTGGGATATCAAGACGGTGTGTGACTCGGTGCTCAAGACCGGTCGTCTGGTGGTCAGTCATGAAGCCCCGCTGACGGGAGGCTTTGCCAGCGAGATCGCCGCCACCGTGCAGGAGCATTGTTTCCTGTATCTCGAGGCGCCGATCCGGCGCGTCACTGGCCTTGATACGCCGTTCCCGCTGGTGCTCGAGAAAGAGCATCTGCCGGACGAGCTCAAGATCTACGAGGCCATCAAGCAAAGCTTGAATTACTGATGACAGGGAGTGATGCGCGCCATGAATGATTTCATCCTGCCCGATATCGGCGAAGGCATCGTCGAGTGCGAGCTGGTCAAGTGGTTGATCAAGGAAGGCGACGTGATCGAGGAAGATCAGCCGGTGGCCGAGGTCATGACAGACAAGGCGTTGGTGGAGATCCCCGCGCCCCATGCCGGAACCGTGGTCAAGCTTTACTGTCAGGAAGGCGAGATTGCCCGTGTCCATGCGCCGCTGTTTGCGGTTGATGACGGCGTTGGCAGTGATAGTGGGAGCGAGAAGACCGGACACGGCGAGCGCGAGGATGATCCCGCCGGCGATGTCATGACGGTTGCAGCGCCTGCTCGCTCGACGGCACCGACTCAGTCAGCCGCCAGCCAGGCGGCCAGCAGTCAGTCGGATGTCGCTGCGTCAGCGTCTGTCAAACCAGTCAGCAATGGGGCAGCTAGCACACAGACAGCCGCGGCCCTTGAACGACGCTCGCGTGATTTTATCCTGCCGGATATCGGTGAAGGCATCGTCGAATGTGAGGTGGTCACCTGGCACGTCGCGGAAGGCGACACAGTGGAAGAAGACCAGACGATCGTGGATGTGATGACTGACAAGGCGCTGGTCGAGATCACCGCCTCGGAGCCCGGGCGTATCGTGCGCTTCCATTATGCCCAGGGCGAAAATGCCCGAGTGCATACGCCGCTCTATGCCTATGTGCCTGATGAAGAGGCAGAGGCTGAGAGCGCTGAGAGCACTGAGAGTGAAGTCACCGCGCCTGAACACAAGCAGGGGCAGCCAGAGTATCTGGCGGAGCACCGCCGGGAGGGCGACGACAAGAGCGACAAAAAGAGTGGGCAAGACGGGAGTCACGGGGAGAGCCGGCCTCGCATACCCGCGGCCCCTGCCGTGCGTCGCCTGTTGCGCGAGCATCAGCTCGAACTCCAGGCCATTGCTGGCTCGGGGCGAAACGGCCGGGTGCTGAAGGAAGATGTGCTGGCTTATCTCAAGCAATCCGAGGCTCGCGAGACTGACGTGGTGCCTGATGATGCTCACAAGGTCGGCGAGGCTGTCGAGACCGACAAGGCAGCTGCCGAAGCGTGTGTTGTGGCCAGTCACGAGGAGAGGTCGTCACGCCTTGAGTCGAAAGCGGTACCGCTCAAGGGGGTCGCGGCGGTGATGGCTCGGCGCATGGTGCAGGCCAGCACGCAGATCCCGCATTTCCATTACGGCGATGAGCTCGATATCACCGACCTGCTGGCGTTGCGGGCCCGCCTCAAGGTAAGCGCCGAGCAGCAGGGCATTCGCCTGACCCTGATGCCGTTCATCATGAAGGCCATGGCGCTGGCGGTCATCGAGGAGCCGATTCTCAATGCGCGCCTCAGTGAGGATGAACGCGAGATTCTCTATCAGGGCACCTGCAACATCGGCATGGCGGTGGACAGCGCCAGCGGCCTGATGGTGCCGAACGTGAAGAGCGTCGAACGCCTGAGCATTCTCGAGATCGCGCGTGAGGTCGGGCGGCTGACCGAGGCTGCGCGCAGCGGGCGCGTTGCCCAGGCGGACCTCAAGGGTGGTACCTTGTCGATCTCCAATATCGGTGCATTGGGCGGCACCTATGCCGCGCCGATCATCAACCAGCCGGAGGTCGCCATCGTCGCGCTGGGTCGCACTCAGCGTCTGCCGCGCTTCGATGGCGAGGGCAATGTCTGTGCGCGTGAAATCATGACCATCACCTGGGCGGGAGATCATCGCATCATCGATGGCGGAACCATCGCGCGCTTCAGCAATCTGTGGAAACACTATCTGGAGCACCCTGACGAAATGCTGCTGTCGCTGTCATGAGGCGGCGGCCAGAGAGCTTATTGCATGAGTGATGCGCGCGCCCACGAGCGCCTGCAACAGTTCTATATCCCGGAAGAGCAGTCGATCTATCTGCTCTCGCATCATGATGCCAAGAAGCTCAAGGATTGGGTGGCGCTGTGCATCTCCCAGCTCCAGGGGCTTGGCTACCGGGATATCCATCTGGTCGGCAAGGGTGCCTACGGGTTCGTGTTCGCGGGCTGGCGCCTGGGCGAAGACCGGCGCACGCGTGAAGAGCACGTCTTCAAGTTCACGCGGGTGACTCTGCCCCAGGCACTGCAGGACCGTCTGGAGGAAGAGGCCTACATGCTCGACCAGGTCGCCCATCCGCTGATTCCGCGTCTGATCAGCTATCAGCGGGTACGGCGGCAGTCGATTCTGGTCATGCAGCGTGCACCGGGCATCAATCTCGAGGAATATTCGCTGCGTCATGGGCGCATGTCGCCGCGTCTGGTGGTCAAGATCGCCAGTCAGCTGGCCGATATTCTCAAGTCGTTGCGCGGATCAACGACGGGAGCGAATACACCACCTATCGTGCATGGCGACATCAAACCGTCGAATCTGGTCTTCGATGTCGAGCGGGAGCAGGTGGCATTGATCGACTGGGGCAGTTCGGTGTTCGCTCAGCTCGATGAGCATCAGCAGTTCATTACCACCAACGTGATGCAGCTGATGTCGGATAACCTGCAACAGACCAATGCGCGTCTGGGCGATGTCTATTTCATCGGTGAGGAGCAGCTCAATGGTGCGCTGTCCTCGCCGCGCTTCGATGAGCAGGGTGTGGCCGCCACTCTTTACGCCTTGGCTTCTGGGCAATCGTGTCGCTTCGGCGTGCGCGCCATCCCGGCGGTGTCGCTGGGGTTGCCGCGGGAATTCGCGCGTCTGCTTGACGGCATGCTGGCGGATGACCCGCAGCTGCGTATGCAGGCCGGCGACTACTTCCTGCGCGAGATGGGCAGGATCGCACGGCTGGTGATGCCGGAATTGCCTCTCGAGCCGCCACAGTCTCTGCTGCCGGTCTGGGTGAGGCCGGCAACGCGAGAGATCGACACGGTTGTCTATACCTCGCGCAAATCCTTCCTGCGTGAGGCCTTCGAGACTGACGAGTCCGGTGAACATGCTGGCAATGCGCTGGACGCCGTCAATGATGTCCAGCTGGATCGTTACTACAAGAACTTCATGCAAGGCATGGGCGGCACCGAAAAAGCCTTCCTGGCCGCTGTCAGTCGTCTGGGCAAATACCCGATCGTCGGCGGTCTGGCGATTCGCTGGGAGCCACAAGGCATCTTCGTGGATACCGCGCTGCACCTGCATGACCCTGCCTTGAAGGCCGCCTTTGTCGTCGCGATCAACAACATGGTCGCTCTGGCGCGTGCCATCTATCGCCGGGGCGTGTTCAAGGCGTGTCTGTTCAATGCCCGCGATACCCTGCATCTGGAGCGGGAAGACCCGGAGGCCGCCTTCGTCTTCGCGCCGACGGCAGACGGGGAGGCCAGACCTCGCTTGAGCTATGAGGTCAGCGCGGTGCCGGAGCTTGAGGATGACTCGCGTGTGCACTCCTACTTCGAGGACGGACCGGACCCTGAGGAACTGCTGGTGCTGCCCGAGGAGATATTGAAGGCATTGGAGTCACTCAATGCCATCCATCACACCGGCATGCTGATCTTCGAAGCCCTGCCACACCACCTCAAGATTCACAGTTATTACCGACTGCTGGATCCCTCGCGCGAGCAGGAATTCGCGCGTTTGCTGGCGGAGATTCTCGATGCGGTGCCGCTGATCTCCGGGTTGGGAATTTCCGGCTTCATGAAGATGCCTTACAAGAACACCAAGCATTTCGATCATATCGAGGCACAACCCGAACGCTTCTATCCAAGGGACCCGCGGGATCCGCGCGCGACGTGAAAAGGAGTTTGCCTTGGATGGCAGTCGCATGGTGATGCCGATTTATATGACCGTGATTATCGTGATTCGTGTTAGTGTCACATCATGTGATCATTGCTGATCTTGCTGAACTCAATAATCAGATCGATTAAAATCGATAACCTACAGGGAACGTACTCATGTCTCGACCTCTCGCCCGGAAATTGCGTCAAGCCTCAGGTAGTCTGGCTATTCTGGCGCTGCTGGCAGGATGTAGCGCGCATACGACGATCAGCAGCCCGTCAGAGACGGCGCGAATCAACTTGAAAGATGTCTCCAGAGATCAGTCTACCGTTCAAGAAACGCTACCCACTACCAGCTTCGGAAATTACGAGTTTGAAGTAGTGGATGACAACAAGATGCCCATGTATGGCATTCTGCCGCTGAAGTTCAATGGCGGTTATCTGGCGCTAGATATCCTGTTCTTTGCCCCCGCCGCATTCTTCAATCTGCGTGAAGTCCACCCTTACTATGAAATCGACCATGACGAGGGAGTCGTGCGTTATCGTGATGAGAAGGGCGGAGAATGGACGACCTATACACCCACCGTGGAAGAAGCTGAGCGTGCACGCAAATACTTTGCCGCGCATCGTGATGATGTAATCTCACAGTCCAGCGCACAGCAGTAAGCGTGATGCCCTAAGTCAGTAAAGTCGTCTGACTCATGACCTTGATACGACAGCGCCGCACCAGAGGCTTTCTGGTGCGGCGCTGTCGCATGTGACAAAAGGTTGATGCGGCAAGCGAGCAGACTCTCGCTGAAGGGTCAGTCCTTCATCTGGCGCGGGCGCGTCATGGCCTGCGGGGACAGCAGTGCCTCCAGGCGTGCTTCATCCAGCAGGCCTTCCTCACGTACCAGTTCCAGCACGCTGCGCCCGCTGGCCAGGGCTTCCTTGGCGATGCGGGTGGCATTGTCGTAGCCGATATACGGGTTGAGCGCGGTGATCAGGCCGATGGAGTTGTTGACCAGCTCGGCGCAGCGATCACGATTGGCGGTGATGCCGATCACGCAGCGATTCCTGAGCATGGTCATGGCGCGGCTCAGCTGGCGGATGGAGTCGAGCAGCTTGTAGGCGATCAGGGGCTCCATCACGTTGAGCTGCAGCTGGCCGGCTTCCGCCGCCATGGTCAGCGCGGTGTCGTTGCCGATGACATCGAAGGCGACCTGATTGACGGCTTCCGGAATCACCGGGTTGACCTTGCCCGGCATGATCGAGCTGCCCGGTTGCTGAGGCGGCAGGTTGATCTCGTTGAAGCCGGTGCGCGGGCCTGAGGACAGCAGGCGCAGGTCGTTGCAGATCTTGGACAGCTTGACCGCCAGGCGCTTGAGCATGCCGTGGAAGAGCACGAAGGCACCCATGTCGCTGGTGGCCTCGACCAGGTCCGACGCCGGACGGAAGTCGATGCCGGAACGACGCGCCAGAGCCTCGATCGCCAGTGCGCTGTAGCGCGGGTCGGCATTGATGCCGGTACCGATCGCGGTCCCGCCCAGATTGACCTCCTTGAGCAACTCATTGAGGTTGGCGATGCGATCGACGTCTTCACGCAGGGTGTTGGCGAAGGCGCGGAATTCCTGGCCCAGCGTCATCGGCACCGCATCCTGCAGCTGGGTGCGACCCATCTTGACCACGTCATCGAATTCCAGCGCCTTGCTGGCGAAGGCATTGGCCAGTTCGCTCAGCGCGTCCACCAGTACCGAATGGCTGCGCAGCAGGCCGACACGGATGGCGGTCGGGTAGGCGTCGTTGGTGGATTGCGCCATGTTGACGTGATTGTTGGGGTGCAGCTGCTGGTAATCACCTTTCTCGTAGCCCAGGAATTCCAGGCCCAGATTGGCGATCACTTCGTTGGCATTCATGTTGGTCGAGGTGCCGGCGCCACCCTGGATCATGTCGACCACGAACTGATCATGGTGATCGCCATTCATCAGACGCGCACAGGCGTGCTGGATGGCATCGTGCTCGCGTGTCTCGAGATAGCCCAGCGCATGGTTGGCCTCGGCGGCGGCGGCCTTGACCAGCGCGAGCCCTTCGACGAGACGCGGGAAGTGCGACAGCGGCACCCCGGAGAGGTGGAAGTTGTTCAGCGCGCGCTGGGTCTGCACACCGTAGTAGGCATCAGCCGGCACCGGCTCGCGCCCGAGGAGATCCTTTTCAAGTCGGAAGCCGTTGGCCAGTGCCTCACGCTCGGCATGGCTCAAGTCGGCCGGTGTGGAAGCTGCCGGGGTGGCATTGGCGGCGATGGGGGTTTCCGAGAGATGGTTCACTTGGGCGGAACTCCTGGCTGAAGTACACTGTGGCGCTTGAATGGCGGCTAGGTGGACAAGGGTAACCAGCGCAGCCCCTCGGCGGCCAATGCCATTCAACGCTGCCGTATACGTCAAACGCATAAGACGAAGGTGGTGGTGCGCCGCGACGCACCATTCTCCATGACAAGACCCTGCATGACCGGCCAGGCAAGCCTCGCTTGGGCATGTTCGACATTTTTGGGAGTTCGGGTGAACCTGGAAACTAAGTGGTTGGAAGATTTCGTTGCGCTGTCCAATACCCGCAGCTTCTCCACCTCGGCTCGCCTGCGACACGTTACCCAGCCTGCGTTCAGCCGCCGCATCCGTGCGCTTGAACAGGCCGTGGGCACTACGCTGGTCGACCGCTCAACGACCCCGGTCAGTCTGACGCCGGAGGGCCAGTTGTTCCTGGTCACCGCGCGCAACCTGACAGAGCAGCTGTCAGAGTGTCTCGCCCACCTGCGCGGGCTGGGCATGGCCAACGAGACCCTGGATATCGCGGCCGCGCATTCGCTGGCGCTGGCCTTCTTCCCCAAGTGGATCTCGCGTCTCCAGCAGGGGCTGGGGGAGTTGCCGACACGCCTGTCCGCGATGAATGTCGGCGACGCCATTCACTCGCTGCGCGAAGGCAACTGCGACTTGATGCTCGCCTATTACGACCCTTACGCCAGCATGCAGCTGGACGCCGAGGCCTTCCCGTCCTTCTCGGTCGCCAAGGTCAATATGCTGCCGGTGTGCGTGCCACTGGAGAATGGCGAGCCCCGCTTCCCGCTGACCGGACAGAGCGAGACCAGCCAGGATGCGATTCCCTTGCTGTCCTATACCCAGGGGGCATTTCTGGGCCGCAGCGTGAAGATGCTTTTGAAGAATGATCCGCTGCGCCTGCGCCTGCGCACCGTCTATGAGATGGCGATGGCCGAGGGCCTCAAGGGCATGGCCTTGCAGGGCGTCGGCATGGCGTGGATTCCGGATTTCTGCATTCGCGATGAGCTGGAAAGCGGCAAGTTGGTGCGTGCGGGCAACGAGGCATGGGATATCCCGCTGGAGATTCGTCTCTATCGTTGCTCACTGGTCCACAAGCCCGGCATCGACAAGCTGTGGAAGCAGCTGATGAATCTGCCGCGAGATTTCCTCGAAGCCTGAGCCTTGCCGGTGTATTACCGGTGTAGAAGACCTGCGTGTCTCTTGATCGAAAACGGCAGCCCATTGGGCTGCCGTTTTCGTGTGTGGACCACATCCCAGCCGTCAGAAACCGGTCTGTCCGGCATGCAGACCGAGGAAATTCTGAATGATGAAGAAGTGGTCCTCGAAGAGGGTGTCGGGCTCCAGATCCGCCAGCGCGACCCAGCGTGCCTGCTCCTCGTTCTCGCCGCTGCTTCTGAGCTTGGGAAGCTGCTGCTCCGGTCGCAGGGCGAAGTAGAAGGCCTCTGCCAGGGTGCGTCCGCGCCAGCTGCGATGGGGCGCATCAAACAGACGCTGACCGCGCAGAGAGCCACGCAGGACTGGTTCCGGCACCTTGAGGCGCACACGCTCCCTGAGCTCACGCAGACAGGCATCCAGCAGGCGCTCCTGGGGTTGCACGAAGCCGCCAGGCAGGGCGTAAAGCCCCTTGCCGGGTGCCGCGCGACGTGTGGTGAGCAGCACATGACCCGACTGCACCACCACGGCGTTGACCGTGATGAACAGTGGCGGGTAGGGCGCATCGCTCCAGGCGGCGCGATATTGCTCCAGCAGGCGACGTTCCTCGACCAGCCCTTGCCACGCGGTCTCCTCCAGGAAGCCATGCAGATGCTGAGCCACCGGCGGTGGCAGCAGCTCCAGCCCCTCGTTGTCCAGCCAATCCTCCGCGCGGGCGCGCTCGGTGAAGATGACCTCACGAATACGGCTGGCCTCCATCCCCTCGCGCAGCGGCACCGCTACCGACTCCCACTGCGGGAAGAGGCTCAGGTAGTAGCTTGACTGGCTGTTGCTGTCACGACGATTGGCACCGATCAGCGCGATTCTCGGCATTCGATTGGCCTGCGGACGCGCGATATCGCGTACCTTGCGCTGCACATCACGTACCCAGACATCGTCGTTGTAGAGGGCATCCAACAACGGCACGATTTCCAGGCGCGCATTGTCGGCATCGTCAAAGCAGCTGCGGATCATGCGCGTACGTTCAGAGAAGGTGAACGGGTTGCGCAGTGAACGTGCCTGCCAGGCAGAACCGACCAGCACGATGACCTGCCGCGCGAGGCGCAGGGCTTCTTCCATCACGGCAACATGGCCATGGTGCATGGGCTGGAAGCGACCGATGAAGACCAGGCAGTCGTACTGGGTGTCGGCGATCGCGGGAGAATCCTGAGTGCGAAGCGTTGCAGCGGGCAACGTTGTCGTCGAAGGCATGATGAGCTCCGTGGCAGGCAGGATGGGGCGGCGTATGAGGCGCTTGCCCAGTGAGATTCCGCTAGCGTATCAGATTATGTGCATGCGCCGAACGGTTCGCCATTCACTCTCGTCTGGTAAAGGTTATTCAAAAATTTATCCCGTTATCTCGTTGAAAAAGTCTCCATGACTCAGCAACTTCTCGGTGTTCGGGGTGTGGGAAGGCAGTTGCGGTAAAAAGAGAGACGCCAAAGAGGAGAAGAGGGAAGGAAAGGAAAGGAAAGGAAAGGAAAGGAAAGGGGAACAAGCGCGAATGCACAAACCGAGCCAACGCCCGCCAGCGACATTGCTGGCGGGCGTTGGCTCGATTTGTTGGCAAGCCCGATGGCAGACCCAGGCGAGCCTGCCGGGCGCCGGATCAGGACGCCTTGGCGGTCAGCACGTCGGTGATCCACTCGACTACCTTGTCGCCCTGGGCATTGACGCAGACGTCGACCAGCGGCGTCTGGGACCACTGGTTGCCGAGGAATTCGCGACCCTCAGGGGCGAACAGTGTCTGACCTTCGGCCAGGCCTTCGACTTCGACATTCAGGTGGCCGCGCTCGGTAGTGAACAGCTCCGGCTTCATCAGCCAGGCGAGGGCGCAGCTGTCGTGCGGGCAGCAACCATCGATGCCACGCGCTTCCTGATAGAAGGCCTTGTAGAACTGATAGCTGCCGGACAGCACTTCGCCGAGTGCGCCTTGCGCCACGCGGATGCGCTCGACATGGGCCGGAGACAGCACGCAGCGGTGCGTCGCATCGAGACCGACCATGGTCAGCGGCCAGCCGGCGGTCAGCACCTTGGCGGCGGCATGCGGGTCATTGAAGATATTGGCTTCGGCGACCGGTGAGACGTTGCCGCCTTCACGGATGGAGCCGCCCATGATGACGACCTGCTTGACCTTGCTGATGAGGCTCGGGTCCAGCTGCAGTGCGGTGGCCAGATTACCCAGCGGGCCGACGGCGACGAGGGTGATCTCGCCCGGACGCGCATTGACCTGCTCGACGATGAACTGCGGTGCGCTGATGGACAGCGCCTTGCCCTTGGGCTCCGGGATCTCCATGTTGCCCAGGCCATTGGCGCCGTGGATGTGCGCCGGCGCCGGGAACTTGTCCTTGACCAGCGGCTGGGCAGCGCCCTGGGCGACCGGAATCTCCTGGCCCGCCAGTTCGCCCAGCAGCAGGGCGTTGGAGGTGGCCGTCTCGATGGTAACGTTGCCGAAGGTGGTGGTCATGCCGAGGAATTCGATGTCCGGATGCGCCAGACAGATGGCAATCGCCTGGGCATCATCCACGCCCGGATCGGTATCAAAGATAATCGGTGTTTTCATGCTGACCTCGTGAAAGAAGTGACCTGAAATAGAGGGCGTTACGCCAACAGGGCGCCCATGAGGTGACATGGGCACGGCACGGGCCACGTGGTAGTGCCCCGTGCAGGTAGTTCAGTCGTTCAGAGACTTGTTGCTCGAAGACTCAGTTGCTCAGGACGTCGAGTGTCGGCCATTCGGCCAGGGCAGCGGCGACATCACTGGCCAGCGGAATGCTCGGCGCTGCGCCTTCGCGGCTCACGCACAAGGCAGAGGCGGTGCTGGCACGACGCAGGCTTTCTTCGATGCTCTGGCCTTCGATCTGGCTTGCCAGGTAATAGCCGATGAAGGTGTCGCCTGCCGCGGTGGTGTCCACGGCATTGACGCGGTGCGCCGGCAGCTGGATGCGCTGTTCCCCCAACTGGTAGCAGACGCCTTCACTGCCCAGAGTCATGACCACTTCGGTATCAGGCAGACGAGTGTGCAGCGCGGCGAGCAGGGTGGCGACAGGCGCGCTCTCTTCCAGCTCGACCAGCTGTGCCGCTTCGCCACGATTGAGGAACAGCACCTGGCAGTGTTCCAGCGGCAGGCGCAGGACATCAGCCCCCATCGGGGCCGGATTGAAGGCGATCTTCATGTCCTTGGCATGTGCAAGCTCAATGACCTTGCCCAGTGCGTTGCACTCATTCTGCAGCAGGAGCCAATCTCCCTGTGTCACGCCGGAGAACAGCGTCGCGAGATGCTCATCGGTGAAACCGTGATTGGCACCCGGATGCAGAATGATGCTGTTCTCGGCGTGGTCGTCCACCTGGATGATGGCGTGGCCACTGGCGCTGGCGCTCAGCTCGACCTGCGAGGTGATGACACCGGCGCTTTCCAGCGGCTCAAGTGCCCAGCGATCACTGTTGCCAAGGCGGCCCCAGTGCGTGACGTCGCCTCCGGCGCGCGCAAGCGCGAGCGACTGGTTGGCACCCTTGCCACCCAGTACCTGACGGTAGGAGAGACTCGCCAGGGTTTCACCCGGTCGTACCAGGTGAGGTACCCGATAGACGTGATCGATATTGATAGAACCGTAGTTGTAAAGCATGCAGCCTCCTTGGGGGCGAGCATCCTAGCAAAGCCTTGGCCGCCTGTCCCCAGTCGTATCACCAAGGTCTGACCTTTAGGTCATGTTTAAGCGTTGAAGCTATTAGCCTCTTGGAACGCAAGAGAAAGTGCATACTTCCTGTCATCTCGCTGGATTCAGGATAGTCGCCCATGTCGGAGTCGAAGCAACCCGCCGTCACGATCAAGAAGTGGGTCTGGCGAGCACTCTTCACCAGTACCATGATTCCGTTGCTGTTGGTCGAGACCGCCCTGGTGGCGGTGTATTTCGTGTCCAATGACGAGATTCGTGATGCCAACCTCAATTACCTGCAATCCCAGTCGAGCAGTGAGCTCAATCTGGCGATGCTACGGGAGGCCAAGTCACTCAGCCAGCAACTGGAACATGTCCAGAACCTGTCACGCGGGCTCGGTGCCCAGGCAGGCGAACTGGCCATGGGCGACGCCAGCACTGGGGTGGCGGCTCGCGAGATTGCCCGTCACACAAGCTTGCCAAGCGGTGTCTGGGCCAGTCAGCAGACGGCGGACAATCAGGGCAGCGGCTTCTATCCCGCCTTGCCAGGCCTCGAGCAGGACATTCCCCTGGCACTGCGCATGACAGCGGTCGACCCGATCATGCGCAGTGTCGTATCTTCGCACTCGGCCGTGGTGCAGTCCTTCGTCACGATGGCCGACTGCTATGTCCGCCTTTTCCCCTATGTCGATCTGGCCTCGCTGGTGCCAGCCGACCACGATTGTCGGGATTTCTCCTTCTTCTATCTGGCCGCGCCAGAGGCAAATCCCACGCGAAACACCATCTGGACCGATATCTACGAAGATCCAGCCGGCAATGGCTGGATGGCGTCGGCCGTCAGTCCCTTCTATTCCGAGCAGGGCGAATTTCTCGGCGTCGCCGGCGTCGACATGACCCTGGACGTGATCGTCAATCAGGTGCTGGCGATGGAGCTGCCCTGGCAGGGCTTCGCGATGCTGTTCGATGCCGAGGGACGCTCACTCGCCGTCCCGCGGGCCGGTGAGCAGTTGTTGTCGCTGCTGCCGCTGGAAATTCCCGATGCCAATGACCTCCAGGAAGAGGATGTCATTCGGCCCGCTCAGCTGGAGCTGAAAGGTCATGATGTCTTCAAGAGACTCGCGCCCCGTATTCTGGAGCAGCGGCGTGGCCTGGAGAGCGTCAACGTGGCGGGCGCGCCCTACAAGGTGGCGTGGGAGCGCTTGCCGGGCAATGGCTGGATCATGTTGAGCATGGTCGAGGAGAGTGCCGTCTTCTTTCGTACCGCCGAGATCGGGCGCAACTTCCAGCTGGTCGGCATGGCGCTGGTCGGTGGCCTGATCCTGTTCTATTTCACCTTCTTCATTCTCATGAGCTGGCGCACGCACCACATCAGCCGTCGCCTTTCGGTGCCGCTGGCCGAGCTGCGTGAACGACTGCATCGCATCGGCATGGGTGCGGAGGTCGAATCCGCGGGCGGCAGTGGCATCGTCGAGCTGGATGACGCCAACGCCACCGCCGAAGAGATGTATCAGCGGCTGCGCCAGACGCAGAAGGAATTGCAGTCCAGCGAACGTCGCTTGCTGGATTCCCTCGAAGCCAGTGGCGATAGCCTGTGGGAAATGGACATTCCTGAGCGCATCGTTCATATCCACCCCAATCTCTGGAAGATGCTCGGCGCTTCGGGCCACGAACCATTGGCGATGCGTGAAATGGACTTCGATCGCTTGATCCACCCGGATGATCTCGAGCAGGTACATGTGCTCAGGCATCAGGTCATCAATACTTACGGCGAAAGCTATGAGTGCCAATATCGCATGCGTGCGCCGCAGGAAGAGGACCTTCAGCAGATCGAGGCGATGGGAGTGAACGAAGCTGGTATGGACGCCGAAACAGGCAATGCCGGCGACAAGCCCCTGCAACAGCGGAGCCTGGCCGCTGACGATGGTGGTGTACGGGAGGGAGGCGCGCAAGAGGGTGACGAGAGAGAGAGGGGCGAGAGAGGGGAGAGAGAAAGCGGCGACAGGGCGAGCGGTACCCAGTGGGTATTGTTGAGCTCACGTGGCCGTGTGGTGTCGTGGGATGCTGAAGGCAACGCCCTCAAGGCGGCGGGCATGCATATCCGCATCCGCTGATACTGGTCATTGACGAAAAAGCCCTCGACTCGGCGCATATGCCGGTTCGGGGGCTTTTTCGTAACGTGCCGATCACACCTGCCACTCGGCGTCGATGCCTGGCGCAGCGAGGCTGTGGCCGTGTCAGGCGTGTTCGCTCAGGAATGTCTCGATATTGGCCAGACTGAGATCGAGCATGTTCTGGCGCGCCTCCTGGCTGATCCAGGCATTGTGCGGCGTGACGATCAGATTCAAGGGAGCATTCGCCGAATGGTGCTGGCTTTCCAGGGCCGAGAGTAGCGAATGGCCTTCACGCGGCGGCTCCTCCGGCAGACTATCCACCGCCAGGCCGCCGAGTTGTCCGGTGGCCAGTGCCTCCAGCGCTGCGTCCTCGTCGATGATACCCCCGCGGGCGCAATTTACCAGTAGTGCACCGGGCTTCATGGCGGCGAGCGCCTGCTCATCGATCAGATGCTGCGTCTCTGGGGTCAGCGGGCAGTGCAGGCTGATGGCGTCAGCCTGGGGCAGCAGGCTTTCCAGCGCGGGGCGCTCGGCAGAGGGGGCGGTGCCTGGTCGGGCGGCAAAGGTCACGCGCATGCCGAATGCCTCGGCCAGCCTGCCCACCGCGGTGCCAAGCTCCCCCTTGCCGATGATGACCAGGTGCTTGCCGGACAGCTGCACCACGGGGCGGCCCATCAGACAGAAGGTCGGACTGCGTTGCCACTCGCCCGCGGCGATGTCGATCTGGTATTCCGGCAGGCGGCCTGCCAGTGCCAGCAGCAGCATCCAGGTGTGCTGCGCCACCGAATGAGTGCCGTAGGCATTGACGTTCATGACCCGAATGCCGCGTGCTTCGGCGCCCGCCATGTCGATATTGTTGGTGCCGGTCGCCATCACCGCGATCAGCTTGAGGGACGGCAGCTCATCCATGTGGTGCGCCTCGATGCGTACCTTGTTGACCAGCACGATGGAGGCGCCTCTGAGTCGTGGCACCACTTCCTCTGGCGCGGTGGCGTCATGACAGACCAATCCTTCCAGACGGGCCTCGAGGCGCGAGAAGTCCAGCCCGTCACCGACGGAGCCGGCATCGAGCATGACGGCCTGCGGGGCGCCAGTGGACGAGGCGGGCTCGCAGTGAGAGGAAGCGGGCGTGGAAGAATGCGAGGGAGACTGCGCAGTACGATCGTGATCGGACATAGGTGCCTCATGATGGCGTAGGAAGATAGATAGGAAGTCAGAAAGGCTGGCCTGCAAGGTCGAGTACCTGGTGTCTGGGCCGGTTTGTGCTTGGGTGTTGCCCCGCACGGGGCCGAGCACGCTATAATGTGCCCCTTTCGCTTTGACTTGAAAGCCGCTCAACTGGCCTTATTGTAGGCGTCTCTTGCTGGTGCTTGCGAAAGCTCTCATGTTGGGGCCGCAGGTGCGCTGAACGCAAGACGCGCCGCAAGGCATAACATTGTCATGGTTCACGGTGCTCAGACAGCCCCGTGACCAGTTTCGTCAGGAAAGAAAACCATGCCGATCTATGAATACCACTGCAAGGCCTGTGGCCATCGGATGGACAAGTTGCAGAAGATCAGCGCTGCGCCGCTGACGGAGTGCCCGGAATGCAAGACGGACCAGCTCGAGAAGCTGGTCTCCGCCGCCGGGTTCCGTCTGGCAGGCAGTGGCTGGTACGAGACGGATTTCAAGTCCGGCAGCAAGAAGAATCTGGCCGGTGGTAGCGACAGCACCGCCTGATATAGCTGGGATAGTGCGTCAGGCATCAGCGTGATGAGGGTCAGGGGCGCCCGGCGGGTACCCTTGACCCTCATCGCCAACGGCAGGCCCTCTGAGACAGATGCGCATCAGCGCGTCGATCATGAATTTGAGCAACAAGGAATCAACATGCGCAGCCACTATTGCGGCAAACTGAACGAGACCCTGATCGATCAGGATGTCACTCTGTGCGGGTGGGTGCACCGCCGTCGCGACCACGGTGGCGTCATCTTCCTCGACATGCGCGACCGTGATGGCATCGCCCAGATCGTCGTCGATCCGGACACTGTCGATGCCTTCGCCACTGCCGACAAGGCGCGCAGCGAGTTCGTGCTGCGTATCAAGGGCCGTATCCGTCTGCGCCCGGAAGGCACCCAGAACCCGAACATGCCGACAGGCATGATCGAAGTGCTGGCCAAGGACGTCGAAGTGCTCAACACTGCACAGACGCCGCCGTTCCAGCTCGACGACCACAACAAGGTCGGTGAGGAAGTTCGCCTCAAGTATCGTTATGTCGACCTGCGTCGTCCCGACATGATCGAGAAGCTGCGTCTGCGCTCGCGCATCACTCACAGCGTGCGCGCCCAGCTTGAAGCCCTGGGCTTCCTCGACATCGAAACCCCGATCCTGACACGTGCCACGCCGGAAGGCGCACGTGATTATCTGGTGCCGAGCCGCACCTACGCCGGCAGCTTCTTCGCACTGCCGCAGTCTCCGCAGCTGTTCAAGCAGCTGCTGATGGTCGCCGGTGTCGATCGTTACTACCAGATCGCCAAATGCTTCCGTGATGAAGACCTGCGCGCTGACCGTCAGCCGGAGTTCACCCAGATCGACCTCGAAGCCAGCTTCGTCGACGAGCAGGACATCATGGGCATGACCGAGACCATGATCCGTGGTCTCTACAAGGAAGTGCTCGATGTCGAGCTGGGCGACTTCCCGACCATGCCGTATTCCGAGGCCATCAGCCGCTTCGGTTCCGACAAGCCGGACCTGCGCATTCCGCTGGAACTGGTCGATGTCGATGACCTGATGAGCGGCGTGGACTTCAAGGTCTTCTCCGGCCCGGCCAAGGACGACAAGGGCCGCGTCGCCGCGCTGCGTGTGCCGGGCGGTGCCAGCCTGTCACGCAAGGAAATCGACGCTTACACCAAGTTCGTCGGCATCTACGGTGCCAAGGGCCTGGCGTGGATCAAGGTCAACGAACGTGCCAAGGGCATCGAGGGTCTGCAGTCGCCGATCGTCAAGTTCATGGAAGACGTCGTGGATGAAGTGCTGGACCGCTGTGGCGCCGTCGATGGCGACATCGTGTTCTTCGGTGCTGACAAGGCCAGCATCGTGGCCGAGGCCATCGGTGCGCTGCGCGTCAAGCTGGGTGAAGACCTCAACCTCTACACCCGCGAGTGGGCACCGCTGTGGGTCGTCGACTTCCCGATGTTCGAAGCCGATGCCAACGGCCGCCTGAGCGCGCTGCACCACCCGTTCACCGCGCCGTCCTGCACGCCGGAAGAGCTCAAGGCCAACCCGGAAGCGGCACTGTCTCGCGCCTACGACATGGTCATCAACGGCACCGAGCTGGGTGGCGGCTCCATCCGTATCCACGATCAGGCCATGCAGCGTACTGTGTTCGAAGTGCTGGGCATCGGTGAAGAAGAAGCGGAAGAGAAGTTCGGCTTCCTGCTCGACGCCCTGAAGTTCGGCGCGCCGCCCCATGGTGGTCTGGCCTTCGGTCTCGACCGTCTGGTGATGCTGATGACCGGTGCCAAGACCATTCGTGAAGTGATTGCCTTCCCGAAAACCCAGAGCGCCGGCTGCATGATGACCGACGCCCCGGGCGTGGTCAGCGGTGAGCAGCTAAAGGAGCTGAACATCCGTCTGCGTCAGAAGGTCAAGCTCGAAGACGAAAGCGGCCAGGCCTGATTCAGCGGCGCATGACCGAGAGAGTGACTGGTGGGGCCGTCTGGACTGATTCGATCAGGCCCGGGCGGTCCCGCGGTGGCAGGTTTGCCCCTGTGGCCTGATAGACTAGGGGGCGAGCAAGCCCGACAAGGCGGTGCGAGACTGTTTGCTGGCGTTCACGTCAGGCAATGACAGTGTCGCACCGCCTTTTTTGTGGCATGGTGGCTGGTTATATACACAGTAAGAGCGATGGCGTGATGACGACAGCGAAGACGCAAGGTGTGAGAGACGAGGCAGCGGCATGATCATTCTTGGCATCGACCCGGGCTCACGTCTGACCGGGTATGGAGTATTGGATGTCTCTGCGGCTCAGCCTCGCTATGTGGACAGTGGCTGCATCCGCATGTCACAGGTCAGCCTGGATCAGCGCCTGGCGCAGATCTATGCCGGTATCAGCGAGGTGATCGCCCTGCATCGCCCCGCGGAATTCGCCATCGAGCAGGTCTTCATGTCCAAGAACGCCGATTCGGCGCTCAAGTTGGGACAGGCGCGCGGAGCTGCCATCGTGTGTGCAGCCAACCACGGCTTGCCGGTATTCGAGTACGGGCCGCGGCAGATCAAGCAGGCCGTGACCGGTACCGGTGCCGCGGAGAAGTCTCAGGTGCAGCATATGGTCACGCATACGCTCAAGCTTTCCGCCACGCCACAGGCCGATGCCGCCGATGCGCTGGCCATCGCCTTGACGCATTGTTTCGCGCGTCGACGACTGACGCCCGGCAATGACCAGCTGGAAGCCTTGGGGCTGGGGAATACCAGTCGACGCAAGGGAACCCGCGTGCGACGTAGCAGCAGCTGGCGAGACTTCGAGCCTGACGCCTGACATGCCGCTGAGCGACAAATGCGGTATTGTGCTCAATTAATAGCGATTTTTCAGTCACTTGTAGAGCGTCTGCCGAGCCTGGCAGCAGCCGATTGCGTGATGCGCCAAGCCGCGCGGCATCAGGCTTCGGGTCCTCACCCAAGGTATGACTGTCAGAAAGATGCGACAAATTCGTCGTGACACTGGGACATGCCGCCTGCGCTTCATCTTTGGTAGGCTTGCCCGCATTGTAACAATCCGTGCAGAGAATCGGGCCTGTCAGCAGCAGGATCCTGACGAACACGTTCTCTGCCGAGCAAGGACAGCCGCAACATGATTGGACGCCTGACCGGGACATTGCTGGAAAAACAACCGCCGCAGCTGGTGCTTGACGTACAGGGTGTCGGTTATGAACTGGAAGCTTCGATGAACACCCTGTTGGGCTTGCCGGCCGTGGGCGAACATTGCCAGCTTTACACCCACCTGGTGGTGCGCGAAGACGCGCAGTTGCTGTATGGCTTCGGCAAGGAGCCCGAGCGTCGTCTGTTCCGTGAATTGATCAAGATCTCTGGTGTCGGCCCACGACTGGCGCTGGCGATTCTGTCGGGAATGGAGCAGTCCGATTTCATCCGCTGTGTTCATGACGAAGATAGCCGAGCGCTGACACGCCTGCCGGGCGTCGGCAAGAAGACGGCGGATCGCTTGATCATCGAGATGCGCGATCGCCTCAAGCATTGGACGCTGCCGGCGGATGATGGTCTGGATGAAATGGCGCGTGCCTCCCAGCCACAACCGCCGGTCACGCATCCTCTGGCGGACGCCGAAGCCGCGCTGGTATCACTGGGCTACAAGCCTGTCGAGGCGGCCAAGATGCTCTCCGGACTCGAGACCGGCGCCTCTACGGAAGCGCTCATCAAGGCGGCGTTGGCGCGCAAGATGGCCAGCTGAGCCCCTGCCAGAGCAGCAAACATGCGCCCTATAGTTTCCGTGAAGGAAATGGCGCATCGTGATTGGATTTATTGACTAGGGGTTGGCAGGTTACTGGGGTAGAAAGTGCGCGCTTGAACGCAGATGCGCTAGATCGTTGCATAGCCTTGGCAAACCTTGTCACCTGCCACTGACGCACGTTTATGGCCATGACCCGCGTCATGTGCGTGACCTGCGTCATCAGGAGTTGAGCAAGCATCATGATGGAGTCGGACCGACTGATCTCCGCGGCGACGCATGATCCGGAAGAGCGGATCGATCGCGCCAACCGGCCGCGCACGCTGAGTGACTACATCGGACAGCCCATCGTCCGCGAGCAGATGGAAATCTTCATCAGTGCCGCGCGAGGGCGAGGCGATAGTCTGGATCACACTCTGGTCTTCGGCCCGCCCGGCCTCGGCAAGACGACACTGGCACATATCATCGCCAGCGAGATGAGTGTCGATATCAAGTCGACCTCGGGGCCGGTGCTGGAGCGGGCAGGGGACCTGGCAGCGATGCTGACCAACCTGCAGGAAGGCGATGTCCTGTTCATCGACGAGATTCACCGCCTGTCACCGGCCGTCGAGGAAGTGCTCTACCCGGCGATGGAAGATTACCAGCTCGATATCATGATCGGTGAAGGCCCTGCAGCCCGCTCGATCAAGCTTGAGCTGCCACGGTTCACCCTGGTGGGCGCGACGACGCGGGCGGGGCTGCTGACGGCGCCGCTGCGCGATCGCTTCGGTATCGTCCAGCGCCTCGAGTTCTACGATATCGAGTCACTCACCGACATCGTGGCCCGCAGCGCCAGGCTTTCCGGCATGGAAGTCGAGATGGACGGGGCGCTGGAGATTGCACGACGTTCCCGCGGCACGCCGCGTATCGCCAATCGCCTGCTGCGCCGGGTGCGTGACTTCGCCGAAGTGCGCTCGGATGGTCGCTTGACGCTGGAAGTGGCTGACAAGGCGCTCAACATGCTCAATGTCGATAGCCACGGTCTGGATCACATGGACCGTCGACTGCTGTTGGCGATGATCGAGAAGTTCGATGGCGGGCCGGTCGGAGTCGACTCACTGGCGGCGGCCATCGGGGAAGAGCGCGATACCATCGAGGATGTTCTGGAGCCCTACCTGATTCAGCAGGGCTTCATGATGCGCACGGCGCGTGGGCGTCTGGTCACACGCTCGGCCTATCTGCACTTCGGGATTACCCCACGTGAAGAACAGGCGCGCCTGGGACAGGAAGGAAATGACGCGTCATGACATCTGAAGACGCAGGAAATACGTTGAAGGGTGAAGCTGCATGTTTTCACCACACTGTGCGTGTCTACATCGAGGATACTGATGCCGGCGGCATCGTCTACTACGTGAATTATCTGCGCTTCATGGAGCGCGCGCGCAGTGAATGGTTGCGAGCGAAGGGCTTCACGCAGCAAGCCTTGCTTGAAAAGGGCATTCAGTTGGTAGTACACAGTGTAACAAATCGTTATCTTCGTCCTGCGCATCTGGATGACCTGCTGACCGTGACGGCAACGGCAGGCGCCTTGCGCGGTGCACGCCTGACGTTCACCCAGAAGGCACTGCGCGGTGAGCAGATATTGAGCGAAGCGGAAGTCGTGATCGCTTGCGTCGATGCCACGACCTTGCGCCCCAGACGCTGGCCCGGGGAATTGCTTGCGGCTCTTGAGGTCTGAGACCACAAGGCGCGATGAGGCCGCTGCCAGCCGGGTGCCGAGATACCAGGCTGATGAACAGATTATTTATCGTGTCACTGAATGACGGTGGCACAGACTGAACCAAGTAAAGAGGGATTTCCGTGGAAGATTCGATGTCGATCATTTCGCTGTTCGTGAACGCCAGTCTGGTCGTTCAGGCAGTCATGTTGCTGTTGCTGGCAGCTTCCATTGCATCCTGGGTGGTGATCTTTCAGCGCGGGATGGCATTGTCCCGTGCCAAGCAGGCTTACGCGGCTTTTGAAAAGCGCTTCTGGTCCGGGGTCGACCTCAATCACCTCTATCGCGAGTTGCCTGCGGATGAAGAGTCCACCCCGGGTGCCTCCGGCGTCTTCCGTGCCGGCTTCCGCGAGTACAGCCGACTCAAGCCCAAGTCCAGCAATGCCGATGCGGTGATGGATGGCGTGCAACGCAGCATGCGCGTCACGCTGTCACGTGAGGAAGAGCGCTTGAATATTCACCTGCCGTTTCTGGCCACGGTCAGCTCCGTCAGCCCCTATGTCGGCCTGTTCGGCACCGTGTGGGGCATCATGGGCTCCTTCCAGGCGCTGGGTACGGCTCAGCAGGCGACCCTGACCACCGTCGCCCCCTGGATTGCCGAAGCACTGGTCGCGACTGCCATGGGCCTGTTCGCGGCCATCCCGGCCGTCATCTTCTACAACCGTCTGGCCAGCCGTGCTGATCAGTTATTGGGTCGCTATGAAGACTTCGCCGAAGAACTTCACTCCATTCTGCATCGTAATCTGCACGGTCGTGGCAGCAACGACGCTTGAAGGGGAGCGAGTCAATGAAAGGACCGTATAGCAGAGGCCACAAGCGCAAGCTGTCCTCCGAGATCAATGTGGTGCCCTTCATCGACGTCATGTTGGTGTTGCTGGTCATCTTCATGATCACCGCGCCGATGATGACGCAGGGGGTTCAGGTCGAATTGCCCAAGGTCACCTCCAAGCCGATCGACAACCCCGATGATGTGACACCATTGATCGTCTCGCTGGACGACAGCGGCAATTACTACATCGACCTGGGGTCGGATGAAGACAAGCGCACGCCGGTGGCGCTGAACGAACTGGGCAGCAAGGTCGCGTCCATCGTGGCCGAGAAGCCCAAGACGCCCGTGCTGGTCAAGGGCGCCAGGACAGCGCCCTACGGCGATGTCATGGGGCTGATGAGCACGCTGCAGGGCGCCGGTGTCCCCAATGTCGGGCTGATTTCAGAACCACCGACCGAGGGCTGATGGATGAGTCAGCCAGAGATAGAACAGCGGGTCGGGTTGGGATTGCCTGTGGTGCTGGCCGTTGGCCTGCACCTGGGCATCCTGATTCTGACTCTGGTGAGCTGGCCGGAATCCGAACCGGAGAAGACCAACACCACCATCGTCAACGCGACACTGGTCAGTACCGAGACCACGACCAATCAGGCCCAGCAGGCGAAGTCCAGCAAGGCGCGTGATGCTGCCGAAGAGTCCGATCAGCGCCAGAGCGCCAAGGAAGAGGCGGCCAGAGAGGCAGAGCTTGCAGCGGAGCAGCAACGCAGTGCCGCCGAGGAAAAGGCGGCTGCCCAGAAGGCGCAACAGCAAAAGGCGGCTGAACAGGCCAAGGCAGCAAAGCAGTTGAAGGCTGAGCAGGCGGCGGCCGCCAAGGCCAAGGCAGAAGCGACCAGACGTGCAGAGGAAGCCAAGGCGATTGCCCTCGATCGCAAGAAAGCCGAAGCGGAAAAGCAGGCCAAGGCCGAGGCCTTGAAGAAGGCGGAAGCCGAGAAGGCTGCCAAGGCCAAGGCGGAAGCCGAAAAGGCCGCCAAGGAAAAAGCCGCAGAAGAAGCGCGCAAGAAAGCCGAAGCGGAGAAGGCCGCCAAGGCCAAGGCAGACGCTGAAGCCAAGAAGGCGGAAGCTGAAAAGGCCGCCAAGGCCAAGGAAGCAGCGGAAAAGGCCGAGAAGGAAAAGGCAGCCAAGGCAGCAGCGGACAAGGCCGCCAGGGAGAAAGCAGCCAAGGCCAAGGCGGCGGAAGAAGCGCGCAAGAAGGCGGCCGCTGAGGCCGAACGCCAGAAGGCACTTGCCGAGAAAGCGGCGCAGGCCTCTGCCGGCTCGCTGGATAGCCTGATAGACAGTGAAAGTGACGCCATCAGTGGTGCCAAACAGGCCGCTCAGGCAGCCAATGGCTTCGAGAACCTGCTCAAGAAGTATGTCGGACAGAATTGGAATCGGCCCTCGGGCTCCGTTCCCGGTATGACGGTTACGCTGAGAGTGTCATTGTTGCCGACAGGCGAATTGGTATCGGCTGCGGTCAGCAAGAGCAGTGGTAACGCCGCCTTCGATCGCTCCGCAGTTCAGGCGATCCAGAAAGCAGCGCCGTTTACCGAGATGCAGGACCTGCCGGCTGGTGCCAAGAGCCAGTTCCGAAACTTCAACCTGTACTTCAATCCAGAGGACCTGGGCCGATGAGACGATTGACCGCATGGATGATGGCAGCCGCCTTGCTGGCAGTGACCAGCCTGGCAAGAGCTGACCTGACCATCGAGATCACCAAGGGCAATGACAGCGCCACACCTATCGCTGTCGTGCCGTTCGAGAATCTGACCGGGGGAAGTCTGCCGCAGGACCTCGCACGCATCATCTCCGATGACCTGGCGCGCAGTGGCCAGTTCGACCCGATCAAGCGCGACAATCTGATCGCATTGCCTGGCACGACGCAGGACGTCTTCGTCAATGACTGGAAGCGCCTGGGGGCCAGTTACCTCGTAGTGGGGCAGGTAAAGACGGCCAGCAATGGCGGTTATAGCATCCAGTATGAGCTGATGGACGTGCTGGGCAACAAGCGCATGCTTGGCGAAGTCATCACCGGAAGCAATGGTGAGCTGCGCGCGCGTGGCCATTATATGAGCGATGAAATATTTGAGGAAATTACTGGAATTCGCGGTGCTTTCTCGACAAAAATCGCATACATTACCGCCAAAGGTGTTGGCGACAATATTCGCTTTGCCCTGTACGTGGCGGACTCAGATGGCCACAATAGTCAGGAGGTTCTGGCGTCCGATGAACCGATCATGTCACCGGCATGGTCGCCGGATGGCAAGAAGCTGGCCTATGTCAGTTTTGAAGCCGAACGTCCCGCTATCTATGTGCAGGAATTGGGTAGTGGTCGTCGTGCAAAACTGACAGGTTTCCGAGGCATCAATGGTGCCCCAGCCTGGTCGCCGGATGGTCGTAAACTGGCAATGGCATTGTCAAAGGACGGACAGCCGGAAATCTATGTGATGGATATTGCCAGTCGACAGTTTCAGCGTCTGACCAACAATCCTGCGATCGATACCGAGCCGGATTGGTTGCCGGATGGCAGCGGTATGGTGTTCACCTCTGATCGTGCAGGCTCCCCTCAGATCTATCGTCTTGATCTGTCCGGCGGCACGGAACGTGTGACATATACCGGCAATTACAACTCCCGCGGGCGCATCTCACCCGATGGCGAGAACCTGTTCATGATCAACCGCGCAGGCAACGGTTATCAGGTTGCCAAGCAAGATCTGAAGAGCGGTCGGGTTACCTCCCTGACCGATACTCAGTGGGATGAATCACCAAGTGTTGCGCCGAATGGCACTATGGTGATATATGCCACTCAGCAAGGAACCCGCGGGGTCCTGGGCCAGGTGTCGGCAGACGGAAGGGCACAATTCTCCCTGCCGTCAGCACAAGGCGACGTGCGTGAACCTGCGTGGTCGCCGTTCCTGAACTAAACCACTAGAATGCAACTGAGTCACCAAGAAAGGCTTGGCATTCGTACCCATTAGAGCAAGGAGTTTCACAATGCAGTTCACCCCGTATGCAAAAGGTCTGTTGGTTGCCCTGTCCCTGAGCGTCATGGCAGGTTGTTCCAGCAGCGGCGGCGCTCAGGACGGCGACATGGATTCAGCCAACAGCGGTGCGAACACTGCCGGCATGAACACTGGTGCCAACAGCAACGCCAGCCAGATGAGCAACGCCACCATGCCTGACGTGCGTACCATCTACTTCGCCTTCAACAAGGACACCATCCGTCCTGAGTTCGAAAGCGTCCTTATGGGTCACGCTCAGTACCTGAAAGCCAACACCAGCGCCAATGTCGTTCTGGAAGGCCACGCTGATGAGCGCGGTACTCGTGAATACAACCTGGGTCTGGGCGAGCGTCGTGCCAAGTCTGTCGCACGCTTCCTGACTGTCCAGGGCGTGTCTCCGTCACAGATCGAGATCGTCTCCTACGGTGAAGAGCGTCCGGCAGTCCAGGGCCACGGCGAGTCTTCCTACGCCAAGAACCGTCGTGTGGTCTTCGACTACTAAGCACGGTTCACCTCCGCTCCTCCCCAAGTAGGCGCGGAGACGATAGAAACTCGTGTTGAGCTGGCCCGGGCTAGAGGCATGTCCTTGAACCCCGGGCTTGCTTGCGCGATACCATGATGATTCGGCGGAGCCGACAGCATGAAACACAGCCTGAAAGGGTTGTTCGGTGCGGGAGCCTTGTTGCTCCCGTTGTCCGTTTTGGCCGCACCGACGGTCGAGGACCTCACTGGGCAATCAAACTCGCTCTATCAGCAGGCCAATACTCGTTTGAGTGGCGGCGGCACCCTGACCCTTCTCAACCAACTCGACGAACAGGCACAGGAAATTGCCCGGCTTCGCGGCCGGATCGATGAGCTGGAATATCAGTTCAAGCGCCTGACCGAGATGTCGCAGCAACGCTACCTGGATCTGGAACAGCGGGTTTCTGGCGGCGCTTCCGCCGGGGAGAACGGTCAGGTTGTCGATTCACAGGCAGCAACGGCAGTCACTGGCGGCGCAAGTGCCGGCGGTGCAGCCAGCACCAATGGCGCCAGCAATGCCGACAGCGGTGCAGCGGCCCAGAAGGATTACGAGAATGCCTTCGCCAAGGTTCAGTCTCGCGACTTCGATGGTGCCATTGTCGCCTTTGAAGCCTTCGTGGTGGACCACGGGGATTCCAATCTCGCAGCCAATGCCCATTACTGGCTGGGCGAGCTGTATTCGGCCAAGAATCAGCTGGATGCTTCCGCCCAGGCCTTCGAGACCGTGATCAGCGAATTCTCGCAATCCAGCAAGGTGCCGGATGCGATGTACAAGCTGGGGCTGGTCAAGGCGCGTCAAGGCAAGGCGCAGGAAAGTCGCTCCTTGCTCCAGAAGCTGGTCCAGCAGTATCCGGACAGCAAGGCTGGCACCATGGCCAAGGACTTCCTGTCCTCCGGCACCTGAGTGCCCGTGGCCATTGGCCACCTGTATTCCCCAAAGCCCGCGCTTGGTATTCTACCAGGTGCGGGCTTTGCGTTATGTGGCGCTCGGCAGATCATGCCATCGGCAGGCGACCCGAGCGCGACCCATGTGGCCAAGCAAGTATTGCCGGTGAAGAGGTAGTGACTCTTATCGGCCGTTGACGACAGATCTCAGACAGGGATATCACCATGGCAGAGTGCAAGATCGACTATCAGGCCCCGGACGACATGCTGAAAGGGCGAATCATTCTGGTGACCGGGGCGGGGTCCGGCATTGGGCGTGAAGCGGCAGTCGAATATGCGCGACATGGGGCGACGGTGATATTGCTGGGCAGAACCATTGCCAAGCTGGAAGAAGTCTATGACGAGATCGAGGCCTTGGGAGCACCACAGCCGGCCATCTATCCGCTCAACTTTGAAGGGGCTTCGCTCAAGGATTATCAGCAGATGGCTGATACCCTGCACAGCGAGTTCGGTCGTCTGGATGGTCTGCTGCACAACGCCAGCCTGCTGGGCAAGATCACTCCGTTCGAGCAGTATGATCCGGCGCTGTGGGAGCAGGTCATGCAGGTCAATATCAATGGGCCCATCTGGATGGTCCAGGCGTTGCTGCCATTGCTCAAGGCCTCGAAGGATGCCTCCGTCGTGCTGACAAGCTCCAGTGTCGGGCGCAAGGGGCGTGCCTTCTGGGGCGCCTACAGTGTCTCCAAGTTCGCCACGGAAGGCTTCTCACAGATGCTGGCTCAGGAACTGGAGAATACCAGTCAGGTGCGGGTCAATACGCTCAATCCCGGTGGCACGCGGACTCCGATGCGCAAGTCGGCGTTTCCGGCCGAAGATCCCGATACCCTGCGCACGCCCGCCGACATCATGCCGACCTATCTGTGGTTGATGGGGCCGGACAGTCGTGGTCGTACCGGCGAGATGTTCGACGCCCAACCGCCTAAAACCTGAGCCCCGCTCGATTATCAACGCCTCATCGGGTGAAGAGTGACGCCGCCAGGCGTGTCATTCGACGTACCCTACAACAAGAACGCCGACGGCATTGGCCGTCGGCGTTCTTGTGTCTGGCTGCTTGTGTCTATCTCTGGGCCATCCTCTTGCAAGAAATGGGCCGTGCGAGCTGTATCCGTGTCGCTCGGTCAGCGCAGACCTGCTGCCCGAAGCGCGGCATTGATGACTTCTTCCGAGGTGTCAAACCACACATCGGCAGGCCAGGCGTCCACATCGTCACCCTCACGGACATACCCGTAGCGCACCGCGACCGCCAGCATGCCCGCCGCGCGAGCCGCCTGCATGTCACGGTCATGATCCCCCAGGTACCAGCATTCGCAAGCATCGACGCCGAGGCAGCGCGCCGCCTCCCACAGAGGCTCTGGATGCGGCTTCTTGACCGGCAGGTCATCGGCACACAGCAGGCAGCCGGGCGCAAGCTCGAGCGCGGCGATCAGCGGCTCGGCGAACTGACGGGGCTTGTTGGTCACGATGCCCCACGGCAGGCCTGCGCGCTGACAGATCTCGATCAGGGCGTCATAGCCCGGGAACAGCACACTGTGCGCCGCGACATCGCGAGCATAGAACTCCAGCAGGCGAGTGCGCTCGCTGGCATGCTCGGGGTGATCGAGCTCATGGCCCAGGGCCAAGGTCACCAGAGCGCTGCCACCATGCGAGACTTCGGCGCGAATCACATCATAGTCCAGCGCCGGCAGGGTGTGATGCTGACGCAGCTCATTGGTGGCGCGCGCCAGGTCTGGCGCGGTGTCCACCAGGGTGCCATCGAGATCGAAGATCAAGGCGGCGGGGCGAGGAAGCGCGGCCGGCAGGCTCACGCAAGCTCTCCCTCGGTCGGACGACGCGTGTGCATCAGGTAGTTGACGGAGAGGTCGGAGGAATTCAGACGATATTTGCGCGTCAGCGGGTTGTAGGTCATGCCGGTGGAGCCTTCCATCTTGAGGCCCGCATCACGTGTCCAGCGACCCAGCTCGGCCGGACGGATGAACTTGCGATACTCGTGAGTGCCACGTGGCAGCATCTGCAGCACATATTCCGCGCCGAGGATCGCGAAGGCATACGCCTTGGGATTGCGGTTGATAGTCGAGAAGAACACCATGCCGCCGGGCTTGACCAACCGTGCGCAGGCCGCGATCACCGAGGATGGGTCCGGCACGTGCTCGAGCATTTCCAGACAGGTGACGACGTCGAACTGGCCGGTCATCTCTTCTGCAGCGGCTTCGGCGGTGGTCTGGCGATAGTCCACCTCAACACCGGACTCCAGCTGGTGCAGGCGGGCAACGGAAAGTGGCGCCTCACCCATGTCGATACCCGTCACCTGGGCACCACGATGTGCCATGGCTTCGGAGAGAATGCCGCCGCCGCAGCCGACGTCGATCACGCGCTTGCCTGCCAGGCCAGCGTGGGTGTCGATATAGTCGACCCGCAACGGATTGATGTCATGCAGCGGCTTGAATTCACTGTCACGGTCCCACCAGCGACTGGCCAATGCCGAGAACTTGGCGATCTCGCTGGCATCGACATTGCCCAGATGGTCCTGGGGCTGGGCATCTTGCTGGGTGTCGTTATCGCTCATCTTTGCATCCTTACCGTTACGGAAGTGCTGTTCGGGAGGTGGCAGGCCTGTACAGGCACCTTACCCTCGGGCACGATTCCACCATTCTAATCCGACTGCCGTCGCGGGTCAGCGTCCAGCGCAAAAAACTCATCATGACGGGCACTTGCGTTACGATGGGGCAGGACGTCGCGCCACGCGCGATGGCCAGTCGTCATTATTGTCATGTAGCAACGGGGAGTGGTCATGAGCCTGGTTCCGATTCGCTGGGTAAGCCAGCAAGAGTGTGCGTCGCGGGAAGAAGACACGGCAGTAGCCCAGCCCGATGCCCGCGCTGGCGTCACTCATGATGTCACTTCTGATGCCACTCAGCCGGCGGCGAAGCTTGCGCTGCTCGACCAGCGCCTGCTGCCGGGTGAAACTCGCGAGGTGCTGCTTGAGGATGCACGCGGGGTCGCGACTGCCATTACCGACATGGTGGTTCGCGGTGCACCGGCCATCGGGATCGCCGCCGCCTATGGCGTGGCGCTGGAGGCTTTCGTCATCAACCGCGAGGGCGGCGACTGGCAGTCACGCCTGGCCAGCGCCTGTGATGTGCTGGCTGCCTCGCGTCCGACAGCAGTCAACCTGTTCTGGGCGCTGGATCGCATGCGCAAGGTGATTGCCGCACACGCCACCCAGTCGCAGGCCCCGTATGAGGCGTTGCTGAAGGAGGCCGTGCGCATTCATGAGCAGGATCTGGACGACAATCTGCGCATGGCCGAGTTTGGTGCCCAGGTGATTGCGGCCTCCCTTGCACAAGGCGAGACGCGGTGTGAGGTCATGACCCACTGCAATACCGGCGCGCTGGCCACCGGTGGCCACGGCACGGCGTTGGGCGTGATCCGTACCGCCTACGCCCAGGGCATTCTCGGCCGTGTGCATGTCAACGAGACGCGCCCCTGGTGGCAAGGCTCTCGCCTGACGGCGTGGGAGCTGGTGCAGGAGCAGATCCCCGCGCGGCTGGCCGTGGAAGGCGCAGCCTCGTTGATCATGCAGCAGGGGGCGCGGACGCCGGAAGGGGTGCGCTGGTTGATCGTCGGCGCGGACCGCATTGCCGCCAACGGCGACACGGCCAACAAGATCGGCACCTTCTCGTTGGCCGTTCAGGCGCGCGCCCACGGCATCAAGGTCATGGTCGTAGCCCCGCTGGCCACGTTCGATGGCACCCTGGTCAGTGGCGCGGACATCCCCATCGAAACGCGTGACGCCTCCGAACTGCGTGAGGCGGGTGGTCGCCAGATCGCGCCGCAGGACATCGATGTCTTCAACCCGGTCTTTGATGTCACACCGCATGAGTATATTGATGCCATCGTCACGGAACATGGCGTGGTAGAGTCGCCCGATAGTGACAGTGTTGGTGCGCTGCTCGGCCGCGCCATGCGCCGTTGATGGCGATTCAGCAAGCGGTAGCGCTTGGCAAGCCTCGGATAGTGCAGGAATTTCGCACTCCTTGATCAAACTGGCATAATCCCTGCCTATGATGAAGGATGGTCGTTGATTGGCTTCGACGGCAGTAACCCGGTGGAGGCCCTTCGACGGACTTCACCACGACATAGACACAAGGAAGACGCTACATGATACGCAAGGCTGTTCTGCCTGTTGCCGGTCTCGGCACACGTTGCCTCCCGGCCTCCAAGGCCATCCCCAAGGAAATGATCACCATCGTCGACAAGCCGGTGATCCAATATGTGGTGGAAGAAGCGGTCGCAGCCGGTATCAAGGAAATCGTGCTGGTTACCCATTCCAGCAAGAATGCCATCGAGAACCACTTCGACAAGCACTTCGAGCTGGAAACCACCCTGGAAGCCAAGGGCAAGCTCGAGCTGCTCGAACAGCTGCGTAACATCATCCCGGATGACGTCAAGATCATCAGCGTGCGCCAGCCGGAGCCGCTGGGTCTGGGTCACGCCGTGTTGTGCGCCAAGCCGATCGTCGGTGATGAGCCGTTCATCGTCATGCTGCCGGATGTGCTGGTTGATGGCGAAGGGCTCGAGAAGAATGACCTGGCGCGCATGATGGAGGCCTATGAAGCCACCAACGCCGCCCAGATCATGGTCGAGAATGTTCCGCAGGACATGGCCTACAAGTACGGTATCGTCGCGCTCGACGGTGACACGCCGGAAGCCGGCAAGTCCGCCCTGATCAACGGCATGGTCGAAAAACCGGCCCCGGGCACCGAGCCGTCGACCCTGGCGGTCATCGGCCGTTATCTGCTGCCGGGCCGTATCTTCGAGCTTCTGGAGAACACTCCGCCGGGCGCTGGTGGTGAGATCCAGCTGACCGATGCCATCGACACCCTGCGTGACGACAAGGCCGTCGCGGCCTACCGCATGGCCGGTGATACCTACGATTGCGGCCACCAGCTGGGCTATCTTGAAGCGACTCTTTCCTTCGCCAAGCGTCACCCGACCTTCGGTGAAGGCTTCCGCGAGCTGCTGACTCGCTACCAGGAGAAATAAGCCATGCAGGTGCTGGTGCACGGAAGCGAACTGGCGGCGGCAACGGCCAGCGCCGCTCTGGCGAGCGTGGGTCACCGTGTCTGGTGGTGGCCGCATGAGGATATGGACTGGGCTGCCCTGGAACACGTCGACTGGTTGAACAGTGAGCCAGGCCTGCGCGAACGTCTTGATCGCCATCGGGAGCGCGGCGATCTCACCCTCATCGACGGCCTCGAGTCACTGCGGCGCATCGATATCCACTGGATTGCCGTCTCGCCGGACCAGCGGGAAAGCGCGCTGAGCCGTGTCGAGCAGCTGGTGGCGACCCTGGATGAGCCGCTGGTGCTGATCAACAACTCGACCTTCCCGGTGGGCACGACCGAGCGTTTCGAGGCGTTGCTGCCGCGTGACGACCAGTACGCCGTCGCCTTGCCGGACATGCTGGAAGAGGGCCGTTCATTGGCCACCTTCGAGCGTCCGGCCCGCTGGTTGCTGGGCAGCGAAGCGGAACCTGCCACCCTGCGGGTGCAGGAGTTGCTGCGTGCCTTCAACCGACGCGAAGATGTCTTCCAGATCATGCCACGCCGCGCCGCCGAACTGACCAAGCTGGCCATCAACGGCATGCTCGCGACGCGTATCAGCTACATGAACGAAGTGGCGGGTCTCTCCGATTCCCTCGGCGTTGATGTGGAATATGTGCGTCAGGGCATGGGCGCCGACCCGCGTATCGGCTTCGGCTACCTCTATCCGGGCTGTGGATTCGGTGGCCCGAACTTCTCGCGTGACCTGATGCGTCTGGCCGATGTCCAGCACCAGACAGGGCGTGAATCAATGCTGCTCGAGCATGTGCTCGACATCAACGAGGCCAAGAAGGAGACGCTGTTCCGCAAGCTGTGGCAGCACTTCGATGGTGAATTGCGCGGCCGCACCGTGGCGATCTGGGGCGCGGCCTTCAAGCCGGGTACCGCACGTATCGACCATGCGCCGGTCTTGACCTTGCTGGAAGCGCTGTGGGCCCAGGGCGTGCGCGTTCGCGTACATGATCCCGCGGCCTTGTCAGCGCTGGGTGAGGCCTGTGGCGCGCATCCGTTGCTGGAGCTGGTCGATGGCAACATGTATGACGCCCTGGAGGGGGCTGATGCCTTGATGCTGGTCACCGAGTGGAAGTGTTACTGGAACCCGGACTGGCAGCGCCTGAAGCGTGAGCTGGGTGCGGGCCTGGTGCTCGATGGCCGAAACATCTTCGACCCGCGTTACGTGGCAAGCCAGGGGTTGGTCTATCGCGGCATCGGCCGCCGCGCCAGTCCCTGACAGGCCTCTCCAAGGGTCAGGCTGACGCGTTATGAAGCTGATGGTCTCTCGGACTGATGCTCTCACAGGCTGACTCTATCGTGCTCGACACGCAAAAGCCCTCATCCGGGACCGGATGAGGGCTTTTTGTCGTGGGCATCAGGCTTTCTATCTTGAGGCCTAGGCTGTTCATGCAGACCGCCAGGCTGACTTCAGGCCCAGGGCTCGAGCACGAATTTGCCCACGTGGCCCTTGCTGAGAAACTGCTGTTGCGCACTGACGATCTCGGTCAACGGGAAGCTGGCCGCGATCAGCGGGCGAATCTCGCCTTGCTCTACATAGCGAATCAGATTGGGGAAGGTGGCTTCACACCAGGCAGTGGTGCCTAGCAGTCGCAGATTCTTTAAGTACAGGTCGCGCAGGTCCAGCGTCACCATCGGGCCGGCGATGGCGCCGGTGGTCACCAGGCGGCCTCCACGCGCGAGCAGCTTCATCATGATCGGGAAGTTGTCGCCAGCGACATTGTCGACCACCAGGTCGACGCTTTCGTGGCCCAGCAGTTCGAGCAGGTCGGCCTTGCGATCCAGAAGTCTGTCGGCGCCTAGTTCGGCAAGGGCCTCATGCTTGGCGGCGCCCGCTACGGCATATACCGTTGCGCCGCGGCGCTTGGCCAGCTGCAACGCGGCGGAACCGACTCCGCCCGAGGCGCCCAGAATCAGCACACGCTCGCCCGCCTTGAGCTCTGCCTGTTCGAGCATGTTTTCCGCCGTGCCATAGGCGCAGGGTAGGGAGCCAAGTTCGACATCACTCCAGTCACAGTCCACCGCGAACACTTCACTGGCGCGCACGCTGACGAATTGCGCGAAGGCGCCGTCGAAGTCCGAGCCCATCCATTCATTTTCCAGTGAGTCCCAGCCCTCGCTGCGCATGCAGGAGCGTACCAACACGCGCTTGCCCAGCAGGCTGGCATCCGCATTCGGGCCCAATGCCACCACCTCGCCACAGCAATCCGTGCCCTGTATCAGGGGGAAGGGCGTCTCTCCTTTCCAGCCACCTTCCGGCGGCGCCGGCTTGTCAGTCGTCGCCTCTGCATCCGCGTTGTCATGCACGCTGCTGGCCTGTTGGGTCGCGGTGGTGATCGAGGAGGAATACCAGCCCAGACGCGTATTGATCTCGGTGTTGTTCATGCCAGCCGCCAGCACCTTGATCAGCACCTCGCCTTCACCGGGCGTCGGCACCGGGCGCTGCTGAGTCTCGAGGCATTCATAACCCCCATGGCCGGTGGTCACGATCGCCAGCATGGAGTCGGGCAGTGAGGAGGTCGAGGTATCAGTGGGCATCGGTATTCCCTTTTTTCAAAGTATGTATTTCGTGCAGCCAAAGAAGGCATTTCAAGCAGTGTGTGCCAACAATGTCGTCGAGTCTCTTGTCGTTGAGTCCCTGTGAACGATCACGGTCACGCAATGAGGTAGAGCATACGTTCTACTTCTGCATCATTAGATAGGGGTAACGCCGTGGTTTGCAAGTTGACAGACGAGATTCTTCTTCTGGTGGCGTATCCCTTAGCGTAGCCAAGCCTTGCGTGTAGCAGGATCGCGGCGGGGTGACGTTGTCTTGAACGAAAAAACCCCGCCAGGTGGCGGGGTTTTCAGAGCAGGGCGCCCAAGCGTCATATCAGGGTGACGTCGGATGCCCTGGCTCAGCTGGAGTCTCGAGCGGTAAACGACTCGGCCTCCTGAAGCTAGCCAGGCTCGGTATAGCCAACCCAATCTAGCCAACTCAATCTGGAAAAGCTCAGGCTGCGAAGTTCTGTGCAGCGAAATCCCAGTTGATGATGTTCCAGATGCTTTCCAGGTACTTCGGACGCGCATTGCGGTAGTCGACGTAGTAGGCGTGCTCCCAGACGTCGACGGTCAGCAGCGGAGTCTGACCAGACTTGGCGATCGGGGTGTCAGCGTCGTCAGTGTTGACGATTTCCAGCTCGCCCTGGGCGTTCTTGACCAGCCAGGTCCAACCGGAACCGAAGTTGCCAGCGGCGGAAGTGTTGAAGGCTTCCTTGAAGTCAGCAACGGAGCCCCACTTGGCCACGATGGCGTCTGCCAGCGGGCCGGACGGCTCGCCACCACCATTCGGGGACAGGCAGTGCCAGTAGAAGGTGTGGTTCCATACCTGAGCTGCCTGGTTGAACAGACCACCCTGGGCGCTCTGGATGATCTCTTCGAGAGATTTTTCTGCGTCAGCAGTGCCTTCGACCATGCTGTTCAGCTTGGTGACGTAGGCTTGGTGATGCTTGCCGTAATGGTACTCGAGGGTCTCGGCAGAGATGGTCGGCTCGAGTGCGTTCTTTTCGTACGGCAGTGCTGGAAGTTCAAATGCCATGGGGATCAGCTCCTTTTCCTCACCAATTGGGTCGTACTCTGCCTTCGTGGGGCTTGGGGCTGAGTATTTCAATGCCTGACCTGCCATCGCGTGATGGAGTAGGGCCAGACAAGCACAGTCTCAAGCTCCGCGACCAGCATCACTCCCGGCCCTGAAACTGGCCGCCCGCTCAGGCAGCGGGCAAGGGCGAAAGTGCATGACTCGCCGTGCATCCTTCATGCCGTGGCTACGCGCATGAAATGTGCAATCAGCGTGAAAAACCTTGTGAATCCAGATAGCTACGAAGACAGAGGCTGCGCGTATCGCAGTGTCTGGCACTATAGCACCCAGACACCGACAGGCCAACGCCGGTGGGCATTGGCCGCGGTATCCTCTCAAGCGTCTTGCAAGGCTCGTGTTCATTGCCAGGCTCTTGTCCCATTCCTGCCACTCTGCCCTCGATGGCGGGCCGTGGCGGGAACCTGATGAGATGACCGAGGTCAGCTGTTAGACTCGATTTCCTGTACATGAACCGTGACTTATCTTTTGCAGAACCTGCATGACTGTATCTTTATACAGCAAGGCGAAAAAGCGCACTTCCCCTCGCCTTGAACCTGGTGCGATGGGGGCAGCGAGCTCATGTCATGCCCTGAAGATGCTGCGCTGAACCTTTCGCTGCTGATCGTTTGCCGGACCTGGAGCCAGAATGCGGCCGCACAACGCTGAACCGTCTCTCAATGACTCACCGGACGATGCGCTGGTCGCGCGTCCCGACGATGCGCTTGGCATGCATCACACCCGCCCCCCCGCGCCCAAGCGCTGGCCGACGTGGCTTTGCCTCCTCGCCCTGGGGGGCGTGGTGGGCTGGCAACAGTGGCAGCTGCATGACCTGCAGACCCTCGGGGGCGATCAACGCGATCAGCTCGGCGCCCGTGTCAGTCAGCTCGAACGTTCCATGGCCCAGCTTGAGCAGCAAGGTGATGAACGCCTGAGCGAATTGCGTGATGCATTGGGTGAGCAACTCGGCGCCCTGGACAGCCAGTTGAAAGACACTGTCCTGCCGGCGCTGACCACCCTGGAGGAGGACAAGGCGTCCCTGTCCAGTGAGGCCGTCGCGCGCCTCGAGACGCTGGAAGACAAGGTGGCAAAGGACGCGGATGGCGCTCAAGAACGTCTGACCGCCATGGACGAGGCACTTGATCGCCTGAAGGGTCGCGTCACGACGCTTGCCCAGACAGCTGACAACCACGCGACCCTGGTCACGGCACTGCAAGGCTCGATGGCGGCACTGGAATCTCTCAGTCGTGATGGCCGCGCAGCGCTGGGCGCGCGCCTGGACGCCCAATCGGCCACGCTTGAGCACCTCGAGCCGCTGGTGGACAAGACCTCCAGCACCCTGGACACGCTGGCTTCCCGCGTCGAGACATTGCAGAGCGATATTGAGAGCGATGTTGAGAACGATATTGAAAGGGTTAGCGCCGAGCAGTTGGCCTCGCTCGAGACTCGCCTGACAGCACTCAAGACGGACCTGGCCACGCAACAGACTCAGACGCACGCCCTGCAGCAATCTCAGCAGCAACTGAGCGAGACGTTGAAAGCACTGCCGGAGCCAGCGGCCGCCGCTGATGGCGATGAACTGGCCAGCAAGCTCAAGGGCCGTTTCGCACCGATTGACGAGCTGGCAGCGCTTGAGAGCGCGCAACGCTCACTGGCCTCCCAACTGGGTGAGCTGCGTCGTCAGCAGACAGCGCTCAGTGCCGGTCTGGAAGCCAGCTCACAGGGGGCGTCAGAGGACACGCGAGAGCAGTTGCGCTCGCTGGATGCCAGCCGCCGTCAGCTGAGTGGCCGTGTCGCGTCGCTGCTGGGTCAGGTGTCTGAACTGGAACAGCGCGTCAGTCGACTGGAACGCCGCTGAGCCGGCGTAGCAGAGACATGGGTGGCGTTACCTGAGTATCCGCGACACAAGACCCGACGATATGGCGTGGCCCGCCATCCAGGTAGGCCATGTGACACGCCCCGTGATGACCGAGCGCCGCACGACATGATGAATGGGAACGATGGACAGTGCTTTCCACCAGCACTCAACAAAGGACAAATCATGAGTGGCGACAACAATGATCCTGCTCGTATGAACTGGCCACGCAGGTTGCCGCGAGAGTACCTGACACCGCTGATCGTGTGCGGTGGCCTGTGCTTTGCTCCCCAGGCACTGGCGATCGATGCCTCGGTCAAGGGGATCAAGGGGGCGGCAGCCACCAATGTGGTCAACTTCCTGACCGGACTGACGCTGGAAGACGATGCACCGGCCGAGCGCTATGAGGATGAAATCATCCGGCGTACCCAGGAGGCCCTGCAGGCGTTCGGCTATTACGATGCCCAGGTCACGCTCAGCTATCCCGAGAAGGGCCTGTTGGGCGGCGATGATGTGGTCGTGACGGTGGATGCCGGTGAGCCGGTCACCATCGAGACACTGGAGCTGAGACTCGAAGGCGACGCCGCGCGTGACAAGGTCATGAAGCAGGCGCTTGCCGAGGCCAATCTCGAAGAGGGAGATGTCCTGCGTCACTCGCGCTACGACAGCCTCAAGTCGACTCTGACGTCGCTCAGCCTCGAACGCGGCTATTTCGACACCTCCTTCTCCCAGCAACGCATCGAGATACGCCCCTGGTTGCACTCTGCACGCATCTATCTGGTCATGCAGAGCGGTCAGCGCTACCGCTTCGGCGATATCACCTACCGCAACAGTCAGATAGAGCTGGATCGCGTCAAGGCCATGCAGCCGTTCGAGACGGGTGATTATTACGAAGCCGGCAAGTTGACCCAGTTCAACCAGCGGCTGAGTGAGGCTGGCTGGTTCCGCTCGGCCGCGATCAAGCCGCAGCTGAGTTCCGATGCCAACCTGGCGACCACCAGCCCCGACAGCGAGATCGAGACGGGCGAAGGCCATACCTCCTATGCCGAGGCCAAGGGCTATGAGGGCTCCTGGCTTGCCGATGTCCAGGGAGTTAATACAGGGGGAGCTGACGCCAGCTCGGACTTGACGGCCTCGTCCGCAAAGGCCGCAGGCAAGTCGTCTGCCGGGCAGGCGTCTTCGGTGGCGGACTCTCAAGTAACGGGCACTCAGCTAGCAGATGACGCCACACCGATGTTGACTGCCGATGCCCTGGAGGCTGCGGTCAAGACGGCCAACGGCCCCGTCATTCCGGTGGACATCAGCCTGATTCCCGCCGATCGCCACAAGTTCGAGACCGGTATCGGCTACGCGACGGATGTCGGGCCACGCCTGCAGTTCAGCTGGGAGATGCCGTGGGTCAATCGCTATGGCCATAGCCTGACCAACAGCCTGTTCCTGTCCTCGCCGGAACAGACCTTCGAGGGCGAATACCGCATGCCGCTCGAAGACCCGCTCAAGGATAGCTATGTCCTCGAGTACGGGATGTCGAACACCGATGATGAAGATACCGAGAGTCTCGAGACCACCGCGCGCTTCACCCGCGAGTGGAAGTTCGACAATGGCTGGACCCAGCGCGTGTTCTTCGGTTCCACCTATGAGGACTACACCCAGGCGGACGAATCCGGGGCCGTGCTGCTGCTGTATCCCGGCGTGAGCTGGAACCGCACCCGCACCCGTCCCAAGACCTTCCCGATGTGGGGCGACCGCCAACAGCTGACCTTTGAGTACGGCGATCAGATGTGGGGCTCGGACGTGACCTTCCTGCGCTCCCAGTTCAACACCAACTGGATACGCTCCATCGGCGACAACCATCGTTTCGTGGCGCGCATGGGCGTCGGGCACGTCGATACCGATAACTTTGATGACATGCCACCTTCGATGCGCTTCTTCACCGGGGGTGACAACAGTGTGCGTGGCTATTCCTACGAGACACTCGCGCCGGAAGATGATGACGGCGATCTGGAAGGCGGTAGCTCATTGCTCACCAGCAGCCTGGAATACGATTACCGCCTGACCGGCGACTGGTGGGGCGCGACCTTCTACGACGCCGGTAACGCCTTCAATGGCTGGGACGCACTCGAGCTCAAGACGGCGGCCGGCATGGGGATTCGCTGGATCTCGCCGGTGGGGCCGATTCGTCTCGATATCGCCCATCCCTTCGATGACGATGACAACGATTACCGTATTCACTTCTCGATCGGGCCGGAATTCTGAGCGGCTCGCGTCTCTTGAGCGAGTGTCGTGCGGATCAAGCGCCAGCAAAGGACCATCAGCTGAGCGGGTGAGCTGATAAAAAAGATATGGAGATGTTGGAATTGTCTAATCCCTATGTACGTCGGGGCGGCCTGGTCATCCGGTTGCTGATATGGCTGCTCGTGTTCCTGATCGGGCTGACGATGCTGCTGGTCGGGGGCGTGCTGTCTCCGTGGGGCACCGGGCTGGTGCTCGATCAGGCGCGCTCACGTGGCTTCATCGATTACTCCCAGGCCTCCGGCTCACCGCTGGAAGCGCTGTCACTCAAGGACGTCTCGCTGGACCTGCCGGGGCTGACCGTCAATGCCGACTCTCTGTCGTTGGCCTGGGGCGAGGACTGCCTGCTCAAGGGCAAGCTGTGTCTCGAGTCGCTGGAGTCCAGTGGTCTCGCGATCACCCTGAGCGATAATGGAGCCAGCACTGAACCGGAAGCGGAGAGCGGTGAGAGTCTCAACGTGCCCATCGTGGTGCCGATTCCCATCGAGGTGCACAAGGTCGCCATTGATGACTTCGCCCTGGCGCTGGCGGATGGCAGTCGCGTCACCTTCGATCATTTCCATACCTCGGCCACGCTGTCAGTGAGTACGCTGACGCTGGGCGAGACACGCCTGATCACCAGTCGTTTCATTCCGGCCGATGCCGCCGCGGCTCAAACGGCGTCAGATTCCGTCAGTCTCGAGGGTATGAGCATTACGCCTGAGGCTCAGCAAGCGGCGAGTGCAGTGATCAACGCTCAGGACGTGACGTCTCAAGCCGAGAGCGCCGCCAAGGCCATCACGGATGAGGCTGCAGAAGTGTCTGGCAAGACTGCAGCTGAAACCACGGATCAGACAACACAGGCCGGGCGCATCGCCTTGCCGGAAGTCTATATTCCGCTGACCATCGAGGTTCCCGATCTTGCCATTGAAGACTTTGCGCTCGAGGGGCCAAGCCCGTATGAGGTCAGCCGCCTGGCGCTGGCGCTCAAGGCGGAAGGGCATGACATCACGCTCTCACGTCTCGAGGTCGACTCGCGTGATGTGAATGCCGATCTCGTTGCGCAAGTCACCTTGAAGGACGAGTATCCCCTGAGCGCCACGCTCAATGCCGAGACCCTGATCGACCCCGTGCGTAATGAAAAGCTGCGCCTGTCTCTGGAAGGCTCGCTGGCGGATCTTGAGGCTTCCCTCAAGGCCGACGGTCCGCTGGCCGCTGAGCTTGTGGCCAGCGCGGATGTACTGGACAGTGATCTGCCCTTCGAGGCACGCTTGAGCTCCGAGCGGATCACCTGGCCCTTTGCTGCTGTCTCTGATGACACCTCCGCGGATGCGCAGAAAGGCGCTCAGACAGCGACGCAAGCCAACGCTGGAAAGAACAAGACTGCCTCCGCTGGCGCTGCCTCCTTCACGCCTGACTATAGCGTCGAGAATCTGGCGCTGGTCGCCAAGGGCTCATTGTCGGGGTATACGACCACACTAGACGCCATTATCGAGGGGCGTGACATTCCGCGGGCCACCTTGTCATTGGCTGGCGACGGCGATCTCGAGCATTACCGCTGGCAGCCGCTCAAGATCGCGCTCAAGCGTGGCACCGCGACCACCCGTGGCGAGATTCATTGGCAGGAAGGGATCGAGGTCGCCGCCGAGCTGGCTCTCGACAAGCTGCATCCCGAAGACTTGCTGCCAGCCCCGACCGGGGGCGGACAGAAAGCCGTGCGTGGTGAGCTTAGCGGCAATCTCGTGGCCAGCTTCAATCAGCCTCAGCAAGGCCCGTGGGCCATCGATGTCAGCAAGCTGGATATCCATGGCACCTTGCTCGAGCGTCCGCTCACGCTGACCGGCAAGCTTGCAGGCAATGCCGACATGCAGTGGAACGTCGACGCGCTTGAGCTGCGCCAGGGGCAGAACCGGCTGAGCGCCAATGGCAAGATTGCCAAGACCATCACCCTGGCGGCCAACATCGATTTCCCGGCGCTCTCGACCCTGATGCCGGATATCGCGGGCGAGCTCAAGGGCAAGATCGATGCCTCGGGCACTCTCGAGAAGCCTCAGCTGGCCAGCAACTTCACCGCACGACGCCTGCAGATCGGGGAGAACCGTATCTCCGACATGGCGCTGTCGGCCGAGGTCGATGCTCGCAAGCGAGGAATCGATGACCCGGCACTGGATATCGCCCTGAATGCCGATGATGTCAGAGCTGGCGGACAGCAGATCGCGACCGTCGCGCTGACGCTGGGAGGCTTCCTGAGCGATCACACCCTGCAGTTCGATACCGAGATGGCCGGTGAGATGCCGCTTTCTCGTCTGGGGCTGACCCTCAAGGGTGGGCTCGACAAGGCGCGTGAGCATTACCGCGGTGGGCTGTCTCCGCTGACGGCGAATACCGATTTCGGGGACTTCAACTTCGACACGCCGGCGAGCTTCGATGCCAATCTCGCCAAGGGCAGCGTGCTGGTGCAGCCGTTCTGCCTGAGTCGTGAACAGGGCGGCCAGATCTGTGTCGCCGAGCCATTGAGCGCGGGCAATGACGGTCAGGCCGTGGTGACTCTCGAGGGGATTCCCCTGGACATGGCCCAGAGCGCCACGCCGGAGAGCTGGTCCATCGGCGGTGCCACGGGCGGCAAGATCACGGCAAGCTGGAAGCAGGGTGGCCAACGCTGGAATGCTGATGCCGAGCTGGCGGGCAAATTGACGCTGGCCGGCGAAGACGCCGACGGCAATGCCTGGTCATTGCCCGAGACCACCCTGCAACTGGCGCTTGAGGCCACGCCCGACAAGGCCGATCTCGATACCCAGATTCGCCTCGACAGCGCCGGCGGCATCGGTCTCACCGTGTCGGTCCTCGACCCGGCAGGCGCAGGTCAGCTGGATGGCTCGTTGGCCATCCGCGACATCGACCTCTCGCCTTATCGTCCGCTGGTGGCAGGCATGACTCAGCTGGAAGGCAAGCTGGCGGGTGACGTCGAGGTCGGCGGCAACCTGAACCTGCCGTCGTTGACCGGGCCAATTGCGCTTACCGGCGTCAAGGTGCAGGGCGACGGGCTGCCGGTGTCGCTGTCGGATGCCCAGTTCACCGTCGACTTCGATGGCAACAGTGCCGATATCGATGGCTATCTGGTGGGCAATAATGCGCGCTGGGGCATCGATGGCGAGGCGGCGTGGCCGACGCTTGAGGACTGGACGGCGTCATTGAACCTTGACGGCGCGAAGAATCCGCTCGAACTGCATATCGCCGGAATCGGGCGTATGCGCGTCGCGCCGGACCTTGCGATCAATGCCAGCCCCACGCTGCTCAAGCTGCGGGGTGACGTCAATGTGCCGTGGACACGCATCGAAGTGGACCAGGTGCCGCCATCTGCCGTGTCACCTTCCAGTGACACCATCATCATCGAGCGTTCCAGTGATCAGGACACCTCCAACCCAGCCGAACTGGCCGATGGCAGCGATACCGCCAAGGCGCTCAATGAGGCCGGCATGGCGCTGGACGTGCGCATCGGCATCCATATTGGGCCGGATGCGCGTCTGGAGGCGATGGGGCTCAAGACCAAGCTCAGAGGTGATCTTGATGTGCGCCAGTCCAAGGGTGGCGTGCAGGTCTTCGGTGAGGTCAATCTGGTCGACGGAACCTACAAGAGCTTCGGGCAGGACCTGCAAATCAGCAAGGGACAGGTCTTGCTGGCCGGGCCGCCCTCGAGCCCGCGTCTGAATATCGAGGCGATCCGTGATCCTGACAACACGGAGGACGACGTGACCGCAGGGGTGCGTGTGACCGGGCTTGCCTCGTCGCCCAGCGTCGAGATCTTCTCGGACCCGTCGATGGATGAATCCTCGGCACTGAGTTATCTGCTGCGCGGTGAAGGTCTGGACAGCGACACCAGCAGTGATAGTGCGGTCACGTCCGCCTTGATCGGCATGTCACTGGCGCAAAGCGGCCAGGTGGTCGGGCAGATCGGAGAAACCTTCGGCGTGCGTGATCTGAGTCTGGACAGCTCCGGCAGCGGGGATGACAGCCAGGTGGTGGTCAGCGGCTATATCGCTCCGGACCTGAAGCTCAGTTACGGCGTCGGGCTGTTCTCGCCGATCGCGGAGCTGACACTGCGCTACAAGCTGTTCCGCAATCTGTATGCCGAAGCGGTGTCCGGCACGGCGCAGGCCGTGGATCTGCTCTATAGCTTCTCGCTGGGTCGCAGCGAGCTGGCGCCCAGAGTCGGCAAGGACAGATGACACATCAGGCCAATTGATTGCCGCAGATTCAGCCCCCATCGACAGGTTCGGTGGGGGCTGTCTCGTTATGGTGAGGGCGGAGAACTTGTTGCAGAAGGTGCTCGAGAGATCGTGACCGGCAGTGCCCGACGCTGACGGTCACGCAGTACAGCAACGCTTGATCTTCTTGCCGCTGCCACAGGGACACAGGCTGTTGCGCCCTGGCGTCAGTGTCTGCCACTCGGCATCACCGTCGACATAACGCCAGTGATGGCCATCGTGATGAAAGCGGCTAAGTTCCTGCAATTGTTGAAACTTTCCCTGCTCGAAGAAGGTGGCATGAAAGCGTACCATGCCGGTATCGGCGTCTTGTCCGCTGTCCAGAATCTCCAATGCCAGCCACTGCGGGCCAGCACCTTCGAGATCGGCGCGTGCCGGGCAATGGGCCGGGTCCCAGCTGTCGATCAGGAAATCGCTGAGCGACAGGCAGAAGGCACTGTAGCGGGCACGCATCAATTGCTCGGGGCGTTCGGCGAGGGTGATGTCAGCATGAATCGGCTGACAGCAATCGACGTAGCGTCGCGCCTCAGTACTATTGGGCTGGCAGGGGCAGATCTTGGGGGGCAGAGATGACATCATTGAACCTATACACGATTGCACGACGCGACACAGGAGAGAGTCCGCCATGTGGATAACGGAAGATAAGCAGACCATTCCTTCAGCGCAGGACAGCTTGCCAGGGCGCAGTGAAGCGGTACGCATCAGCGGCGTTCATCACGTCAATGGCCGCTCGATTGTACCGCCCTTCGACAGTGAGTGTGAGGAGATCGTGCTGGGACTGGGCTGCTTCTGGGGAGCCGAGCGCCTCTTCTGGCAGCTGCCGGGCGTCAAGGTGACGGCGGTCGGTTATGCCGGTGGCCATACACCGAATCCAACCTATGAAGAGACCTGCACCGGCAAGACAGGCCACACCGAGGTCGTGCGTGTGATCTTTGATCCGACGGTGATCGGGCTGCCGGAGATCCTGCGGGCCAGCTTCGAGGCCCATGATCCGACACAGGGCATGCGTCAGGGCAATGACATCGGCAATCAGTACCGCAGCGCGATCTATTACACCCGCGAAGACCAGCGCGCCATCGTCGAGAAGAGCATGGCCGACTACCAGCAGGCGTTGGATCAGTCCGGTCTCGGCCGCATCACCACAGAGGTCGCACCGTTGCGCGAGTTCTACTACGCCGAGGAATATCACCAGCAGTATCTGGCCAAGAATCCGGGCGGCTACTGCGGCCTGAAAGGCACGGGAATCAGCTGTCCCATCGGCTGACAGGCAGGGCATGCTGTCATGAGACTGTTGGTGACAGATTGCCGCTGAGAGACACGAAAGCCTCATGGTCGCCATGAGGCTTTTTTCTGTCTGGAGCAGCTTTCGGTCAGAAACGGTTTTTGTCAGGAAATGCTGTCGGTCATGAGCAGCGAGGCACAGTGTCAGCGGTAACGCTGTCGGTCCTGCTCGGCTTCCGCAAAGCGATCGATCCACTGCACCAGGGCGCCATCGCCGGTGACATTGCACGCCGTACCGAAGCTGTCCTGCGCCAGATACAGCGCCATCATCAAGCCGACGGCGGCGGCGTCGAAGCCCAGCAGGCTCTGCAATACGCCCACCGAGGTCATCGCGGCCCCACCGGGCGAGCCGGGCGCGGCAATGATGGTCACCCCCAGTGCGGCGATGAAAGGCAGCAGGGTGGTGAGCTCGGGCGTTGCCAGGGAGGGAGTGACCAGCATCACGCCAATGGCGCATACGGTCAGCGTGATGGCACTGCCGCACATGTGGATGGTGGCCAGCAACGGCACCGCAAAGCTCGCCACGGAAGGGGAGATGTGATTGAGGTGCATCTGGCGCACGGTAACCGGAATCGTGGCCGCGGAAGACATGGTACCGGCGGCGGTGAAGTAGGCGGGCAGCATGTGGGCCAGCGCCTTCATGGGCGAGCGACCGGTGCTGGTGCCACTAGTGACGTAGAGCAAGCTCAGCCACAGCCAATGCAAGGTCAGCGCCAGCAGCAGGATCATGCCGAAGCTCTTGAGGGTATTGGCGACCGTGCCCGCGATCGTCATTTCGCAGAACAGGCCGGCGATATAGAACGGCAGGGCAGGAATCAACGCCTTGGCGATGAAGCGCTCGACGATGTCACGTCCACCGTCGGCCAGCTGACGCATGCCGTCATGCTCGGTGGCGGAAATGCCGATACCGAACAGGAAGGCCGTCACCAGCGCGGTGCTGATATCGGTCAGTGGTGGAATATCCAGCGTGAAGTAGGGGCTCAAGTGCTTGACGGCATGACTGACCGGCAGCTGGTCCTGTTGCACGATATGCGGCACGACCTCCAGCCCGACGATACCTGCCAACAGCCCTGCCAGCGTCGTCGAGGCATAGGACAACACGATGGTCATGGTCAGCAGACGGCCCGAGGAGCGCTCGAGGCGTGCGATCCCGCTCATGATGAAGAACAGGATGATCAGCGGAATGGCATATTCCAGCAATTCACCAAACAGCACCTTGAAGGTCAGCAAGGCGCGAACCAGGGATTCGGGAGCCCATTGTCCCAGCAGTATGCCAGCCACGATGCCGAGCACCAGGCGAAAAATCAGGTTCATTATCAGGCCAGTAGAGTCTTGAACATAGGATGGGCGCGCAGTCTACCATTCTCACTGAATCGTGACAGTGATCCGTGTCACCCTTCACACCATACATTATGTATACCGTTATCATTTTCAATACTCTAAATTAATTCATCCCAACAACGCATACGGTGGTAACCAGGGCTCAGACTCAGGACTTCCCACCGGATTTGAGGGTGGGAAGGCGAGCAAGGGTGGAAGAAGCCAAAAGAGGCAAGAAATGTCCCAAGGACAAGACAACCAGGGAGGGGAATGCGTATTGGTGCCTGAGTAGCGGTCAACCCCACCAGTTCAATGCAGATAGCTCAGTACAGATAGCTCAGTACAGATAGCTCAGTGCGCTTCGCTCTGCACCTCGGCCTGTGCTTGCGGCTTGGGTAGCCCGCTCCAGGCCTCCAGCTGCTGACTGACACGGCGAGCAAGCCAGGAGCTCAGTCGACCACGACGCCACTCGACAAAGCCCACATGCCCACCGCGCTCACTGAGCTCGATGCGCACGGCCTCGGAGGGTTGGTGGAAGCGTGCGAACAGATCGCGTGGCATGAAGGGGTCATCCAGCGATTGCAGTATCAGCGTCGGCAGTTCTATCTCGCTCAGCAGACGGCCCGCCGAGGAGCGCGTGTAGTAATCACTCGCCGAGGTGAAGCCATGCAGAGGGGCGGTGACTTCGTTGTCATAGGCCCAGAAACTGTTGAGCTGGGTCAGCTGATGCGCTCCGATCGAGATGGGTAGCGGGCCATTGGCAAGCTTCGCTGCCACCTTGGCCTTCAAACCCTTGAGCAGATGGCGCTGGTAAAGGCGCGAGAAGCCCTGATTGAGCACATCCGCGCTGGCCGCCAGGTCCAGTGGGGCGCTGATGGCGATCGCGCCAGCCAGGTCCAGACCATCACCGCCTTGCTCAGCCACCAGCTTGAGCAGCATGTTGGCGCCCAGCGATACGCCACAGGCGACCTTGATGGCGTGCGGATAGCGTCGCCCGAGCTCGCCGAGCACCCAATAGGCGTCAGCGGTATCCCCGCTGTGATAGGCGCGCGGCAGGCGGTTGGGGGATTGCCCACAGCCACGGAAATGCATCATCACCGGTCGCCAGCCCATTCGAGCGGCTGCATTGAGCAGCTCACGGGCGTAGGGCGAGCTCAAGTCACCCTCAAGGCCATGAAACAGCACGAACAGGGGCGCATCGTCACTCAGGGCCGTCGTACGCTCACGCTTTTCATGACCGTCACTGATGACCCAGGCGAGCTCGACGAAGTCACCATCGGGAAGATTGAGAATCTCGGTGCGACGACTCAGGGGCGCGCGGGGCAGAAGGCGGGGCAACAAGGTCTGGACATGGCGATTGCGCAGGCCAAGGGCAGGGCGAAACTCTGACGTGAAGATGGAGTGCGGCATGTGAGGTAGCTCCAGTGGCAGGCCAGGGCGATGACGTTGGTGATCGGATGATGGGCATGCCCTTGATGGCGATGGCCTGCAGCAAGATCTGACAGGAATTTCTACACGGGTGTCGTTGGCATCATTTCACTTGGCGACGCCAATCGCTAGTCGCAGTGCAGCATACGCATCGACGCCAAGGGCGCTAACTCGCCCTGGCGCTCGAATACGCTGCACCGGGATACGCGACAAAAAAGCCGCCATCGGCACAGGGCCTATGGCGGCGTGAGGCAGACGCGTGACCACAAGTCACAGCGAGGGGGCCGACGGCGTCGTGACAGGCCTGATTACAGACCTGTCGCCGGGCTGCGTGTCAGATTGAGGGCACCGTCTGCGGTGATGACCAGATTGTCCTCGATACGCACACCACCATGCGGTGCCAAAGCCTCGACCAGCTTCCAGTCGATATGCTCACCGCGTGCATCGTGGCGCAGCGGCTCCAGCAACATGGGGATGATGTAGCAACCCGGTTCAATGGTGATGGCCATGCCGGCCTCCAGCACACGCGTCAGGCGCAGCATCGGGTGACCTTGCGGGGGATGACGGATGTCGCCGGTGGTGTGATCAGGAATGCGACCTGCCACATCATGGACCTGCAGCCCCAGGAGGTGCCCGAGACCATGCGGACAGAAGGCTGCCGTGATCCCTTGTGCAACCTGATCTTCGGCGGGCAGGGACACCACGCCCAGCTCCCGCAGCAGCTCACCCAGCTCGCGATGCATCTCGAGGTGCAGATCGACGTAGTCCACACCGGGTGCGAGCCTTGCGATCAGACGCTTCTGCAGCGCCTCCACACCCTCGATCAGGGCGCGATAGAGCGGCAAGGCATCGTCGCCCGCCCAGCTGCGCGTGATGTCAGAGGCATAGCCGTGCACGCTGGCGCCGGCATCCACCAGCAGGCTGTGACGGGCGGCGGGAGCCTGCAAACCATAATGCTGGTAATGCAGAACCGCGGCATGCGCATTGAGACCCACGATATTGCCGTAGGGCACATCCGATTCCCGTTGGCGAGACGCGCCAAGATAGGCCAACTGGATATCGAGCTCCGCACCGCCTTCCATGAAGGTACGTCGGGCAGCCAGATGGCCACGCGCGGCGCGCAGGCTGGCTTCTTTAAGACAGGCGATCTCGAATTCGCTCTTGCAGACGCGCCCCTCGTCGAGCTGGCGCACCAGGCCGACCGGGTTGGGCAGTGCCTCAAGTTCGCTGACCACCAGCGGGTTAAGCTCGGCGATCTCGCCCAGCAGCGCCACGCGGCCCTCGGGACGCTGTGGCAGTGTCGGCTTGCGCAGATGGACGATCTCGAACTGCTCGGCCCAGGGCGCAGTGTCTGACGTCGGCAGGCTGGGTGACAGATGCCAGAAGTCATCGGGGGCATAGAGGTAAAGCGTCGGACGCTCGCCCGGACGAATCACCAGCCAGCTATCGCTGAGACCCGCCATCGGCACCCAATGCAGAAAATGAGCATGTGACTTGAAGCTGGCATCCTGATCATCGGCGAAATGCCGCTTCGGCTTGCCACTGTGCAGCACGATGGCGTCCAGATCGTGCTGCTGCATGGCGACTTCGTAGCCTGTTTGCAGCGCCGCCAGATGGGCGCGGTGTGCCGCGGCGTGGGTGATGGTCGGGTCGTTGAGCTGGCTGTCGGACATCATGTTTCCTTGCAAACGGTCGTCACGCCTGACATGGAGAAGTGAGCGTCAATGGCGTGGTGTGGTGGAGAATGAGGGGATGAAGGAGAGAGAAGAGTGCCGCTGAGCCGTCGCCGTCGACCCTCCTGCCCGGATGACTCACGAGAAATGGGCTTCCAGCTGGTGCCAGAGTTCACTGACACTGTCGTGGCGCGGCACGCGCGGGCGATACAGGCGGATATGCAGGCCAAGATCCCAGCGCGGGTCACCGGCACGCACCAGCTTGCCGCTGGCGATTTCCTCTGCGGCCAGCCGCTGCGGCAACCACCCGATGCCATAGCCCTGCAACACCAACGCCTTGATGTTGGCCGCCTGGATATTCTCGTTCATGGTGACCAGATGTGCCTGAATCGGGACCTGAGCGAGATGCGCCATCAGCGAGGTGGCGACGACGGCACGCGGGTGCGGGCTGATGAACGGCAGCGGATTGCGCCGCGTGCCCGGCAACTGATGACGCGGATTGCCATCCGCGCCGGGCGCGCACAGCGGGATGAAGGTTTCCTCGCCGACCACCAGGTATTGGTAACTGTCCAGCTCAAAACCCAGGTCTACCCGAGCCTGGGGCCAATAGCACAGCGCCAGGTCACATTCGCCGCGATCCAGCCCGTGGAAATAGTCGGCCGCCAGCCAGCCGGTGGCACGCAGATAGGGCAGCACCTGTTCACGCAGCTGAAGCTGATCGAGCCAATCAGGCAGGAAGTGTGACACCAGAGACTGCGGCGCCCCCAGCGATATCTTGCTGGCTTGCTGCTGGGCCATGTCCTGCAGGCGTTCGCGTGTGATGCGAACGCGCTCGGTGATCTGCTCGCATAGCTGGAGAAATTCGTCTCCGGCGGGAGTGAGCGACAGCGGCAGGGTCTGACGATTGATCAAGGTGGTGCCCATCTCCTCTTCCAGCAACTTGATGCGGCGGGAAAAGGTGGGCTGAGAGACATTCTGTGCATCGGCTGCCCGCGAGAAATGTCGGGTCTGAGCCAGAACGATGAAATCTTCGAGCCAGCGAATTTCCATGTAATCGGAGTGCCTCGTCGGCCTGGGAACAGGCCATGTCAGGAGGTCGGGTGCACATCTCTTCGGATGTGTCACACCAGAGTATCTTGGGGATGCGTCATCGGGGCCCGGTGCCACGCTGAATCTTCTTCTATCATCGTGGGCAATGGCGCCAATTGACCTGTTGGTCAGTAGCGGATGTGCGAAATCTTGCCCACACAAAACGCGAGATGCAATCGTCAATGAGGGCAAGACGCAAGGTTGCCGATGACAATGGCAACCTTGCGCGGTCTTTCCTTGCTTGGGGCCGGAAACGCAATGATCGATGGCGCCCATCACATCGCCGTCATCACTTTCGTCACTGCCATCACATCAATCGATGCGGCCTTCTTCCACGGCGTGGCAGGCGACCTGACCAGTGTCCGTGGCGATCAGACGCGGAATCTCGGTGCGGCAGCGCTGATTGGCATGCGGACAACGGCCATGGAAGACGCAGCCCGAAGGCAGATTGACCGGCGTCGGCACCTCACCCTCGAGGCGAATGTGATTGGGCTTGTCATCGTGTAGCCGCGGAATCGCCGACATCAATGCCTGGGTGTAGGGGTGACGCGGTCGGGCGAACAGTGAACGGGTGTCCGCCAGCTCGCACAGCGTGCCCAGATACATCACCGCGACGCGGGTGCCGAAGTGCTCGACCACGGCCAGGTCGTGGGTGATGAACAGATACGTCAGGTTGCGTTGCTCCTGCGCCTCCATCATCAGGTTGAGCACCTGGGCCTGGATCGACACGTCCAGCGCCGAGATCGGCTCATCGGCGACGATGAATTCCGGGTCCACCGCCAGCGCGCGGGCAATGGAGATACGTTGACGCTGGCCACCGGAGAATTCGTGGGCGAAGCGCTTGCCCCAGTCCGGGTCGATGCCCACCGAGCGCATCACCTCCTCGATCTTGTCGCGCACCTCGCCATCCTTGAGCGTCGGCTGATGGAAGCGCAGCGGCTCCTCCAGGGTCTGCTGAATGGTCATACGCGGATTCAGCGACGCATAGGGATTCTGGAAGATCATCTGCATACGACGACGGTAGGGCAGCAGGTCCCGCGGGGCCATGTCATCGATGCGGGTACCGTCAAAACGTATCTCTCCACCGCTGGGCTTGAGAAGCCCCATCACGGTACGTGCGACCGTCGACTTGCCACAGCCGGATTCCCCGACCACGCACAGTGCCTCACCACGCTTGACATCCAGCGTGACGCCATTGATGGCGTGCACATATTCCTGCTTGCGACGCAGGCGTCCCTTCTCGAAGGTCAGCTGCTCGAGAAAGTCACCGGACAACGAGAAGCGCTTCTCGAGATCACGGATTTCCACCAGGGTTTCGCCAAGCTCGGCGCTATCCACACGGGTGGTGGAAGCCTGGGAGGAGGACTGAGCGTCCTTCAGAATTGCCGCGCTCATGCGTTCACCTCCGTGCGGTGGCTGTCAGTGGGTGTGGTGCCATTGCCGTTGGCATCTGAGATTATCGGGGTCCAGCGCTCGCCGGCCACCATGGCATCGACCATATGGCAGGCCACCTTGCAGTTGCCGGAGTTGGCAAAGGCCGGCACCTTCTCGAGGCAGATATTCGCCGCAAAGTCACAGCGCGGATTGAAGGCGCAGCCGGCCGGAATCTTGGTCAGGGTCGGCATCGAGCCACGAATCTGGTTCAGACGGCTGCCCGGAGTGGCCATCTGGGGCAGGGCGTTGATCAGCCCCTGGGTGTAGGGATGCTGAGCATCATTGATGATCTCGCGGGTCGGCCCCTGTTCGATGACGCGCCCGGCATACATCACCAGGGTGCGCTGGGTGACCTGGCTGACCACGCCCAGATCGTGGGTGATCAGGATCAGCCCGACGTTGTGCTTCTCGCACAGCAGCAGCAACAGCTCCATGATCTCGGCCTGGATGGTCACATCCAGTGCGGTGGTCGGTTCATCGGCGACGATGATGTCCGGGTCCAGCAGCAGCGCGATGGCGATTATGATGCGCTGTCGCATGCCGCCGGACAGCTCATGGGGATACTGATCCAGGCGCTTCTCCGGTGAGGGAATGAAGACCTGATTGAGCTTGTGCAGGGCGATGGCGCGCGCATCCTTGCGGGAGATGCGACGGTGCGCCTTCAGACACTCGATCATCTGCTCGCCGATGGTCAACACCGGGTTGAGCGTCATCATCGGGTCCTGGAAGATCATCGAGATGCGGTTGCCGCGAATCGACTGCATCGCCTTGGGCTTGAGGGTGTTGAGCACTTCACCATCGAACTTGATTTCGCCGCCGGCGATGTAGCCGGGCTTGGCGATCAGATTCAGGATGGTGAAGGCCGCGACCGACTTGCCGGCCCCCGACTCACCGACGATCCCCAGCCGCTCACCGCGTTCCAGGGTGAAACTGACGTCGCGCAGGGCGCGCACCTCACCGCCTCGCATGGCGAAGCGGACGTCGAGGTTGTTGACTTCAAGTAGTGCCATTGTCTTGACTCCTCTCGGCTTCAGCCCTTGTAGAGACGCGGGTTCATGACATCACGCAGCCAGTCGCCCAGCAGGTTGATGACCAGGACCAGCACGATCAGCACGCCACCGGGGATCAGCGTGATCCACCAGCTGCCTGACTGCAGGTAGTCGAAGCCGGATTTGATCAGTGACCCCAGCGACGGCTGGGTCTCCGGCATGCCGAGACCGAGGAAGGACAGCGCCGCCTCCGAGATGATCGCGTTGGCGATCTGCACGGTGGAGATGACGAAGATGGGCGACAGGGTGTTGGGCAGGATGTGACGGAACATGATGCGACGAGAGCGGAAACCCATCACCCGCGCGGCATCGACGTATTCCTTGTTTTTCTCCGCCAGCACCGAGGCACGGACGGTACGCGCATACTGCGGCCATTCCGCCAGCCCGATGATCAGGATCAACAGGATCAGCGCGTAGTTCGAGAAGGCAGCGCCACCGAAGGTCGCCTTGATGATGGCGCCCACCACGATGGCCACCATCAGGGTCGAGAACGATAGCTGGATATCGGCCATGCGCATCAGGAAGGCATCGATACGCCCGCCCAGATAGCCCGCCAGCAGCCCGAAGGTCACGCCGAGCAGCGCCTGCAGGATGACCGCGCCGAAGCCGATCAACAGCGACACGCGCGTGCCGTAGAGAATGGTGGAGAGCAGATCTCGTCCCTGGGCATCGGTACCCAGCAGGAAGGCCGGATCACCGCCCGCCATCCACGCCGGCGGCAGCTCCGAGTTCATGATGTCGATACTGGCCAGGTCATAGGGATCAGCCGGAGCGATCCACGGCGCGAGGAAGGCCCCGATCACCATGGCGATGAACACCAGCAGACAGGCCTGGGCCATCCAGTCACGCTTGAAGCTGTATACCAGATAGGACTCGCGGAAACGCTGCCAACGGCCGGGGACCACGATGGAACTGGTCTTCGGGGTGACGGGCGCGTTGCTCGATTGGGTATTGAATTGGCTCATGCCGGTTTCCCCGCAAGCTTGACGGTGGGGTTGACCAGTCCGTAGATCAGATCGACGAGGGTGTTGGTGATAACGAAGATCACGCCGACCATCATCAGATAGGCCACGATCAGCGGGATGTCGGAGCGGGTGATGGCCTCGAGGAACATCAGGCCCATCCCCGGCCACTGGAAGACGGTCTCGGTCAGGATGGTGTAGGCCACCATGGTGCCGATCTGCACGCCGCCGACGGTGATCACCGGCAACATGGTGTTCTTCAGTGCGTGCAAGAAGTAGATACGCTTGAGACCGATGCCCTTGGCGCGCGCGAACTTGATGTAGTCCGACTGCAGCACTTCCATCATCTCGGCACGAATCAGGCGGATGAACAGCGGCAGCATGATCGAGGCCAGCGAGATGGCCGGCAGCACCAGGTGCCAGAGGCCATCGGCGGTGAAGAAGCCGCTCGACCAGGTGCCCGCGACGTGTACCAGCTCACCACGTCCGTAGGAGGGCATGCCGCCATCGGTGGACAGCATGCCGTTCAGGACACTGCCCCAGGTGGTGTCGCTGGGGAACCAGTCCACCGTCACGCCGATCGCGAACAGCTGGATCAACACGATGGCGGTCAGGAAGACCGGCACCGAGATACCGATGATCGAGGTGCCCATGAACAGGCGGGACAGCCAGTTTCGTGGACGGATCGCTGCGAACACCCCGATGGGGGCAGACAGCAGGATGATGATCAGGCTCGAGGCCATCACCAGTTCCAGCGTGGCGGGCAGGTGCTTGAGAATCACCTCGGTCGCCGGCTGCTTGTAGAAATACGAGGTGCCGAGGTCCCCTTGCAGGGCATTGCCGGCAAAACGCAGATATTGGGTGATGAAGGGGTCGTTGAGGCCCATTTCATCGCGCATGACTTCACGCTGGGCTTCCGACACGGCCTGGCCGGTCATCTCGCGCAGCGGATCACCCAGGTTGTCCTGGATGGCGAAGCTGATGATGCTGATCACGAACATGACCAGTACGGCGTGCATCAGGCGTTTGATCAGAAAGGCAATCATGGATCGCCACCTTCCTCGTGAACATCACGGTCTCGCGCGTGTCGGCCCTGGCCATGCTGACCGATCACGCTGGGTGTCAGGTATCCCGCCCGTCGCTGGCCTGTCATCGGGCACAGGCTCCCCAACCCATCACCGATAGGCGATAGTGAGGAAAACAACAGGCGGGGGGAAGTCGTCGCGTTCAGGCCTGAAGGGCAACCAGAGAACTCGATACCAGTGTTTCACTGGTTGACTGTCTCTGGCTGCCTGCCTTGCCTGACGCGAGGGGTGAGTGAGGAATCGATGGGGAGTGGATGAGCTGAGAGCACGGAATCAGTCCTTCATAGCCGCCTTCCACATCCCATCCATCTTGCCTGTCCCTCACTCACGCGGCGGGATCACTCCTGGTCGATGACCAGATCCCCCAGATACGGGAAGTTCATCACGTTGAGGACCGGCTCGATGTTGACGCCATCACGCGCGCCCCAGGCCAGGTTCTGCCAGTGCAGCGGCACGAAACCAGCATCGTCGTAGACGGCTTTCTCGGCGGCCTGCAGCATCTTGGCGCGCTTCTCGGTGTCGGTCTCCAGGTTGGCCTCGGTGACCATCTTGTCGACGTCCGGGTTGCAGTAGTTGCCGGAGTTGTACTGACCGACACCGCTGTCGGCATCCGGGCAGAAGGTCAGGAATTCGAAGAAGTTGGCACTGTCTTCGGTGTCCGAGTGCCAACCGATCATCATCATGTCGGCGGCACGCGCATCATATTCCGGCCAATACTGGGCCTTGGGCAGGGTCTTCAGGTCCACCGTGATGTTGATCTTGGCCAGCATCGAGGCGACGGCCTGGGCGATCTTGGCATCGTTCACATAGCGGTTGTTGGGCGCCATCATGCTGATCTCGAAGCCATCCTCGTAGCCGGCTTCCTTCATCAACTCCTTGGCCTTGGCCACGTCATAGCGCGGCGTCAGCTCGGGGTTGTGGCCCTGATAGCCATCCGGTGACATCTGGGCGGCGGGGGTCGCGAAGCCTTTCATCAGCTTCTGGGCGATGCCTTCCTGATTGATGGCGTAGTTGACGGCCTGACGGACGCGCTTGTCCTTGAAGGCTTCGACACGATCCTGGTTCATCTGGAAGGTGATGATGCGGGTGCCGCCCATCTCGACCAGGTGCACGCCGTCCTGCTTGCGAATGCGTTCCAGGTCGGTCGGCGGTACCGGCGCGATGAAGTCCATGTCGCCGGAGAGCAGCGCCGCGACACGCGTGGCGTTTTCCTTGATCGGCGTCAGCACGATGTCATCGACATTACCCGGGGATTCGGTATCCCAGTAATCCTCGAAGCGCTCGAAACTGATCTTCACGCCCTGCTGACGGTCCGCGACCTTGTAGGGGCCAGTGCCGGACTCGTTGCGTGAGGCGAAAGTGTTGGCCGCCTTGGCGATCTCATCCTTGGCCTTGCCGTCTTCGGTCTCACCGGAATAGAACTCACTGTCCATCGGGAAGATGTAGGTGGCGGCATTCAGCACCAGCGGGAACGGCTTGTCGGTCACCAGATCCACGGTGTAGTCATCAACTGCCTTGACGTCGGTGAACGGCGCGAAGATGGCCTTGAAGTCGGCACTCTTCTTGAGGCGCTCGATGGTCCAGACCACATCCTTGGCGGAGAAGTCATTGCCGGAGTGGAACTTGACGCCTTCGCGCAGGTGGAAGCGCATGGTGTTGTCATCGACACGCTCCCAGCTCTTGGCCAGGCGGCCATCGAAGCCGAGATCCTTGTTCCAGCGAATCAGCGGGTCGTAGACCATGTGCGACAGCTGCAGGGTGCCGCCGGAGAGCTGTTCGTGGATATCGAGGGTCACGGGGTCAGCGTCGTAGGCCATGCGCAGGGTGACGTCTTCGGCCATTGCCGGAGCCGCCATGGCCAATGTCGCGCTGCCGATCAGCGCACACAGGGTCTTCTTGGGCAAGAAAGACTGGAGGGCATTCTGACGGGTCATGAGCATCCCTTTGCTTGTGTAGTTTGTTTGTTGTTGTGGCGATCCTGCGCGGCTGTTGAAGCAGACACGAAGGATGCGTTCTAACAGTAGGGAGTCATTTGGTCGCGGGACAATCGAAATGTTGAGTAGCCGGATGCAGGTGGTGAATAGCCTTTTCCTGACCACGCAACGTCATCCAGGCTGGTGCAGGGTGCGCGATTGACGAAGCGACACCCCGGATGTCACACGGCGTTGCCATTTTTCACCTCGATAACGCCGTGAGCTGCGCGCGCTGTCTGCTAGGGCTATACGGAGCGATGCAGTACTGCCACGTGCAAGGAAAGCCACCGTGACACTGGCCTGCCTCGTTCATTCTGCAAGACCTCAAGACAATTAAATCACAATAGAATCAGTCACTTGATCCGGGTGCGATAACCAAGGGCTGAAAAGTCTTTCGAAGATGGTGTGGCCGTGATGTGTGTCAGTTCCGTCAGCCTACAGCGCCTGGTTGAGAGACATTGCGTACGCTGAATACCGCCAACCAGGCTTCACGCCACCTGGCGATACACAACCACCATCAACGGCAGAAAAGCCGCCAGGGTACGCAGTGATTTCTCAATGAGTGCAGCTTCTGCACTTGATTGGTGCGCATGTCGTTCTGCGACCAAAGTTGCGCCTCTGAGGCCCTCCACGAAGGCCTGCGAGGTCGATACTGCGCTGTAAAATTCACAAACGGTGCGCTGAAAGTACGTGAAAGACTTCCCAGCGCAGATGATCGCGAGCCCTGACCCCAATCAATAGACGCCAAGTCATAGGGTGATCAGAACATTGCAAGTCAGCACATTGGAGGTCAGGTGGATAGGCGCCAGGGCAGTCGCTGCTGACGAGCACTCGCGACCAAGCACTGGCAAGGGGAGGAGCATTTGAGGTAAGGCGGCTGAGGGCCCCTCCTGACAAGAGGGAGGCCTGAAACGCGACGCGCCTCCCGGATGGGAGGCGCGTTGGAGGCACTGATGACGATGCTACCGGCACCTTGCGGCATCGGCAGCTGGATCAGGTCAGGTTGGCCTGCTCAGTCCTGCTGGGGCAAAGGTTCGATGCGGTCCACGCGATACAGCTGCGGCACCTGTGACAGATTGCTGATGGTGCAATCGAGGTTGTTCACTCGACCATCGGAAAGGCCGTAGACCCAGCCGTGCACTTCCAGCTTCTGACCGCGCTCCCAGGCACGCTGCAGGATCTTGGTTCTGGCCAGGTTCTGCACCTGAGAACGGACATTGAGTTCGCACATGCGGTCGACCTGCTCATCCAGCGGCAAGTCCTTGAGCTCGTCATAGTGCAGGTTGTAGAGCTCACGCAGGGTGTGAAGCCAGTAGTCGACCATGCCATTGTCACCGCCGGTGATCGAGGCACGCACGCCACCACAACCGTAATGGCCGACGATCATGATGTGCTCGACCTTCAGGACATCGACGGCGTACTGGATCACCGACAACGCGTTCATGTCGTTGTAGTGGATCAGGTTGGCGACATTGCGATGAACGAAGACTTCGCCGGGCGGCAGGTCGATGATCTGGTTGGCCGGTACGCGGGAATCCGAGCAGCCGATCCACAGAAAGTCAGGATTCTGCTGGTCCGAGAGGCGCTTGAAGAACTCAGGGTCGCGCTCGGTCATGGATTCAGCCCAGACCTTGTTTTGCTCAAGCAGCTTTTCGATATTGCTCATGGCAGGGAGACCACTTTTTCAAATGACGGGGGCAGGGGATAGTTCTCACACAGAGGCGTTGGTCGTGATGCCTCTCGGGCACAGACATTCTGGGCTCAGGCCCTCGAGACAGCTAGTCGCGGCAGCGTCAGGCCAGGCGTCAGAGCGCTGATGTCACGAGCGACAATGTTACGCGCCCGCGAAGCGCTTCGCCAATGACGGTGCTAGCCCCTGTGCCAGCACGTTGTAACTTTTGTCTAACATGCTTGTGGGACATATTTACCGTGTCAGAGGCCACAGGGTCAACCTGAAGACCGATACGCAGGTAACCGCGCCCAGCGACTCGGGACTCCCGAGGCCGCGCGAGTCCTGATACCATGTGGCCAATTCATCAAGGAGATTCCCGTGACCGATCAGACCCATCAGCCTGCGACAGGCCAGTTTGACTTCGACCTGTTCGTCATTGGTGCCGGCTCCGGCGGCGTTCGCGCTGCCCGGACCGCCGCCGCGACCGGCGCCCGCGTTGCCGTGGCAGAAGACCGCTACCTCGGCGGTACCTGTGTCAATGTCGGTTGCGTGCCCAAGAAGCTCTACTCCTACGCTGCCCACTACCATGATTCCTTCAAGGACAGCGCCGGCTTCGGTTGGGATCTGGGCGACGCCCCGCGCTTTGACTGGGCGACCCTGCGCGATCGCAAGACCGCCGAGATCTCTCGTCTGAACGGCATCTATCGCAATCTGCTCAACAATTCCGGCGCCACGCTGATCGAAGGCCGTGCCACCATCGCCGATGCCAACACCGTCGTCGTCAATGGCGAGCGCCACACCGCGGCCAAGATTCTGGTCGCCACCGGTGGCTGGCCGTTCCTGCCGGACTTCCCGGGTCGTGAACATGCGCTGGATTCCAACCGCATCTTCGATCTGGAAAGCTTCCCCAAGCGCTTCTTCGTCATCGGTGGTGGCTATATCGCCGTCGAGTTCGCCAGCATCTTCAATGGCCTGGGTGCCGAGACGCACCTGAGCTATCGCGGCGACCTGTTCCTGCGCGGCTTTGACAACGAAGTACGCGAGTTCACGCGTGACGAGATGGCCAAGAAGGGCGTCAATCTGCACTTCAACACCACGGTCGAGTCCATCGACAAGCAGGGCGACGTCTACAGCGTGCGTCTCAGCGATGGCCAGGTGCTGGAAGTGGATTGCATCCTCGCCGCCACCGGGCGCAAGCCGAACATCGAAGGCCTGGGGCTCGAGAATGTCGATGTGGCGCTGAATGTCGATGGCACCGTGCGCGTCAACGAACGCTTCGAGACCACCACCCCGTCCATCCTCGCGCTGGGTGACATCATCGGTGGCCCGGAACTGACGCCGGTGGCGCTTGAGGAAGCCATGCACCTGGTGCGTGCGCACTTCGGCGACGGCGTCGTGGGTGGCCTGGACTATGACAGCATCGCGACAGCGGTATTCTGTCATCCGAACATCGGTACCGTCGGCCTCAGCGAGGAAGCCGCGCGTGAGAAGTTCGACAGCATTCGCGTCTACACCGCCGATTTCCGTCCGCTCAAGCACACTCTGTCCGGCAGCGATGAGCGCAGCCTGATGAAGCTGATCGTCGATGATGCCAGCGACAAGGTCGTCGGCGTACACATGGTCGGTGATGAAGCCGGTGAGATCATGCAGGGCATCGGCATCGCCGTGCGTGCCGGCCTGACCAAGGCCGACTTCGACCTGACCGTGGGCATTCACCCGACGGCAGCGGAAGAGTTCGTCACCATGCGCAGTGTCACGCGCACCTGACAAGCCAGTCGCCAAGACAGCTCGTCGAAAAGACTGAGCCTTGAAAAGACTGAACGTCGTAAAAACAGAACGCCTCACGGCCTTGCCGTGGGGCGTTCTTGTATGCGTCTTCTGCCTGATCTCTGACGCAAATTCACGGCGAGAGGGGAGACATGGTTACTGAGTAACGGTGCAGGTTACACAGTCGGCAACAGCCACCACCTGAAGTCGCGCGGAAAGTTGCACGCAATGAAGAAGCGGCAACCCTCGTGTGGCGAGAGACAAGTCGATGCCTGCGCAGTTCACTGCAAACACCTACATCTTTCGTAGCATAAAGCATGACAAGCTGGTACTCGCGCACTTCAGCTATGCTAGTCTCAGTGCAGCGTTATGCACCTCAAATTACTGAAATATCAGCCATGTGGCAGTGGATAAGCCTGAAAATCGGCTTGTTTCACTCGCGATAAAAGCAAGGGGCTGGCCGGGATCGAGGTGCACGACGGCAAGACCAATAACAAGCCAGCAAAGGGAGTTTCAACATGACCATGATCAAGAAGTCGCTGACAGCGGCGGTCGCGACCGCAGGTCTTGGCCTGATGGGGATCTCCGGAGGCGCCAGCGCCGCCGAGCAGACCTTCGTAACCATCGGCACCGGCGGTGTAACAGGCGTTTACTATCCGGCTGGTGGTGCAATCTGCCGCTTGGTCAACCGTGGCAAGGCCGAACACGGCATTCGTTGCAGCGTCGAGTCCACGGGCGGTTCCGGCTACAACCTGAACAGCATCCGTACCGGCGAGTTGGACATGGGCGTTGCCCAGTCTGACGCGCATTACAATGCCTATGAAGGCAAGGGCGACTTCGAAGACTTCGGCCCTAACAAGGACCTGCGTTCATTGTTCTCCCTGCACCCGGAACCGTTCACTGTCGTTGCTCGCAAGGACAGCGGCGTGACCGAGTTCGACCAGCTGGAAGGCAAGCGCATGAACATCGGCAACCCGGGTTCCGGTCAGCGCTCGACCATCGACACTCTGCTGTCCTCGCAGGGCAAGGACACCAGCGTGTATTCCGTGGCCTCCGAGCTCAAGGCCTCCGAGATGTCTTCCGCACTGTGTGACAACAAGATCGACGGTTACGTCTACGTCGTGGGTCACCCGTCCGGTTCCATCAAGGAAGCGACCACTACCTGTGATGCGAACATCGTCAATGTCACCGGCGACGCCGTCACCAAGCTGGTCGAAGAGAAGCCTTACTTCTCCGTCGCGACCATCCCGGGTGGCATGTACCGCGGCAACGATGACGACGTGACCACCTTCGGTGTCCGCGCCACCATCGTCTCCAGTACCGAAGTCGAAGACCGCGTCGCCTACGAAGTGGTCAAGGCCGTGTTCGACAACTTCGATCAGTTCCAGCGCCTGCACCCGGCGTTCCAGGTCCTGAAGAAGGAAGAGATGGTCAATGCTTCCCTGACGGCGCCGCTGCATGATGGCGCCAAGCAGTACTACAAGGAAGCTGGCCTGCTGAGCGAGTGATATGCCCTGCGCGCCTCGCCTGCGAGGCGCCGTGCATCAACGCTCACCCTGCGCTCAAGGACCCGAGCACAGGGAATTCCCGGAGACCGCACTCGTTGCGGTCTCCGCGCTTGTGGAAAGTCTGCATTCCCGGCCGGCCACTTAGGCCGAGCAGGAAAGGGCCAAGCAGGAAAAGGCTGGGCAGGGATAGCGCAGCAGAGACACCCGCCGTCAGCGCGCCGCCAGGACTTGCCTGCGAGTGGCAAGTGGCGTGACGGCAGCCGCAGCATGGACAAGCGTGACCAGGCAAGGTCTCACGCTCGTCACGAGCCTAGCTCGCTGCCCGTTCAGGAAATCGTTCAGATAATTTGCGCCCTGATCGGGTGAATCAATGGAAACATCTGTCAGGCCGGACATACTGAAGACGTAACCAGCTTGATAAGCATGTGGTTGAGCAGGGCCTTCTGGTCGAGAAGGAAGGTGACCTGTCAGCCATCGCCTGACTCGCGTACCGGATCACAAAAATGACCAAAACCCAAACTGCAGCAACGTCTCAGGCGCCAGACGCCGAGACGCATCATGATGCTGAAGTCCTCGAGATGCTGGAGTCGGAAACCGGCGGCCGTCATCCCGTAGGCTTCGTGGGCCGCCACTTCATGTGGCTGATTCCACTGGCATGGTCGTTGTTTCAGCTTTACCACGCCTCGCCGCTGTCACTGCTCAATTCCGACACCGCGCGCGCCGTGCATCTCTGCTTTGCCATCTCGCTGGCCTTCGTGGCGTATCCGGCCTACAAGGGTGCACCGGCCAATCGTATTCCTCTCTATGACTGGGCCCTGGCGATCTTCGCCGTGGCGGGTGTCGCCTATGTGCTGATCTTCAGTGATGAACTGGCACGTCGCGCTGGCGCCTATACCACCGTGGACCTGGTGTTCTCGGGGATCGGCCTGGTCCTGCTGTTGGAAGCCACGCGGCGCGCACTCGGGCCGCCACTGGCGGTCGTCGCCAGCGTCTTTCTGCTCTACAGCCTGTTCGGCGCCTACATGCCCGACGTCATCGCGCATGCCGGGGCCAGCCTCAACAAGCTGCTCGGCCACCAGTGGCTGACCACGGAAGGGGTATTCGGGGTCGCGCTCGGCGTTTCCACCGACTTCGTATTCCTGTTCGTGCTGTTCGGTGCCTTGCTTGAGCGCGCAGGCGCCGGCAACTATTTCATCCGCATGGCCTTCTCCATGCTCGGCCACATGCGTGGCGGGCCGGCCAAGGCCGCCGTCGTCGCCTCTGGCTTGTCCGGCATCATCTCCGGCTCCTCCATCGCCAACGTCGTCACCACCGGCACCTTCACCATCCCGCTGATGAAGAAGGTCGGCTTCCCGGCCACCAAGGCGGGCGCCGTGGAAGTGGCCGCGTCCACCAATGGCCAGCTGACGCCGCCGATCATGGGCGCCGCGGCCTTCCTGATGGTCGAATACGTCGGCATTCCTTACCTTGACGTCATCAAGCATGCCTTGCTGCCGGCATTGATCTCCTACATCGCCCTGATCTACATCGTGCACCTGGAAGCGTGCAAGGCCGGCATGGAAGGCCTCAAGCGCACCCAGAAGACCAGCATGATCGCGACCTTGCTGACCTTCCTGACCGTTTTCATCGGCATGGGGATACTCACGCTGGTCGTCTACTACGGCATCGGCTGGATCAAGACCCTGGCGGGTGATGGCGCGGTCTGGATCGTGCTGCCGCTGCTGCTGGCCTCCTATGTGGCACTGATCGCCTATTCGGCACGCTTCCCGGAACTTGGGGAAGGCGATATCGATGTACTGCCGCCGGTCGGCCCGACCGTCAAGGTCGGTCTCTACTTCCTGCTGCCGGTCGTGGTACTGGTGTGGTGCCTGACCGTTGAACGCATGTCACCGGGGCTGTCGGCCTTCTGGGCCGTGTTGTTCATGATCTTCATCACCGTGACCCAGCGTCCGCTGGTGGCCATCTTCCGCAAGGAAGGCAATGTCGGTGGCGCCGCGCAACGCGGTGGCGAAGACCTCTTCCATGGCCTGGTGATCGGCGCCAAGAACATGATCGGTATCGGCGTGGCCACCGCGGCGGCAGGTATCGTCGTGGGCACCGTGACCCTGACCGGTCTGGGCCTCAAGATGACCGCCTTCGTCGAGTTCATCTCGGCCGGCAATCTGATGCTGATCCTGCTCTTCACCGCCGTGATCAGCCTGATCCTGGGCATGGGCCTGCCGACGACAGCCAACTACATCGTCGTCTCGACGCTGATGGCGCCGGTCATCGTCAATCTGGGCGCCGAAAACGGCCTGATCGTGCCACTGATCGCCGTGCACCTGTTCGTGTTCTACTTCGGGATATTGGCCGATGACACGCCACCGGTGGGGCTAGCCGCCTTCGCGGCGGCCGCGATCGCCAAGGCAGACCCGATCAAGACCGGTATCCAGGGTTTCACCTACGATATCCGCACCGCGATCCTGCCGTTCATGTTCATCTTCAATACCAACCTGTTGCTGATGAACATCGACAGCTACTGGCACCTGGCGATCACGGTGGCCTCGGCCGTCGCGGCGATGCTGGTCTTCGCGGCGGCGACGCAAGGCTACTGGCTGACGCGTACGCGCTGGTACGAGACCATCGGTCTGCTGCTGATCACCTTCACGCTGTTCCGTCCGGGTTACTGGTGGGACATGATCTATCCGCCGACCACCATGGCCGCGCCCCAGCAGATCGAGACGCTGATCGCCGAAGCGCCGGTGGACAGCAAGCTGCCGATTCACGTCTCGGGCATCAACCTGGATGGCGACGAGGTCTCCAAGACCGTGTTGCTGCCGGTTTCTGACGCCGAGAGTGGCGAAGCCCGCCTGACCGATGTCGGCCTGACGCTGGATATCAGCGACGAGCAGGTGCTGGTCAGCATGATCGAGTACGGCAGCGTGGCACAGCAGGCCGGCATCGATTTCGACTTCACCATCGATGGCATCCAGCAGAAAGCTGAGCGTCCGCCGAAGGAAATCGCCATGCTGCCGGCACTGGCATTGCTGTGGCTTATCGGCTTCCTGCAGGTACGTCGACGTCGCCAGCAACCCGCCGCTGCCTGACGACGAAGGGCTATCCGAGCGACAAGATAGCGCTTGAGAGAATCACCCCTCACGACGGATGCCGTGAGGGGATAAACAAAAGCCGCCCCCGAGATTCTCGGTGGGCGGCTTTTTCATGCCTGCGGCGCGGCTGGCTCTCTCTGCTACAGGTTGGCGCTGCTCAGCATGCTGCTGTCAGGCACCAGGCAAGAGGGCATTTCATGAGGGAGCCACAGTATGCGCCTGCCTTGCGTGACCTGTCTGCAAGGCTAGCGTGAAATCTGAACGCGTTTTTGCAACACGATCGACATATTCATCATGCTAGCTTCAAGGGGCACACTCCAACGGAAGGCATGTCGCCAATGGTAAGAGTCGAGAAGCAGTCCCGTCGTCTGTACGTCCTCGATACCAACGTGCTGATCCACGACCCCTCAGCCCTGTTCCAGTTTGACGAGCATGATGTCGTCATTCCGATGACAGTGCTGGAGGAGCTGGACAAGCACAAGAATGGCAACAAGGAGATTGCCCATACCGCCCGCCAGATCAGCCGTACGCTGTCCGATCTCACCGCGGATGTCACACCTCAGGAAATCCTGCGTGGAATTCCGCTCCCGCCTTCCATGAATGGCGCGGGCAACCTTCACTTCCTCTCCGGCCATGTCGATCAGAGCGACGCCTGTGCCGACAATCGCATACTCGCCGAGACTCGCAGCCTGTCCGCACGCTGTCAGGACGCCTCGGTCATCCTGGTGACCAAGGACATCAACCTGCGCATCAAGGCCGCCGCCCTGGGCATGGCGGTGGAAGACTATCTGACGGATCGCGCCTTCACCGACAGCGACGCCATGATCGAGGGCGTCAAGCTCTTCCATGAGGCCGGCCACGACGGCCAGGGCGTCTGGGATGACATGCAGGTCGATGTCACCGTCACGCGCGAGCATCATCGCACCTTCTATGAGCTGTCAGGTCAGATGCCCAAGGACTGGTACCCGGGCATGCTGATCGCGGATTGCGATGGGGATGATGGCGCCAGCTTCGAGGCCATCGTGCGCGAGCTGGAGCACGACTATGCACGCCTGGAAGTACTGCAGAACTATCGCAACGAGCGCAGCGCCTGGGGGGTGAATGCCCATGACAGTCGCCAGAACTTCGCCCTCAATCTGCTGATGGACGACAGCGTCGACATGGTGTCGATCGCGGGCAGTGCAGGCACCGGCAAGACCTACATGACGCTGGCTGCCGCATTCGAGCAGACGCTGGAGAAGAAGCGTTTCGAGCGCATCATCTTCACCCGCGCACCGATCGCGATGGGCGAAGAGATCGGCTTTCTGCCTGGTACCGAAGAAGAGAAGATGTCACCGTGGATGGGGGCCTTCCACGACAATATGGACAACCTGCTGCGCAAGGAGGGTGAAGGCACCAGCGCCTGGAACGAGGAGGCCACGCGCGCCTGGATCGGCAATCGTGTCCAGATTCGCTCACCGTCCTTCATGCGTGGCCGCACGCTTAGCGACACCTTCCTGATCATCGATGAAGCCCAGAACCTGACACCCAAGCAGCTCAAGGGCCTGCTGACACGGGCGGGCGCCAACACCAAGGTGGTACTGTTGGGCAACGTGGGCCAGATAGACACACCTTATCTGACCGCCAACACCTGTGGCCTTGCGGTGGCAGTGCAGCGCTTCAGCTCATGGCCGCATGCCAGTCACGTGACACTCAAGTGCGTCGAGCGCTCACGTCTGGCGCTGGTCGCGGAAGAGCTGTTGTGAGTGGTTCGTCACACTTTCGACAACCTGTTAGCCACACGATGGTGTCGTCATCACGACACTGACGACTCTGACATTACAGGCTCGGCATCAAGAAGTGTTATCACGAGAATGAGACCACGACAGCACTGACAGAAAACGCCGCCCATCTGGGCGGCGTTTTCGTGTGCATTGCGTCAAGTCAGCCACGGTAATCACGCCACAAGTGCGTGGCAATCACTCGACAAGGCTTTCAGCATACGAAGGGCGGCAAGGGCGCAAAGGCCAGGCGTTCCTTGAGCAGCTTGTTCTCATGTGTCAGCTGCCCGAGCTGGGCCTCCAGGCGTGAGTATTCAGCAGAGGAGTGCTCCAGCTGCGCACGCATGTCCTTGAGCTCCGTCTCGCGCTGCTGGCGAGCCGATGTCTCTTCAAAGCGGCGACGCTCTTCTTCCTGCAGCTGCTTGCGTTGCTCGGCCGCCTGGGCATCGAGACGCTCGACGCGCTTCTCGAGCTGCTCCTGGCGGCGTCGATGCTGCTTGTCGAGCTCGCTCTTCTCAAGGCGCGCATCATCCAGCATCTTCATCAGGCGCGTTTCACTGGCCTCATGACGCGCCTCTTCCTGCGCAAGGCGTTCCTTCCACTCGCTTTCCTGCGCCTGAATCGCCTGTTGATGGCGCCCATGGTCCACTTCGCGCGTGCGTTCCATGGCCGCGATGTCTTCCTGGGCCAGGGCCAGACGCTTTTCGAGCTTGTCCTGCAGCTGCTGCCAATGTTCCTGCTCATTGGTCAATGTCGCCAGGGCCTGCACGCGCTCTTCAAGTCGCGCCTGCACCTGGGCCAATTGCTCGGACAGGGCGCTGAGTCGCTGTTCGGCATCTTCCGCGCGGCGCTGTGCCTGCGCTTCGGCTTCACGCGCCTCGACGGTCTGCTTGTCCGCTTCCTGGCGATAGTGCACCAGACTTTCATTGGCCAGTGACTGCGCCTCCTTCCAGACCGTGGCCAGAGTCTCGGTGAGACTGTCGGGCATCGCCTGGCTCAGCGGCTCATCACGCTTCTCGGCGCGCCGCTGTCGCCAGTCACGCAGATGATCGCTGATGGTGGTGAAGCTGCCGGTCCCCAGCACTTCACGAATCTTCTGCACGCTCGGGGCTTCGCCCCGCGCCATCAGTGACTCGATGGCTCGTTGTACATCCTCGTACTGGACGCCAGTGCGCGCCATGGGAATCTCCGTCCGTAGTCTGTCATTGATACGTCGTCAGTCGTTGCTGCTTGACCGCCATTACGCCACGAAGCGCGGCCAACTACCACTCTCCAGCAAGCACTCTCATAACGTAAAGGCAGCGGATGAGCCGCGTAATCTGAAAGAGCGTCACCATAGATGACGCTCGCCTTCTTCTGTCGTCAGCCTGGCGCCCATCTTAACGATATTTTCTGACAAGATAAAGATAATTACATATTGCGTAATACGTAATTTACGATACGAGCAGATTTATAAATTCATGATTACGCGCCTTATCTTGAATTATGATGACCATAACGTCACAATCAGCCCCGAGGACAGGGCAAGCTTGGTCAGAACAGGGAAGTACAGAGCAGGAAGGGGCAGACAAGAGAAGGGCAGGGGCGCCACAGGGGCGCCACAGGAGCGGCGCACGCCTGACATGACGCGCCAGACGGGCAATATACAGCCAAGATGCTGCAAGGGGAGTTGATCGGTGGAAAAAAGCATGCATGACGGCATCACGGCGCTGGTCGGGCATCTCGAGGGCGAGCTATCCAGAGTGCAGCGGCATGCCCAGCTGACGACCACTGATGATCGCTCACTGATTCGCGCCCGCACCGATGTCGAGGCTGTGGCCGCTTGGCTCAACGAGTATCGTCACAGCGCTCAGACGCTGCGTGCCTATCGCAAGGAGGCGGAGCGCCTGCTGCTATGGCTCAAGGCTGAGGGAGAGCAGGGCAGAGAAGCCACCCTGGCCAGTCTGGATCGCGAACGACTCGAGCACTTCGAGGCGTTTCTGGCTGATCCTCAACCAGCAGAGGTCTGGATCGGCAGCGTACGTGCCCGCAGGCACCCGCAGTGGCGTCCCTTTCGTGGCCCGCTGGCCCCCGCCAGCCGCCGTCAGAGCTTGGTGATCCTGCAGGGCATGTATGCCTGGCTGATCGAGGCCGGCTACCTGTCACGCAATCCCTTTCGTCTGATGCGCGACAAGCGTCGCATGGACAACCGCACGCTGCGCATCGAACGCTATCTCGAGCGCCCGCTATGGGACTGGTTGTGGGGGCGTATCGAAGCGCATTGCGATGAGCTCACACCGACCGGCGCTTCACCTGAGGACGAGGTGTCCCGCGAGCGCTTCATGGCCGAGCGCCAGCGCTTTCTGTTCGCATTCGCGTATTTAATGGCGCCACGCATCGCGGAAATGGCCGCCGCAAGGATGGGCGATATCGTCAAGCGAGAAGGCCAGTGGTGGTGGCGGGTGATCGGCAAGGGCGCCAAGCTGGCCGAGATCCCGCTGCCGCCGCCGATGCTCGAAGCGCTGGTTCGCTGGCGACGCCTGCGCGGGCTCAGTGATCTGCCGCAGGCACTGCCCGCCGATGAGTTGCTGCCGCTGCTGGTACGCCTGGATGGCACGACGCCGCTCGGCGACAATCAGCTCTACCGCTTGATCAAGCAGACTTTTACCCAGGCTGCGCATGACATGCGCCAGCGAATCCAGAGCCCCGGCGATGCCAGTGAGCTGATGGCGCGCACCCTCGACCAGGCAAGCCCTCACTGGCTACGCCACACCGCGATCACCCATCAGGCCCAGGCCGGGGTGGAACTGCGCTTTCTGTCGCGCTCCGCCAGACACTCGCGACTGGATACGACATCACGCTATCTGCACGCCGAGGACAGCGAGTGGCAGCAACAGATGGCCAGACATTCGCTGGCGAGGCCAGGCCATCCGCCTGAGGCACCAGAATACGACCCATGAGCGCTGTCACACACGCTCAGGCCCGAGGCGTCGTGCGTCCGGCGAGGTCAGGCGTTATCATGGCGACAGCGTATCTTCAGACACTTTGCAGTGACATCATCGGGAGTCAGCATGAGCGACGCGCAACAAGCGCAGGCGGAACTGGTCGAGGAATTCAGCTTCTTCGACAACTGGATGGACCGCTATCAGTACATCATCGACATGGGCAAGGCGCTGCCGGAGTATCCGGAGGCATTGAAAGGCCCTGAGACCAAGATCGACGGCTGCCAGTCCAACGTCTGGATTCACCCCGAAGTGCGTGGCGAAGGCAGCGAGCAGCGCCTGCATTTCCAGGCGACTTCGGACGCCGCCATCGTGGCAGGCCTGATCGCCGTGGTGTTGCGCATCTACAACGACCGGACTCCGCAGGAAATCGTCGCCACCCAGCCGACCTTCCTCAATGAGCTCGGCCTCGACAAGCACCTGTCGCCGACGCGCTCCAACGGCCTGCATGCGATGCTCAAGCGCATCTACGGTGTGGCCGAGCTTCACGCCAACGCCTGAGGCCTGAGGCCTGATGCCCAGGCCCGATACTTCAGGACCAGGCCGACACGAGTAACGCAAGACGCCCGCCATTCCAGCCTCGAGATTTCGAGCGGAATGGCGGGCGTCTTTTTTGGGTTCTTTCTCAAGAACTTCTCAGGGTATTGTCAGGCGGTTCAGCAGGGCGTCTTCGTGCTCTCAGCGATGCTCGCGCACCTCCAGTACATGCGTCATGGCCTGATGCTGACCATCCCAGACGTAGCGCAGGTGCGGCCCCTGAATGGGGATGCTGACCGCCGGCGGGCGCAGGATGGCAGCGCACTCGGCACTTGCATCCACCTGAGCGTGGCGCACGCTGGGGTAGAGCAGACCAAAGCTGCCAGCTTCTCTCAACCTGGCGGCAAAGGCCTGGCCAGCGGGGTAGCTGGCCATATCTGGCTGACAGAGAGCGTCATGGCCCTCGCGAATGTCATGCAGTGGCTGTGTCACGCGATTGACGTAACTGCGCATGGTCATTTCCTGACTGGGCTGCGCGGTATCTGCCAGAAAGCGCGCCATGTGGAAGCGGGTCTCACTGATCGCGGTATCCAGCGTACTGGCGCAATAATAGACCCCGAAACTGCCATCAGTGAAGCGCGAGGCACGCCCGATGTGCGTGAAGGCCGCCATCACCGGCGTGGAACCCGGCCCGCTGATGCGGTCTTGCGGCGCGACGCGACTCAGCTCGCCGGCTTCTTCGCGCAGACGATCATTGGTCAGCGCCTCGATGGCAAACGCCATCTCCAGCTCATCAGGCTCGAGAATGTCCTCGAATACCGAAATGGGCGGGAAGGCGCTGGAGATCACGCGCCAGGCGTTCTGCCAGTCCGGCAGCGTCAAGGCGGGCAGAGCAGAGTCATCGGCATGCTTGCCTTCGATCGTCCATTCGCTCATCCACGCACTCCGTCGAGATAACGACGAGTGTCGGCCAGCGAGACCACTTGCCCGGCCAGCATGTAGTCCAGCGCACTCTGGCCATTGAAGGGCGCCGCACGATTGGGGCGCCGCACCCATTCATGGGCCATCTCGGGCGTATTGCTGAACAGGATGCGCAGAGCCTTGTGGATCCCCATCACGTAGGAGATACGCTCCAAGGTGTCGTTGGGCAGGCGCACTTCCGGCAGCTTGCGGTACTTGTGGTAGGTGGTGGTGCCGATGCCCCCCAGCAGCACGCGCTGATCCGCCGCGCTGCACTGCCACTTCTCCATGATGTTGAAGAAGGACTTGAGGGCAACGCGGCCCGCACCGGGGCTGGTAGGAGACACACGATCGAGGGCGGCTGCGGTGGACATGACATTCTCCTGCTGACTGACGATGACGTCACAGCTGACGCCATACATATGTGAATAATAACATAAAAACACTTCACATGCGCACAGGTATCCGCAAGTCTCACCCGCCCGCAGAATACGCGGCCCAGTCACTCACCCCGGTCACTCACAAGGTATACACCCTCAGGGCCTGGGCGCGTCGTCCTGATCATGCTTGTCACAGCAGCTGGCAGATGACGGGCGATCCTTGCGCGGTGGTACGGGGTCCACGCCACCCGGCCCGCCCAGTGGGTGGCAGCGTGACAGACGCCTGGCCGTGAGCCAGCACCCCTTGAGGGGGCCGTGCACCTTGATGGCCTCCAGCCCATAACTGGAGCAGGAGGGATAGAAGCGACAGCGCGGCCCCAGCAGTGGGCTGAGCACCAGCTGATAGCCGCGCAGCAAGCCGGTCAGCAGGCGCGTCATGACCGACGTCATGCCGCGCCTGAGGAAATGGCGACGTTCAGGCGTTGCCATACAGGGTGTTCGGATCAATGATCGGTGCATCGGTAATCTCGGCACCTTCCGCATCCAGGCGCCAGTAGAAACAGCTCTTGCGACCGGTATGGCAGGCAGGGCCTGTCTGATCGACCTTGACCAGCAGGGTGTCGCCATCACAGTCCAGATGTGTACTGACAAGCTTCTGCTGTTGGCCCGAGCTCTCGCCCTTGCGCCACAGCTTGCTGCGCGAGCGAGAGAAGTAGCACACGCGACCGGTGGAGAGCGTTTCGCGCAGGGCTTCGGCGTTCATCCACGCCATCATCAGTATCTCGCCGCTGTCGTGCTGTTGCGCGATGGCGGGAATCAGACCGTCGCCATTCCAGGGCAATGCGGCGATCAGCATCTCCAGCGCGACCTTCTCGCCGACGTCGGCATTCTCCAGCGACTTGAGCAGTCCATCCTGAGCCATTGAGGGTGTTTCCTTGCAGAGTCCATATCGAAGCCCCGGCAGTGTCATGTCACGCTGGCCGGGACTCACGCAGTATCAGTGTCACAAGCCGCGAATCAGCGACGAAGCCCGCCACGGGCGCTACGCCAGATGAGCGACAGCAGGTAGGCGACACCGGCCACCAGCACGATGGTCGCGCCGGCGGGCAGGTCGAACTGCCAGGAGAGCGCCAGCCCGCCGGTGGTGAAGGCCATGGCCGCCAGGCTCGCGATCACGATCATCATGCCCAGTGAGCGCGCATGATGGCCGGCAAGCGCGGCAGGCAAGGACAGCAAGGCCAGCACCATGATCAACCCTACCGCCTGCAGCAGCAGCACGACGGTGATCGCCACCATTACCAGCAGCAACAGGTAGAGCGTCTTGACCGGGACGCCCCGCAGACGCGCGAACTCTTCATCGAAGATCACCGCTGTCAGCGGGCGATGCACCAGCAACAGCACCAGCGCTAGACCTCCCACCATCCAGGCGAGGGTGCCGATGGCATCCGCGGGCACCAGCAGCAGATTGCCGAACAGGTAGCTCATCAGGTCGACCTTGTATCCCGGAGTCTGGCTGATGAACAGGATACCGGTGGCCATGCCGATGGCCCACAGCGCGCCGATGACGGTGTCTTCCTGGTCAAAGCCCTTGAGGCTGATGTAACCGATCAGCAAGGCGGCGAGAATGGCGCTGATGAAGGCGCCGACCAGCGGGCTTGCGCCAATGAAGTAAGCGATCCCCATGCCGGCAAGCACGGTATGGGCGATACCCCCGGCCAGATAGCCGATGCGGCGCACCACGACATAGGGGCCGACCAGACCGGCCGCAAGACTGGCCAGCAGGCCGGCGAAGAGGGCGTTCTGGAGAAAATCCTGGCTGCCCAGGGCGGTGATGAAATTCATGTAATGTAAGCCTAGAGCGCAGAGCGGGCGACGTGAAGGAAGTGAAACAGGCCAGACGGACAGTCACCGGCCGCGACATCAGTGATGGTGATGGATCATCTGGACGTTTTCACCATAGAGCCGCTCGATCGATTCAGCGGTGAGCGTCTCGGTGTCATGGACGATCATCTTGCGGTTGAGGCAAGCCACTCGATCGACGTAGTCGCTGATGAAGCCGAGATCGTGACTGATCACCACCACGCTCATGCGGTTGGCCAGGCGATTGAACAGCTCGAACAGAGAGCGCTCGCCGTCGCTGTCGACACTCGCGGTGGGCTCATCAAGCAGCAGCAACTGAGGCTCGGCCGCCAGGGCGCGGGCGATCAGTACACGCTGCAGCTGGCCGCCGGAGAGGGCATCGATATGCCGACGGCGCAGATGACTGATTCCGACTTCTTCAAGCACTGCACCGATCGCCTCACGGTCCGCTCGTGGCCAGGGGCCCCACTGACGACGACGCCCCTGACGCCCCATCAGCACGACATCCTCTACACGGATGGGAAAGCGCTTCACGAAGTTGGCAAACTGCGGCACATAGCCGATATGGCGCGCGGCGGCATGGGGCGTGCGCCCCAGCACGCGGACGCAGCCAGCCGCCGGTTTGTGAAGACCGAGTATCAGCTTGAGCAGCGTACTCTTGCCACCACCGTTGGGCCCGATCAGTCCCACTATCTCGCGTGCGCCGACCTGAAAGTCGACATCGTCGAGAATAAGCTGCTCGCCATACCGGAAGGTCACGCCGCGAATATCAATGGCATCCGGTGCATCTGCCGGCACCGGGCGAAAGACCGGTCCGACACTGCGCCCGGTGGCTGACGCCTCCGGATGGCTGTCCGTGCGCGGGGGCGCGACGGAGATGGGGCTGACCATGACGTAAGGTACCTCGTTGCAACGCAGACGGGCGCATGAGCGCCCGTCTGACTTTTCGATGGGGCAGGGCATTGTGCAAGATCAGACGCCATGCGCAATACCCGATCGGCAATTACTGGCTGTCAGTCAACTCGAACCCCGCCTTCAAGGCTTCGGTGGCGTGCTTCAAGTTGTCGAGATAGTCCTCTGCCAGCGGGTCCAGCACGGCCACTTCGGCCTCCAGGGAGCTGGCGATCCGCTTGGCCGCCGTCTGGGAGAACTGCCCCGAGACGAAGATGGTGCCAATGTTCTCATCCTTGGCACGCGTGATCAGCGTGGCCATCTCGCGCGGCGTGGGCTCACGGCCACTGACCTCAATGGCATGCTGCTCGAGCGAGTAGCGGTCCGCGAAGTAGCCAAAGCTGGGATGGAAGATCAGGAAGTTGCGGCCCTTGTAGGGCGCCAGCGTCTGAGCGATCTGCGCATCCAGCTCGCTCAGGGTCTTGAGCAGACGCTGCTCATTGGCATCGATCTCGCTGGCATGCTGTGGCAGGCGTGCCTCGAGCACCTCGGCGGCACGCTCGACCACGGTCTGCATGCGCTGCGGGTCCAGCCAGAGGTGGGGGTCGGCTTCGCCGAGGTCCTCATCCTCGTCATGCTGGGCACCATGCTCCTGGTAATCAGCGTGCTCATCGTGGTGCTCGTCATGATGTTCTTCGTGACCTTCGTGCTCGCCGTGGGCCTCATGATCCGCATGCTCGTCGTGATGCTCATCGTGCCCATCATGGTCGGCATGGTCGTCGGTGTGATCATCATCGTGATGCGCGTCGTGATGCTCATCATGCTCTTGCTCATGAGCTTCATCATGACCGTGGTCATGCGCCTCACCACTGCCGAAGTGGCGTGTATTGAGACCCTCTTCCAGGTGCACGACCTGCATCTCGGCGTTGTTCTTCACCAGGCGCGGCAACCACACCTGCTCGAAGGGCACACCGATGGCGAGATAGAGCGGAACCGTCGACAGCTCGGCCACCTGGCGCGGGGTCGGGTCGTAGGCGTGCGGGCTGTCGCCCGGCTTGACCAGCGTGATGACCTCGACATGCTCACCGGCCAGCTGATCGACCATCCACGCGATGGGCGGCACGCTGACGGCCACATGCAGAGAGGCGCTGTCCTGGGCGTGGGCGGCAGGCGTCGCGAAGGCGGCAAGCGCGCCCAGCACACTCAGCGGCAGGGCACGCGCAGCCCGCGGACCCAGCGTGCGCTGGACCCGGGACAGCAGCTTTTCACACAACACTTGGCGAGACGCCAGGGGAGAGCCCGCATGCATACTCATGACACCACTTCCTTTGCTAGTGATCACGGCATGATGCGGGCAGGGCGTGCCGAGAACCGGCACGCCAGGACCGCCATCAGCCGCGGTTGAACGAGAGTCGCTGGCCGTTGGCCACCGGATTGACGGTCTTGCCGTCATAGGCTTTCACGCCGTTGACGAAGGTCGCATCGATACGCGCCTTGAAGGTCACGCCATCGAAGGGGCTCCAGCCACACTTGTAGAGCACGTTGTCACGCGTGACGCTGGTCTCGCCATTGAGGTCGACCAGCACGAGGTCAGCGAAGGCCCCTTCACGGATATAGCCGCGATCGACGATGGAGAAGCGATCCGCCACGTTGTGGCTGGTCTTCTGCACCAGGGTCGCCAGGTCATAGATGCCGTCCTGTACCTGATCGAGCAGTGACAGCAGGGCATGCTGCACCAGCGGCAGGCCGGAAGGCGCCTTGAAGTACGGGTTCTGCTTCTCTTCCCAGGTATGCGGTGCGTGATCGGTGGCGATGATATCGATACGGCCATCCATCACGGCAGCGCGCAGGGCGGCGCGGTCTTCAGCGGTCTTCACTGCCGGATTGCACTTGATCAGGCTGCCACGGGTGTCGTAATCGGCGTCGCTGAACCACAGGTGGTGCGCGCAGACTTCGGCGGTGATCTGCTTGCCCTTCATCGGGCCGGCCTTGAACAGCGCCATTTCCTCGGCGGTGGTCAGGTGCAGGACATGCAGCTGGGTACCGTTGCGGGTCGCCAGGTCGATCGCCAGACGCGAGCTCTTGATACAGGCTTCGCGCGAGCGGATCAGGCCGTGTTCGGAGAAGGGCACGTCTTCCCCGAAACGCTCACGCCAGCGCGCCTCGTTCTCGAGAATCATCGGCGTGTCTTCGCAATGCGTGACGATGGGCGTCGGGGCATGCTTGAAGATGCCTTCGAGAATCTCCGGATCATCGACCAGCATGTTGCCGGTAGAGGCGCCCATGAAGATCTTGATGCCGCAGGTCTGGTTCGGATCCAGCGTCTTGATCGCTTCCAGGTTGTCGTTGCTGGCACCCAGATAGAAGGCGTGGTTGGCATGGGCACGACCGGCCGCCACGGCAAACTTGGCTTCCAGTGCATCGCTGTCCAGGGTCGCCGGCTTGACGTTGGGCATGTCGAAGAAGGTGGTGATCCCTCCGGCCACGGCAGCAGCAGACTCGGTGGCGATGTTGCCCTTGGCGGTCAGGCCCGGCTCACGGAAGTGCACTTGATCATCGATCATGCCCGGCAGCAGATGGCGGCCGGCGGCATCAATCACTTCACGTGCATCGAGGTGAGACAGGTCGCTGCCGATGGCGTGTATACGCCCGTCCTTGATGCCCACATCCTGAGTGGAAATGGTGCCTTCATTGACGACTTGCGCCTGTGAGATGCGGATGTCCAGCATGTGACGTCCTCCGTGGGAAGCAAATGTTATATCGTATCAAAAGCGCTCGCAAGCGCCGTTCACTGAGCGTTTTCTGCCATGGCAGCTGCTTGAGAGGTGCAATCCTGGCAACGCCCCTCGAGTTCGATGGTCTGGCGTTCGATCGAGAAACCATGGCGATCGGCGCTGGCGACAAGCCGGGTGCCGAGATCGTCATCATGCATTTCCTCGACACGACCGCAGCCGCGGCAGATCAACAGCTGAAAGCCGTGCTGATGTTCCGGGCAGTGGCAGGCAAGGTAGGCATTGAGTGATTCGATGCGATGGACGAGGCCCTGTTCGAGCAGGAAGTCCAGTGCACGATAGATCGTGGGAGGGCGGGCAGCGCCATGTTCCTTGGCGAGCTGATCCAGCAGGTCATACGCCTTGAGTGCGCCATGACTGGTCGCGATCATTTCCAGTACACGTCGCCGAATCGGCGTAAATCGCACACCGCGCGCCAGACATTGACGTTCGGCCTGGTCGATCAGCGAAAGTGGCTCTGGCATGAAGAATCCTGAGTGTCGTGAATCCCGGATGTCAAAAGGCGTCAAGCGCGATGAGGGCAAGTGCGTCAGCGCGCAGCCTGAATGACCAGATGCTTATTCTAGGGCAAATGGGCCATGACGGGCCACCGGCAAAGGCTTCGGGGCTGCTTGAGTCACACAAAGGCAACGCACGGCGCGGAGCCGACATGAAAGCGTGGACAAGCGATCATTATGATATAACATAACAATTATCGCTTTCTGGTCGCGGTGATAGACCCACGACCATCCCTGACAGGAGGAATTCATGGCCCAGTTCGAGGCGCTGCACCCACCCCTTCACACACGGCCCGAGCCACGCCTGACAGCCAGTTCGTCACCTTCGACCCTCGCGTCGGCGCCAAGGCCTGTGGCTCATTGGCATATCGGGCACGAGGCACGTGACCTGGGGGCGATCTTCGAACCCCATATCAGTCTGGCCGTGATGCAGCGCCGCATCGATGCGGCATTGAAAATGGCGGTGAAGGCCCAGTCCTCGGGTGCCTACCCGCTGCGCATGCGCTGGCGCGGCCCTATCAGTGACCTGCGTGAGGCGCTGGAGCGCTACCTTCCCGCACCGGATGCCGGGGCTACACTGATAGAGGATATCCGTGTGCTGGGTGAGGCCATGGGCGAGCTCTTCCAGGTCAAGGATATCGGCATGCGACTGGAGATGACCCAGAGCGCCATGTGCCCGCGCTTTCATGTCGACCGCATCCCCGTTAGATTGGTGACTACCTACGATGGCCCGGGCACCCAGTGGCTGCCGGAACATGCCGCCGACAGAATGGCACTGGGCCATGGCCAACCAGGACATCAGGACATCTGCCTGGCCCCCGGCGAGATACATGAGCTGCGCCCGGGCAGCCTGGCGTTGCTCAAGGGAGAGTGCTGGCCGGGCAACGAAGGGCGAGGGCTGATCCATCGCTCGCCTGTGGTGCCCAATGGTAGCCGCCTGATGTTAAGCATGGACCCCGGCTAAGCTGAGGCTCGGTGAGACAGCAAACAGAAACACCCCGCCTTGGCGGGGTGTTTCTGTCTTTCCAGACGCTGGAACGCTCGATCAATCAAACCATCGGCCAGCAGGCGAGTCGATCGGCAACCTGGTGGAACCGGGATCAATCGGCGATGGGCGCCATGCCGACATTGGCGACGTCTTCCTTGCTTCGCGAGAAATGCTTGCGCGCAAAGGCGACACGCTCGGCGACCGGCACACCGTCGGGCTGACGCTCGATCAGCTCGAGCCGCTTGCGCAGGCCCTCGCCATTGGCCATCTGGATGGCCAGCCCCGGACGGGCGTTGAGCTCCAGAAGCATCGGGCCATGGCGACGATCCAGCACCATGTCGGTGCCCAGATACCCAAGCCCCGTCATCTCGTAACAGCCGGCAGCCAGCTCGAGCAGGGTGTCCCACTGCGGTACCTTAAGCGAGAAGATATCGTGCCCGGTATCGGGGTGCGCGAACTGCGGGCGATCGTACTGCACACCGCGTACCGCCCAGCCACTGCCGATATCCAGCCCGACACCGACCGCGCCTTGGTGAAGATTGGCCTTGCCATCCGAGGCCGCCGTCGACAGGCGCATCATCGCCATCACAGGATAGCCCTTGAAGACGATGACACGAATGTCCGGCACACCCTCATAGGTGAACTCGGCGAAGGCCTGATCAAAGGAAATCAAGCCTTCGACCAGTGCCACATCCGGTGAGCCACCCAGCGAATAGAGCCCTGACAGGATATTGGAGACGTGGCGCTCCATGTCGGCACGCGTGATGCGCGCGCCGCTGGGCTTCACATACTCTTCGCCATCATGGTGCTCGATGACGAGGATCCCCTTGCCGCCTGAGCCCTTGGCCGGCTTGATCACGAAACCTGCGTGATCGCGCACCATGTCGACGACGCGCTCGACCTCGAACTGGCTGGCGACCTTGCCGATCATCTCCGGCGAGGCCAGGCCATACTTCTGACACAGCAACTTGGTCTGCAGCTTGTCATCGACCAGCGGATAGAGGCGGCGGTCGTTGTATTTCGAGATATACCCGATGTTGCGGCGATTCATGCCGACAACCCCCCGGGCGCGCAAGGCGCCCGGCGTGGTCCAGTTGCGCGACCAGCGATTCAGCCATGACGAGAGCATCTCAATCCTCCGTCAGCGGCTTGAAACGGCGCAATTCCAGCAGGCGATAGCCGGTGTAGTTGCCGAGCAGCAGGATGAAGGCCATCAGCACCAGTTGCAGACCGAGGAAGTTGAAGGTCAGGTGACGCACCCACGGATTGTTCATCGCCAGATAGGCCAGTACGGCGGTCAGAAGGCTGCCACCACCTTGCTTGAGCACTTCCTTGGGGCCTTCCTCTTCCCACAGGATCGACATGCGCTCGACGGTCCACGACAGGATGATCATCGGGAAGAAGGTGATGGTCAGGCCGGCGTTCAGGCCGAAGCGATAGGCGAGCACCGAGAAGATGGAGATGATCGCGATTACCGTGATGATCACCACCGAGACCCTCGCCACCAGCAGCAGATTGAGCCGCGACAGGTAGCTGCGGATCACCAGGCCCGTCGCGACGATCAGCAGGAAACCGATCAAGCCGGTCACCAGGCTTGTCTGGATGAAGGCGAGGGCGATCAATACCGGCATGAAGGTACCGGAGGTCTTGAGGCCGACCAGCACACGCAGCAGCACCACGACCAGCGCGCCGATCGGGATCAGCAGGATGGTCTTGAACAGCGCCTGTTCTTCCAGTGGCAAGGAGTGGATCGAGAAGTTGAGCAGCTCGTCATTGGCCAGCTTATTGCGCACCGCGACGGCCGCCGGCTCGTTGTGACGGATCATCGAGAAGCTGACACGGGAATTCACGCCACCTTCGACTTCCAGCATCGGCGCGCCACGACCTTCCCACAGCAGCAGATTGTCCGGCTCACCTTGCTTTCCGGTTTCCGGGTTGATCAGCACCCAGTCGGTGTTGATGTCTTCAGCAGCGGCGGCATCGACCTCCATCGCCTCGTTGCCTTGCGGCGTTTCGGCGAAGACCTGCAGCCAGGACGAGACCGTCTGGCGACGACGACCGTCTTCCAGGCTCAGGCCGCTGACCAGACGCGCACTGACACCGGCCTCATTGAGCAGGCGCAGCATGAGCTCGGGACGCTCGAACTGGGTCAGCAGCAGGCGCGCATTCTCGCCCTGACGCTGATTGTCGAACTGCTTGATCAACTCGCGGGCGAAGGTGAAGGAATCGGCACTGCGCTCACGGGCCTGATCGATGACCTGGGCTGCGGCGGTATCATAGGGACGCTCCCAGGAGACTTCCTGAGGGGCCGGCAGACGCTTGATGGCCGCAGGCGTCGCATTGTCGGACTCCAGCATGGTCACGGTGTAATACAGCAGCTGCGAGCCTGCCGCTTCACGGATCGACCATTCGGCACGACGGCCCGGCAGGTCATCCAGATAGGATAGCCCGAAGCCCGAGGACGCCGTGTTCTCGGTCAGAACGCTGTAGCCTTTCTGGTTTTCCGGCAGCGCCAGCGACGCCTTGACCGGGCCGCCAGTGGCCGTGAAGGCCACCTGGGCTTCGATATCCCACACTTTCTGCTGTGCACCGGGCACCCAGGGCACATCGAACGAAATATGGCGATAGGCGGTCAGGCCTACACCGATCAGCATCAACAGGCCGACCAGAAGATAGAAAGCAAAACGCGACATGGGAGTCCTTGAAATGTCTTGAGCAGTCATGATGGCTCGGTGGCGCACCGAGCCATGTCAGGCAGCGAAGCCGGGCAGAGGAGACAGGAGGGCGCTTGCCACTCAGTCGCGATTGCCTTCGTTCGGGTCCTCGTCCTTGGCCGCTTCGTTACTGGGTGCACTGCCCGGGTATTCCGGGCGTGCATTGATGAAGGTACGGCTGACGTCCACCGCAGCGATGTCCATCATGAAGCGACGGCCCAGCAATACCGGATAGGTGAGATCACGACGATCATTGAGGGTGAACTCGACCTTCTGCTTGATGTCACCCAGTGTCATCAGCAGGCTGACGACAGGACGCTCTTCGCGACCGGAGGCCTGGATGATGGTCACCGTGCGGCTGACCTGGGCCTCGACCCACTTGTCCCGATCACCTGACACGAAATACTTGCCGTCATCCCGCAGTGCGAGCTTGAACTTGACCCATTTGGCGCCGTCGCGCTCGAATTCGGTGATATCACGTGCCGACAGCGACGAGGTGTTGGCCCCGGTGTCGATACGTGCCTTGAAATAGCTATTGATGGTGGGGAAGCCGACCCACTCGACACGCCCAAGCAAGGTCTTGTCGAGGATGGGGTTGTCGGTCACGGCCTTGCAGGCTTCCACGGCCTGCGGCTGTGGGGGCTGTTCCATCTCGGCATGGATCTGACGCAGCTGACTGCCGACCTCTCGCACGTCACGACGCAGAGAGCGGCTCAGTGCCTGCTGGTCGGCAAGTTGCTGCTGTTGGACATTGCATTGTCCTGCCAGCTGTTCCTGCAGGGCATCGATGCGCTGTGAAAAGGCATCTGGCGTCAATACCGGTTTCTGCGGTTGCGGTTGTGCCGGGACGCAGCCGGCCATGACGACGACACTGGTCAAGGTAACAGGCAATAGCAGCTTGCGGATCAGCATAGGGGAGAAGGTTCCTGTTCAGCCTTGCTGCCGCTCTACAACCTGTGTGAACGGCAGACATAATTCTTGTCCATCGTCAGTCAGTTAGCACACTGACTCGACGATGCCTGGGTATTCCCTTGTATAGCTTGGGCGTTCTAGCACCGAAGCGTTACTGGGGGCGATCATACGTAGCCCGAATGGTGACTGTCCATGTTTCAGCACCTGACGCCGAGCCATTTCCTGCGATTCACCAACGTAGCGATCACTTTCTGTCGCCAGTCGAGGACAGACCACACAAGGTCCCACCAGTCGTGGGTCAGAGCCGCTGTCAGCCGGCAGGAGATATAACGCCAGCTTGGCTTGCGTCGCCTTCAGGTGACGAAAACCTTGATGGAATCCACCCTCCAGACAGGAGCAGCCTTCGCGGCAAGTTGCACAGCCAGACCTCACTGTTTGCGCATTGTTCAGGGTGTCACCGTAGCGTCAGCACGGAATCACCGCATTGCAACGACACGCTCTGGGATGAGAACACGCCGACATAGCGAGCCAGACTGTCGCCAAACTGATCTAATGGAAGCCACTCAGCAAAAGATAGGCGAAAAGATAGGCGGGAACGTCGACTGACTCCATCGACTGACTTTAATCGCAAGCAGAACCTGAGATTCACAAGCAGCTATGCAGAAACTGTCATGCACGCGGAAGAGGTCAGGTGCCTGAAGATCGACGCTCAAGCATTGACTTACACAGCCCGGATGAACAAGGCACCGACGTACACAGCTTGAGCACGCTCACGAAACATCGCATTTAACATAATATATATTATACGAACTACAAGATGTGCGGATTCATGAGTAATCCTGGGCGCCCGTATGGTCAGTTGCTTTGGTCCATCAGGTCAGGTCTATCAGGTCGAGTCGTCGGGCCAAGTCCAGCGAGTTGAACCTATCGCTTGCATCAGCGACGGCAAGGATCACGATCCACTTGAGCTCGCACCAGGCACTCCGAGCCATTTTGACAGAGTCCGTGTGTAAACAGCCCGATAGCCCAAGAGCGCGAAAAAACTTATCCTTGATAGAATTAACGCACAAGTGTTGTAGAATAATCCGGGTCACATGTGACCCACACCGCTCATCTAGTCACTCAACCTTGCCGCGCGCCGTGATGACTCACGCGTCGGCGCGAATCGGAGTCAGCGATGCCCTCCTTCCCGTCCTGTCTGTCAGCTAGCGCTGGATTCATGCACAACGGCATTCGACACCTTCGGCGCATCAGCGGCCGCGCAGCAGTGTTGATCATGGCAGCGGGATTGTCAGCCTGTAGCGGGCCTCAGATAGAGGATTACGCGGGCAGCAGCCCTGAACTTCGCATCGATGACTACTTCCTAGGCCACACGCGTGGCTGGGGCATGGTACAGGATTACCGTGGTGAGGTAACGCGGCGGTTCGTGGTCGATGTCATCGGCAGCATGCAAGGCAACCAGCTGATTCTTGAGGAAGACTTCGTCTATGCCGATGGCGAGTCACAACACCGCCGCTGGACCTTTACCCCTGCGGGTGATCGCCAATGGATCGGTCGAGCGGCGGATGTTACGGGCGAAGCGACAGCGACGACCCGCGGTAATGCCTTGCGCATGAACTACGTGCTTCAAGTACCGATCGACGACAGTACTTGGGAGTTCAGCATGGATGACTGGATGTATCTGCAACCGGACGGCCGCATCCTGAACCGGACTTCGATGCGCAAACTGGGTCTCGAAGCCGCTAATATCACCCTGGCATTTCAGCGTTGTCCCTGTGACTCACCAGCATCTGAGCCGAAATGACAGCTCTTGCGCGGCAATAACTGGAGCCCTTAATGGCTCCAGTCCTTGATAAGCGCCAGCATCTGAAAGCCTAGCCATCATGTGTCGGAGGATTTGTCAGCTTGCGGCTCAAGAGAGCTTTCCACCCTAGCCTTCCATTTACCGTAATCTTCATCTGGCGCCATCGGCTCTCCGAAAGCGTATCCCTGCAATTGATCAAAGCCCAGATCAACCATTGCCTGGCGCTGGCGTGAGTGTTCGATGCCAACTGCGATCGCGGATATATCCAGGGCATGCAATGCCGCCGTCCAGGCTTTCAATAGACGCCCCTGACGCGTATCGGTCTGCAACAGACTGATCCAGCGAGGATGCAGTTTCACGCTAGCAATGGGCAGCATGCTTAACAGACGCAGGCTGTCATGCTCAGGGCCGAAACGATCGACACAGAAGCTGATGCCGTCATTGGCCAGGGATTTCATCGCCGAGACCAAAGGCTCAGGCGTCGCGACAAAACTCTCGACACCGCTGATATCAAGGCGAAGGCAATCTCCCTTGAGTCTGTAGAGGCGAAGAACGCGCCGCAGAACATCCATATACTCGGCTTCAACGAGACGCGACGCCGTTACGTTCAACGACAGCGGCAACACGGTAGCACCCTCCTCCCTAGTCGAAACCCAATGGCTCAGCAAAGCGCAACTTCTGCGCAAGACCCAGATATCAAGCTCCTCATCTAGCCCCGCGTGTTTGGCGATGCGCAGCATCTGATGGGGTGTGATCCAGCGATCCTTGTCCTGCCAGCGCAGTAGCACTTCCTGACCACTGAGGCTTTGACGGCCAGCAGTAACGATGGGCTGCAGGTGGATGCAAAGCTCATTGTCGCGCAGCGCCTGGGCAAAGCGGTTGTTCATCTCCAAGCGCAGATTGAGATTGTCAGTAAGATCTGCGAACTGAACGCTCTTATCTTTCGGCGCCCACTCACTAGCACAATCAAGCTCCTCTTCCACCACGTCGACCAGTTCCGCCCCTGACATATCATCGCTGATGAAGGTGCCTGCTCCGATCAGTAAATCAGGTCGGGTGTTGGCGGAGAGATGCAATAGCCAAGGTTGTTCCACGAAACGATGCCAGCGCATGCCATGTAAGGCCTGGTCACGAGGTAACAAAATCATCAGGGTATCTTCGCTGATGCGCCCCTTGAGTAGGCTCTCATCATCGAAGTTTTCATTGAGCTGGTGGGGCAATGATTGCAATACGCCTTCGTAAAAATCGACACCCTGCTGCCTGCGCAGTCTTTCAGCATTTTGCAACTTAATCAGAATGACTTGTATCGGCCCTTGGCTTGCATATTCTTCTAGCCAAGCAGCCATTTTGTGAAGAAAGCGCCTACGCAGGCTGTAGCCGGTAATGGGATCGATATTGGCTTGCAGGGTGGCGCGTGCGCGTTCTGCCAGCAGCGCATCACGCTGGATTAGCTCATTCTCGACCAACAGTGCACAACGCTCCAGCCGCTTCAGCTGGGCCGTATCCAGTTCACGGGGCTCATGATCGATCAGACACAGTGTCCCCAGCGGCAGGCCGCTGCTATCACGCAGCACGGCACCCGCATAGAAGCAGACATGCGGTGGCCCTGTCACCAGGGCGTTATCAAAGAAGCGCTCATCCTGACGCGCATCATTGACGATCAGAAAGTGCTCTTCATGCAGCGCGTGGGCACAGAAAGCGAGATCCCTGTCCGTCTGCCGTGCATCCAGCCCACAATGGGCCTTGAACCACTGGCGGTCTTCGTCCACCAATGACACAAGGCAGATGGGCACATCAAAGATATCGGCGACCAGTCGCGTCAGATCGTCATAGCGTTTTTCATGGTCACTATCCAATACATGCAGCGAATGCAGGCTATTGAGGCGCTCTTCTTCACGCGGATGAGGTGCCGCCGGCCTGAAGCCGGGCCGGCCACCCGGCGCGAGGGTCGTCTTTGCAGCGGAATCTGCCATGGCATACTGCCTCGTTGGTGCTTCTATGAGATATAACCGCATGTTCGTACTTGAGCATACCCGCCTCCACTGTTGACTGGCAGAATCGGCAACTGGCGACTCACAAACGATAATTGAGCGTGTAAATCACTGAATGCATTGCTGTGTGGCAATATCGCAGCGATTTCTCGCCATCACGACACAGAAAGCCCCGTAGCAAGGCTACGGGGCTTTCTGGATGACGCTTGTCCTTTTGAGCTCAGACACTTCGCGCCTCACTCACGACGAGACAGGGTCTCAGGCTTCGGCAGGTGCATAGGAGCCATCTTCACGATGGACTTCCTTGCCGGTCAGGCCCGGGGTGAACACACAGGCCAGGTGCATGGTCTTGGTGGCACGCAGCAGGTGATCGTCATGCTCGTTGAGGATATAGATGTCGCCCGGCTTGATCGGCCAGATCTTGCCATCGGCCAGGGTTTCGACCTCACCCTCACCTTCCATGCAATACACCACTTCATAGTGATGCTTGTAATGGATGTGGGTCTCGGTGCCTTCAAAGATGCGAGTGATGTGGAACGAACACTTGCCACCATCTTCATCGAGCAGCAGGCGCGTGCTATCCCAGTTACCATTCTCGGCCTTGACCAGACGATCGGTGCCACGGGCTTCTTCAAGATTACGAACGATCATGTGTTTTCCTCACTAGGCTGCCTGATATCGACAGCTGACAGATGGCGATTACCGTAACGAAGGGGTGACCTGAATGGGCAATCGGTGGGGATGGCAAGCCGAGGCTCGCCAACGACCCGCGGGCCGCCGATGACCGGGCGTCCGCGGGGAAGACAGTGTTACTTGGTCAGCACTGCGGCAGCGCTTTCCTCGATGATATCGAGGGCTTCCAGCAGGTCTTCGTCACGGATGGTGAGCGGGCACAGGCACTTGACGACCTGACCGGAGTGACCACTGGTCTCGATGATCAAGCCCTGCTCGAAGCAGCGTGAGGTGATGGCATCGGCCAGTTCACCGTCACGGACATCGATACCACGCATCAGGCCACGGCCCTTCTCGTGGGCTTCAAAGCCGTTCTCGCGGGCCTTGGCGGCAATCTTCTGGAAGCGGTCTTCGACGATACGGCCCTTGCGCTGGATATCGCGCTCGAACTTGTCATCACTCCAGAAGTGACGCAGCGCGGCGGCGCCGGTCACGAAGGCCAGTGCGTGGCCACGGAAGGTGCCGTTGTACTGGCTCGGCTTCCACTGGTCCAACTCGGGACGCATCATCACCATCGCGAACGGCACACCTGAGGCAGACAGCGATTTCGAGTTGCAGACGATGTCCGGCACGATGTTGGCGTGCTCGAAGCTGAAGAACTTGCCGGTACGACCACAACCCGCCTGGATATCATCGACGATCAGCAGGATCTTGTGCTCCTTGCACAATGCATCCAGACGCTGGAGCCATTCGATGGAAGCCGGGTTGATACCCCCCTCACCCTGCACGGTCTCGACCAGTACTGCTGCCGGGCGATCCAGGCCGCTGGAGGAATCCTTGAGCAGCTTGTCGAGATAGGCAACGGTATCGATGCCCTCACCCATGTAGCCATCGTAGGGCACGAATTGCGCACCCTGTGCCGGCAGACCGGCCGCATCACGGAACTTGGCGTTACCGGTGGTAGCCAGCGCCCCCATGGTCACACCATGGAAGCCGTTGGTGAACGACACGATGTTGTGGCGGCCGGAGACCTTGCGTGCCAGACGAATGGCAGCTTCGACCGCGTTGGTGCCGGTCGGCCCCGGGAAGTGGACCTTGTAGTCCAGGCCACGCGGCTTGAGGATCACTTCCTCCAGCGCTTCGAGGAAATCGCGCTTGGCGGAAGTCCACATGTCCAGGCCATGGATGATGCCATCATTGCTGATGTGATCGACCAGCGCCTTCTTGAGTACCGGATGGTTATGCCCGTAGTTGAGCACACCGGCACCGGCGAGGAAATCGATGTAGCGCTTGCCGTCCTCGGTGAACAGGTGGGCATTCTGCGCCTTGGTGAAAACGGTCGGGAAAGAACGCGAATAAGTGCGTACCTCGGATTCCATCTGTTCGAGAATCTGCGTATTCATGCTGTCACCTCCCTGGTGATGGATGGCCGCGTACTGAAATGGCCATACCAGAATGTAAAGACGATCCAACGAATGACACTGACCCCGACTCACTCACACATGGGGTCAGCAGGAGATGCCACAACCTTCCTGTCGTGAACATCTGCCGGACGGGACGTGATTCTTCTCAACGACCGACACAAGAATCATGACGGCATCCCGTCCGGAACTTCTGGCGACTTGCTATTCGCCCGTGCTGCACATGGGCTCTGGCTGCACAAAACCCTTGAGCGCGTCGAGCACTCAGATGTCGCTCGGCAGGAACGGGCCGATGCGCACCAGGTTTTCGGCAAGGTGCTCGCCACCCAGCTGGTCTGAAGAGAAGTATTCACGCGAGTGCAGCGGCACCTGCCAGCGTTCGGCAAGGCGAGTGAACAGTGCCCAGGACGCCTCGTTGTCCGGCGTGATGGTGGTCTCGAGATGACGCACGTGCGCCATTTCGGGACGCTTCATCACGGCTTCGATCAAGCGACGTGCCAGGCCAGTCCCTCGCGCCTTCTCTCCGACGGCGATCTGCCACAGAAAGAAGGTCTGCGGGGCGTCGTTGCGGGTGTAACCGGAAACGAAGCCGACGACCTCACCTTCCTCATCTGTCGCGATGGCGCAGCTGTCACGGAACTGAGTGGCCAGCAAGACGTACGAATACCCTGAATTGAGATCCAGAGGCGGGCAGGCCTTGACCAGCTCGTAGATGCCCCAACCGTCATCGGTAGTCGGCTGACGAATGAACAACGGCGCGCTGGCACGGTTGATCACGGCATCGTGGGTGTGGTGGGCCAAGCCCTGAATCGTGGAATTCATTGTCATGGTTTTCATAAAATATTTCGCAGTTGGCGAATTCGCTATAAACCATAACAAACCGTTATGGGTTGCGCAAACCATAAATTATTCTCGCGAAGCGTATGGATAACGCATGGTTATTCCACCCCTCATGTCGATGAACCTGCATATCGGGGCCAGTACCGGGCCTTGCTCCCGCTGAAGGTTTGTCCCCTCATGACGCAAGATGGCGCCCCGAGGGGCGCCATCTTGTTGACTGGGATGTAGCATCCGGCCGTGATGTTGTGTGGCAGAAGCTTTTCTCTCAATGCCTAGGTCATCGCTGCTTCTGCCCCTCCCGCTTCTTGCTTGCGATGGCGACAATCTGGCCAAGTTCATCATGTCGGCTGAACTGCACCGCGCAATTGCGCCCCTCGTTCTTGGCGGCATACAGTGCCATGTCTGCATTGTGCGATAGCTGCTCACGATCACTACCATGCTGTGGGGCGATGGCAATCCCGATGCTGCAGCCCACTTCCAGCTTGTGCTCTTCATACAGGAAGGGCTTGCCCAGACTGTCGATGATGCGCTGGGCCAGCTGGGCCAGCTCCCCATGGCGTCCCAGATTCGCCTGTATGTCGGCGTTATGGACCAGCACCACGAACTCATCGCCTCCCAGACGCGCGACGAAATCGCCCTTGCGCACCACCTGATTGAGCCGCTCAGCGATCACCTTGAGGGCCACGTCCCCGGCGGCGTGTCCATGGGTGTCGTTGATGGGCTTGAACTTGTCGATATCCAGCATCAGACAAGCCAGCTGCCCGCCTTCCTCATTGACGCTTTCCAGCCAATGCTCGATCCGCTCATAGAAATGCTGTCGGTTGGGCAGCCCCGTCAAAGAATCATGCAGCGCCAGCTGCGTAATGCGCTTCTTGTAGTTGTTGCTCTCGATGATGTTGTACTTGAACTTCTGCAGCGCCCGCGCCATCTGACCCACTTCATTGGTGTGCTGGGTACTGTCGATCACCACGCTGACATCGTCATTGGCCAAGGTATTCATGGTCTGGGTCAGTCGACGTATCGGCACCAGCACGTAACGCCCGAACAGCCACATCGAGATACCGATCAGCACCACGATCATCGCCAACGCCAGGCCATTGACCACCGGGGCTACCGTGGCCAGCAGCTTGAGCGTCTTGCCGACCGCAGAAGAGGTGGCCGCGATCCGCATGCGGCTTTCGTGATCCAGCACCGCCAGTGCATCAAGCGCTGGTGCATCATTGACCTTGACCTGTTGATCGATCTCACGCGGTGAAAGGCCTGCCTGCTCGTCATGTAGCTGGTTGACCTTGTTCAAGCGGTCACTGTAGGACTGGATGACATCGGCAATATTGCGGATGGCACGTTGCTCGGCGGTATTCATGCCCAGCGCACGATACGCCGCCAGGGTCGCGCGCAGCGATTCGATATCCTGCGCCGCCTGCTGACCATAGATGGCGTCACTGCGCAGCACATAATTCTTGAAGTGATGGATCATCTCGCCATAGCCGAGGTCACGGCGCAGATTGGCCACCAGGCGAGCCTTGCCCTTGCCGTTCTCGAGCGGATTGTCGTTATTACGCAGCTCCGCGATGGAGATACGACGCAGGGTATCCAGCCCCGAGACGGCCTGGAAATCGTCGATCTGTACCACCTTGTCGATATCGGCACTTGAACGCCCCTGCTCGATCATCACGCGTATCCTGGGAACCATCATCTCATAGCGACTGATGGTGGCGCGCAGGCCTGCCACCGCCTGTTCTTCCTGCTGGGACAACCCGAGATTCTGATAACGGTTCAAGGCACTGCGAGCGGCACCGATCTCGTTCTGCACCTCGCCGATCAAATCAAGATCCTGACGCAGCACGAGATTCTTGAAATCATGCACCATGCCGCCATAACCCAGAGCCTTGGTCAGCTGGCCCTCCAGGCGCGACTTGTCAGAACGCGCCTGCTGATATTCCTGCCAGTCACGCTGCAGGTCGGACACATTACGGGTAATGAATGCCAACACGATCAGCAACACCAGACCCGCCAAGGCAGAAAGCACACAGATGATGATGTTGATGGTGCGAAAACGCAGGTTGGCCAGACTCATGAAGGCTATCTCTTGACGATGGAAGGAAAGGTTGGACGAACACACGTCACGCCGGACGGCCGTGGGCTGATGCCAGCATGAAAAAGATACTGCCACGATACCAGATAACTCTAATACTTCACTCAGCAACTTCACTGAGCCTCCCTTCATACGCCGCGCGCCCTGGCCTAGATGTCCCAGGCTCGCACCAGATCACCTCAGACCCTGAGAGGCGATGTCGCACGCATAAAAAAATCTCCCACCGAAATTCGATGGGAGATTGCGTTTCTGGCCTGTGCCTGGATCGACCCTGGCATTGGCCTGGTCACATGCCTGAAGCCAGATCCGGCCTCAGCTGTAGTAGGCGTTGGTCGTGTCGGTATGATCGGTGACGTCACGGACACCGGTCAATTCCGGGATACGCTCCATCAGCGTCTTCTCGACACCATCCTTCAGGGTCAGATCGACGGCGGAGCAGCCTTGGCAACCGCCGCCGAACTGCAGTACGGCGACCTGCTCTTCGGTCAGCTGCACCAGCTTGATCTCGCCACCATGAGCCGCAAGCCCCGGATTGATCTCGCTGTAGAGGATATAGTTGATGCGATCTTCCAGCGGGCTATCCGCGTTGACCTTGGGCATCTTGGCGTTCGGTGCCTTGATGGTCAGCTGGCCGCCCATGCGATCGGCATTGAAGTCGACGGTCGCTTCTTCCAGGAAAGGCACGCTGTGCGTGTCGAGATAGACCTTCAGCTTCGGCAGATCCAGGATCTCATCCGTCGGCTCTTCCTCGCCCGGACGGCAATAGGCGAGACAGGTCTCGGCGTATGGAGTGCCCGGCTGGGTGATGAAGATGCGCACGCCGATACCTTCGACGTTCTGCTTCTCGAGCAGCTCGGCAAGATACTCCTGGGCGCTATCGGTAATCTGGATGCTCTCACTCATGGCGCAGAGACTCTCTTGATGTCAGGTGACTAATGGCTCCATGTTAAGGAAAACCTGCTGCACTCGCAATCCTGAGCAAATCACTCGGGTTTGGTGCCCTGCGCGCGACCACTCCCTTTTGGGCTCTCCTGACTGACTCATGTTGCGCATGAATCATGCTCATCGTGACGCTTCTGTAGTCTGATACGATAGCTCCAACTGGCCAAGACGGGGGGTTCTGAGCGAATCCCTCGCCGGCGCCTCTCAATAGCAATGAGTTCGCGCCTGTGGCGCGTGACTTTCTCGGCAAGATGCTGGCTTGGCAAAGCACTGGCTTGGCAAGTTACTGGCCTGGTAGAGAAAGTTGCCCGCCCGGGAAACAACGCGACAGGTCACGTACGCTGGAGTCCGTCATGGCGCAAGCCCAATCCCCTGTTCCTTATTCTCTGTCCTTGCCCGACGCGCTGAGCCAGGCGCTGCAGGAACGCATCCTGATCCTCGATGGCGGCATGGGCACCATGTTGCAGAGCTACGGGCTGGAGGAGGAAGACTTCCGAGGTGAGCGCTTCGCAGACTGGCCCAGCGACATCAAGGGCAACAACGACCTGCTGGCGCTGACCCGACCGGACATCGTCGAGGCGATCCACCGCGCCTACTTCGAGGCCGGCGCCGATATCGTCGAGACCAACACCTTTAATGCCACTCAGCTGTCGCAGTCCGATTACGGCATGCAGGCGCTGGTTCACGAGATCAATCTTGAATCGGCACGCCTGGCGCGCAAGACGGCGGACGCCGTGGCCGCCGAGACCGGGATCCCGCGTTTCGTCGCCGGGGTGCTCGGCCCGACCAGCCGCACCTGCTCCATTTCGCCGGACGTGAATGACCCCGCCAAGCGCAACGTCACCTTCGATATCCTGCGTGACAACTACCGCGAAGCCGCATTGGCGCTCTTCGAGGGCGGCGCGGACCTGATCCTGATCGAGACCATCTTCGACACCTTGAATGCCAAGGCGGCGATCTACGCCCTCGAGGAGCTGTTCGACGAAGGTCATCCGCGCCTGCCGGTGATGATCTCCGGCACCATCACCGATGCCTCGGGGCGTACGCTGTCCGGCCAGACCACCGAAGCCTTCTGGAACTCTGTGCGTCACGCGCGCCCGCTGAGTATCGGCCTCAACTGCGCGTTGGGCGCCGAGGAGCTACGCCCCTATCTGCGTGAGCTGTCCGAGAAGGCCGATACGTTCGTCTCCGCGCACCCCAACGCCGGCCTGCCCAACGAATTCGGTGAGTATGATCAGACACCGGACGAAATGGCCGAGATCATCGGCACCTTCGCCGCTGATGGTCTGCTCAACATCATCGGTGGTTGCTGTGGCTCCACCCCGCAGCACATCCAGGCGGTCAAGCGCGTGGTGGACCAGCACCCGCCGCGCAAGGTGCCGGTCATCGCGCCGGCTTGCCGCCTGTCGGGACTTGAGCCCTTCAACATCCATCCGGACTCGCTGTTCGTCAATGTCGGTGAGCGCACCAATGTCACCGGCTCCGCGCGCTTTCGTCGCCTGATAAAGGAAGAGGATTACAATGCCGCGCTGGAAGTCGCCCTCGAGCAGGTCGAGAACGGCGCCCAGGTCATCGACGTCAACATGGATGAGGGCATGCTGGCGTCACAGGAGGCCATGGTGCGCTTCCTGAACCTGATTGCCTCGGAGCCGGACATCTCGCGCGTACCGATCATGGTCGACTCCTCGAAGTGGGACATCATCGAGGCGGGGCTCAAGTGCATCCAGGGCAAGGCGGTGGTCAATTCCATCTCGCTCAAGGAAGGCGAGGAAAGCTTCCGACAGCAGGCGCAGATCTGTCGCCGTCATGGCGCCGCCGTGGTAGTCATGGCCTTCGATGATGTCGGCCAGGCCGATACCTATCAGCGCAAGATCGAGATCTGCGAGCGCGCCTATCGGATGCTGGTCGATGAAATCGGCTTCCCGGCCGAGGACATCATCTTCGACCCCAATATCTTCGCCATCGCCACCGGCATCGAGGAGCACGACAACTACGGTGTCGATTTCATCGAGGCCACGCGCTGGATTCATGCCAACCTGCCCCACGCGATGATTTCGGGCGGCGTCTCCAACGTGTCCTTCTCGTTCCGTGGCAACAACCCGGTTCGCGAAGCGATTCACTCGGTGTTCCTCTATCACGCCATCCAGGCGGGCCTGAGCATGGGCATCGTCAACGCCGGCCAGCTGGCGCTCTATGACGACCTGCCCCGGGAGCTACGTGACGCCGTCGAGGATGTGGTGCTCAACCGCCGCGAAGACAGCACCGAGCGCCTGCTCGACATCGCCGACAAGTACAAGGGCGATGGCAGCAGCGGCGAGAAGAAGGAAGACCTCGAATGGCGCAGCTGGTCGGTCAACCAGCGCATCGAGCACGCGCTGGTCAAGGGCATCACCGTGTATATCGAGGAGGATACCGAAGAGGCGCGCCTGCAGGCTGCCCGTCCCATCGAGGTCATCGAAGGGCCGTTGATGGACGGCATGAATGTGGTCGGTGACCTGTTCGGCGCCGGCAAGATGTTCCTGCCCCAGGTGGTGAAGTCGGCGCGTGTCATGAAGCAGGCGGTCGCCCACCTGATCCCCTTCATCGAGGCCGAGAAGAGCGGTGAGACCCAGGCCAAGGGCAAGATCGTCATGGCGACGGTCAAGGGCGATGTACACGACATCGGCAAGAACATCGTCGGTGTGGTGCTTCAGTGCAACAACTATGAGGTGATCGACCTGGGCGTGATGGTGCCGGCGGAGAAGATCCTGCAGACCGCCATCGACGAGAAGGCCGACATCATCGGGCTCTCGGGGCTGATTACGCCGTCGCTGGACGAGATGGTCAGTGTCGCGAGGGAGATGCAGCGCCGTGGCTTCGAGTTGCCGCTGCTGATCGGTGGCGCCACCACGTCCAAGGCCCACACCGCAGTCAAGATCGAACCGCAGTACGATCAGCCGGTCATCTATGTCACCGATGCCTCACGCGCGGTGGGCGTGGCCTCGCGCCTGCTGTCGCCGGAACTCAAGGCAGCCTATGTCGATCAGATTCGCACCGAGTACGCCGTGGTGCGCGAGCGCAATGCCAAGCGCCGCCCCAAGGCCGCGGATCTCGACTACCGCGAGGCGCGCAAGCGTCGCTTCCAGACGGATTGGGAGCATTACACCCCGCCGGCCCCGAGCTTTACCGGCCTCAAGGTCTTCGATGACTACGATTTGAATGAACTGGTCGAGCGCATCGACTGGACGCCCTTCTTCATGAGCTGGCAGCTGGCGGGCAAGTACCCGAAGATCCTGCAAGATGAAACGGTCGGGGAAGCGGCGCGTTCGTTGTTTGCCGATGCCAGGGTGATGCTGCGCAAGCTGATCGATGACAAGGTGCTGTTGGCGCGTGGTGTGATCGGCTTCTGGCCGGCCAACTGTGTCGACGACGACACCCTGGAAGTCTACGCCGATGAATCACGCACCCAGGTGGTCGAGCGCCTGCATCATATCCGTCAACAGATGACCAAGAATCGTGATGGCGTCTGTCACAGTCTTGCCGATTTCATCGCCCCGCGTGATAGCGGCAAGCCAGACTGGATCGGTGGCTTCGCCGTGACCACCGGGCATGGCGCGGATGAACTGGCCAGGGAGTACGAGGCGGCTGGCGATGATTACAACGCCATCATGGTCAAGGCGCTGGCGGACCGTCTCGCCGAAGCCTTTGCCGAGCGCCTGCACGAACGCGTACGCAAGGAGTTCTGGGGCTACGACAGCGAAGAAGTACTCGACAACGAGGCGTTGATCGCCGAGAAGTATCGCGGCATTCGTCCGGCCCCCGGCTATCCGGCCTGTCCGGATCACACCGAGAAGGCCACGCTGTTCCGCATGCTCGAACCGGAGACGCATGCCGGCATGGTGTTGACCGAGAGCTTTGCCATGTGGCCGGCGGCCGCCGTCTCTGGCTGGTACTTCGCGCACCCGGAGTCGAAATACTTCTCCACCGGCAAGATTACCCGCGATCAGGTGCAGTCCCTGGCGAGCCGCAAGGCAATGGAGCTTTCCGAAATGGAACGCTGGCTGTCGCCGGTGCTGAGCTACGATCCCGACGCCGATTGATCCCCTCCATCACCCGCCCCGCCGGTTGATGCAGCCAATGTCAGCTTTACGCGCCTCACCTCTCAGGAGATGGGGCGCGCTGTCGTCTGAGGGGCGATGTCTTCAGTTTGCCGAGCGCGCTATCATGGCGCTCTTCCTTGTCTGCTGTCGTGAGTCGCCCGTGCTGCCGTTGTCACTGCTTTGTTTATCACTGCTCTGTTTGTCGCTGTTCTGTTCATCGCAGCCCAGTTCCCGGGTTTCCCGCTTGTCAGCCGCCTACGAGGCTCTTGACTCTTCCGGCTCTTCTCACCTTTCCGACTCCCCACGTGGGAGCGTCTGATGCTGGGGGATCTTGCGCGCAACACACGAATTCTGAAGCTGGCGCTGCCGATCATCGGGGCGATGCTGTCGCAGAGTCTGCTCAACCTGATCGACGCGGCACTGGTCGGTAGTCTGGGCGAGACGGCGCTGGCGGGTGTGGGGATCGGTGGCTATGCCATGTTCATGGTCACGGCGCTGATCTTCGGGCTGTCCTCCGCCGTCCAGGCCCAGACCTCGCGACGCTTGGGCGAGGAAGCGCCTGAGCGTTGTGGCGAAGGCCTGAATGCCGGTCTGGTGCTGGCATTGTCGATCGGCATCCCCGTCACCCTCGCCTGCCATCACTGGGCTGAGCCGCTGCTGTCGCTGATCAATGACCAGCCCGGCGTGCATGAAACCGCCGCCTCGTATTTCCAATGGCGCGTGCTGGGGCTGATACCGGTCGCCATGGCGTTCTGCTTCCGAGGCTTCTGGAATGGTCTGCAGCGCACCGGCATCTATCTGCGCATCATGTTAATCACCCAGACGGTCAATGTCGTGCTCAGCATCATCCTGATCCACGGTCTGTTCGGCGCCCCGCAGATGGGCGCGGATGGCGCCGGGGCCGGAACGACGCTGTCCCTGCTGGTCGCATTGGCACTGTGGATCAAAGCGACGCTGAGCGAGCGCAGTCTGCACGGTGTCCTGCATGCCTGGCCGCCGATGACGCATTACCTGACGCTGCTCAAGCTGGCGGTGCCCCACTCCTTTCAGCAGCTATGGTTCGCGGCGGGCTACGCGATGCTGTTCTGGATACTCGGTCAGATCGATGCGGCAAGTGTCGCGGTCGGCCATGTGCTGGTGAATCTCTCCCTGCTGCTGATTTTGCCCGGGGTCGGGCTTGGACTGGCCGCCATGAGTCTGGTGGGCCAGGCACTGGGCAGCGGCGAGCATGAAGAGGCCCATCGCTGGGGGTGGGACACCGTGCGCGTGGCACTGCCGTGTCTGCTGTTGCTGGGTTTGCCGCTGTGGGTCGCGCCGGAAAGCGTGCTCGGGCTGTTCCTGCATCGCCCGCAATTGATCGAGCTGGGCCTGCTGCCGCTGCAGATGACGGCCGCCATGATCGTGCTCGACTGCACCGCCATCGTGCTGGCCCAGGCACTGCTGGGCGCCGGCGCCCATCGCACAGTGATGCTTGCCACCTTGAGCCTGCAGTGGCTGATCTTTCTGCCCACGGCCTGGTGGTGGGGCGTCCATCAGGAAGGTGGCCTCGTCGCCATCTGGGCGATACAGCTCGCCTATCGCCTGCTCAACTCGCTCGTCTTCGGGCTTATCTGGCAGCGTAGGTCGTGGCAGACACTGCGCATTTGAGGTCTTACAAGAGCCACTTCAGATCTTGACTAACGCTTCAACCGTCTATGTGTCTCCACAATGTCCGTGATTAACTCTCTTTTTTTGCATCATAACGGAAATTTCTAATACAGTGATATTCGTTTCTTAATCGTTGAAGACTGGTAGATGACAGGCTTCAATATGGGCAGAAATTAGTATCAGGTTATCGTATCATGACTGAAATGTAAGGAAGTGTAACAAAAAGAGAGGGGGGGGGGGATATGACCACTTTAACCAACAGCACCAGATGGCTGCAGCAAGGTTCGCGACGACTTTTAACCCTATTTTGCTGCTTGGCCATAAGCGGAATGGTCAATGCCTATCCTATAAACAACCCGCTTGCTCTCAAAGACAACACACTTAACCTAGTTGGCAAGGCTACGAAGCCTCAAGACTCACTTGCAGTCACCTTCGTCAATCCCGGACTTCAGGGAGAACGTTTCTGGGATATGGTGACCGACACCATGCAGGCAGCTGCCAACGATCTAAATATCACCCTGGAAGTCGTCTATGCACAGCGCAACCCATTTCTTCTCAAGAAGCTTGCTCTTGAAGCTTTAGAGGGCCCAAATCCCCCTGATTATCTGATACTGGTCAATGAAGAGCAGGCTGCGACTGAGCTGTTGACGACAGCGGATAGCAATCACACGCATGTTATAATGCTGTTGAATGGCCTAACACGTGAGCAGGAACTGGTACATGGAACGCCTGGAACTATCCATCCTGCGTGGATCGGCAGTGTCATCCCTGATAACTATACTGCTGGCAAGCGCATGGCTACCCAGCTGATCAAAGAAGCTCGAAAGATAGACCCCACGAGGCCGCTGCGTGGACTCGCCCTGATCGGCGATACACTGACCCCGGCCTCGATCGCACGAAACAACGGTATGGTGGCCGGATTTGCACAAGACGAGACCGTTCAGATAGACCGCATCCTCGAAGCGCGCTGGAATGCTCAGGATGCTCAACACCTTACTGGGGAATATCTCGAGTGGATCAACGGCTCTAGCGGTCATAATGATCTGATATGGGCAGCGAACGATGCCATGGCCCAGGGGGCAATCCTTGCGATCGAAGCTGCTGGGCTAACGCCGGGTGAGGACGTATTTGTGGCTGGACTCAACTGGTCGCCGGAGGGCATCAGCATGGTGTCAGACCGACGCATGCTGTTAACGGACGGTGGGCATTTTATGGCTGGTGCATGGGCAATGGTGTTGGTGAGGGATCATGCCGATATCGAGGGATGGGCTCCCAGGAATGTCAACTTCCCGATGAGCGCCATCACCCATGACAATGTAGAGCTTTACGGCCCTCTTCTGGAAGTCCCCGACTGGAGAACTGCAAATTTCAAAGCCTTTGGATTACAAGAGTCTCGGGGCATCTATGACTTCGATCCGATGGCGGTACTGATACAGATGGCTGGACAGCAGGAAGAAGCCTCCAAATTGAATCTACGTGCCCCTTCCACCCAGAAGAAGGTTTCACGTTCCAGTGAATCAATGGGCGCCTCTCAGTGAGGATAATCACTGAGAGGTCACATGGCAATTTTATTGCTATTGGTCTTCGCTACGATGACGAAATCATGGGGCCATAATGAGACTAACGCACCTACTCTACCCGCAACGCTTCCTCAAAATGGCTAGGGTAGGCATCGTAACCACATTGATATGTCCCACTTTGCTAGCTCATCAGGCAGAGGCGGAGAGCACCATTCCTTTCAAGCCCATCAAACATGTGGTGTTCCTGAACCCAGGTCATGCTACAGAAACTTTTTGGGCACAGATGATCAAGGCGGCTTCTACCACAGCTTCCTCGTTGGGAATTACATTGGAAATTGTCAATGCCAAGCGCAATACCGACGAATTTATTCGTTTGGGCAAACAGGTAATGATGCGCCAGGATCCCCCTGACCTGCTGATCATCACCAATAATCACGGCCTTGCCATTCCAATACTGGCCACCAGTGACGCCACTGGAGTACCGGTCATGATTGTGCTTAATAGCCTGTCACCTGAGCAACACAAGATCGAGGGCAAACCCCTTGGCCGCCATACCTATTGGTTGGGAAGTGTCTCGCCTGATCATCAGCAAGGTGGCCATGACACCATGCAGGCACTTATAGAACGACACCACAAAGTGTATGGCAAATCTGAAGGCGCTGTTATTGCCCTTGTGGGCGGGCTACACGACGAAGCATCTCGCCTGAGACTACGCGGGGTGCAGGATGCTCTGCGTAAAGCCCCCTATCTATCCGTAGATAGAACATTTCAAGCCAATTGGAATTATGAGGATGCATTCAAGGCAGTGGACCGCTATGTAAAGCGTCAGGACAGTAGCCTGCCACTGCGGAGTATCTGGGCTGCCAGTGACCTGATGGCGATTGCAGCGATAGACGCACTGAAGCTCAATGGCTTGCGCCCTGGTGAGGATGTAATAGTCGCTGGCATGGGCTGGACTCGCGAAGGGACTGATCATCTACGAACCGGTGAAATGGAGGCCAGTGCGGGAGGTGATGCCTTGGCGACTGCCTGGGCACTGGTGTTGCTGGCAGCTGTCCAGCAAGAGGTGATCACGCCAGAAGCGCTTGGCACTCGCTACTACAGCATGGGCCTCGCCACGAGTGCAGCCCCAGATTCTTATCTCGACGAGATCCCGATGGAAGTACTGTCTCTCAAGCCGATGGGGCGGTTGGTAGAGATAGTGGCGACCTTGCCCAACAATGCCGCGCCGTTCCTGCCGCCACCGCCACGCCAAGCCTCCCCTGCCGGTACGCTGGAACATGAGTCTCTGGCCTCTGCCACCGAGGAAGAATAACGCGATGAATGATGCCCCGAAGCTCGCAAAGACTCCCTGTGCGGCGTCCGATAATGATATCGAGTATTCGCCACCACTCATGTGGCGAATACTACGGATACTTGCCCCGCTGGTGTTCGCCATCTGTGCCATCAGTGGAATCGTGAGCTACCATCTGTATGCCAGTACAGCCGTCGAGCACATGCACGATGATCATCGTGAGATGATGAACATTGTGGCTCTGTCGATGCCCGACGCCATTTGGAACTTTGACGATGAGAGAGTCCATGCTTACCTCGAGACTCTCAGCCATCATGATAGCGTCCATGCCGTGCGCTACTTTAATCATGAAGGCAAACTTGTCGAAGAGATTACTAAAAGGGGAACGGCTTTCGAACCCCTCACTCATTCGCAGAATCTTGTCTATCAGAACTCGCTGGTCAAGCAAAGCGTTGGCAGGCTCGAGTTGGAAAGCACCAATGCCCCCATACTTACTGCACGCTATCAAGGCGGAGCAGTTCTGTTCGTGATTGCCCTTACCATTATTCTGTTGATTCTGCTGCTGCTGTCTTGGCAACTCAAGCGTTATGTGGCGACCCCTTTAAGCACGGCGATAGATCACATGCGCCAGCTGGAGGACCAGCATGCCATATTCCATCGAGTTCCCTTCGCCCAATCACGCGAGATTAATAAGGTGATCGTGCAGCTGAACAAGCTTGGGGAGCGTCTTTTCAACATGATGGAAGCTCTACGTCAAAATGAAGAGCGCTATCAGCACTTCTATCGTGACACTCCGGCATTACTGCTAGTGATTGATAATAAGGGCAATGTTCAAGATGCTAGTCAGCTAATGCTGGAGACGATTGGCAGCTCACGTGAGCAACTTATTGGCGTGCCCTTCCATTCAATCATCAATAGTCAGAATGGTAATCAGATCCATCGCCTTAGCACAGCCCTGCAGTTGGGCAGTGCCTGCGATGATCAAGTGATGACTTTGAGATGTCAGCATCAAGACGACCGTCAGGTTCAAGTGGTCATACCAGCAGCCAAAGGTACACAAACCCGAGGTACGATGATGCTTTTGACGGACATCACCGAACTGACACGGACCCAACAACGACTGATGGAACATGAGCTGATTGATCCCTTGACGCAGTTACCCAACCGGCTGTCGCTCAATCACCACTTGAAGCAGTTAATCGCAAGCGACGATGTTTTCGGCCTCTTGCTGGTCAATATCGATCGATTCCATAGCATCAATCATCACCTGGGACCGATGGACGGTGACCTGCTGTTGAAAGAGACTGGTGAAAGACTAAAAGAATGTAACCCTGCCTGGATCGGACGAACAGGCGGTGATGAATTTGTCATGACCTGTGATGTCAAGGACTTACGCCCACTGGTACGCCGGATTCAAACCGCCTTCTCTCATCCGCTACTCAAGTCTGGCGAATCCATCAATCTCAGTCTGAGCATGGCGGGCCTGGAGGCCCAAGCAAATGATGAGAGCCCCAGCCGTTTGATGCGCCTGCTGGAACTTACCGTGGTCGATATCAAACATGAAGGGGGCAATCAATACCGCACCTGCGTCCGTGATAGCGTGCTGGAAGACGGTGAACCGTTGTTCTTGAAGGAGCGCATGATTCGCGAAGCCTTGGCCATGGGATGGTTCCGTCTTTATCTACAACCCATTTTCCGGGCAGCCAGCCCGGACCTCGAAGCTCCTGAGCTGCTAGGCGCGGAAGCATTGATCCGCCTTGAGCACCCAGAACTCGGCCTAGTGCCACCCAATGAGTTCATCCCGGCGGCAGAAAAGACCGGCCAAATCATCGATATCGGTAACTGGGTATTAGAGGAAGCGGCCGTCATTTTAAGTGAATGGCGCAGGATCGGGATCGAGGAGCGCTACCTGTCTGTCAATGCTTCCGTCATGCAGTTCAGGGATCAATGCATGCTGCACCAGCTCGAATCACTCCTCGAACGCTATCCGATTCGCCCCTCGCAGCTGGTGATCGAAGTCACCGAGAACCTGATGCTCGACAGTAAAGACAGCCTACTCTGTCAATTGCATGCCATACGCAAATTGGGTGTCAACCTCTCGCTGGATGATTTCGGGACAGGATTCTCATGCCTCTCCTATCTGCATGATCTTCCTTTTGGCATTTTGAAGGTCGATCGTTCCTTCGTCATGAATGTCGAGACCAGTCATCGGGACAGGGAGCTGGCACAGATCATCGTCGCAATGGCACGATCATTCGGCATGCAAGTCGTCGTCGAAGGGGTCGAGAAGCGGGGGCAAGCCGAAATCTTCAGGGATATGGGCGTCCACGCCTTCCAGGGCTACCTCTTCGGTCGCCCGATGCCGCAGCAGGCCTTCGAGACGCGCTTTCATGCCAATGCGGATGCACGCGTCAGCCTGCTGAAACCTGTCAGAAGCGCACCAGGTACAGGCAATGACCTGGGCTGATGTCAACTATTCTGCGCAAGCTTGGTCTGCGGCAGGCCCGTACCTGTCGTGAGACCCCGGGCAACATGGCCAGACGCCTTACCCTCCTGCGGCTGGTATTTTCTTTTTCGCTGCTGGTAGGCAAACTCAACGCGCCCTTCTTAATAACGTCATCATCGAAAACTATGAGGATTTATTCTTTTAAAGAATAAAGAATAGAGGGTATGGTGGCTTCAGCATCAACAAGATTCGCATCAGTGGACGATCACCTGATGCCCGACCGCAGGACACCCCTGACATGTATCGCTATGACACCTACGACCAGACACTGGTCGACGAGCGGGTAGCTCAGTTCAAGGACCAGATGGATCGCTATCTGGCGGGCCGTCTGGGAGATGAAGAATTCCGCCCTCTGCGCCTGCAGAACGGCCTCTACATCCAGCGTCATGCCCCGATGCTGCGTATCGCCATTCCCTACGGCATGTTGAGCGCTGTCCAGCTGCGCACCATGGCGGCCATCAGCCGTCGTTATGACCGTTCCTATGGACACTTCACCACCCGCCAGAATCTGCAGCTGAACTGGCCGAAGCTGGAAGATGTCCCGGCGATTCTCGCCGAACTGGCTCAGGTCGAAATGCATGCGATCCAGACCAGCGGCAACTGCATCCGCAATACCACGACTGACCAGTTCGCCGGTATCGCGGAAGACGAGACAGTCGATCCGCGTCCCTGGTGTGAGCTGATCCGTCAGTGGTCCACGCTTCACCCGGAATTCGCCTATCTGCCGCGCAAGTTCAAGATTGCCGTCACTGGTGCCAGCGCCGACCGTGCTGCCATCCAGGTCCACGATATCGGCATTCGTCTCAACCGCGCCGACGATGGCAGCGTCAAGGCCACCATCCTGGCGGGTGGCGGTCTCGGCCGTACGCCGATGGTCGGCGACATCGTGCGCGAAGACCTCGACTGGCAGCACCTGCTTACCTATCTGGACGCCATCGTGCGTGTCTACAACCAGTGGGGCCGTCGCGACAACAAGTACAAGGCGCGCATCAAGATCCTGGTCAAGGCACTGGGAATCGAGGAATTCCGTCGTCGCGTCGAGGAAGAATGGGCCCACCTCAAGGATGGCCCGGAAACCCTCACCGACTCCGCCGTCACCAAGGCGACCAGCTACTTCCCCGAGCCTGAGCGTCGTGAAGTCAGCGCCGAGGCCATCGAGGCCTATGAAACCCTGCGCCGCGAGAACCGCGCCTTCGCGCGTTTCGTGACCAACAACGTCGTCGGCCACAAGGTGCCGGGCTACAAGGCCGTCACCCTGTCGCTCAAGCGCCGTGAACTGGCCCCGGGTGACGTCACTGCTGACCAGATGGACGCTGTGGCTGACCTCGCGGAGCAATATGGCTTCGGTGAACTGCGTGTGACACACGAGCAGAACCTGGTGCTGTCAGACGTGCCTGTCGATGAGCTCGAGACACTCTGGAAGGCGCTGGAAGAACTCGGCATGGCCAACCCGACCGTCGGCACGCTGGCGGACATGATCTGCTGCCCGGGTGGCGATTTCTGCTCGCTGGCCAATGCCAAGTCGATTCCCATCGCTCAGGCACTGCAGGACCGCTTCGAAGACCTCGACTTCCTGTACGACCTCGGCCCGCTGGACCTGAACATCTCGGGCTGCATGAACGCCTGTGGTCATCACCACGTCGGCAACATCGGCATCCTAGGTGTCGACAAGAAAGGCCAGGAGTTCTACCAGGTCTCGCTGGGCGGACGCAGCGATGACAACGCCACGCTCGGCAAGATTCTCGGCCCCTCCTTCAATGCCGAAGACATGCCGAACGTCATCGACAAGGTGCTGCAGGTCTACGTCGAGCAGCGTCTGGAAGATGAAGTCTTCGTCGATACCTACCACCGCATCGGCATGAAGCCGTTCAAGGAGCGGGTCTATGCCTGAGGTGACTGCACAAATGACATCAGCACGTGAATTGACCGATCAGCGCCAGGGTGGCGTCATCCGTCAGAATCAGCTGGTGAGCGAAGATGCCTGGCAGGTCGTGCGTCTGGATGAAGACGGCAATCTACCGAGCTATCAGCAACCTGCCCTGCTACCGCTGGCAGAATGGCAGGCGCTGGTCGCCGCCGGTGAAGGTTCTGATCATCTGGCGCCCTGGCTTGCCAGTGACACCGAGCTCACGCCCGAGCTGGGCAAGGCACTGGCGGACGCACCACTGCTGGGGGTCGACTTCCCGAACTTCAATGATGGCCGCGGTTACACCATTGCCCGCCTGATGCGTGAGCGCTTCGGCTACCAAGGTGAGATTCGCGCCATCGGTGACGTGCTGGTGGATCAACTCCACTACATGAGCCGTTGTGGCATCAGTGCTTTCGCCCTGCGTGACGATCAGTACGTGGAAGATGCCTTGCATGCGCTGAGCTCGTTCAGCGTCAGCTACCAGAGCGGTGTCGACCAGAAGACGCCGCTGTTCGCGCGTCGTTGATCGCCCGCTCTTGATCACTCACTGCTTCTGCCTTCGGATAGACACGGGATAGAAGGCAATCGCAGCTAAGTGAACCAAGCAAAAGCCCCGTCCAGGATGGTCTCCCGGGCGGGTTTTTTTTCGTGCCGGATGGTTAGTCTCTGCAGTGTCTTGCCTGACGTTTCGTCTCAGTCGCCTGAGCGGCTCTTCAGCCGGCGACGACCGTGGAAAGCAGTGCCATCCCTCCCACCAGCAGTGCGGCCATCACCAATCCCACCACCAGAAAGTCCAGCGCATGGCCGTGCTCGAAATCACGCTTGCGATTGGCCTCCTTCTGGACACCAAAGAATGCTGCCAGTACGGATTTGACTTCATTGATCATGATCGCCTCCTGGTCGGTGACCTCACGCAATTCATCATCAGGGCACAGGGTTGTCTGAAGACAGGGGGGGGGCCGGGGTAGAGTTGACTGGAGACAGCACAGGATGCTCGCGCGCATTCCAGCAGAGGGAGCTATGCTCAACTCAACTCAGGTTGCGAAGCCTGTGCCACTAGACACCAGTCACTATCACTATTGGTCACAATAACGCCAAACACCAGCCGCCCCGCCGGTATTTTCCCCAAGGTCTGCACTCATCAGCTATCAGATACCATGAGACAGGAGTCCGGAATGCCAATCGCCAATCAACCGATGCAGCCTTTCGCTGCCATGTTCAGCACCCCACTGCCCTGGATGAATCGACCCGATGACCTCGTGCATCCCCTTGCCCCCTTGATGCGTTGTCAGCAGGTATGGTGGAGCCTGAGCCTCAAGGCATATGAGCAGGAGATCGAGTTTATTCGCATGTGGCAGACCAAGAGCATGGAAATTGGCCAGTGCCTGCTATCCACCGGGTTCGTTGACCCTCACGAGTCGAAGGAGTGCCTGACGGAGATCGTCAGTGATGTACAGGAACATACCGTCAAGCGCCTGCAACGCCTGCAAGGCCTGACAGACGAATTGAAGGAAGCCATCTGGGAAGAGATCTAGGGCGCAGCTCTGGGCCTGGGGCCGGTGGGAGCGTTGCCCAAAGGCCCTTGTCGACAACAGGCTAGCGGTGTCGTCGCCAGGTCAGCAAGCCACCAAGCCAATAAGAAGACGTCAGAAGATCTATCGGGGTAGATAATCCATCGGTTCCAGGTGAGCCAAGCGAGAAACGCACAACGCCCAGCACTTCTTGAAGGCTGGGCGTTGTGCGTTTCTCGCTTGCAGGCCTGATAAAGCCATTGCGAGGCGCGAGCCACTGCATGACTCAGGTGATAGCTCTTGGCTTGCTCAGAGCGTAGCGCAGGACAAGTCAGGCAAGACGAGGGCTTACTCTGAATCCGCTTTCCCATTGAATGCCTCAAGCTCTCGCAGCCATGTCTGGGCGGCCTCGCGATCGAGATCGAATTCCGCGATCAGGCTTTCGAGTCGCGCCACGAACTCCTCATCACGCTTCTGGGCGCGCGCCTCGTCAGCGTCGTGGTTCGACTCGGCGGCGGGGGCAGGCTGAGAAGAGCGATCCAACGCATTCAGCTCTTCTGCCAACGCCTTTTCGAGCTCATCAAAGAGAGCACGCTGCTTGCGAGCACTGGCAATGATCTTTTCATCATGTCGGTTCATGCACGATTTTCCACTTTTGATCTTGTCGACAACAAGAAGACAACGCTATGAGTTCACTGCAAGACGATGAGCGACAATTTGACTTGCAGCTTATGCACGACACCTTCAACACTCGACCGGCGCGCCTCAAATCAAGATGTTAGCGAGCCTCTTCTGGACAGCCATCGATAAATGACAGATATCTTCTTGAAAGCCATACAGAAAACTAGCTTTATCATGCCCCTTTCAACGTCTGCTCGCAAGACATCGCGCGACAGGAAAAACGTGCAAGTGCCCTGAACTGGGGCTTCGCGGAGTGTTGAGTGCCCTCACTTGGCATTGGGGCGGTAACATCGTAGCGTTGGCTGGATGACATAGAGGTCTGAAACGATATCTTCTGGGACTTGCGCTAGCCGCTATGCTCGAAACAGTGACATCATCACCCTCCCCGGCGCCACCGCATCACTCATGGATGACGTGACTCGATGATCAAGGATAGTGATCTCTCTCGACATGGGCCAGATACCGGCCCGCCCGATCTTCGCTCCCTAGACAAACAGCGTCCGTTCGGCAAGCCCTTGCGCCTATGGCTGGGGTTGACCGCACTCTCCTGTCTCTCACTTGGCGCCCTGCTGGTATTTCAAGAATCGCAGAGTCGCGAGCAGGACATTCTGCAGGCCCAGGCGACACAGATGCTGGTCGCCAAGGAGCGGCGTCAACAGGCCAGGTTAATGGTGGAGCAGACGCTCGGCATGATCGCCTCGCGACATCGCGATTACGAGCATCGTCTGCAACGTCTTCTCATCACCACCATGCGCTCCCCATCACTGGGCATCAGCCATCTGAGTGGACGCGATCGCTCCTTCGTCAGCACCGAACTGTTGCGCCAGTTCCCGGACCTGCGCATCAACCCCGACTGGATCGACATCGTGCAGCTCCCCACCACGCTCCACCCTGACTGGTGGAACCAGGAGCTGAATCAGCGCCTCAATGCGGGCATGCGCAAGCCACAATTCCTGCGCGGCACGGATGCCGGGCTGGTGTTTGCCGTGCCTCTGGGTCAGGAGGAAGGCAGCCCCGGCGCCGTGCGCCTTGATCGTCGACAGCAGCCTGCCCCCTGGGCGCTGGTGCATATCGACCCGAAGATGGTGGCCTTTCTGGTCGCCAATGAGCTGAGACAGTCTCTGCACGCCAGTATCGAGCGCGAGGAAAGCCGCTATGTCTGGATCAACGAGATCCTGGACCCGACCGGCGGTGAGGACTATGCACGCCGCTTGATCCATCCTCTGCTTCCAGCCACCGAAGGCAAGTTGCTGTCGACCGAGTACCAGGACAGCAGTGGCCGCTTCCCGTATCGCACCGAGCTCGAGGGTGTCTTGAACGGCAGTGGCATCTACTTCGATTACCGCTTCCCCAAGCGCCCGGGTGCCGAGCAGGTCGACAAGATCGCCTACGCCGCCCTGTATCCTCCCTTCCAGTGGATCATCGCCAGTGGAGTCTATCTCGATGACATCAGTGAAGCCGCCTTCCAGGCGCACGAAGACTTGATGAACAAGAAGCACGCGCTGGAGCGTTGGCACTTTCTGATCACCCTGCTGGTGACCTTGATGCTCTGCCTGGCCTTTGGCTACGCCTTCCTGCGCCAGTATCGCGAGCGACAGCTGCAGATGCGCCAGCGCATGAATCAGCTGGAGCATGAGCTTGAGCAGCGCGGCGAAGACAGGCTCGGGTCGGTGATGCGCATGATCCGCGAGGAACGCTGTCCCGAGCGCTCGGGAGAAGACTTTCTGGCCGCCAATCTTGTCGGCGCCATCGCGACACGACTCGGGATGGACCGCCAGGAAATCGCCACGTTGGAGCGCGTTGCCATGCTGCATGATATCGGCAAGCTGGCGCTGCCCGACTCCCTGCTGCGGCCGCGCGATGAACTCCATTTCGATCAATATCACTTGCTGCGTCGCCATGTCGAGGTCGGGGCACGCATGATGGAAGATGCCCTGATGGCACCCGCGGAAGCGGACCTGTTGCGTGCCAGTCAGCAGTTCATGCTGGGGGCCTGCAGCAGGTTGACACCGTATGCAAACGGCAACGCTGCCGCGATCTCGCAACCCTCTGAAACACCTCCTGCCATGTCTCCGTCTGCGCCTCCTCGTGCAGATATCCCACAGGCAGAGCAGACCTCGGCCGATATAGCAGCGACGTCGCTCGCTGCCAGCACTCTGGCACTGGTCGTGCAGGTCATCGAACTGGTGCGACACACCGGTGTCAGTGAGGCCCAGGCACTGAGCGAGATCGAACACCGTCTAGGCCTTATGCCACCAGAGTTGCTGCAGGCGGCGCGTGAAGTGCTGACGGAGCAACCGATAGCGCCGGCGCCCACCCTGCATCGACTCTGCCCGCAGCAGGTAGAGCGTGACCCGAACCGGTGGCGCGACAGCCACAGTGGCTGCTTCACCCGCGCACTGCTGGATACCGCTCTCGAAGCGCTGGCCCGGGAGTGTCAGGACGCCATGGGGCAGCACATCACGCTGTGCCATCTTCATCTGGGCAGCCTGAAAGGATCACGCCGCGGCGCTGCCGACAGACACCTTGCGCCACTCGATGCCCAGCTTGGCCCGCACCTGAATGCCTGCTTCTATCCGTTGCGTGTCTTCCGCGTCAGTGAGGGCAACTTCATCGTGATAGGGCACCAATGTCGGGATAACTCGCCTGCGCGGAAAGTGACTCGCCGCCCTGAAGGCAATGAGCCACTGTTCGAGGCACCAGCCAATGGCACTGCCTCGCCGCCCACCCTCGATTCCCTGACATCGCTGCTGTCATCGCTGGAAGACACCGCGACGCTCGAGATCACGCTGCTCGATCTCTCATGTGCCCAGACACTCAAGGAATGGCAATTGACCCTCAATGGCCACCTGGCTCGCTACTCGCCATCGGCGTGATCTGATCATGGCGTCAGGCTTTCCTGGCGACCCGCTTCCCGATGACCCGCTTTGCATGTGAGCCGTCTTCCCAACCGTGACAGGGGCCAGACATCGTGTCTGGCCCCTGTCGTTGAGGACGCACCCTTTTTACTCCCCCCTTGTTACCCGCCTCGTTGTTGGCTGCGCCCTTGTTAGCTGTGTCGGGCGAATTTTTCGCGCGACCAAAGTTGAAGAGCTTGCGGCTTGTTGAAATGTCCGACATTTATTAATGTGTGTTCAGACATTTATCCTGATGCTCGGAACCTCATGCGTCAGCGCCACGCTCCAAGGCGGTGCGATGCAGTGACTCACCTGACCATCCCCTCACGACAGGCATCTCAATGACCGACTCTCTGGCGGCAGCCTCACTCGCCACTGACAGCGCCTCGGCGGACGACGCGAGCCCGCGCAGCATGGAGGCCATCGCCACCTGCATGGCGCGGGAAATCCTCGCGGGCAGCTTCGGCCCCGGTGACAGCTTTCCGCGTGAACTGGACCTCTGCCAGCGCTTCGACGCCAGCCGCAACCGTGTTCGCAACGCCCTGGCTCAGCTGGTGAGCGCCGGGCTGCTGGAACGCACCGCCGGGCGTGGCACCATCGTGCGCGAGATGAGCGAATGGCAGCTGCTGGATCCGCTGATGAGCCATTGGGTCAGCGGTCTCGACGGTATCAACCCGGACCTGATGCGCGAGATCTACGCCTTCCGCCTGTCCGTCGAGCCCTATGTCAGTGCGCTGGCCGCAATGAAGGCCAACGCCCAGGACCTCGCGCGCCTGGAACGCGCCTTCGAAGGCATGGTCAATACCGCCAATGACAGCTCGCGCGAGGCGCATGCCGAGCACGATGTCGCCTTCCACGAAGCCATCTACCACGCCACGCACAATCTGGTGTGGACACAGCTTGGCAGTTTGCTGCGCCCTTCCATCAGCCAACTGATTCACAGTACCCAGCAGTCCGCGCAGCAGCATGATCACAGTCATCATCGCGCCAGCCTCGATCGTCACCGCGCGGTGATGGAGGCCATTCGCCTGCGTCAGCCCGAGATGGCACGCACCTGTGCCGAGCGCGTACTGGAGACCGCAGCGCGCGATCTTGGCTTCTCACCGGACCACCCACAGCTGGGGCACCGCCGCTTCTGATGCTGATCAGGCGTCAGCTGATGACGGCTTGTCCCACGACCCGTTTCACTTGGCGCTGACCCTCGTTCAAATGCCCATTCTCATAAGGATGCATCCGTGAAAATCACCCGACTCAAGACTTGGCAAGTTCCGCCGCGCTGGCTGTTCCTCAAGATCGAGACCGATGAAGGCTGCTATGGCTGGGGCGAGCCGGTCATCGAGGGCCGCGCCGCGACCGTCGAGGCCGCCGTGCACGAACTGTCCGATTACCTGGTCGGTCAGGACCCGCGCAATATCGAGCACCTGTGGAACGTGATGTACCGCGCGGGCTTCTACCGTGGTGGCCCGATCCTGATGTCTGCCATCGCTGGCATCGATCAGGCGCTGTGGGACCTGAAGGGCCGTGATCTGGGAGTGCCCGTGCACCAGCTGCTCGGCGGCCCGGTGCGCGACAAGATGCGCATGTATGCCTGGACCGGCGGCGATCGCCCGTCAGATGTCGGCGCAGGCGCCAAGGCGCTGGTCGATCAGGGTTTCACCGCCTTCAAGATGAACGGCACGCCAGAGATGCAGATCGTCGATTCGCACAAGAAGATCGATGATGCGGTGGCACGTGTCGCCGAGGCTCGTGACGCGGTCGGACCAGATGTCGGCATCGGCATCGACTTCCATGGTCGCGTGCATCGCCCAATGGCCAAGGCGTTGCTGCGTGAGCTGGAGCAGTTCCATCCGATGTTCATCGAGGAGCCGGTCGCGCCTGAGCACCTGCCGTCGCTCAAGCACATCGCCGAAGGCATCGCGACGCCCATCGCCACCGGCGAGCGCCTGCACACCCGCTTCCAGTTCCGCGATCTGCTGGCGGACGGCATGGTCGATATCATCCAGCCGGACCTTTCCCACTGTGGCGGTATCAGCGAAGGCCTGAAGATCGCCACCCTGGCCTCGGCCTACGATGTGGCGCTGGCGCCGCACTGCCCGCTCGGCCCGCTGACGCTGGCGGCCTCGCTGCAACTGGACGCGGTGTGTCACAACGCCTTCATCCAGGAACAGAGCATGGGAATCCACTACAACAAGGACAACGACGTACTGGATTACCTGGTCGACAAGGATGCGCTGGCGATCAAGGACGGCTTCTGCACCATTCCGCAAGGCCCGGGGCTGGGGGTCGAGATCGACGAAGCCTTCGTCGAGGAGCGTGCCAAGGTCGGCCATCGCTGGCGCAATCCGGTGTGGGCCCACGAAGACGGCTCCGTCGCCGAGTGGTAATGCCGAGCAAGCCGCAACGCACCCGCTGACAACCTAGACGCCATGCCAGGACAGGCCTTCCGCCGAAGGCCTGTCACGCTCAAGGAAGGATTCGACATGACTCGTACCGCATCATCCACGTCTGAAAGCCCCGCCTTCGCCGACTTTCGCTACCCGGACCTCGAAGGCGCCAGCGTCTTCATCACCGGCGGTGGCTCCGGCATCGGCGCCGCGCTGACCGAAGGCTTCCTCGCCCAAGGTGCCAAGGTCGCCTTCGTCGGCCTGTCCGATGCCAACGAATTCTGTGACGCCATGGAAGCTCGCTACGCCAATCGTCCGCTGTTCATCCCCTGCAACATCCAGGACATCGAGGCACTGCAGGCTGCCGTCGCCCAGGCGCGTGAGGCCCACGGCCTGATCAACGTGCTGGTCAACAACGCCGCGCGTGACACCCGTCATACGCTGGATGAGTGGACGGTGGAACAGTGGGATGAATCCATCGCGACCAACCTGCGCCCGCAATTCTTCACTGCCCAGGCCGTCGCCCCCGACATGCGCGCGCTGGGTGGCGGCGCCATCATCAACCTGTCCTCCAACAGCTACATGCTGGGACTGGGCGGCTACCCGACCTACGTGACCGCCAAGGCCGGCATCATGGGCATGACCAAGGCGCTGGCGCGCGAGCTGGGGCCGGACGCCATTCGCGTCAACTGCCTGATTCCGGGCTGGGTGATGACGGAGCGTCAGCGCGAGCTGTGGGTCAACGACAAGGACTTGAAAGAGTGCATTGATCAGCAGTGTCTGAAAGAGGCCATTCCGGTCGAGTACATGATCAATCCGTGCCTGTTCCTGGCCTCCAGCGCCTCGCGCATGATGACCGGCCAGCCGATGGTGGTAGACGGAGGCCGAGTGTGAGCGCCCTCAGCGTCACGCCGGCCTGGATCGCCGTCGATTGGGGCTCCAGCAATCTGCGCGCCTGGGCCGTCACTGACGAAGATGAGGTCATCGCTCAGGCCAGCAGTGCCCGTGGCATGCTGGGACTGGCGGCGGATGAGTTCGAGGATGTACTGCGCGTGCTGATCAATGATTGGCTGCCCGACGATGAGACCTCTCCCATGCCGGTGCTGATCTGTGGCATGGCCGGCGCGCGTCAGGGCTGGCAGGAGGCGGCTTACCTGCCGCTGCCCGCAAAGAAGACGCCTTCCCGTGATGTGCTTGCTGCGCTCAGTGAGCGGCTGACCCATGTCACGACGCGCGACAGCCGCCTTGCCGTCGCCATCGTGCCGGGCCTCTGTCAGCAGCAGCCGACCTACGATGTCATGCGTGGCGAGGAGACCCAGCTGGCGGGCCTTGTCGCCGACCAGCCCGACTACAGCGGAGCTGTGTGCCTGCCCGGCACCCACGCCAAGTGGGCGCATCTCGCCAATGGCGCCATTACCGGCTTCAGCACCTTCATGAGCGGCGAACTCTACAAGCTGCTCAGTCAGGATTCGGTGCTCAAGCACTCCGTCGCTGCTGGAGATCTCACCGACGTCACCCAGCGCGATGCCTATCTGGAGGGCATCGATACAGCGCTTGCTGCCCCGGAGCGCACCACTGCGCAACTGTTCGGCATTCGTGCCCGCGATCTGCTCGATACATCTCTGCCTCAGAGTGACGCTCGCAAGGCGGTGCTCGGTGCACGCCTGTCAGGCCTGGTGCTGGGGCTTGAGCTGGCGGGCGCCACTGCGGAGCTTTCAGATCACACCACCATCACCCTGATCGGCGACGTCGTGCTGTGCCAGCGCTATCAGTTCGCGCTGGAGCATCTGGGCTATCAGGTCACCACCGCGGCCAACGCCGACATGATTCTGGCAGGGCTCGGACGCATCCGGCGTGGGCGATCATCCGCACAGGCATCGTCGTCGGGCGGTGGCTTGTCATCAAAACATGCCTCTGTGAACCATTGATTGAGCATTTCTGGCATTGCCAGCCAGCATTTCTCTCTTCACACAGCCCTTGTTCACACAGCCCTTGTTCACACAGCTCCTCTTCAAATAGACCCATTTCTGGAGATTGCCATGAGCCTGCCTCTGGTCGCCATACTGCGCGGTGTGACACCGCAAGACGTCATCGCCATCGCCGACGAGATCATCGCCGCCGGCATCACCCGCATCGAAGTCCCGCTCAACTCCCCACAACCGCTGGAGAGCATCGCCGCGCTGGTCGAGCACTGCGAGCGCGCGCATGACGGCAAGATCCTGATCGGTGCCGGCACCGTGCTGACCCCACAGCAGGTACGCGATGTGCACTCCGCCGGCGGCCGTCTGATCGTCTCTCCCAATGCCGATGTCGACGTCATCCGCGAAAGCCGCCGCCTGGAGATGGTCTCGCTGCCCGGCATCGTCACGCCGACGGAAGCCTTCGCGGCTCTCGCTGCCGGCGCCTCGGGCCTCAAGCTGTTCCCGGCGACTCAGGTCGGCATCGTCAACATGAAGGCCATGCTGGCCGTGTTGCCCAAGGACATCGAGCTTTATGCCGTCGGCGGCATCGGCAGTGACAACTTCGCCGAATGGCGTGCGGCGGGTGTCCACGGCGCCGGCCTCGGCACGGCCATCTACACGCCCGGTCTGAGCGCGGCCGAAGTGGGTGAACGTGCCCGCACGCTGGTCGCGGCATGGCTGGCGGCAGACTGATAACGACAAGTCACGCCGCCGCAAGAGTGACGAGACAACGAACAGAGCACGCATATCGCAAAGGAGCAGCAGATGATGTCATCCCCATGCCTTGGCACTGCCAGGCGCGTCGTCGCCAGTGGCTGCGAGCTGGGCGAAGGGCCGGGCTGGACGCCCACGACAAGCACCCTACCTGCGCGGGTGCGCTGGCTGAACATCCTCGCCGGTGAGCTGCATCACGCGGCCGCGGACGGCAGTGATCACGTCATCACTCAGCTGGCGCGCCGCACCTCCTACGCAGCCGTTACCCAAGACGGCGATTACCTGCTGGTCGGCCAGGGAATGCTCTCGCACTTCAATCCCGAGACCGGCGCCGTGGAGGATTTCATGCCCTTCGAGGCGGACGCGGCGCCGGCCACGCGCAGCAATGATGCGCGGGTCGATCGCCACGGCAGTCTGTGGCTGTCGAGCATGGGCTGCAACGCCGAGTCCGGCGCTGGCAGCCTCTATCGACTGCATCGCGGAGAGCTGACACGCGTACTCGAGGGGCTGACCATTCCCAATGCGCTGTGCTTCTCGCCGGATGGCCGCTTCGCCTATTTCACCGACACCGTCACCGGTCAGGTGATGCGCTGGCAGCTGGACGCCGATGGCTGGCCACTCAAGTCAGCAGGTGAATACAACGCCCCCGAAGTCTGGGCCGATCTGCGGGATGCCGGCGGTGGCCCGGATGGCGCCGTGATCGATGCCGAAGGCCATATGTGGATCGCGCTCTGGGGGGCCGGCCGCGTGGCAAGGCTGGACCACGACGGCAAGGAAATCGCTCATGTGGCGCTGCCGGTCAGTCAGCCTTCGTGCCCGCTGTTCGGTGGCGAAGGGCTGAGCACGCTGTATGTCACCACGGCGCATGAAGGCATGGCCGCGCCGGATCATGCGGCAGGTGATGGTGACCTCTTCGCGCTGGATCTGTCAGCACACGGCTTCAAGGGACTGGCAGAGCCACCGCTGGTGCTGGGCTGACACCGCCATTCCCTCTCTGATCTTTCTTTATTTCTGGACCTCTCATGATGACTGCAGACGCCCCATCCTCCCGACCTCCGGCTGCGCCTGACGCTACCTGGTCAAGCGATCAGCAGTGGTTGAGCCTGAGTGCCGATGGCATCCAGCTGCAGCTGGATCTCGCCGATGGCCTGCTCAAGCTGGCCCATTTCGGGCGCATCGCGCCCATCAATCCGGAGCAGCACCGCCTGATGAGCGCTGCTGCCACGCCCCAGGCCAGCCTGGATCAGCTGCCGCCCAATACCCTGTTCAATGATGCCGGGCTCGGCTTTGCCGGCTATCCCGCGCTGATCGGTGATCGCGAAGGCCGCGACTGGCTGACGGCGATGCGCCTGAGCGATGTGGCCTGCTCGACGGATGCCTCCGGCGCTCACGCCCGCCTTACGCTTCGCGACAGCCTGAGTGAGCTGGAAGTATTGCTGGCGCTGACCGTCACCCGCGAGGGCGTATTGCGTCAGCAGACGACCCTGACCAATCAGTCATCCGCGCCCTATCGGCTCGAATGGCTGGCGGCCGCCTGCCTGCCGCTGCCGGTCCGCTTCGAGGAGTGCCTGAGCTTCGGCGGCCGCTGGGTGCAGGAATTCACCGAGACGCGTCATCGTCTCAGCGAAGGCACCTTCACGCTCGAGAACCGTCGCGGCCGCGGCTCGCATCAACGCGTGCCGACGCTGATCACCGGCACGCCAGGTTTCAGCGAGCAGCGTGGCGAAGTCATCACCGCGCATCTGGCGTGGAGCGGCAACCATCGCGCCCTGATCGAGCGTCAATTCGATGGCAGCACCCAATTGCAGATGGGCGCCCTGCTGCTGCCTGGCGAGCAGATGCTGGCCGCCGGCGACAGCGTGACCACCCCGGAAGTGGTGATGGCCTGGTCGGATACGGGCATCAATGGCGCCAGCCAGCGCATGCATCGCACCCTGCGCGCGCGCCTTGACTGGCCGGTGGCCGACAAGCCGCGTCCGGTTCACGTCAACACCTGGGAAGCACTCTACTTCGATCACGACGCGGCACGTCTCGAGGAGTTGGTTGTTGCTGCCGGTGAGGTGGGTGCCGAGCGTTTCGTGCTCGATGATGGCTGGTTCGTCGGCCGGAATGGCGAGCGCGCCGCCCTTGGCGACTGGTATCTGGATACCGGCAAGTACCCGCAGGGGCTGGGGCCGCTGATCGAGTCCGTGCATGCGCACGGTATGGAATTCGGCCTGTGGGTCGAGCCCGAGATGGTCAACCCGGATAGTGAACTCTTCCGCACCCACCCGGACTGGATTCTCGGGCTGGAGGGGCGCGAGCAGCCGCTGGGACGTTATCAATGCGTGCTGGATCTGACTCGCCGCGAGGTCTGTGACTACCTGTTTGCGCGCCTCGATGCGCTGCTCAGCGACTACCCGATCAAGTATCTGAAATGGGACATGAATCGCGACCTGACCCACGCAGGCGGCCAGTCGGAGAAAGGACGCGGAAAGCCTGCCGCCCATGCCCAGGTCAGCGCGCTCTACTCGCTGCTGGCCCGCCTGCGAAAGGCGCATCCCGGCGTCGAGATCGAGAGCTGCGCCTCGGGTGGCGCGCGCACCGATCACGGCATTCTGCGACACACCCATCGCGTCTGGACGTCTGACTGCAACGACCCCCACGAGCGCACACATATCCAGCGCGGGGCCAGTCGCGTGCTGCCGCCGGAGCTTCTGGGCGCGCATATCGGGCCGCAACATGCCCATACCACCTCGCGGCGCACGTCGCTCGCCTTCCGTGCCTCCACGGCGCTGTTCGGTCATCTGGGGCTGGAGCTGGATGTCAGCCAGCTCGATCAGGCAGAGCGCCGTGAGCTGGGCGGCTGGATAGCGCGCTACAAGGCGCTGCGTGGCCTGCTGCATAACGGTGTCAGCTGGCGTCTGGATTGCCTGGACGACGATCAACATGCCCATGGCGTGGTCAGTCAGGATGGGCAGCAGGCCCTGTTCAGCATCAGCCAACTGGCCATGCCACGCCACGCCGTACCCGCCGCCCAGCCGCTGGCCGGCCTGCAAGCCGACACGGCCTACCGGCTCGAGCTGCTGGAACTGCCGGAGCACCCGGAGCGACGCATGAAGCAGCTGCCCGCCTGGATCAGCCGACAACAGGCCGGCGAGCCGGTAGTAGTCTCCAGTGAGTACCTGATGCGTGAAGGCCTCGCCCTGCCGGTGCTGGACCCCGACCAGGCAATCCTGATTCACCTTCAGGCGGTTACGGCATGACGCGTACCACGCAGGATGTCATTGCGTGCGCCGCGCTCGCTCCCCATTTTCAGCATCAAGGATGAACCCCATGCAACTCGGTGTCTGTTATTACCCGGAACACTGGCCACGTGATCGCTGGCCGCAGGATGCTCGCGACATGATGGAAGCCGGCATTCGTGTCGTGCGCATCGGTGAATTCGCCTGGAGTCGCCTGGAGCCCAGCGCGGGTGACCTGCGCTTCGAGTGGCTGGATGAGGCCGTCGAGATTCTGGCGGCGGCCGGTCTCAAGATCGTGATGGGCACGCCCACGGCGACACCGCCCAAGTGGCTGGTGGATGCTCATCCGGAAATTCTGGCAGTCGATGAGAATGGCGACACACGCGGCTATGGCTCTCGTCGTCACTACTGCTTCTCTTCGCCGACGTTCCGCACCTTGAGCGAGCGCATCGTGCGCCTGATGGGCGAGCGCTACGCCCACCATCCCGCGGTCATCGCCTGGCAGACCGACAACGAGTACGGCTGCCATGACACCATCCTCAGCTACTCCGCAGCCGCCCGCGCCCGCTTCCCGCAATGGCTCGAGGCGCGCTATGGCACGGTCGAGGCCCTCAATGAGGCCTGGGGCACGGTGTTCTGGAGCATGGAAGTCAGCGAATTCTCCCAGGTCGAGGCGCCCGTCGGCACTGTGACCGAGCCGCATCCGGCCATCGTGCTCGATTATCGACGCTTCTGCTCCGACATGGTGGTCGAATACAACCGCCTGCAGGTCGATACCCTGCGCGCCGCGGGTGTCAGCGGCGACATCGTGCACAACTTCATGGGCCTGTTCACCGAATTCGATCACTTCGATGTCGCCCGGGATCTGGATATCGCCAGCTGGGACAGCTATCCGCTGGGCTTTCTGGAGCGCGGTGCCCACGACGACGCCTCCAAGGCCCATTATCGCCAACAAGGTCATCCGGACTTTGCCGGCTTCCATCACGACCTCTACCGCGCCATGTGCAAGGGCCGCTGGTGGGTGATGGAGCAGCAACCGGGCCCGGTCAACTGGGCGATCAGCAACGCCGCGCCCTTGCCCGGCATGGTGCGACTGTGGAGCCACGAAGCCTTCGCGCATGGCGCCGAAGTCGTCTCCTACTTCCGCTGGCGTCAGGCGCCCTTCGCCCAGGAGCAGATGCACGCTGGCCTGCTGCGCCCGGATGGCTCGCCCGCCTCGGCCTGGCCGGAGCTCTTGCAGGTGCGCGATGAACTGGCGACACTCGCGGAACATGACACGACGACTGCCCAGCAGGCGCCCGTCGCACTGATGTTCGATTACGCCTCCATCTGGGCCTGTCAGATCCAGCCCCACGCCGAGAACTTCAACCCGCTCGAGCTGTACCTGAGCTGGTACAGCGCGCTGCGGCGGCTCGGGCTTGATGTCGATATCGTCTCACCGCACGATGCGCTTTCTGGCTATTCACTGATCGTGCTGCCCTGTCAGGTAATTGCCGATGAGGCGCTGGCGGCGCGTCTGAGCACGGCGCGCGATTCAGGCAGTCGCGTGGTGATCGGCGCCCGCTCCGGCTCGCGCACGCCGGAGTTTCAGATACCCGCGCAGCTGGCACCCGGCGCACTCAGCGAGCTGACGGGCGTCACGGTCGATCGAGTCGACGGCCTGCGGCCAGGTGCCGAGCCGGCCGTCACGTTGAGCAATGGTGTACACGGCCATGCCCTGCGCTGGCGCGACCTGCTCGACCATCAGCGCACCAGTGCCCAGGTGGTAACGCGCTTCGAGGATGGCGAACCCGCCATCCTGCATCATCGAGGTGTCAGCTATCTGACCGCCTGGTTGAGTGAAGACAGTCTGGTGGCGATTCTACAGGCGGAGTGTCAGGTCTGCGGCATCACCACTCATGCCCTGCCCGACGGCGTGCGCCTGCGGCGGCGCGGGCCGCTCTGCTTCGCCTTCAACTATGCCCCCGAGCCGCGCTGGTTGCCGGAAGACCTCGTCAATGACAGCGGGCTGCTCACCGGTAGCCGGGTGCTGGCACCCGCTGATGTCTGTATCTGGTTCAGTGACGAAAAGCGCCCCTGAGTGAGGCGGCTCCTGCCCCCTCATTCAACGCGAAGATCGACTTTGCTTGAAAGCAGGACATCTCTCGGATCTCGCGACCGGCAGACTGTTCGATCACTTGTCGCGGCGCCTTCGGGCGCCGTTTTTCAGGGCCCTATTCTGGACATCCATGTCATTGGCCCAGACTTCATGAGTGACTACACTGGCGAGCCGACACAATCCCCGCCCACCGGACGACTGATAGTTCAAGATTGGTTGATTGAAAACAAAGCAAGATAACGGTATATTTTGAATATAAGACGACTCTCTATTCGCTTGACGAGACAGGTGGCATCCAGTCGGTACAGCGCTCACAGACCGCACTTCGCTGCCACTTAAGGCGCATTGTTCTCATGTCAGACAATCTCTAATGTGCTGGATGTCTCTGTATATAAGCCAATAAATAGCAAAAACAACAGGCCACGCACCTGTAAACAGGACAACCGTCGTCAATGGCAGACGACTCACGACTACGATAACGCCAACTACGAGATACCCCCATGAGTATTCTTGCCATTCTGATATCGCTCGGGCTGCTGATGTTCCTGGCCTACCGCGGTATCACCGTTCTCTTGCTTGCCCCTCTGATGGCTGCCCTCGCTGTCGTCCTGTCAGGAGATGCAGCCGCCATGCTGCCCAGCTACACCGTGACTTTCATGAGTCAGCTGGGCGGCTATCTGGCCAAGTTCTTTCCGTTGTTCATCCTCGGTGCCCTGTTCGGACAGCTGATGGCTGATTCCGGGGCTGCGCATGCCATCTCCGAGGGCCTGGTCAAGCGCCTGGGCACACGCCATGTGATCCTGACAGTGGTGCTGGCCTGCGCACTGCTCACCTACGGGGGCGTCTCGCTGTTCGTGGTCGCCTTCGCCGTCTATCCGATTGGCGCTCAACTCTTCCAGCGTACCGGCACACCCAAACGGCTGCTGCCCGCGGCCATCGCCCTCGGCTCCTTCACCTTCACCATGACGGCACTTCCCGGCACGCCGGCCATCCAGAACGCCATCCCGATCCCCTACTTCCAGACCAACAGCTTCGCGGCGCCGGGGCTGGGCATCATCGCGGGCCTGATCATGCTGGGGCTCGGCACCTGGTGGCTCAAGGGACGTGCCAGCAAGGCTCAGGCACAGGGGGAAGGCTACGGAGTCCACAAGGACGAAGCGCTGGAGGAATCCATGGCGCCCACCGCACAGATGGGCATGATCACGGCGCTGATTCCGCTGGTGATGGTCATCGGCCTGAATGCCCTGCTGACCTACCTCATCTTCCCGCGCATCGATTTCTCCTACCTGAGCGAGTCCTTCCCGGAGCTTGACCCGGCGGGTGCCACCGGAATGTGGTCGATCCTGATCGCGCTAGCCTTCGCCTCCACCTGGCTGGTCATTTCACGCTGGAAGCAGTGGGCCGACCTGAAGACCACCGTCAACAATGGCTGCTTTGGCGCCATGCTGCCGGTCTTCAATACCGCCTCAGAGGTGGGATATGGCGCGGTGATCGCGAGCCTGGCCGGCTTCGCGATGGTCAAGGAGGCAGTGCTCGGCCTGTATCCGGCCAACCCGCTGATCTCGGAAGCGGTGGCAGTCAACGTGCTGGCCGGCATCACCGGCTCATCATCCGGCGGCATGAGCATTGCGCTTTCGACTCTGGGCGAGACCTACCGCGAGATGGCCGTCAATGCCGGCATCGACCTGGAGCTGATGCATCGCGTGGCGGCCCTGGCGGCGGGCAGCATGGATACCTTGCCGCACTCCGGCGCGGTCATCACCCTGCTGGCGATCTGCAAGCTGACTCACCGCCAGTCCTATGGCCAGATGTTCATGATGACGGTCGCCTTCCCGATGCTGGCCCTGATTTCCGTCGTCACCCTGGGCAGCCTGGTCGGCAGTTTCTGAGCTACAACAGCTGCTGAACGGTGGCAGCTTCTGGCCATGAGTGGAACAAGGTAACGCCATAGCAAAGACAATAAGGCCACCCATTCGGGTGGCCTTATTGTTGAGCAATCATGCTGGCAAGCAACGTGCTGACATCTCAGTAGACGTGGTGAACCCGCTTCGGGTCCAGCGTCTCATGACGTGCCCGCGTCTTGATCCAGAGCGTCAGATCATCGCGGTCGGTGCCGGGATTCTCGGCGACCCACTCGACGATGCGCGAGGCAATGAATTCGGCATGAAACTCATCATCGAACTGCAGCAGCATGAGGTCCTCGCCCCCCTGGGAGATGCGCAACAATACCTCGCTTGCCGGCAATACATAGAGATTCAACTCATGCAGATATTGCGTCGTGAAGGTCACGCGCCGAAAACGTTCGGGAACATTGCGCCCACTGTTGCTGATATCGTTCATGAAAGCCATGGCTCTCTCCTACAGTAAGGCGCTAATACATTTCGCTCATTCTTGAGCTGACCTTCTTATCATAGCGCAGAAGATATGCTGCGGGCCGATTTACAAGAACATTTTGTTGGAATCTGCAAGTCACTCTCATTAACGCTATATCAGCTGTGTTGTATCAGCTGTGTTGGCGCAGGGCATCACTTTGCAAGGTTAGCTGAACTCGTGTCAGCCAGCCCGCCAGCAGCGCCTGCTTATGCCGACTCATGGTGCGATGTTGCTCGATCACTTCGCATAATCGGTCGCCGGCCACCCGCATCCTGGTGGGACTCTCTCCCCGGGCACAACACTGATAGTCATCCGCCAGCGCATGGATCAATTCGCGCAAGGCATGCAGTACCGGACGTGGCACATCATTGCCCAATTCCCGCCGCACGAAGCCTATGCCGCGTCCGATATCCATCCCCGTCAGCCCCAGCGTTAGTAGCGGCATGCCGATCACTTGCTGCTGTGCAGCATCAGGCTGACCACTTGCACTCTCGCCACTACGGTGCGCTTCCTGTTCACGACTGCGAGTCTGTTCATGACGGGCGAGACGCAACAGCCTGTCTCCCATGCGCCCACCGAACCAGCTGTCTAGGCGCTCGGTGGAGCGTTCCGCCAGCTCGCGAATATCACTCGCCGTGGCGCGAATCAGTTGGCGCTTGTCCCAGCCAGGGCCCGGTACGGGGATCAGGCGGAAACCGATGATGGTCACAATCAGGCCGATCCCGGCCGCCAGGCTCCGATTGAGGGTATAGGCGACATCGAAGGTCATGCCGTTGTCCGGCATCACCAGCAGAATATTGAACACCACGAAGGGCAAGGCGATTCCCGCCAGCGCAGGCACCACGGAGCCCATCAAGCCGAGGAACAGCGGAATACTGAAGATGATCACGAAGGGCACGAAATGCTGGGCGTGACTGAGCATGACATTGCCGAACAGCAACACGCTCGGCACCGCCAGCAGCAAGCCCTTGAGCACCATCGGAATGATCGGAGCTGGATCACCGCGACTGACGAAGATGCCCGAGAACAGCGTGCCAAGCAGCATGGCTACCGCACCGTTGTCCCACGCCGTCGCAAGCCAGAAGATCGCCGTGACACTGAAGATGGCCATCGCGCGCAGCGCATCGATAGCAGCGCGGCCGTGATCGCGGTGCCAACTCATGCTCGGCTGCCGCAGCTGATGACGGCCGGGATGGTTGATGACCTCACGTGCCTGCAGGATGACCAGCGCATGCCCCAGTACCTCACGAAGACTGAACAACAATCTGGCTTCCAGCGCGGTAAGGCTTCGCTGGCCGCGTGACAGGCGCAGACATTCCCCGCGCAGCTCCTTGAGCGTCTTGCGTGCCTGGGCCGTGCCCTGATTGTCGGCCATGCTCTGAAAGGCCGCGCCCAGACGTTGCATCAGATCCTGCGTCGGCTGGCTGAAGCGTTCGGCTTCCTGTCTCCGGGCCTGATTCAGCTCAGGGGTCTGTGCGCTCACCTCGCCATCTTCGCTCCGTGCAGGCACAAAGAACTCAGGATGACGTAGCTGGTGGAGGGCCTTGAGGGTCGCGTAGAGACGCATGCTACGCCGCGTCAGCAGGTGTACACCGCGAATGCGCCCCTTGCCCTGAGGGCCTTCATAGCGCGCTGAATGGGCATCGATCTGGAGATTGTTGAGCGCATCCAGCCCGGTCATCATCTGCTCGAGCATCGCCATGCGTTCCTGATGCTGATCCTGTTGCCGACCTGTGACCCTGCCTCCCTCTGGCGGCATCGAGAACGCCAGCGCCATATAGCGGAAGGTGGCATTCACCGCCGTGTCCGCCAGCTGGCCGAGATGATCACGCACACGAATCGGCCAGACCAGCGCACTCACGACGACAGCACACAGCGCGCCGAGACTCAGCTCACTGAGACGGGCCAGCGCCACCGAGAAGAAGTCATCCGGCGCCGAGGACGTCAGCACCACGATGATCATGCAGGCCACCGCCGCCATCACACAGCCATAGGACAGATTGTTGTGCGTCAGCGAGGCGCCATAAATACACAGCCCGATCCACAGTGTGACCGAGCCCAGCGCCAGCTCGGGCACCTGGGCAAAGCAGCCCATGATCACCACGGCCACACAGGTACCGACGAAGGTACCCGTGACCTGACAGATGCCCTTCTCGACCACCATGCCCGACATCGGCCGTGTCTGCAGAAACGCCGCCGAGATCAGCGCCCAATAGGGTCGATCGAGGTCGAAGAAGAAGGCGGCGTAGAGGGCCAGCGCCATTGCCAGAACCCCCTTGGTGGCGAACTTCAGGGCAAACGGCGAAGGCCTGAGGAAAGCGGCCAGAGCGGGAGACATGGATCAATGCTTCCCGTCTGCGTCTTGGACAGCCTGATCTGTCTCGTCAGGTTCCGCTTTGGCATGACTGGTCTCATCCTTGCCATCTTCGGCAGTGATCAGCCTGACACTCGCCGTCATGCCGGCGGCAAGATTGACACCTGAGGCACGTACCGCCTCGATATCATCGAATTCCACCCGTACCGGAACGCGCTGCGCCAGACGCACCCAACTGAAGGTGGCGCTGACCTGGGGCAGCTGCTGGGCATTGGTCGCGGTATTGTCATCGGCGATGCCCTGACCGATCCCCACGACCCGCCCCTTGAAGTCTTCATTGCCGCTCATCAGCGTGATCTGGACCGGATCGCCCGGACGCACATGCTGCAGCTTGGTCTCCTGGAAGTAGGCGCTCAGGTAGAAGGAGTCTTCCTTGATCAGCGCCATCACCGCCGTGCCTGCCGTGACGTAATTGCCCTGACTGAGGTGCATGTTGAGAATGCTACCGTCGGCGGGTGCCACCAGACGCGTACGATCGAGATCCAGCTGCGCGGATTGCACCGCGGCTTCGGCCTGTTGCACGTCGGCGCGGGCGACTTCGGCTTCCAGACGCGCACTGTCGCGCTCTTCCTCACTGATGGCACGATTGGTCAAGCGACCACGACGATTGGCTTCATGCTCCTTCAGACTCAGGGTCGCCCTGGCACTGGCGAGACTGGCCTTGGCCTTGGCGAGCGCGGCCTCATAACGCGCACGGTCGACCTGAAGGATGACGTCCCCTTCCTTGACGCGCGTGGTATCCGCCACGTTCAGCTCACGCACCCAGCCGGAGACATCCGGGCTCAACGTGATCACCTCGGCGCGCACCCGGGCGTCGCGCGTCCAGGGACTGTACATGTAGGTATTCCACAGCCACACCGCACACCAGGCTGCAGCCGCCACCAGACAGAGAGTGATGATCCATTTGACGGCTTTGTGTCGCAGGTTGCGCATGCGGTTTCCTTGGAGAATAGAGGGGCTGGGGAAAATGGGTGCCACGAAACGGGGCGCGGAAAGATCGGGATCACGAATGGCGTAACGCTGAAGGAATGGCGCACGTCACGTCACGTCACGAGGGCGACCACCGCCGCCAGACAGATGACAAACAGCGAAATATCGAACCAGGCCTCGAACCAGAGCTCGTGATTGGCCAACAGACGATGCAGCAGCGTGCGTATGAGACCCGCCGCCAGCAAGGCGACCAGCGCATAGACCAGCATCGGGCTGATCAGGAATTCCCCGACCACCATTTCATGCAGCGCATTGAAGCCAGGCGCAACATCATTGCCTGCAGCGATTTCCTTCATCGAGATGTCCTAATCCTGTGTTATGCGAGATCTGGCTTGCGTCATGCGAGAGCTTGGTCCCACCTGACAGAATCCCGACTGACATGCGTACAATCATCGTTCAACGATGGTGGCAGCCTCGTGCGCATTCAAGGTCTGCGAGTGGACTGTTCCACCCTGCGGATCTTGAGGGCAGCGTCGTCGCTGAGAATATATGCAGGCTAACATTTTTTGCCGTCGCGCACCGTTGCGTCAGAAGAATCACCCCATTCCTCGCACAGCGGGCGACCAGAATCCGCTCTCCATTTGGCTGAGCGCTAATTGGAACAACCAGCCTGGACGCCAGGTATTCAGGTAGTAGCAGAGTACAAGGTGCCCCGAAACGCAAGACGGCTTACCCAGAAGGCAAGCCATCTTGTTTTTTCCACTCCCTGCTTTCTGAGGATTACTACACTGCGTAGCCGAGCACGCGTGGCAGCCACAGGGCGAGCTCAGGGAACAACATCACCACCGCCAACGCTGCCAGCATCGCCACCACGAAGACCATCGCCCAACCCACCGTCTTCTCCAGCCGTACCCCGGCCACGCTGCTGGTCACCATCAGATTGACTGCCACTGGCGGGGTGAACTGCCCGATCGCGATGTTCATGGCCAGCAGAATCCCGAACCATACCGGATGCCACCCGAAGTGCTGCATCACCGGAATCAGCACCGGCATCAGGATCAGGTAGATGGAGACCGCATCCAGCAGCATCCCGGCGATCAGTACCGCCACCATCACCAGAATCAGCAGCACCGTGCCGCTATCGGACAGCGTGATCAACCACTCGGCGAGATGGCGGAAGGTACCCAGCATGGTGCCGGCCCAGGCGAATATGCCCGCCAGCGCGATGATCAGCATCACCACACCGGAGATGACGGCCGCCTCCCTGAGCAGCTCCCACACCTGAGAGAGCTTGAGCTCGCGAGTGATGAAGAGCCCGACACACAACCCATAGGCAGCTGCGACCACCGCCGCTTCCGTGGGCGTGAAGAGGCCTGAACGCAGCCCGCCGAGGATGATCACCGGCGCCAGCAGGGCCGGGATCGCTGAACGAAACGCCGGACCCAGCGCGATACGCTCTACCTGAGTCGGGTCTTCCCAGCGATAGCGTCGCGAGAGGAACCAGGCCGGCAGCAGCAAGGCCACGCCCACCAGCAAGCCCGGAATCAGGCCCGCGGCAAACAGCGCACGTAGATCCACCCCGGGCACCACGATGGAATAGAGGATCAGCGCGATGGACGGCGGGATCAGGATCGCCGTGGAGGCCGAGGCCGCAATCAGCGTCGCCGAGAACGCCCTGGGGTAGCCCGCCCGAGTCATGCTGGGGATCATCACCATCGCCACCGCGGCCGCATCCGCCGGGCCGGAGCCACTCATGCCGCCCATGATCAGGCATACCAGCACCGCCACCAGTGCGAGCCCCCCGTGACGCGGACCGATCAGCGCCTGGGCAAAGCGCACCAGCCGCGCCGCCACTCCGGCACGCTCGAACACCAGCCCCGTCAGGATGAACAGCGGAATGGCGATCAGCGGATACTTGGCGATGCTGTTGTAGGTATTGGTGCCGAGGGTGGCCAGCATGCTGACCGGCAGCCCCGCGACGATACCCACCGCCCCCGAGAGCCCCAGCGCGAAGGCCACCGGCACGCCGAGTATCAACAGGGCGGCAAAACTGGCGAGCAACCAGAGATCAGGACTCATGATCTGACTCCTTGTGCTCTGACGACGCATTCTGACCGGGCCCCTGCCCAGACCCTTGCGAAAGACGCTCGACACACAGCTGCAACTGACGCCAGGCCATCGCCAGCGCCAATATCGGCAGCCAGATCACGTACCACCAGTTGGGCAGACCCAGCCCCGGTGACAGCGAGTCCCACTGATATTCCTCCAGCGCGAAGGCCCCCCCGAACCACACCACCAGCCCCAGCACGACCAGCACCGCCAGGGTCTGCACGATCACGACCAGTCGCCAGAGCGGCAACGGCAGCACGTCTTCCAGCAATGCGATACGAATATGCGCCTGACGGCGAATCGCCACCGAGGCGCCCGCCAGCGTCAACAACACCAGCAGGAAGACCGAGAATTCCTCGGTAAAGGCAAAGGAGGCATCGGTGGCATAACGCACCACCACATTGGCCAGACTGATGATACCGATCAGTCCCAGCGCCAAGGCCGCCAGCCAGGACTCCGGCCGCACGCGTGGCGGTGGCCTGTCCGTGGGGGCAGGCGCTCCATTGGCGCCGTCTTGCAGAGCTCGTTGCGACGTTTGAGGTGATGCTTGTTGAGAGGATTGTTGCGACTTTTGCGACATGACACGCGATCCACACGAACGCCGAGGCTGTCAGGCCCCGGCGTGGTTCTTCACTCAATAACGCGCATAGACCGCATTATTCCCGATGTCATCTGCTCTATGAGCAGCGGCGATCATGGCCAGGCTCAGCGCGAGGCCTCGACCTCGGCACGTGCCGTCTCGACCAGCGCCTCACCGATCTTCGGTGTCCAGCTTTCGTAGACCGACTGGGTAGCATCCCGGAAGGTCTGCATCGCATCCTCATCCAGCTTGACGACATTCACGCCGCGCGCCTCGATGTCCGCCAGCCGCTGGGCATTACCTTCACGACTCATGGCGATCTCCCAGGCACCCGCTTCCCTGGCGGTCTCGGTCAGCAGCGTGCGCTCCTGTTCACTGAGCGACTTCCACACGCGCTGGTTGGCGGCGAAGATCAGCGGGTCCGCCATGTAGTGCCAGAGCGTCAAGTGACTCTGACCGACCTGATCGATGCGCGCGACATCGAACACCGACAGCGGGTTCTCCTGGCCATCCACCGCGCCGGTGGTCAGTGCCGGCTTGGCATCCGCCCAGCTCATCTGGGTCGGGTTGGCACCCAGCGCCGTGAAGGTGTCCTGGAACAGCGGCGAGCCCACCACACGAATCTTCAGGCCCTTCAAGTCGTCCGGCGAGGTGATCGATTTCGACGAATTGGACACCTCACGGAAGCCGTTCTCGCCCCACGCCAGCGGCTTGATGCCCTTGGACTCGATGGCGGCGAAGACCTGCTTGCCCGACTCGCCCTGGGTCAGGGCATCGATGGCGGCGTGGTCCGGCATCAGGAACGGCAGCGAGAACAGGTTGAGCTCCGGCACCTGGGGCGACCAGTTGATGGTCGAGCCCACCGCGAGATCGATCAGCCCCTGACGCATGGCCGAGAACTCCTTGGTCTGGTCCCCCGCCACCAGCTGAGCATTCGGATAAACGCGCAGGGTGAGCTCGCCACCGGAGCGCTCCTCTACCAGTTCCGCCCACTTCTCGGCCGCCTGGCCCCACGGGAAGGCATCCGACAGCACAGTGGAGACGGACAGCTCTCGCGCCTCGGCATCACTCGCCATCAGCGGTGACAGCAGAGCCAGGCCAAGCACGCCAGCCATTAGGGCGGAGCGACCCGTGGCAGTGACACGCGGGCGCGCGGTCTGGCTTTGAGAAAGAGCTGGAGAATGATCCGAAGTGCAGTGACGCAGATGACGAGGGGCGGGGCCAGCGTTGGCGTGTACAGCGGTCAGGGTCATGAATAACCTCTTGATTATGATGTTGTTGAGTGTGTCCAGAGGCAGATTCGCATCTACTTTGGTCGCTGACCATTCGACCATGCGACAGATCGGCGCTTTTTCGACGCTCAGATGCTGACTCGCTGCATTACCGATTACTGTATATTTATCCACCCTACGGGTTTTTCGAGACCTCTTGCGTACGAAACTCTCGACCATCGGGTGTCATCAGCGCGTGTCGCCAAGGAGTGTATCCAGCGATGCAGAAGGGCCAACCCTCGCGCAGACCCCGCCAGCAGGGAGTTTGACGATATTTCCCCTTTGCATGATGCCGTGCCTTTTACATCGCCAGCGTGTCCCGAGTCGTGTCGGGTCATGATTTCATGAGGGACTGTATATTCATCCACCCTATTACATCCTTGAGACAAATTTCACGATATGTCGTCTTTCAACCACGCAATGGCGCGCCACGGGTCGCAGACACTGGATTCGGTCGGTAGACTGAGCGCCGTTCCCGCAAGGACCAACCACGACTGACCAACATCACGCACGCAAGTGTCGTACCTGACATCTCGTCGGCACCGCTCACACGGTCCCGACCCCGACCGATGAGGCCCCTTCCATGCCGCACCCCCAGCAGGAAGCCGTACCCACTCCCACCTTCGAGACCGAGCCTCTCGACACCACGCGCAAACGACTGCAGCCGACCAGCAGTCTCGGCGCAGCAGTCGTTCTGTGGTCGCTGCTGCTGGGAATGGGGATGCTGATGCTGGCCAACGGGCTACAGGGCAGTCTGCTGGGGATTCGCGCCTCCTCGGAAGGCTTCAGCAACACCATGACGGGCATCATCATGTCGGCCTACTTCGCCGGCTTCCTGCTCGGCTCGACGCTTGCACCACGCAAGCTGCGCCGGGTCGGCCATGTGCGTACCTTCGCGGCGCTGGCCTCCATCACCTCCGTGTGCATCCTGATCCATGCGCTCTATGTGGTGCCCGAGGTGTGGATCGCGATGCGCTTCATCACCGGCTTCGCCTTCGCCGGCCTCTACGTGGTGGCGGAGAGTTGGCTCAACAGCCAGGCGACCAACCAGATGCGTGGCCGTCTGCTGGCCATCTACATGGTGATCACCTATCTGGGCATGGGCGGCGGCCAGTTGCTGCTCAACGTCGCCAACCCGAATACCTATCTGCTGTTCATCCTGGTGTCGGTGATCATGTCGCTGGCGCTGGTGCCGATGCTGCTGTCCGCCTCACCGCAACCGGAAGGCGCTCAGCCGGAGGCCATGGGGCTGGTACGTCTGCTGCGCCTGGCACCGCTGGGCACCCTGGGCGGCTTTGCCACCGGTATCGCCAACGGCACCGTCTTCGGCATGGGCGCAGTGTACGCCGACCGCGCCGGCTTGCCGGTGCAGGAAGTCTCCTGGTTCATGGGCGCCTTCATCCTGGGGGCCGCCCTGCTGCAATGGCCGCTGGGCAAGCTCTCCGACAAGCTGTCGGCCAAGAAGGTGATTCTGGGCTGCAGTCTCGGGGCGATCGCGCTGTCCATCGGTGGCGTGCCGTTCAGTGGCGGTAGCATGATGACCATGGCGCTGCTGGGTGCAGGCCTCGGCGGGCTGATCCTGACCCAGTACTCGCTGTTCCTGGCGGCGGCCAACAATCTGCTGACGACGGCCCAGATAATCTCCGCCAGCGGCACGCTGGTGCTGATGCATGGTGCCGGCGCGATTCTGGGCCCGCTCACCGCGGGGCTACTGATGGAGCGCTTCGGAGCCGTCGGCTTCCTCTATACCCTGACTGCCATCCACGTGCTGATCGTGATTCTCGCCGCCAGTGTCACCAGCAAGCCGCGTCAGGAGCTTGAGGCCGAGGAAGGCGATCACCCCGGCCACTATGTGGTGGCGCCCTCCACCACCAGCCCGCTGAGCGCTGCCTGGGTCGAGGAGGCCATCACCGAGCCGGAAACCGGTCAGCTGGAATTCGACTTCGATGCCGAACCTGAGCCGGAGCCGAGCGAGGAAGAACTTGCCGCCCAGCAACAGGAAGCGGCCTCTGAAGCAGAAGAAGGCGTCGTGCAGCAGGTCGACAATGAGGAAGGCGTGATGAACGACCGCGTCACCGGCATGGAAGACGACTGGCACCTGGATGGCCATATCGACGAGCAGGCACAGCACCTCAGCGAAGAGGAACGTCGCGTCAAGTCAGAGCCGGAGCGCGAGAGCTATTGATCACGTCTGATGGCATGCCGAAATTGACAATAAGATAAGAGCTAAACAAGAACACCGCCCTGAGAGGCGGTGTTCTTGGTTGGGGCGGGCAAAATAGCGGCGGGCGAAACAGAGACAGGAAGTTCAAGGGCAGGCGTAACAGCTAGACGGTTCAGCCGAGGGGGTAAAGACTGGGGAAACGAAGAAGGCTCACAACGATAGAGACTCAGGATAGAGGCTCAGCGACGACGCTTGCCCGCACGCGCCACCAGATGCGGTGCCAATACACCCTGCAACCGGCGCACCGCCTGGGAATGCAGCTGCGAGACACGCGACTCGGTGACATCGAGTACCGCGCCGATCTCCTTGAGGTTGAGCTTCTCCTGATAATAGAGCGCCATCAACAGCTTCTCGCGCTCCGGTAGCCGCGCGATGGCCTCATTCAAGGCGCGGCGCGTATCGGCCTCTTCCAGGGCGTCATGCGGCAAGGCAAACGGCGTGGTGAAGGGCGTCGCCTCGGGCGAGGCATGACCGCCCGCCAGCCCGCCTTCCTCATCCATCATCTCGTCCAGCGACATCACCATGCCGTTGTTGGTATCCAGCAGCAGGCGTCGATAGTCCTCCAGCTCAAGCCCCATGGCGGCGGCGATCTGGGTCTCCTCGGGCGGATAGCCCAGGCTCTGCTCCAACTGCTGGATCACGCTCTCAAGCTCACGCCCGGCCCGGCGCACACTGCGCGGCAACCAGTCACGCGAGCGCAACTCATCAAGCATCGCGCCACGGATGCGCTGACTGGCATATGTGGCAAAACTGGCGCCGTGGCCCTGCTCATAGCGGCCCACGCATTCACACAACCCCAACATGCCGGCCTGAATCAGATCCTCGAGATCGACACTCGCTGGCAAGCGCACCTGCAGCTGCAGCGCGATGCGGCGCACCAGCGGCTGATACTCGGTGTAGATATCCTGCTGGGCCATGCGCCCATTGGCGGTATACATCGGCGTCCTGGTCCTCGCTTGCATCCCTCGGGGTCGTTTGACTCAGGGTCATATCCCCATCCTCGGGACTCCTGTTCCCAGCGTATTGTCGCGCCCCCGCCACAAACCATTCGCTCGAATAGCTACCCTCAGCGACGGCTTTCCTGCCTTACGTCGCAACTCCCCCTTGGGGAGGCGGACATGAAGGCACATAGGAAGAGACAGTGAGAGAAGACGAGACACGCACAAAGCCCGCCAGCCGGTCGACAGAATATCGCAAAGGTGGAGCGAGGACGTCACGAGGAGCGCCCATAAGGAGAGCGCGTAAGGAAAGCCAGTGGGACAGCAAAAATGAGAAAGGTCAAAAGGCTGCAAAAAAATTCTAAAGTTCTGTCGCGCCGCGACGATAACTGAAGCAACGGCACAGGAGTCGTTACTGGCGACACGCCATCTATCTCCCCATTACGACAGGAAGTGACACATGGCTTCAGTGATCAATACCAACACCCTTTCCATGGTGACTCAGCAGAACCTGAATCAGTCCCAGAACGCCCTGAACACCTCCATGGAACGTCTGTCCTCCGGCATGCGTATCAACAGCGCCAAGGACGACGCCGCCGGCCAGGCCATTGCCAACCGCATGGACTCCCAGATCACTGGCCTGTCCCAGGCGCAACGTAACGCCAACGACGGCATCTCTGTCGCCCAGACCGCTGAAGGCGCATTGAATCAGGTCAACGATAACCTGCAGCGAGTCCGTGAGCTGACTGTCCAGGCACAGAACGGCACCAACAATGCCGATGACCTGAGCTCCATCCAAGATGAAATCACCATGCGCCTTGAGGAGATTGATCGTATCTCCGAGCAGACAAGCTTCAATGGTGTAGATGTTTTGAACACCAATGATTCTTTGAGCATTCAAGTAGGTGCCAATGATGGCGAAACAATTGAGATTAATTTACAGAAAACCAATAGCTCTACCCTGGGACTAGATGGCTTTTCTGTTAGTGGAAACTCTCTCAATATAAGCGATGAAATCACACAAGTTACAAATAATGGCGGCACACCTGCTGATGTCAACTTAGATGCTGCGGCCACCTCTTTAGGAGTAGAAGCTGGCTCTCTTAGCTTGCATAACGTAACAGATGCGAACGGCGACGCTACCAGTGAATTTGTAGTAAAATCTGGTGACGACTTTTATGCAGCTTCTGTTAATGATGCCACTGGTGATGTTACATTGAACGTCGCTGACGTTGATTATACTGACGAAGATAATGGAGTAAGCACTGCAAATGCAGTCACCCTTTCGAATCAGCTGGTCAAGGTAGGCGTAGATGATTCTGGAGCTGCAACTGCATACGTCGACATCCAGGGCGGTAGCTATGCAGTCGGCTCAGGCGCGCTTGCCAATGGCGGCGCTACTGCCACAGACTTCGATAATACCGGCACAGACATTGCACTGAGCGGTACAACTCCAACTGCACAGTTCGAAGGAGTATCAACGACCGACCCATTAGAGAAACTTGATGCAGCACTTAAGCAAGTAGACAGCATGCGTTCCGACCTCGGTGCCGTGCAGAACCGTTTCGATTCTGCCATCACCAATCTGGCAACCACTGAAACCAACCTGGCGTCTGCCCAGTCGCGCATCCAGGATGCCGATTACGCAGAAGAAGTGTCCAGCATGACCACTGCACAGATTCTGCAGCAGGCGGGGACTTCCATGCTGACTCAGGCCAACCAGGTGCCGCAGAACGTGCTGTCACTGCTGGGCTGATCTCTGGCTCACATGCTGCATAGGCCTGTCACTCAGCATGAGTGGCAGGCCCGCCGCTGGCAGAAGATAGTGGTCTTGTTGATATTGGCCCTTTTAGTCAACAGCGCTCTTGCATTTCAACCTCCGCCAGCGATATCAATCAGCAGCAAACAAAAAAGGGCAGACGCACCGCGTCTGCCCTTTTTCATTGGAATGCGGGTTTTAATCACACCGCCATATTCATGATTTCCTTGTAGGCGCTGAGCAACTTGTTGCGCACCTGCACGGTCATCTCGAATTCCAGTGAGGCCTTCTGGCCTGCCACCATGACCTGATCGAGGCTGACATCCGGGCTGCCCAGCTCGAAGGCCTTGGCCTGGCCTGCCGCGACCTGCTGTGACTGGCTGACGCGCGCCAGCGAATCCTTGAGCATTCCGGCAAAGCCCTGTGCATCAGTGCCGCTGGCCTCTGACACTGCGCCCACCGACAGAGCGTTGCTTCCCGCCGCCTGCACCGCCATCTGATCGAGCTGCTGCAGACTGCCCATCATCGCGGATGACATCGCCGCGCCGACTGCCTCAATTGCCATCTCGCCTCTCCTTTCTCAACGCGCGCCATTCATCTGCCGCTTTCAGTGGAGCACAGACTATCAGTCAGTCGAGCGGCTGAAAGTGACTAATACCTCTGTTTTGCGACGCTATTCGTCTGATTGGATGTGCGCCCAGCTTCGATAATGGCCAGCCTACGCAAGAAGGCGCTGCGAAACGCGACATTGTTGATCCATCGTTTTCATGTTTCGCCCTGCTTGCTGGAATCACCCGCTGCGACTTCAGACCACGGCGCTTATCGGACATCTGCATGAGTACACCCAGCCAGACAGCGCCCCAGTCGGGCACCTCGACGACGTCACAATCATCAGACAAGCCAGCCAATCCCTTGCTGGCGCGCCTGGCGGCATTGCCACGTCTGCCGCTCATCATGGCAGCTGCCTTCAGCGTGGCCGTCATTGTCGCGTTACTACTATGGGGCGCTGGCACCCAGTGGAGTGTGCTCTATCGTGATCTGCCCGCCAGCGAAGGCGGCGAGATCGTCGCGCAGCTGGAGCAGACCGGCGTGCCCTATCGGCTGAGCAATGAAGGCGCCACTGTCGAGGTACCCAAGGAGGATGTCTATCGCCTGCGTCTGGCACTTGCCCAGCAGGGCCTGCCCAGCCAGGGCGGTTCCGGCTTCGAGCTGATGGATACCCAGGCCTTCGGCATCAGCCAGTTCACCGAACACGTCAATTACCAGCGCGCGCTGTCCGGCGAACTATCGCGCACCATCGCCAGTCTCGAGCCGGTGTCCAGCGCCCGTGTGCACCTGGCGCTGCCGGAGGATTCCATCTTCGTGCGCGAACGTCGCCCAGCGACGGCCTCCGTGGTGGTTGAACTCAAGGGCGGCCAGCAGCTCAAGGCGCGTCAGATCCAGGCCTTCCAGCATCTGGTGGCCGGCAGCGTGCAGGGCCTGGCGAGCGAAGACATCACCGTCGTCGATCAGGACGGCAATCCGCTGTCGCGCCCGGCAGGCGATGCGCTCAACCTCGATGGCAGTGCGCTGGAATATGCCCAGGCACTGGAGCGCCGCTATCAATCGCGCATCAATGCTCTGCTGACGCCGTTGGTGGGACGCGACAACTTCCGCGCCGAGGTCAGCGCCCAGCTCGATTTCTCCCACGCCGAAGAGACCGAAGAGCTCTACACGCCCAATCAGCAGCCGGGCAGCGCAGCGGTGCGCAGTGAACAGCTCAACAACACCGGCGCTGGGGAAATGCTCGGCATCGGCGGCGTGCCGGGTGCACTCTCCAACACGCCCCCGGGAATTGCCGCCTCGCCCATCAATGCCGATGACGCGGTGAATGCTGACGGCACCACACAGACTGACGATGTGGGCAGCGGCCTGAGCAACTATCAGCGCAGCAGTACCATCAACTATGAAGTCAACAAGCGCGTGCGTCATACCCGCGCGCGCCTGGGCCGCCTCGACAATCTCTCGGTGGCGGTGGTGATCAATCACCGTCGCATCATGGACAGTGACGGTAACCTGACCAGCGAACCGCTGGCAGACGACCAGCTGGCACAGATCGATTCGCTGGTGCGCGAGGCGATGGGCTTCAATGCCGAACGTGGCGACAGCCTGAGCGTGATCAATGCGCCCTTCATGACCGCCGAACAGCAGAACGCCGGGCCGCCGCAGCAGTGGTGGGAGAAGTGGCTGAACAATCCCGAGATGCAGGCGCTGTCCATCGAGCTTGGCCGCTACCTGATCATCAGCTTCATCGCTTGGCTGCTGTATCGCAAGTTGCTGCGCCCGCTGTTGCAGCCGCTGCTGCGTCCGCAGGAAGCCTACCAGACCATCGGTCAGCCGCCAGGCACACAGGCAGCCGGCAGCGCCGCGGGTGGCATCGGCGGCATGGAGTCTGGCCTGGCAACAGCCAATGGCGACCTGGGCAGCATGATGGCGAACCAGACAGCTCCGGTCAGTGGCCCGCGTATGCCTACCCCCTATCAGCAGAACCTCAAGGATGCACGTGACATGGCCCGCGATGATCCGCGCATGGTCGCCATGATCCTCAAGAACTGGATGAGTCACCATGAGTAAGACACTGACGAACATGGAACGCAGTGCGGCCCTGATCATGAGCCTCGACGAGGACAGCGCCGCAGAGGTCTTCAAGTTCCTGTCTACCCAGGAGATCCAGCAGCTCAGCGCGACGATGACCAACATGCCGCAAGTCACCCAGGAGCAGATGGCGAAGACGCTGGAGATATTCCACGCCGACAGCGAGCAGTTCAGCGCCGTCAATCTGCTCTCCACCGACCATATCCGCTCGGTGCTGGTGAAGGCGCTGGGTCAGGAGCGCGCCAGCTCCCTGCTGGAAGACATCTACGAGAGCTCCGGTCAGAACAATGGCATCGAGACGTTGAACCTGATGGAACCGCCATTGGTGGCCGAGATGATCCGCGACGAACACCCGCAGATCATCGCCACCATCATGGTGCACCTGGAGCGCCATCAGGCCTCGCAGATTCTCGAGCACTTCTCCGACACCCTGCGCAACGATGTGCTGCTGCGTATCGCCACCTTCAGTGGCGTGCAGCCGGCGGCCCTGCAGGAACTGACCGAAGTGCTGAGCAACATGCTCAGTGGCCAGAACCTCAAGCGCAGCAAGATGGGCGGCATTCGTACCGCGGCCGAGATACTCAACCTGATGCCGGGACAGCAGGAAGAGCAGGTCCTCGAGGCGGTGCGCAACCACGACGAGAGTCTGGCGCAGCAGATCATCGACGAGATGTTCGTGTTCGAGAACCTGGTCGGGCTCGAGGACCGCTCCATCCAGCTACTGCTCAAGGAAATCGACAACGAGACGCTGGTCACGGCGCTAAAGGGCTCCCCCGAGGCGATCATCCAGAAATTCCTGCAGAACATGTCGCAGCGTGCTGCCGAGATGCTGCGTGATGACATGGAGGCGCGTGGTCCGGTGCGTGTCAGCCAGGTCGAGGCCGAACAGAAGAGTATCCTGCAGACGGTACGTCGACTGGCCGACAGCGGCGAGATCGTGATCAACAGCGGTGGCGAGGACTATGTCTAGTTCTGATCCGCATCATGACGCGCCTGCCCCGAGGGCCGAGCACGACGTGGCAGGCAGCCACGACATGCATCAATGGCAGCCGCTGGAACTCGACGCGCTGGATGGCAAGCCCACAGCGTCTCAGTCGGGTGGCGGCTTTCAAGCCGGCATGCCGCACACTGCGGCGCCGGATGTCGGCCTGATTCGGCGCATGGCGCAGCGTGCCCGTTCGACCTTAGAGCAGGAGACGCTAGAGCAGCAACAGGCGGCACGTTATGAAGGCTATGCCGCGGGTGAGAAAGCCGGTTATGAAGCGGGTCTGGCGCGTGCAAGGCAGGAAGCCGCCGAGCAGGCGGCGCGTCAGGCCGAGGCCGCCCAGATGGCTCTCGAACAGCAGGCTGCCCAGCTGGCACCACTGATCGAGAATCTGCAGCAATCACTGGCGTGTCTGGATGAGCAGATCAGCGATGAGCTGGCGGCACTGGCCATCAGCGTCGGTCAGCATCTGGCCCGCGAGGCATTTCGGGCCCACCCGGAGCACATCATCGACAGCGTGCGCAGCCTGCTGGCGGCGGATCCGCCGCTTATCGGCCGTCCGCGCCTGTATCTGAATCCGGACGACCTGCCGCGCGTCGAGCAGGCGATGGGCGAACAACTCACCAGGCTGGGCTGGCAATGTCTGCCGGACGCCAGCCTGAGCCTCGGCGGATGTCGCGCTGAAGCCGACAGCGGCTGTCACGATGCCAGCCTCGAGAGCCGCCTGGAGATGCTGTCACGCCAGCTGCGCCATCGCGGCAGCGCCGACGGCAGCCTGCATGGCAAGGATGAGGCCAGCAGTTCGCGCATCGTGCAACGCCAGTCGTCAGGACATGTATCGCCAGATCAGGCACGCACCGAGCTGGCAGGAGATCGCGCATGAGTGACACGCCATGAGCACCTCTTCCGCACAGCAATGGCGCAGCGCGCTGGGCGCCATTCGTGAGCGCGTTGATAGCCTCGAGCCCCAGCGCAGCAATGGCCGCCTGGTACGCGCGACCGGCCTGGTGCTGGAAGCGGTCGGCCTGCGACTGCCGGTGGGCGCCAGCTGCCTGATCGAGCTGGGCGCGAAGCTGCCGCCGGCCGAGGCCGAGGTGGTCGGCTTCGCCGATCAGACCCTCTACCTGATGCCCATCGACCCACTCAGCGGCGTCGCACCGGGCGCGCGGGTGTTCCCCCTCGGGCATGGCAATGTCGGCGAGCGACGCTATCCGGTCGGCGAAGCGCTGCTCGGGCGAGTCGTCGACGGTGTGGGTCGCCCGCTGGATGGCCTCGGCCCGCTGGAAGATGTCGAACATGCGCCGCTGGAGAGCCCTCCGCTCAATCCGCTGGAGCGCGCGCCCATCGACACGCCGCTGGATGTCGGCATACGTGCCATCAATGCCTTGCTGAGCGTTGGCCGTGGTCAGCGCATGGGGTTGTTCGCCGGTTCTGGCGTCGGCAAGAGTGTGCTGCTGGGCATGATGGCGCGCTTCACCGATGCCGATGTGATCGTGGTCGGCCTGATCGGCGAGCGTGGGCGCGAGGTGCAGGAATTCATCGAGAACATTCTTGGTGAACAAGGCCTCAAGCGCGCCGTGGTCGTGGCCACGCCGGCCGACATGACCCCGTTGCATCGCCTCAAGGGCGCCAGCTACGCGACGCGCATCGCCGAGTCCCTGCGCGACAAGGGCCAGAATGTGCTGCTGATCATGGATTCGCTGACCCGCTACGCGATGGCCCAGCGCGAGATCGCCCTGGCCATCGGCGAGCCACCGGCCACCAAGGGCTATCCGCCCTCGGTATTCGCCAAGCTGCCGGCGCTGGTGGAACGCACCGGCAACGGCCGGCGTGGCGGCGGGTCGATCACCGCCTTCTATACCGTACTGACCGAAGGCGATGACCAGCAGGACCCCATCGCCGACAGTGCCCGCGCGATTCTGGATGGGCATATCGTGCTGTCGCGACGCATTGCGGAAAGCGGCCACTATCCAGCCATCGATATCGAAGCCTCGATCAGCCGCGCCATGTCGGCGGTGGCGCCGGAGCGGCAGCTCACCCGCGCCCGTCGCTTCAAGCAGTTCTATTCCAGTTATCAGCGCAATCAGGACCTGATCGCCATCGGCGCCTACCAGCCCGGCAACGACAAGGTGCTCGACGCCGCGGTGCGCCTGCACGAGCCGATGGGACGTTTCCTGCAACAAGGCACTACACAGCACACAAGTCTTGCCGATAGTACGAACATGCTCGAACAATTGCTGGCTCAGCCATGATGGCCGCCTTCACCTGTCATTGATCGGGAACCCTCACTGAATGGCCATCTCAACGTCACGTTTCGACACCCTGACCCAGCTGAGCGAGCGCCGGCGTGATGGCGCTGCGCGCCAGCTCACCAGCCAGCGTCAGCGTCAGGAAACCGCCGCCCAGCAACTGGTCACCCTCGAGCAGTACCGTCTCGACTACTGCCAACAGATGCAGGCACGCCTGACTCAGGGGCTGGACCCGGCCAGCTGGCACAACTATCAGGCCTTCATCGCCTCGCTGGACAAGGCGATTGCCCAATGTCGCGCTCGGGTGGCCCAGGAACAGACCCAGACGCACCATCAGCATCAGCGGCTGGTGAAGGAACAGCAGACCCACGCGGCCTGGCAGGGCCTGGCGGATCGCGCCAGCCTGAGCGCCGCGCTGCAGGCGCGCACCACTGAGCAACGCCAGAGTGATGAACAAGCCACCCAGGCCTGGTTACGCCGTGCCAATGGCTGAAGACGGCCAGTCAGAGGAGTGACACCATGACGGACACTGCACGCATCTCGATGTTGTCGGCCACCTCGCCAACCAGGGCGCCGACCAGCGCCAAGGCCTCCACTGAGGAGACTCGCTCGCGCGACGACGTCAGCTCGGCTTCCTCTGAGAGCGCCTTCGAGGCACAGCTGTCACGCGCCCAGCGCGAGGATCGCCAGCAGGATAGGCAAGCGATGCAGACGCAGGCGCAAGAGGCACAGCAACAGCGTGTCGAGCGTCGCGAGGCCGCCGAAGACAAGCATGCCCAGCACCTCGAGCAGGCGCAGGCAGCATCATCAGACACCTCACCCACTCAGGGCCCGGCCGGTGCCGCCCTCCAGAGCGGCAACCTCCCGCCTGCCCAGCCCTCATCGGCAAGTCAGACCGCAGGACAGCCCTCAGCGCAGTCACTCGAGGTCTCACGACTGGATAGCAGCGTCGAGCGCGGCATCTCGCGCATGCAACAGCTGCAGCAACTTGCGCAAGGCGGCCAAGGCACCTCCGGCAGTGACGAGGCGGTACTGAACGCGACAACTGCCACAACAGCGGGCAATACAGCGGTCAACACGGCAGGCGACACGGCGCTGCAAGGTGACTGGCTGGCCGCGCTGCGCAATCCTGCAGCGGCGGGACTGGACGGCGCCATTGCGGATCACGCGCCCACCAGCAGGACCTCCCCGGCAGCGGCAGGCAGCCTGAGCGCGGATGCGCCCTCCTCGCTGATGGATGGCGCGCTGGGCCCGCTGACCGAGGAGGCCGTTGAAGGCGTCACCGCCAAGGCCGACGGCGCCCTGCTTGATGCCAACGGCTCACGCGCCGGTGGCGATCCGTCCCAGCTCTCGGGTGCGTCATCTGCTGGCGTGTCAGTCGGCGCACCGAGTTCGGCCGCTGCAGGCAGCGGCACCATGCTCAATGGTTCAGGCATTCCAGCAGCCAATCCAGCGGGCATGGCATCACAGGCGGGAGCCTTGATCCCCGCAAGCGTCGGCACTCAGGCCTGGCAACAGGCACTCAGCGAGCAGGTAGTACGTATGCAGTTGAGCAAATCGCCGCAGGCCGAGATCGCGCTCAATCCAGCCAATCTGGGCAAGCTGACCATTCGCCTCAACATCGGCGAACAGGGCACCAGTGCGCACTTCGTCGCGGGCCACCAGCAGGTTCGCTCGGCGGTCGAGTCATCCCTGGGTGAGCTGCGTCAGGCGCTGGAATCCCGGGGGCACGAGCTGACGGCGATCAGCTTCAGCAGTCAGGACGACATGCAGCAGGACGATGCCCGGGACGAGGCGCCGGGCAACTCGCCCAATCAGGGTCAGTTCGCCCAGCACCTCGAGGGTCAGCCGGCGAGTGGTGCCAGCAAGAGCGCTGACGCCATGGAGGGAAGCCTCGCCGCGAGCAACCTCACAGGCGAGCTCACAAGTGCATCCCAGTTAGCCTGGGGACGGCGTGAATGGCAGGCATGACGGGCCTGGCGCTTGCCAGGTGCTTGTGTCAGCGGCTCCCGTCAGGTGGCTGTCAGATGAGCCCGCCTGGCGCGTCATCATTCAAGTAAGCGCTCGCACGTGGCGTTATTCCGCCGTTCGATCACCACGCCTTCGGTCATACTGGCCCCGCCACCGACTCCAGGGACACCGCACCACGATGTCAACGATTATCACCACCCCCGCCAGTCAGCGTCGCTCCTGGCTGCTGATCGGGGTCATCAGCCTGATGAGTGCCGTGATCGCGGCGCTAGTGGCCGTCTATTTCGCACTGCCGATGCTCAGTGATCAGAAGGCCGCACAGGACGCCGAGCCGGAAGTCGTGGTCGTGCCACCGCCGGTCTTCATGCCGCTGGCGCCCTTCACGGTCAACCTGGAAAGCCCGCGCGGCAATCGCCTGCTCTATATCGGCATCACGCTCAAGATGGCCGATCAGGACGCGGTGGCGCGCGTGGAAGAACTCAAGCCCGAACTCAAGAGCCGTCTGCTGCTGTTGCTGTCGGGCCAGAGCCCGGATGAGCTGATCACCCAGGCCGGCAAGCAGACGCTGCAGAGCACCCTGACCGAGGCGCTTTCGCGCCCCTACAGTGAAGGCGGCCAGCCACTGGCCATCTCCGGCGTGCTGTACAACGACTTCATCGTGCAATAACTGGCCATGGCTCAAGACGATCTGCTGTCACAGGACGAAATCGATGCTCTGCTCTCCGGCGTGAACGGTGACAGCGGTGCAACGGCTGACGCCTCGAGCACGCCCGGCGAAGCGCGCATTCGCCCCTTCGACCCGGCGAGTCAGCACCGCATCATCCGGGATCGCCTGCATGCCCTGGATATCATCAACTCGCGTTTCAGTCGCCAGTTCCGCATGGGGCTGTTCAACCTGATCCGCCGCGGCGCCGATATCACCGCCGGGCCGGTGCAGTTCCTGAGCTACAACGAATTTTCCCGCAACGTGCCGGTGCCGACCAATATCAACCTGTTCACCATGAAGCCGCTGCGCGGTACCTCGATGCTGGTGTTTCCGCCCAGCCTCGTGTTCATGGTGGTCGATAGCCTGTTCGGCGGTGACGGTCGCTTCGTGACCAAGTCAGAGGGCCGCGAATTCACGCGCACCGAACAACGCGTCATCCAGCGCCTGATGCAGCTGGCCTTGAATGCCTACCGCGACGCCTGGTCGGCGGTCTACGCCGTGGAAACCGACTATCTGCGCAGCGAGATGCAGGTCAAGTTCGCCAATATCACCAGCTCTCCCAACGAGATCGTGGTGTGCACCAGCTTCCATCTGGAGGTCGGCAATCACAGCAGCGACTTCCAGATCTGCCTGCCCTACTCGATGATCGAGCCGCACCGCGAGCTGCTCTCGAGCCCGCTGCAGGAAACCAGCGCCGAGGGTGACAGTCGCTGGGGCGAGCGCCTGCGCAAGGAAGTGCGCGCCACCGATGTCGAGCTGCACGCCGACTTTGCCAGCATCACCACCACGCTGGGCGCGCTGGCCGAACTTGCCGTGGGCGATGTGCTGCCCATCGAGAAGCCCGAGCGCGTCAATGCCTACGTCAACAATGTGCCGGTGCTCGAAGCCGGTTTCGGTCGCGCCAATGGCCACCGCGCCCTGCGCGTGACCCGTATCATCAATCATCCGATCAACACTGCCAGCGAGGACAGCGGCGATGAGTGAGCCCAATTCGCCAGACGCGCCCGCGCCCAAGGCCACCCCGAATTCCCCGACATCCGGCACTGACGACCCCTGGGCCGATGCGATGACCGAGCAGATGGGCGACGAGTGGGCCAAGGCGCTGGAAGAACAGCAGAGCGAGGCTGCCCCGCAGGGCGGCGAAATCTTCGAACCCCTCGATGGCAGCGGTGGCGGCGCACGTCCGCGTGAGCTGGACATGATCATGGACATCCCGGTCAAGATGACCGTGGAGCTGGGGCGCACGCGCCTGACCATCAAGCAGCTGCTGGAGCTGTCGCAGGGCTCGGTGATCGAGCTGGATGGCCTGGCCGGTGAGCCGATGGACATCCTGATCAACGGCTACCTGATCGCCCAGGGCGAGGTGGTCGTGGTCGAGGACAAGTACGGTATCCGCATCACGGAAATCATCACCCCCAATGAGCGGGTACAGAAGCTCAACCGCTAAGGCTGTTCCTGTCATGACCTCCGATGCCCCTGACGGCGCGATCTTGCTGCCGGATGCCAGCCCCAATACCAATACCAGCGCCACTACCCAAGCGCCGTCACCGGCCTTTCTCGGTAGCGACGCAAACCTGAATGCCGACACATCCAGCGGCTCACCGCTGGGGGCGGCCAGCCTGGTCAATACCGGGCTGGCGCTTGCCGGCGTGATCGGCGTGATCCTGCTGCTGGCATGGCTGATGAAGACACTCGGGGGTGCCCAGACACTGCGCGGCAATCGCATAGCCCTGCGCCCGCTGGCGCGGCTGGCGCTGGGTCACAAGCAGAGCCTGGTGGTGGTAGCGGTGGGCAACCAGCAATTGCTGCTGGGCGTCGGGCCGGCGGGCATCACCTCCCTCGGTGAGCTGACGGCCGAGAATGGCGGCCTGGTGCCCGCATACGATGGCAGCACTCCGAACAACGCATCGCTGACCTCGCCCACCTCCGCAACCGGCGGGAGCGGTGCCGCGGCCGGCTTTGCCGAGTTGCTGCGCGACCGTCTCGCCAGACGCTCGCCGGCTGCCACGTCCGCCACGATGTCCTCTGAAGCGCCCAAGCGTGACACTCCAGACAAGACAGATGATGCGGAGCCTCGCTCATGACGGGCCTGGTGAGGTTGTCGCCGGGCATGAGAGCAAGAGGACTGAAGACAAGAGAGCTGCTGACAGGGCTGTTGGTCGCATTGTTGACATGCCTGCTGACGAGCCAATCGGCACACGCCGATGTGCTCAGCGGCCTGACCAGCCAGCCACTGCCGGACGGCGGCGAGTCCTGGTCGCTGAATATCCAGACATTGATCCTGCTCAGTGGCCTCGCCCTGCTGCCGGCGGCCTTGCTGATGATGAGTGCCTTTACCCGCATCATCATCGTGCTGGGCCTGCTGCGCACCGCGCTGGGCACCGCGTCTGCGCCGCCCAATCAGGTGCTGGTCGGCATCGCGCTGTTTCTGACCTTCTTCGTGATGTCGCCGGTGCTGGAGCGTATCTACGACGAGGCCTGGCAACCCTATGACAGCCAGGCCATCAGTCTGCAGGAAGCCATCGAACGCGGCGGCGATCCACTGCGCGACTTCATGCTCGGTCAGGTGCGTGAGCCGGATATCGCCCTGTTCGCGCGCCTGGCCAAGGTCGAGGAAATCCAGACCCCGCAGGACGTGCCGTGGCGGGTGCTGCTGCCGGCCTTCGTCACCAGCGAGCTGAAGACGGCCTTCCAAATCGGCTTCAGTCTGTTCGTACCCTTCCTGATCATCGATCTGGTGGTGGCGAGTGTGCTGATGGCGCTGGGGATGATGATGGTGCCACCCGCCACCATCTCGTTGCCCTTCAAGTTGATGCTGTTCGTGATGGTCGATGGCTGGCAGCTGCTGCTGGGGTCGCTGGCCGAGAGCTTCTACTGAGAGAACTTCTTCTTGGAGAACTTCTTCTGGGAGAGCTTCTATTGAGCCAGGCCCTGGCGTCACCCCATTACCGGGCTTTCCAGCCGTGACTCGCGACCGTGCCGCGCCACCGTGCACTGCCAGCCTCGACAGCTCATATCTGCCCACCTGCCCATCGAGAACGCGCCGCCATGACCCCTGAAGTCATCACCAGCCTGGCCTCGCATGCCATGTACATCATCCTGTTGGTGGCAAGCCCACTGCTGGCCAGCGCCCTGTTCATCGGCCTGATCGTCAGCCTGTTCCAGGCCGCAACCCAGATCAACGAGATGACCCTGTCCTTCATCCCCAAGATTCTCGGCGTGTTCGGCACCCTGGTATTGGCCGGCCCCTGGTTGCTGGAGACGCTGATGGACTTCACGCGCAGCGTCTTCACCAGCTTCCCGCACCTAATCGGATGAGCGATGCACCGATGAGCGTCACCGCAAAGCCCGACGCAAGCCCGGCGGGAGGTCGCTCCATTGCCGAATGACCTGCTGTCCCCCGAGCATCTCCAGGCCCTGCTGCTGAGCGTGATGTGGCCCTTCGCGCGCCTGTCCGGCTTCATGATCAGCGCGCCGCTGTTCGGTCACCGCAGCCTGCCAACGCCGGTGCGCCTGTTGATGGCCTTTGGCCTGGCGCTGATCATCGCACCGCTGGTCGAGAGCCCGCCCCCGGTGGATGTGCTCGGCCCGGCCGCCGTCTGGCAGCTGGTATTGCAGATGGGCGTCGGCCTGGCACTGGGACTGGTGATGCGCATCACCTTCGCCATCGTCGAGGCGGCCGGAGAATTCATCGGCTTGCAGATGGGGCTGGCCTTCGCCAGCTTCTTCTCGGCCGACACCGGCACCAATACCCAGGTGCTGTCGCGTCTGCTGGGCATGCTGGCCATGCTGCTGTTTCTGGCCTTCAATGGCCATCTGCTGGTGCTGGAAATCCTGGTCACCCACTTCCACGAGATTCCCCTCGACCTGCGCCGCATGGGGCCCGTCGGGCTGGAGAATCTGCTGCTGTGGAGTGCCAGCCTGTTCAGCGCCGGCCTGCTGCTGGCCTTGCCGCTGGTGGCCTCGCTGCTGGCGATCAACCTCGCGATGGGCGTACTCAATCGCTCGGCGCCGCAGCTGTCGGTGTTCTCGATCGGCTTCCCGCTGACCCTGCTGCTGGGCATCGCGATGCTGTGGCTGATGATGCCGGGCATGACGGACTGGCTGTCGCTGCTGTTCCGTCAGGCGCTGGGCGCCTTCCAGGCCGTGCATGAAGGCCTGGGCACGATGCCATGACATGCAAGCAGTGACCTGAAAAGCAATGACCTGAAAAGCAAAGATCTGAAAAGCAACGACCAGGACGCAAGAGCCGCACCGGATGCCATCGCGAGAGCGAGTATCCAGTGCGGCTTTTTCATCATTCCTCGAACGCAGTCACGCCATCACTCAGCGCAGATAGTCGAACAACGACATGCCCGAGATATCCGAGAACGCCTGCTGTGAGGCCTGCAGTCCCACCTGGGTCAGCGAGTAGTCGGAGATCGCCTCGTTGTAATCCAGATCGATCAGGTCCGAGCGGGTCGAGGCATAGTTGAGCTCACGGTCATCCCCGATGATATCCAGTGAATCCAGCTCGTTGAGCTTGGTGCCGACATCGGCACGCACCGTCAACACATTGTCGAGACTGTTGCTGAACTGGCGACTGGCGGTCGAGATGGCGTTGTTGAAGGCGGCCTGATCGGCCTCGCTCTCGATCGGCGTACTCAGTGCAGTGATCAGCTCATCCAGATTGGCGAACACATCGGCACTGGCCTCACCCTCCTCGACCACCAGCTGCGTTGCCTTGCCTTCTGCCTGAGCTTCAAGCACCTGTTGCTCAGCACCGGACAGCGTCATCGACAGGCCATTGAACGCAAGGGTCATGCCATCGCTGAACGCCACAGGCGATGGCAGCGGCTCACCTTCGTCGTCGAGGATAGGGAGATCATTGCCTTCAGCATCGGTGCCGCTGATCGTGACACCGGCGGCATCAATGCTGACGCTGTAGGCCGCGCCATCGACCCGCGCCGCGGCGTCGACGACCTCCGGCCCCTTGAAGGTGATCGGCAGTGACGACTCGCTCTCGCTGGTCTGGCGGGCCAGCTGCTGATTGCCGGATGCCACGCCGCCAAAGATCTGGCTGCCGGTATGATTGACCTCCATCAGACGCGAGCTGTCGACGCGTTGCTGGCGCTGCTCATCATCGCCGCGATAGCTGCCATCCTCGCCAAAGGGAGCCGTGTCACCGCTCATGCCGCCGAACAGATAGTTGCCATTGCCGTCGGTGCTGTTGGCCAGCCCCAGCAACACTTCGCGACTGCCTTCAATCTCGGTGGCCAGCGCATCGCGGTCGCTGTCACTGAGAGTGCCGTTGCCCGCCTGCACGATCAGACTCTGGACTCGCGTGATGGTGTCGGTGACCTGATTGAGCGCGCTTTCCTCGATGGAGAGGTTGTTGCGCGCCGTGGTGCGGCTGTCACTGAACTGTTCGTTGACGGCCTGGGACTGCGAGATCGTCACCGCCTGGCTGGCCGCACTCGGGTCATCCGAGGGATTGACCACGCGCCTGCCGCTGGCCAGCTGCTCGGACACCTTGGAGAACGCCGCCTGCTGATCCAGCATCGAAGTGACGCCCTGGGCATAGAGGGTTTGGGTACTGATGCGCATCACGGCCTCGTTAGCGGATATTCAGAATGGTATCCAGCACCGTCGACGCGGTCTGGATGACCTGGGCGTTGGCCTGGTAATACTGCTGATAACGGATCAGATCCGCGGCTTCTTCATCCAGATTGACCCCCGAGATCGACTGGTCTGCCGCCGACAGCTGCTCGGTCAGACCTTGCTGAGCTTCCAGATTGACCTGCACCTGACGGGTCTGGTTGCCGACCTGACTGACCAGCGACGCGTAGTGATCATTGAAGCTGCCGGCGCTACCCAGGGCGTCGCTGCTCTGCAGTGACTGCAGGGCGAGAATGTTGCGGTTGTCGAGACTGGCGCCGCTTGAGCCCGCGGCGATCTCGGCGCCTTCGTCGATCGCGACCCCGAAGGTGTCGGCGATATTGCGCGTCGGCTGGATGGTAAAGCTGTCACCGTCCGCCATGCCGGTGGCGGTGAACACCAGGCCGTCCTGGCGCATCACGCCTTCTCTGTCCGGGGTCAGGGTCTGCACGGCGCCGCTGCTGAGGTTCTCCAGCTGGTAGGTGCCGCCGTCAAGACTCAGGCGGTAGTCATCGCCGGTCAGCGCGACGCTGTAGAAGTCGTCACCTTCCTGCTGGGTGGCGGGGGCGAATGTCACCTCAAGGTCCGCTCCGGCGGCATTGCTGCTGACCGGCAGCACCTCCGGATCGCCGAGAGTGAAGAAGTCGCCCCCCGTGTTGCCATTGGCGTCGACACCGTCGGCGTGCTGGGCATTGAAGGTCAACGCCAGACCCGCTGCCAACTGGCCGAGCTGATTCTGAGTCGGCTCGAGGCTGTCGACGCGGAAGCTCAACAGCCCGCCCAGGGTGCCGCCTTCGAGCTGTTCCTCATCGATGGCGCTGGTCACGCCCGGCGCCACGCTGTAGGTAACCATCGAACGACTCATGTCCTGCGGGTCGGGCTCCACGGCCAGTTCATGATTGCTGCTGCCGTTGACCAGCAGCTGGCCATTGCCGAGGCTGACGCTCAGCCGACCATCCTGCTCCTGCACCTCGACGCCGACCAGCGTCTGCAGGTCGGTCACCGCCTGATCGCGCTGGTCCATCAGGCCCAGCGGCTCTTCGCCGGTACGCGCACGCGTCAGGGAAATCTGCTCGTTGAGCGAGGCGATCTGGCTGGTGGCAGTGTTGATGTCGCCGACCACATCGCCGAGCCGTGAATTGACCGCAGCGTCCATGTCATCCAGATAGGCGGAGAAGGCATTGAACTGCCCGGCCAGGCTCTCGGCGCTGCCCAGCAGGCTCTCGCGCGCCGCCGGGTCGCTCGGCTGACTGGCCACGCCTTCGATGGCGCCGAAGAACTCCTGCATCAACGGCGCCAGGCCCGCCTCGTCATCGGCGAGCAGATTGTCGATCTGGCTGATGTTGGCTTCGTGGGTCTCAAGCGCCGTGCTGGCGCTCATGGCGCTGTCCAGCTGCGCCGAGAGATAGCTGTCGGTCTGACGGCTGATCGACGCCACGCTGACACCGCCACCACTGCTGCCACTCAGTTCGACCGTTTCACGGCTATAGCCCGGCGTGTAGACGTTGGCGATGTTGTTGCTGTTGGTGGCAAGCGCCGTCTGGGCGGCTTGCAGACCGCTGACACCGATACTCAACATGCTGCTGGCCATGGCGTTTACCTGAAAGGAACAATGGATAGAGGGGGAGGATTAATGACGCCACATCGCGGCGTACGGATGCTGTAAATATCGGCGCGTCAAACGCCAACTTGAGGCCGTAGGCAGCAATAGTTGCCAGCCATTCATCAACAGGGATTCGTCATCAGCGACTCTAGCGGAACAGCGGCTCTGAACGGCCCATCGCCACCTGAATGGCCCCTGATGCAGTGCCTTCACTGCCAGCACCGATCTCTTTATTCGTCGCAGCCGCCATATCCGACGCAGACGCCACACCCGGCGTAGACGCCGCATCCTTCGCAGACGCCAGCTCGACCAGCGGCTCAGAATCGCGCGCATCGAGGGCAAACAGCGGCGCGGAGGCCTCAAGCAACCCACGCGGGGAGCTTGAGTTGTCGGTAGCGACAGACGATGACGCAGGCACGGTATCGCGTGTCGCCAGGCGGGTCTCCGCTGTCTCGAGAGACCCGCTGGCCTCCAGCGGGCCGACACGGCTCATGATCGAGATCAGCTTGTCGGCATAGTGCGGATCAGTGGCGTAGCCCGCCTCCTGCAAGGCACGCGCGGCACTCTCGGGGTCCGGCGACCGGGTCACGTGGGCATAACGCTGAGCGCCGGTCAGCAGCGCGGCATGATCACGCAGCGCACTGGCCTGATCGGGATAGACGCGGAAGCTGTCCTCGAGACGCATGCGCCGACCATCACGGTATTCGGTGGTCAGCACCGTGGTGCTGTCGCCCTGCCAGCTGCTGCCGGCCTTGATGCCGAACAGATTATGGCTGTCGGTGCCGGCCTCGGTGTGAATGCGTCGCTGACCCCAGCCTGTCTCCAGCGCGGCCTGGGCCAGAATCAATTCTGCAGGCAGCCCGCTTTCACGACTGGCCGCCTGAGCGGCGGGGCCAAATTCCGCCACGAAGCGCTGTACATTCTCCGGCTGACGACGTTGTTGCTCGCTGAGCGCTGCCATGTCGGTCACTGTCTCCGGGCTGACGGTATCAGACACATCATCCTTGCCTGTCGTCGCCATCGGCAGCTCGGCGTAGACGCCTCGCGCCGTGTCGCCGGGCGCCAGCGTATCGAGCATCGCCATGAAGCCGGTGACCTCGTCTGCAGGGTGTGTCTCCACCGCCGCCTGCCAGTCATCTTCGCGAGCCGCGCCCATCTCCGGGGTCAGGCCCACCGCCGACAACCAGCCGTCGGCACCCTGTTCATCAACAGACTTCCCATCGGCTGCTGCGCTTGGGGAGATTACGGTGCTGCTATCCGTGTTCGTGCCCATCCCCGAGCTGGAAGACAACTGCTGAATCAGGATCTTCGACAGACCGACACCGTCGCCGACACTGGCCAGTTGCTGGGAGAGCTGCTGGTCCAGCATCGAGGTCATCATCTCTTGCTGCTGGGAGCCGGTCAGCGCTGAATTCTCGGTCGCCGAGCGCATCTGCTTGAGCATCATGTTGAGCATCAAGGCCTCGAATTGGCGCGCACTCTCTTCCAGCGCTTCCTGCTGGCGTTCACCGCCACTGCTGGCCGCCCCCTTGAGACTCGCCAGTCCCTGGGTGTCGAAGGCCAGACGACCGGCGTCCACGTTGGCACCGCTACCAAGCACACTCATCAGATCACCTCGAGATCAGCACGCAGCGCACCGGCTGCCTTGAGCGCTTCCAGAATCGAGACCAGGTCCTGCGGCGTGGCGCCCAGCGCATTCAGGCCATCGACGACCTCCTGCAGGCTGGCAGTCCCCTCGACCATGCGCAGCGCACCGCCCTGCTGGTTCAGGCTGATATCGGGGTCGTTGACCACTGCCGTCTGTCCCTGGGACAGCGGCGCGGGCTGACTGATCACCGGATTGGCGTCGATCACTACCGACAGGTTGCCGTGGGTGACCGCAGCGCGCGCCAGGCGCACTTCGGAATTCATCACCACCGAGCCGGTCCGTGCATTGACCACCACACGCGCACGCGGCACGCCCAGGGCGACCTCGATGTTCTCGAGCCTGGCGATGAAACCAACACGTTGACTGAGATCACGCGGCGCCTGCACCACGATATCGCGACTGCTGAGCGGCGAGGCCAGCGAGCCCCCGAAGTCGCGGTTGATGGCGCTGGCGACATTCTGGGCATGATTGAAATCGCCCTCGAACAGATCGAGATGGATCATGCCATTTTCATCTCCGAGACGCGTCGGCACGCCGCGTTCCACCGTCGCCCCACTGGGGATGCGACCGGCGGTCAGCTGGTTGACCTGCACGCTGGAACCGCCGGCCTGGGCACCGGCGCCGCCGATGATCAGATTGCCCTGCGCCAGTGCGTAGACCTGACCATCCACGCCCTTGAGCGGCGTCATCAACAGGGTGCCGCCGCGCAGGCTCTTGGCATTGCCCAGCGACGACACCACGACATCGATGGGCTGACCGGAGCTTGCAAAGGCCGGCAGGCTGGCGGTGACCATGACCGCCGCCACGTTCTTGAGCTGCATGTTGGTGCCCGACGGCACCGTCACGCCCAGTTGGGAGAGCATGTTGGTCAGGCTCTGGCCGGTGAACGGCGCCTGGGTGGTCTGATCCCCGCTGCCATCCAGCCCCACCACCAGGCCGTAGCCGACCAGCGGGTTGTCGCGCACGCCGCGCACCTGGGCGAGGTCCTTGATGCGATCGGCCTGCGCCGATTGCAGTGTCAAGGTCAGGCAGCTCACCAGCATCAGACAGGCGGCCAGCGCAGCGCGCCAGCGTGGAGAAGGAAGCATCTCAAGCATCGGATAGCGACTCATGATGGGACAGCGTGGTGAGGAATCGGGACGAGGCATTCAGAACAGGGCAATTCTCTACAGAACATTGCACGGCAATCGCCACGCCAGGCTCAGAACGGCGCCAGATTGAGGAAGAAGCGCTGCATCCAGCCCATGTTCTGCGCCTCGTTGATATAGCCATCACCGACATATTCGATGCGTGCACTGGCCACCTGGGTGGATTGCACCGTATTGGCCGAGGAAATCGTGCGCGGATTGACCACTCCGGAGAAGCGAATCGACTCGGTGCCCTGATTGATCGCGATGCGCTTCTCGCCGCGCACCTCCAGATTGCCGTTGGGTTGCACCTGACTGACCGTCACGGTGATGGTGCCGGTGAAGCTGTTGTTGGCATTCGAGCCACCGCTGCCGGTGAAGTCATTCTCGCCCTCGATATCGGCATCGGTGCCATCCAGCAGGCCCGTCATGAAATCGGGAATGGCGGTCAGCGAGAAACCGAGGCTGCCGTCACGACTGGCATTGCTGGCCGAGCTCTTGCTGGCGCTGACATTCTCGTCGAGCAGGATGGTGATGATGTCGCCGATGGCACGTGGGCGGCGATCCTCGAACAGCGGCTGGTTGCCATACAGCGGCTGGAAGATGGCGCCATTGGCCATCGGTTCCGGGCGCGGCTGCATCGCCGATTCCATTGGTGTGGTATCGACCAGCGGCTCGCTGGGGATATGGGCACACCCGGCGCCTACCAGCGTCACGGCCAGCAATGCCAATCCAGCCAGCGCGCGGCACATGCGATGCCAACCAGGCAACGCCAATCCAAGCATCGCCAAGCCAATCTGGCGTTGGCAAACAGCTGACAGGGATGGCAATGCCACCACCGGGAAATCACGCGAAAGCGACATGCGACAACCCTTACATCTGGACCAGACGCTCCAGCATCTGATCGGTGGTGGTCACGGCCTTGGAATTGATCTCGTAGGCACGCTGGTTCTGGATCATGCCCACCATCTCTTCCACCACGTTGACGTTGGAGGTCTCGACGAAGCCCTGATAGAGAGTGCCCGCACCATTGAAGCCCGGCACGTTGTCACTGCGCGGCCCCGAGGCATCGGTCTCGGAATACAGATTCTCGCCACGACTGAACAGCCCAGCCGGGTTGATGAAGGTAGACAGCTGCAGCTGACCGACCTCGGTGCTGTTGGTGGAGCCGGGCTGGGTGACGCTGACCACGCCATCGGAGGCGATATCGACACTCAGGGCATTGGCCGGAATGACGATCGCCGGGTCCAGCGGGTAGCCACTGGCGGTGACCATCTGGCCGGTGCTGTCGAGCTGGAAGGAGCCATCGCGGGTATAGGCATTGGTGCCATCCGGCAGCATCACCGCGAAGAAGCCCTGACCATTGATCGCGACATCCTTGGAGTTCTCGGTCTGTTCCAGATTGCCCTGGATGTGCAGACGCTCGGTTGCCACGGGGCGCACCCCGGTGCCCACCTGCAGCCCCGAGGGCAGCTCGGTGGTGGCAGAGGATGCAGCGCCGGGCTGGCGCATGTTCTGGTAGAGCAGATCTTCAAACACCGCGCGCGACTGCTTGAAGCCATTGGTCGAGACGTTGGCCAGGTTGTTGGCCGTGACGTCCATCTGCATCTGCTGAGCTTCAAGGCCGCTCTTGGCTGTCCATAGGGCACGAATCATCAGGGGGCTCCGCCGTGATTACGGGATCAGTCGGTACCAAGCAGGCTGTTGCCACGCTCGGCCATGCGCTCTGCCGTGTCGATGCTCTTCATCTGCATCTCGAAACTGCGCGCGTTGTTGATCATGGCGACCATCGCGTCGGTCGCCGAGACGTTGCTGCTCTCCAGGGCGCCGGAGACGACCCGCACCAGCGGGTCGGCCGCCAGCGGTGGCGCGGCCTCCCCTGCCGCCGTCGGCGGCTGACGGAAGTAGCCGTCCTCGCCGCGCACTAGCGCCGGGCTACCGGGAATGGCCTCGGGATTGACCAGCTTGAGCTGGGTCTGCAGCACCATGGTGTCAGGTGCATCCGCCGCCGAGCGTGCACTCACGCTGCCATCGGCGGAGATATGCACGATGGCGTTGAGCGGCAGCTCGATCGGCCCGCCATCGCCCAGCACCGGCAAGCCGCCGGAGGTCAGGACACCATCGGCATCGATCTGCAGCGCACCGTTGCGGGTGTAGAGCTCCTCGCCATTCGCGCCCTGCACGGCCAGCATGCCGGGGCCGTCGAGTGCGACATCCAGCGCGCGATCCGTTGTCTGGATCGTGCCCTGAGCCATCGAGGCTCCCGCGGTGGTCAGCTGACTGGAGACGCGTGTCGCCAGCCCTTCGCCCTGCACATCCACCGCCCGCGACAGTGTCAGCATCTCGCGAAAGCCGGTGGTCGAGAGGTTGGCCAGGTTATGACTGGCGACATCCTGAGCCGCCAGGCTGCGCTGGGCGCCGCTCATGGCGGTGTAGAGCATTCTGTCCATCCGCTATTCCCTCACACCTTGCCGTGTTGCCGTCAGAGCCCGCCTCTCAACGCCCGCTCTTGATGCGCTGGTCCGTCGCCTGAATACTGACGCTCAAGGCGACGCGGTTATCCCCGACATCTCTGCTTTTTCAATGCAGAAGACGCGCCGCGTCACATGCCAGGAGTGGCATTAGCGCATGTTGATGACGCTCTGCTGGACTTCATCCTGGACCTTGATGGTCTGGGCGTTGGACTGATAATTGCGCTGAGCGATGATCAGATCGACCAGCTCAGTGGTCAGGTCGACATTGGAAGCCTCGACGACTCCGGACTGGACCTCACCGAAGACACCCTCGCCCGGCACACCGACCAGCGGAACACCTGAGGAGGCGGTGGCGACCCAGCCGTTGTCGCCATTGGGCTGCAGACCCTGCTCATTGGCGAAGTTGGCCAGCGCAATGGTGCCCAGTGTCTGCTTGAGCTCATTGGAGTAACTGCCGATTACGCGTCCATCTTCCTCGAAGGACACGCCGACAAGACTGCCGGAGGTATAACCATTCTGGGACAGGGTGATGACTTCAAAATCATTGGCATATTGGGTGCTGCCGGTGAAGTCGATACTGAAGCTAAGATCGCTCGCACCATTGGCCAGGGCGTAGGTCTGGGCCGTCTGACTGTAATCAAGCAGCTGACCACCCGTCCCAAAGGTGATCACCTCTGTCTGAGGGTCAAAGTCGACAGAAGGATCAGCGACGCCTTCGTCGATCTGTTCCTGCAATTCCGCAGCCTTGCTGGAAAAGTCCATCACGTGATGGACGTTCCAGGTGTTGTTTTCGGTCTTGGCATAAAAGGACGTCACGACATGCTCATCGCCAAGACTGTCATACACCGTCATCGCCGAAGCGTAGTTGTAGGTCGCGGCATCAGTCGGATCAAAATCGGCAGTGGCCGGCACAGGGTCCGCGGCATCCAGATTGAGCGCGACTTCAGCGCCATAGACCTCGAGAGCAATGTTGTCCTGCGTCGCTTTTGCCGCCAATGGGGCTGTCGGAATCTGCAATACCACGGGTTCCCCGGTGACACCTTCACCGGAATAACCTGTCAACTGGGCACCCTGGGCCGTGACGATATAGCCCTCGGCGTCAATGTTGAGCTGGCCATTGCGTGAATAGACGATCTGACCACTGGTATCCGAGAAACGCAGGAAACCATCTCCGGAAATCGCCAGATCGAGATCGCGTCCGGTGGATTCCAGCGAGCCGGAAGTGAAGTCCTGAGCAACGGATGCCAATTGCACCCCGATCCCCGCCGCCTGTGATCCGGCATAGATGTCGGAGAATTGCGCCTCAGAGGATTTGAAACCCACCGTCTCAGAGTTGGCGATGTTGTTGCCGATCACATCCAGGTTGGTAGAAGCCGCACTCAAGCCGCTCAATGCCTGTGAAAACGCCATGGTCTGTCCCTTTGATCGCGATGAAGATGAAAGCCCGAGACCTGTCAGCGAGCTCGGGGGCGGCCAAACGGCCTGAAACTGGTGGCCCGTCCGGCGGGCTCGCTGGCGTTATCCCGACGCCATGGGCTCAGCTCAAAGCACCTGACGCACGGCGTCCAGACTGACGACACCCAACACCGGACCCAAGTCCAGCTGAGCACCGCTGTCGGTCTGATTGACTCCACTGACCACGCCATAACTCAGCGTCTGCAGGTCGTCATAGCGCTCGCCTGCCCGCTCGGCCGTCACGGCCAGCTGGTAGGAGCCATCGGCGGCTTCAGTGCCATCATCCAGCAAACCGTCCCAGACGAAGCCATGAATACCCGCCTCCAATGCGCCCAACTCGAAGGTCTTGACCACACTGCCATCCGCACCCAGCACCTCGACGCTGGCGTTGTCGACATCGTTGGCCAGTTCAAGGCCGAAGGGTGTCGAGGTCGCGTTGCCCACCAGCACCGCATTGCCGCCGACCAGCACGCCCTGATCGAGCAGACTGGCCGCCTGCAGCGCTTCACTGCTGGAAATCTGCGCCGTGATGCCCTCAAGCGTGGTGTTGAGTTCTTCGATACCACTGACGGTGCTGATCTGGGCCAGCTGTGCGGTCAGGTCGGAATTCGACACCGGGTCCATCGGGTCCTGGTTCTGCATCTGCGCCACCAGCAGGGTCATGAACTGATCATTGAGCTCCTCGGTACTGCTCACCGACTGCGTGCTGTCGGTGACGCCGGAGGTGGTGGTCTGGTTGATGCTGTTGAGCACACTGGTGTCTAGCGTCGCCATGCGGTTACCCGAAATCAGAAGAAGCGGTCATAAGGCCAAGGCCCTGAGCAAGGGTCATTCCCCCAGTGTCAGCGTCTTGCGCAACAGGGACTTGGAGGTATTGAAGACCTCGACATTGGCCTCGTAAGACTTGGAGGCCGCGATCATGTCGACCATCTCGGCGACCGGATCGACATTGGAGAAGGTCACATAGCCCTGCTCGTCGGCGAGGGGATGATCGGGACGATACTCCTGGCGCGCCGGGGCATCGCTCAGCTCCACCGAGCTGACCCTGACACCGCCTACTCCGGCACTGCGCGACGCCATCTGTGTCGCCAGGCCGCCACCGGCCAGGTTGGCCGTCGCAAGCGACGCATTGGCCTGACGCGCGAGGGGCGCGTACTCGAACACCACCTGACGCGCCTGATAGGGCTTGCCGTCCGGGCCCGCCACGCTGTCGGCGTTGGCCATGTTGCTGGCCACGGCATTGATGCGCTGCGACTGGGCCGCCATCGCGGAACCCGCGACGTTGAAGATGCTGAACGCTGCCATCAACTGTTCTCCGATTGCATGGCCAGACGCAGGCCCTGGATCTTGCCGGTCAGAAGCTCAAGACTGGCCTCGTAATGCAGACTGTTGTCCGCGAAATTGACCCGCTCCACATCCATGTCGACGGTATTGCCGTCCAGACTCGGCTGTGTCGGCACGCGATAAAGCAGGTCCGCACCCAGCGACAGCCCGGCCCCGCTGGCTGCCTGGTGGCCTGGCTGGGTCGTGTTCAGCGCAAGCGGCCCTGGCGCGGCATTGCCCGCCGTCGCCTTGGCCAGGGTGGCGGAGAAGTCGATATCGCGCGCCAGATAGCCCGGCGTGTCGGCATTGGCGATATTGGTGGCCAGCACCTGCTGACGCTCGGCACGAAGGCCCAGCGCCTGCTGGTGAAAGCTCATGAGGGAATCAAGTCGGTCAAACATGGAAGTGCCCCGCTGTCGGCACCTCGCCCTGATGTGAGCGAGGGAACATCCATCGATCAGCTCACGCGTAGGGGAGCATGACGGAAAGCAGGACTGAGAATAGTCAGCCAGCGCCAGGATGAAGGTAAGAACAAGCCACTTTATCGCGGCTATTTCTGGCCATGCCGGTGTCGGGGGCGGCTTACAATCTCTCGCGGTACTGATCCAGCACCCTGAACCTACGCCCTGAGCCGAGGAGCGCTTGTTCCCGCCTTCCGCCCCGGACGCCACTCGCGATGAGAGACTGCATGCCGAAAATCTGCGTAGCGAAGGGCCTGTCTGTGGCAAGAGGACTGTCTGTGACTAGAGGACTGGCGGTGACAAGAGGACTGTGGCGCACCATCGCCAGCAGCGGGCTGTTGGCCCTGCTGCCCGTGGCCGCCGTTGCCCATGCCAACACCTCAGACACGGTGAGCTCTGCCATTCAGTCGCCTGCTGCTCAGGCATCAGCAAGAGCCTCAACAACAGCGCCTTCAGCCAAAGACTCGCAGACACGCGCCGTCGAGGCCCTGCGCTGGCAATTGAGCGACTTCTTCACTGCCGAAGACAGCGGTCCCGTCAGGGTGCGCATGCCCGACGAGCCACCACTGGGCGCGCCCAGCGAGGCCTCCGTGCAACTCGAGCTGCGTCGCCTGCCCGCCCGCCTGAAAGACTGCTCGGCGCCCCAGCTGAGCCTCAATGCCGCGCGCAGTGACCGCCATGCACCGGGACTCAAACGTCTGCAGCTGCTGTGCGCCAACGGTCAGCAACACATCGTCAGCGTTCGCATGGAACGCTATGCCTGGCGCCAGAGCACGCCACAACCGCTTGCCAGCGGCACCCCGCTGGCACCCGCGAGATTGACGCCGGTACTGACGCCATTGGGCAAGTTGCGTGGCAATGGCTTCGAGAGCGCTGCGGCACTGTCAGGTTTCGAGGTACGCCGCCGCCTTCGCGCCGGCGAGGTCATCACCCGCAACAGTGTGCGCGCCATCCCGCTGGTAGACTTCGGCGATACCGTGACCTATCAGGTCAGCGGCACAGGCTTCAGCATGCAGCGCAGTGCGCGGGCGCTGGAGACTGGGGGGCTCGATGAGCGAATCCGCATCGAACTCGCTCCGGGCGACTGGGTGCGCGCCCGCATCATCGGGCCACGACTGGTAGCGCCATGATGACTTCAGTTGAGTTGAGATTAGCCGCACCGGGCCAACCCGAGTCATCCTGTTGACTGTGCACGCCCAGCCACGACACGCTGACGCACCGGAGAGACATGCTGACGCTCAAAGGCCGACAAGCTTGGTACTGCAAGCCGCCACCCACACCAGATACCTCATTCCTGAGGGACCATATTGCCTGTGTGGGGTAAAGCTTGGGCTGGCATGGCCGATAGTCGATTCAAGCGCGCAGATGACGCACGCAACCCATCCATGACAGGCTCGTCGTCGAGCCCGGCCCTACGGCCAGAGAGGACAGTCAATGAAGATTGAACATGGCGGCCCGATACAGCGCAGCGACACTCAAGCCCCGCGCGAACTGCGCCCCGAGACGGCCAAGGACACCACCGCCACTACGGCGGCGACCTCCACGGCCGACTCCACTCAGGTCGAGCTTTCCAGCAGCGCGGTCGATGCGAGCCAGGACATCGACCAGGCGCGCGTCGACAGCCTCAAGCAAGCCATCGCCGATGGCAGCATCAAGATCGATGTCGACCGCATCGCACAAGGGCTGATCGATGCCTTCGAAGGTGACGCATGACACTCGATGACGCCTCGACGGCCTTGTTGGGCGAGATCTTTTCCGGCCTCGAGCAGGAGCTGAATGACTTCATCGCCCTGCTCGAGGAAGAACAGCGCCTGCTGGGCCAACGCCTGCCGAGCGCGGCGGACCTTGAGGCCTCGCGCGAAGCCAAGCTGGCCAACGCCGCCCGCCTGGAAGCGCTGGAGATCCGCCGACGTAGCTGGCTGAGCAACGCCGGGCTTACCAATGACCCACTGGAACTGCATACGGTGCTCGCCAGCCAGCCGGTACTGGCCACCCAGTGGTGGCATCTGGTGACGCTGACGCGCCGCGCCCAGGCGCGCAATCGCTTAAATGGTGAACTGATCGGTCAGCGCATGGCACTGCACAGCAAGATTCTCGACAGCCTGCATCAACGCTCCCCCGGCCATTATGGCGCCGATGGACGACCTGCGGTGGGAGCCTCACGCCTGAACGTCTCGGCCTGAACGTCTCGGCCTGAATGTCCTGGCCAGACTGTCCTGGCCTGAGCGTCCTGGCTTGAAGACCCAAGGCGTGAGGCCCGCGGGCTGCACGCCCGACTGTCTTTCCCTTTACTGCCCCGGAAACACGCGAGGCCCGGCATTCTGCCGAGCCTCCAGACACTGCTGCTGCACGCCACTCGCGAGCCAATCAGCCAGTGATCGCCAGCCACTTATCGCCGTCATTCATCATCAGTCATTCAAAACCAGCCCCCTTTCGCTGACAACGCAGCCAGTCACGCGCCTTTCAGACTCTCGACGTCGATCACCAGCTGGATGTCATCCAGATGTGCCGCCGGCTTGAGTACGCCACGCCCATTGCGATAGACCTTCAGCGAGAAAGGCGCCGTAGCCAGCTCTCGGGTGGGCAGGATCAACTTGCCACGCCTCGCCTCGAGCATGGCGCAGCGCTCTTCCAGGCAGAGCATGACCTGCCACTCCCCCGGCGCCCGTGTGAGCGAATAGCGCCAGTGAATCGCCGTGACGCGCGTCCTGTCAGGTGCCATCAGCCCTGAATCACGTACGGCATCTGCCACCGCCAGAGGGCGCATATACCAATGCCCCCGCTGAGCGATGGTCAGCGACTCGACGGACATCATCACCGCAGCGCTGGCCGCCTGCGCCGGCGTGGACAGCGCCGCGGCCCACAGCGCTGCTGCCGTCATCAAGGCCGCCATTGGTGCTGTCCTGCTTCCAGGCTCCACACCCAGCTTCGCTCTCGACACGACTCGCGCTCTGAGCGTCCTCCACCCTGTCGCCACTTGCCTTCTTCTCTGCACCGCTGACTCCTTCAGATCCATCTTGCTGCAGACGCTCGACACACCCCTTGCCGGCGCCTTTCCTGTCGCACGTTTCTGCCTTTGCGGCATGTTGTTGTCTTGCTCATTGGGGAGTCGCGCTGCCCCGGCGTCACGCCGCACGACCCCCGATCATCTGTGTGACCCGCAGCTCGCGGTCATCGGGAATCTCTGCCTGGGACAGCACCGCCAGGCTCTTGAAACGACGACGCAGGAAGCGCCCCACCAAGGGTCGCAGCGCATGCCCGACCACCAATACGCTGGGCTCGCCATTGGCATCCTGCGCGGCGACGGCATTCTCGGCATGCTGCATCAAGGTATCGGCAAGGCCGGGTTCCAGCGCATTGCCACTGCTCAAGGCCTGCATCAGCACCTGCTCGAGCTGTGCCTCCAGACCGATCACGCGCAAGACGCGCTCGGCGCCGAACCAGTACTGGGTGATGGCGCGCCCGAGCGAGACGCGCACCATGGCAGTCAGGTCATTGGGGTCCTTGCTGTGCGGGGCATGCTCTGCAAGCGCCTCGAGGATGGTACGCATGTCACGAATCGAGACCTCCTCATCCAGCAGGTTGTGCAGGATACGCTGCAGGGTGCCCTGACTGATCAAGGCCGGCACCACTTCCTCCACCAGGCCGCCATCCTGCGGGCCCAGCTTCTCGAGCAGCTTGCTGACCTCACTGCGCCCGAGCAGCTGATCGGCATGGCGGGTCATCAGATGATTGAGGTGGGTCGTGATCACGGTCGGAGTATCGACCACCGTGTAGCCATAGACCTGGGCCTGCTCGCGGGTTTCCGGTTCGATCCAGGTGGCGGCCAGGCCGAAGGCCGGCTCGGTGGTGGCCACGCCCGGCAGCTTGCCGGACACCTTGCCCGGATTGATCGCCAACCAGCGGCCCGGATAGGCCTCGCCCCGCCCGACCTCGGCACCCTTGAGACTGATGACATACTGATTGGGCCCAAGCTCGAGGTTGTCGCGAATATGTACCACCGGCGGCAGGAACCCGATCTCCTGGGCGTACTTGCGACGCACCCCCTTGATGCGCGCCAGCAACTCACCGCCCTGACGCATGTCGACCATCGCGATCAGGCGGTGACCGACCTCCATCGCCAGCGGCTCCACCAGTCGCACGTCATCCCAGCTGGCCTCGCTGACCTCCTGCACGGCCGCCGCAGGCGCGGGCGCCGCCTCTTCCTTCGCCTCGCTGCTGATCTCCTTCTCGCGCTGGGAGGCCCACCAACCAAGCCCCGCCAGCAACAAGGTGAAGAGAATGAAGACCATATTGGGCATGCCCGGTACCAGACCCAGCAGCCCCATCACGCCAGCCGCCAACCACAGTACCTGCGAGCTCTTGAACAGCTGGCCGATCATCTGCTGACCGACGTCTTCATTGGTGTTGACCCGCGACACCATCACGCCCGCAGCGGTCGAGATGACCAGCGACGGAATCTGGGCCACCAGGCCATCGCCGATGGTCAGCAGCGTATAGGTGCGCGCCGCATCGGACATGCTCAGGTCGTGCTGACCGACCCCGATGATCAACCCGCCGATGATATTGACCACCATGATCACCAGCCCCGCCACCGCATCGCCCCGCACGAACTTGCTGGCACCGTCCATCGAACCGAAGAAATCGGATTCCTGCGACACTTCCCGGCGACGCTCGCGCGCCTGATCTTCGCCGATCAGGCCGGCGTTGAGGTCGGCATCGATCGCCATCTGCTTGCCGGGCATGGCATCCAGCGTGAAGCGTGCGCCGACCTCGGCAATACGCCCGGCGCCCTTGGTGATGACCATGAAGTTGATGATGACCAGAATCGAGAACACCACCAGGCCAACGGCGAAGTTGCCGCCGACCAGAAACTGACCGAAGGCCTCGATGACCTTGCCCGCCGAGTCACCGCCATTGTGACCCTCCATCAGCACCACCCGCGTCGAGGCGACATTGAGCGACAGGCGCAGCAAGGTCGAGAACAGCAGCACCGCGGGGAAGGCCGAGAAATCCAGTGGCTTCTGCGCAAACATGCTGACCATCAGGATCATGATCGACAGCGCGATATTGAAGGTGAACAGCAGATCGAGAATGAAGGGCGCCAGCGGCAACACCATCATCGACAGGATCATCATGATCAGCAGCGGCCCGGCGAGCACCTTCAGCTGGCTGGAGGTGTTGAGCCCCACGCGGTCAAACAGTGTCAGCAAGGTATTCATGCAAGCAGCTCATCGATCGTGGAGGGCGTTGCGCGTGCGGCGCAGCGGCCCGGGCTTGGGGAGCAGAAATGGCGGTCAGTCATGGGGTTCGGGCAGCAGCATCGGGCAGCAGCACGGTTATCAAGTTCGGGCCTCAACTTCGATCAGCCACATCGGTCATCAACTTCCGACACGAGGATCCGTCGTCGCATCACCGTCTGCCCCTGGCTTGGCGCTGGGCTGGAACACCGCCCCAGCATCAGCGTCATCAGAATCATGATCAGAAGACATTGCGTGAGAGGGCGGCGCGCCTACGGCTGAAACCTCAAGTTCGGCTGCCGCCCCCCCGTCATCACGCTCGGTGCCTGGCGGGCCAGTCCCCTCAGCCGCCCCTTGCGCCTCCTCGGGCACCTGATACTCATCGGGAACGGACAGATCTGGCGGCAGACTCGGGCGCAGGCCACCCTGCTGGCGGGCCCGCTTGAGTCGCATCGCCCAGGCCAGCACCTCGGCGATCACCTGATAGAGCGCAATGGGAATTTCCTGCTCGAGATCGACATGGGTGTGCAGGGCACGCGCCAAGGGCGGCGCACTCAGCATCGGTACCCCGTTCGCCTCGCCCACCTCACGAATGCGCAGCGCCACCTCATCACGCCCCTTGGCCACCACCCGCGGCGCGCGCATGTCACCCTCGTGATAGACCAGCGCCACCGAGTAGTGTGTCGGGTTGTTGACGATGACATCGGCAGTGGGCACGGCGCTCATCATGCGCGCGCGCGCCATGGCCTGTTGCTGCTGACGGATGCGTGCCTTGATCTGCGGGTCTCCATCCGTCTCCTTGTGCTCGCGCTTGATCTCCTCGAGGCTCATGCGCAGCTTCTTGGCGTGACTCCACAACTGATACGGAACATCCATCAGCGTCGGCACGATCAGCATCAATATCGCCAGCGCCGTGCAGCGCGCCACGATCGCCAGCGCATCCGCCATGGCGTTGCCCAGCGGCATCATCATCAACGCCATCAATTCCTGGCGCTGGGCATGCAGATACATCACCACCACGCCACCGACCAGTATCGACTTGGCGATGGTCTTGAGCAGCTCGGCCAGCGCCTGGGAGGAGACCATCCTGCCCAGCCCCTTGACGGGATTGAGCTTGCCCAGCGACGGTGCCAGCGACTTGGTGGAGAACATCCAGCCGCCCAGCAGCACCGGGCCGACCAGCGCCAGCACCATCAGCAGGGCGAACAACGGCAACAGTGCCAGCAAGGCCTCCTGGCCCAGCATCAACGCATTGGCAAGCATCACGCGGCTGTCGAGTGCCTGAGCGCGATCAAAGCCGAACGAGGCACCCAGCACACGCTCCAGGGTATCGCCAAGCGGGCCCGCCAACAGCCACAGACCTGCCGCTCCTCCGCCCAGCAACAGAAAGGTCGCAAGCTCCCGCGAGCGGGGCACCTGCCCTTCCTCGCGGGCCTTCTGTATTCGGTGGGGCGTGGCCTCTTCTGTCTTGTCGTCGCTGCTCTGCTCGTCAGCCACCGGCTACTCCGCTTGCCTGGGATCGCATCTACCTGAACGCCGGGGAGCATGACGCTCGCTCACACTGGCACGCACGGCGAACGCATCATGCCGAGAATGGGGCTCATTGTGGCAAACACAGCAGGGATCAAAGCGCGGAATAGCGCCCAAAAATGCCCTTGCCCGCCTCACGGGACGTGGACGGGCAAGGGCATGACGGTCAGGCCAGGGCATGAAGAACAAGAACCAGCAGGAGCCACTTCAGGGAAGGCGGCTAGAAACCGAGACTATCCAGCAGGTCATCGACCTCGTCCTGACTGGCGACCACCCCCGGCGCATCGGCTCGCACCTGGGGGCCATTGAGCAAGGTGCCAGATAGGGCATCCCCGGCACTGGATGCTGCCCGCTCATCCTGCGCCGAGGCTGAAATCTCCATTGGCGAAAGCCCCTCAGCGGCCGTTGTGGTAGTGGCCTGCCCGGAAGACGCCAGCGCCGAACGTGCATGGCCCTCCGGCACATTGTCGAGCAGCAACTGCAACAGCTGCATCTCGATCTGCTGGATGACATCCATCATGCGCTTGATCACCTGGCCGGTAAGGTCCTGGAAATCCTGAGCCATCATGATCTCGAGCAATTCGCTGTTGGTGGCGCTGGTCTGATCAGGCACCACAGCCAGATAGGCCCGTGTGTCGATCACCAATTCACGCGCCTGATCCAGAGCCACCGGCTCGGCAAACCAGGCGTCCCAGCGACCACTGAGCGACTTCGCCTTACTGGCCAGAGCATCCTGCAGCGGCTGGGCCCGCTCACAGGCGTTGAGAGCACGATCTGCCGCCTGCTCCGTCTTGCTGGCCACGTAATTGAGGCGATCACGAGCATCGGGGATCGCCTCGGCAGCACGTTCGATCTCGCGATCCAGCCCCAGCTCACGCATGTTGTCGCGCAGCATGCGCGTCAGCTGGCCGATACGCCGAATCAGGTCTTCGCTGCTGTCACCCGCCCTGGTGGGGGTGTCTGCCCCATCGCGCGCCATCACACCAGGATCAGCGCCCGAGGATGACTGGGGTTCAGATGATGATTCCAGATGACTCATGACACCCTCCTTGATGTGACCAACCACGCTGAGCGCGCCAGCCTTGCCTGACCAGCGCGGATCGGTCCGCGCACCGGCTAGCGTGGCCCGATGGCTCAGAGGCCGTGTTTCTCGAAGACCTTGCCCAGCTTCTCTTCCAGCACTGCGGCCGTGAAGGGCTTGACCACATAGCCACTGGCACCGGCCTGGGCAGCGGCGATGATGTTTTCCTTCTTGGCCTCAGCGGTGACCATCAGTACCGGCAGCGTGGCCGTGGCGGGATTGGCACGCACGCGCCTGAGCATCTCGAGCCCATCGAGGTTGGGCATGTTCCAGTCGGAGATCACCAGCTCGAAGCTGCCTTGATTAAGGAACTCCAATGCCTGTTGTCCATCTTCGGCTTCCTCCACATTGGTGAAGCCGAGCTCCTTGAGCAGGTTGCGCACGATCCGACGCATGGTGGGGAAGTCGTCGACGACGAGGATTCGCAGGTTCTTGTCGGCCATCAGCGGTCGGGCTCTCTTGAAGAATCACATGAGGAAACGGCTGAAAATTCAAGCCTTGTGAGAGGGTTATCGGCCACCAGCCAGCAGACTTTACCCTCTGCGCCCATCTTCACCTTGTCGGCGACTCACACCCCACTAACACCCGCGCTCCGGCAGATCGAGGCGCTCTAGACGCGTTGCGAACGTCCGGCCAGCTGAACCTGGTGGAGCAGCTGCCCACTGATGCGACTCAACGGCAATATGTTTTCCGCGGCCCCGAGCTCGACGGCTTCCCGCGGCATGCCGTAGACCACACAGCTTTGCTCATCCTGGGCGATGGTGTGGGCGCCGGCTTCGCGCATCTGCAACAACCCCCGCGCGCCGTCGCGACCCATGCCGGTGAGGATCACGCCCACCGCATTGCGACCGGCCACCCGCGCCACGGAATCGAACAGCACATCCACCGACGGGCGGTGACGATTGACCGGCGGACGCTGATCGAGGGTGATCACATAGTTGGCCCCGCTGCGCGACAGCGTCAGGTGGGCGTCGCCAGGCGCGATATAGGCATGCCCGGGCAGGATGCGCTCACCGTGCACGGCTTCCTTGACGGCGATGCGACACAGCCCATTGAGGCGCTCGGCGAACGAGCGTGTGAAGCCCGGCGGCATGTGCTGAGTCACCAGAATGGCCGGCGCATCCGCCGGCAACGACTGCAACACCGCGCGTATCGCCTCGGTCCCACCGGTCGAGGCCCCCACCGCGATCAGCTTCTCGCTCGACAGCAATGGCCGGCGGCTGGCAGCAGCGACGACTGGCCTGTCTGCCAGACTGGATGGACAAGGATGGGACTGAGAAAGGCTGGACTGCACCGAATTTGACAGGGGTGAACTGGACAGGGCCTGACTGGACTGGGTCGAATTGGACAGCACCGTGCCGGCCTGTGCACCACCAGCAGATGGCGGCGTCACGGTGCGACCCGCAGGCCGCACCCGCGCCCGCGCGGCGGCGCGAATCTTGTCGGCAATCGTCTCGGCATACTCGAGCATCCCGCCACGTATTCCCAGGCGCGGCTTGGAGACGAAATCCACCGCGCCCAGCTCCAGCGCACGTAGCGTGATTTCCCCGCCGCGCTCGGTCAGCGAAGACACCATCACTACCGGCATCGGTCGCAGGCGCATCAGGCGCTCGAGGAAGTCCAGCCCATCCATGCGCGGCATTTCCACATCCAGCGTCAGCACATCCGGCTCGTGACGCTTGATCAAGTCTCGCGCGACCAGCGGGTCCGGCGCGGTGGCCACGACCTGCATGTCAGGCTGGGCATTGATGATCTCGGCCATCAACTCACGAATCAGCGCGGAGTCATCGACACACAGCACGCGGATCATGCGCTCCGCCCCTCCCCGGGGCATGCCTGCGCCAGCAGCGGCACTTGAGTTGTAACCTGAGCGTGAACCAGCATTTGATCCTGAGACCGGGCATGACGATGAAGCGGGGGTAGGCATCCAGACACTCCTGGAGAGCGGGTAAGGGAAAGGGAATCATCACCAACCATCACGACGCATCATGCGCCCTCCGTCCGGCGGCGAGACAGGGTATAGACCGTCTGGCCGCGCAGCGTGAAGGCATCATTGAGCCATGAGAAATTCTCGGAATGACCGGCAAACAGCAGTCCATCGGGCTTGAGCATCAGCGCGAAGCGATCCAGCAGGCGTGACTGTGTCTGTTTGTCGAAGTAGATCATCACGTTGCGACAGAAGATGACGTCAAAGCCGCTACCGAGATCCCAGTGGCTGTCCAGCAGGTTCAGGTGGCGAAAGCGCACCAGCTGCCTGATCTCCGGGCGCACCCTCACCAGCCCCTGGCGACTGCCGCTGCCACGCAGCATGAAGCGCTTGCAGCGCTGCTCACCCAGCTTGACGATACGTTCAAACGGGTAGATACCGAGTTCGGCTTCCCGCAGCGCATCCGTGTCGATATCGGTGGCGATCAGCTCGACCTGATTGGCCGCGCCCCCAAGCACCTCGCGCAGCACCATCGCGATGGAATAGGGCTCCTCCCCGGTCGAGGCAGCCGCACACCAGATACGCAACGGTGCTCGCTGCCCCGACGCCTGGCGCTCGCGCAGGAAGTTCTCGAGCATGACGAAGTGATGAGGTTCGCGAAAGAACGCGGTCAGGTTGGTGGTGAGCGCATTGATGAAGGCAGGCCACTCGTCGTGATCACTGCGGCTCAGGGTGGCCTCCAGCATGGTCAGATAGTCATGGAAACGTGTCAGGCCATGCACTCTGAGTCGGCGCGACAGACGGCTGTAGACCATCTCACGCTTGTGACGCGCCAAGACGATTCCGGCGCGCTGATAGATGAGGCGCGCGATGCGCTCGAAGTCGTCATCGGTCATCACCAGGTCCCGTCCGAGGGCATGGGAGGCCGGTGACGAGGTGGAGGAGACGCGTGGCGGCGTGAGGTCTGTCACCGTCGCGGACCCTGTGAGCCGCCAGGCACCTGCGCTCGGGCCGCGGCCTGAGCGTGCACAGAAGAAGACTGCTGGGCTGATGCACCCTCTGGCAGGCGCTCGGGAATCTGCTCCGGACCTTCGCCGCCAAAGCGGAAGACGTTGACCGCATGCGACAGACCCGCGACCGACCGCTCGAGATCCTGCGCCAGATGGGCGCTGCTCATCACACGTTGGGCGTTCTGCTGGGTGGCCTGGTCCATCTCGTTGATGGCGGTGTTGATCTGCTCGATGCCGCCACTCTGCTCACGCGAGGCCGAGGAGATCTCGGCGATCAGGTCATTGACCCGCGAGATGCCGGTCACGATCGCCTCCATGGTGCCGCGCGCCGCCTCGACCTGATCACCGCCATCGCTGATCTCCCGCTGGGTGGTGTCGATCAGGGTCTTGATCTCGCGCGCCGCCTCGGCACTGCGAGAGGCCAGATTGCGCACCTCACCGGCCACCACGGCAAAGCCGCGACCATGTTCACCGGCGCGTGCGGCCTCCACCGAGGCGTTGAGGGCCAGCAGGTTGGTCTGGAAGGCGATCGAGTCGATCACCTTGACGATGTCGGCCATCTTTTCAGAGGTGGCGGTAATCCCCTGCATGCGCTCCACCACCGCCTGCATCGCCTCACCACCTTCATTGGAGGAGCGCGTGGCCTGATCAGCCAGTTGCGAGACCTGGATGGCATTGTCGGCATTCTGGCGCACGGTGCCGGTCATCTGCTCCATGCTGGCCGCCGTCTCCTCAAGCGACGCCGCCTGCTGCTCGACCCGCGCCGAGAATTCCTGATTGCCGTGTGCCATGTCGCCAGCGGCAGGCCTGACCACATTGATACCCGCATTGACCTCGCTGACGATGCCGACCAGCGACTTGCGCATGCTGTCCAGTGCTCGTACCAGGCGTGCCATCTCATCATTGCCCGCCAGCGTCATCGACTGGGAAAGATTGCCCGCGGCGATCTGGCGCGCGAAATCCAGGGTGCTGCGCAGCGGCCGAACCAGACTGCGGTAGGTCAGCAGCGCCAACCACAGCGATGCCACGCCCACACCAGCGAAGGCGGCCCACAATTCCCACTGCAGACGCGCATGACTTGCCTCAAGCGCTTGTTGCCGCTGCTCGAGCGTCGCCAGCTGCGCCGCGGGCAGCTCGGCGGCAAGTTGGGTCAGCACGGCACGCGCATGCGCCTGGCTATCGGCCAGCACCTGCAGCAGCTCGCTGCCCATTATGGCTCCGGCCACCAGCGGCAGTGCGGCCAGCAGCGCGATACGCGGCGCCATGCGCCACTGGGTGAGGCGCTTGAAGGCCCCCGTGAGGCCAGCACGCACGATGTGACCCTTGATCAAGCGATAGTCGCGCTTGCCCTGCTTGAGGCCCGCGTAGACCTGCTCGGCCTGGGCGATCTGCTCGCGACTGGCCTTGACGCGCACCGAGGCAAATCCCATCACCTCGCCCTGCTCGATCAGCGGCGTCACACAGGCGTCGACCCAGTAATAGTCGCCATTCTCGCGTCGATTCTTGACCAGTCCCTGCCAGCTCTCGCCTTGCTTGAGCGTCGACCACAGATTCTCGAAGGCGGCTTCTGGCATGTCGGGGTGGCGCACCAGATTGTGCGGCGCACCGATCAAGGCATCACGCGTGAAGCCACTGACCTCGATGAAGACAGAGTTGGCGTAGGTGATGCGTCCCTTGAGATCGGTACGCGAGATCAGGTAGTCATGCTCACCAATGGGGTATTCCCTTGCCGTCACCGGCTGATTGTTTCGCATTGCCCTTGCTTAGCCTCGTACTCGTCACAGCGTGATCGTCATTGACCCGGCGAGACCACTGACCGGCAGCATGACCGTCATTGCCCGGTACAGCCGCCCACGACCTTGTGGTGCACACCTTATCGGCCGCTGTCGGCAGTTCTTGAACGCAAGAACGCCGCTGACCAGAAGGCTAGCGGCGCTCGAGACGAAACGGGGGTAAATGTTCGCGGGATCAGACGGGCGCACACTGCAGGCAACATGCCGCGCCTTGCGTCTGGTTCATGCCGCGAGACAGCAGGTCATGCCGGCTGCGCCGCGGGCTCCATCAGCGCCATTTCATCACTGGTCATCATGTGCTCGATATCCATTATCAGCAGCATGTGATCATTGACGGTCGCCAGCCCCGCCAGGAAGTCACTGTTCATGCGTGCACCGAATTCCGGCGGCGGCAGCACCTGATCGGCCGCAAGGCTGATCACGTCGGAGACGCCATCGACGACGATGCCGACCACGCGCTCACCGATATTGATCACGATCACCACCGTCTGCGCCGTGTATTCGGCCTGGCCCAGTTGAAACTTCAGCCGCAGATCGACGATCGGCACGATGACGCCACGCAGGTTGGTCACGCCCTTGATGAAGGCCGGTGCATTGGCGATGCGCGTGACGTTCTCGTAACCGCGAATCTCCTGCACCTTGAGGATATCCACGGCGTAGTGCTCCTCGCCGAGGCTGAATACCAGGTATTCGCCGCCGTCACTGGTCTTGGAGGCGTGGTCCTGCGCCAGGCCGACATTGGACGTCTGCGCCGCGGCAACTTGAGTGTGAGACATGCTCATCTCCTGTCTGTGATGGGGTAACGCTTCGCGCCGAGGCGCAAGGGGCGAGGATGCGGCCGGTGAATGGCGATCGCCTCAGCTGACAATGGCGTCCTGGGGCATGGCGGACTCAGTGCCGCCCTCTGCCTGCCTCTGCACCGCTGGCATCTGGTTGGCGAGGCGATGCAGGTCCGAGACATCGAGAATCAGCGATACCCGCCCATCGCCCAGGATCGTCGCCGAAGAGACGCCCGGCACCTTGCGATAATTCCTTTCGAGATTCTTGACCACCACCTGCTGCTGACCGATCAGCTCATCCACCAGCAAGGCGTAGTGGCGCCCCTTGCCCTGCACCACCACCACGATGCCCTGCTCGGGCTGCGTCTGGGCACCGGGTACCGCGAACACCTCATGCAAGGCGACCAGGCTCAGGTATTCATCTCGCACCTTCAGCAAGCGATCATTGCCGACCATGGTGAACAGCATGTCGGTCTGCGGCTGCAACGATTCCACCACCACCGACAGCGGCAGGATGTAGATTTCCTCGCCGACGCGAATGGCCATGCCCTCGAGAATCGCCAGCGTCAGCGGCAGCACGATACGCGTGGTGGTGCCCTGCCCGGTCACGGAGGCAAGCTCCACCTGCCCGCCCAGCGCCTGGATGTTGCGCTTGACCACATCCATGCCGACTCCACGCCCCGAGACGTCACTGACCTGCTCGGCCGTCGAGAAGCCGGGAGCGAAGATCAGCTGCCAGACCTCGTCGTCACTCATGCCATCGCTGACCGCCAGGCCGTTGCTGCGCGCCTTGGCCAGAATGCGCGCACGATCGAGCCCGGCGCCGTCATCCGTTACCTCGATGACGATATTGCCACCCTGATGACGGGCAGACAGCGTCAGGGTGCCGTGGGCGCTCTTGCCGCTTGCCTCACGCACGCCGGGCGATTCGATGCCATGGTCGAGGCTGTTGCGCACCAGATGGGTCAGCGGATCGATGATCCGCTCGATCAGGCTCTTGTCCAGCTCGGTGTCATGCCCCTGACTGACCAGCTCGACCTGCTTGCCCAGCCGCGAGGCAAGGTCGCGAATCAGACGCGGAAACCGCGAGAACACGTAGTCCATCGGCATCATGCGCACCGACATCACCGCTTCCTGCAGATCTCGTGCATTGCGCTGCAGCTGACTGATGCCACTGACCAGTGCTGCCTGATCCGGCGGTGTGGTCGCCGATGCCGTCTGCTCCAGCATCGACTGGGTGATGATCAGCTCACCGACCAGATTGATGATGGTATCGACCTTGTCGACGCCGACGCGGATGGAGCCCTGCTCGGCAGGCGCATCTGTGGTGCGCCGCCCCGATTGACTGCGTCGCTCACCACTCGCCGGGGCAGCGGAAGAGACATCTGCCGAAGAGCCTGTGTCGACTATCGCTTCAGCAGGTGCTGTCTGATCGGCAAGATCGCTTGCCGCATCGGCAGACATGCCATCGGCGACTCCCTCGGCCTGCTCTTTGACCAGCGCTTCAGACAGCGCTTCAACCTGCCCATCAGCGACGCCGTCTCCCATTACGCCATCACCCCCCGCTGATAGAGCAGGTGTCGCGCGCTCGATCAGAATCTGCTCCGGCTCGATAACGAAGCACAGCACCGCTTCGATATCCTCTGCGCTGACCGTGGTACTCACGATGACGCGACATACCTGCTCATCACCGCTGCTGGAGATGACCTCACCTAGGTTGGCCAGTTCTTCGATCAACAGTTCACGCTCGCGGTCGGCGACGAACATCAGAGTGACCGAAAGCAACGGCACACTTGCCTCGACACCGGCCTGTGACTCGACCGTAGGTGGCATTTCCACATCGACGACGGGTCCAGACGCTTCGCCTGACGGCACTGGTGCGCTCGGGGCATCCATCATCGACGACTCCTCGCCCAGCTGCTTGAGCACCGCCACGATATGCGCGTAGGCCTCAGGGTCGGGGGACTGGGCATTGCGATAGGCCGCCAACTGGTCGTCGAGCATGTCCTTTGTCTCCAGAAAGCGATCGATATGCTGAATGCTCAACCGCAACTCGCCACGGCGGGCACGGTCCAGCAGGTTCTCGAGGTGATGGGTGGTGTCCTGCAAGACCGTGAAGCCGAAGGTCGCGGCCCCGCCCTTGATGGAGTGGGCCGCACGAAAGATGGCGTTGAGCTGCTCGGCATCCGGCGCCTCGACATCCAGCGCCAGCAGCAGGCGCTCCATCTCGGCCAGCAGCTCCTGCGCCTCCTCGAAGAAGGTGTCGTAAAACTCACTGATATCCATGCATGTTCTCGCTGGCTGTCATTGCGCTATCACACGGGAAGCGGCGCCGCGTCGGTTCTTACGTCAGCCGCCTTGAGCGCACTCAGCTGTCCAGCCCGGAGGCGCCGGGGCTGTCGATGACTGGACTGCCAGCGACGGGATCCGTCACGCGCACCGGGCTTGCCAGTTGCTCGAGACGCTCGCGCAGGCTGTTGATGTCCTCGGCGGGCTGTGGATTGACGCCGTTGCTGTCGGTGATATCGCGATAGGCCGACTGGCTGAGCACCATCAGGCTGATGCGACGATTGATGGCGGCCTCGGGATTCTGGCTGTCGAGGCTGATGCGCGAGCCCATGCCGACCACGCGCACGATGCGCTCATAGGGCAGCCCACTGTTGCCGAGCACGCGGCGGGCGGCATTGGCGCGATCGGTGGAGAGCTCCCAGTTGCCGTAGCCGCCTTCGCCGACGAAGGGGCGATTGTCGGTATGCCCGGTGATGCTCAGATGATTGGGCAGCCGCTTGAGAATCGGCGCCAGCAAGCCAAGCAGCTGCGAAAGCTGTGGCGAAGGTTGCTTGCTGCCCAACGCGAACATCGGGTGCTGATCGCTATCGGTGATCTGGATACGCAAGCCTTCGGAGGTCAGCTCGATCTGCAGCTGTTCTCGCAGTTCGGCCAGGTCCGCGTCATCGGCCATGCGCTGCGCCATGGTGGTGTCGATCTCGTCGCGAAGGGCGGCCATGCGAGAATCATCGGCCAGCGCCTGACGCTGCAGGCGTTGCAGATCAGCGCCCTTCTCGCCCTGGGTCTGCTCGGCCATGAAGCCGCCGCCGGGAATGGCACTGCTGGAGGCCGAACTGCGATCGCCCCCCAGCAGCGAGACTTCCAGCGGCGCACCGAAATAATCGGAGATTTCCCGCAGGTCCTCATCCGAGGCATTCGAGATCACCCACATGACCAGGAAGAAGGCCATCATCGCAGTCATGAAGTCGGCGTAGGCGATCTTCCAGCCACCGCCATGATGGCCTTTGACGATACGCGGCCGCTTGATGACGATGGGTCTGCGCTCTTCACTCATCGAGACCTCCGGTCTTCAATCCAGAGACACCCACCGGCTCTAGCACGACGGCCTGCGACACCTGTGCCACTGACACGCAGGTGACGGACACACTCGCGAGAGACGCACTTGCGACTGACGCACTTGCGAGAAACAGCAACGTCATATCAGCCCGCACCCTTGTTCTTGATCTCGCGCACATGCTCTTCCAGCTCGTTGAAACTGGGACGCTCGGCGGTGAACAACGCCTTGCGGCCGAATTCCACCGCGACCTGCGGGGCATAGCCATTGAGCGAAGCCATCAGGATGACGCGAATGCACTGCATCATCTTCACGGCCTCATGCACCTCGTGCTGGATCTTGTTGGCGACCGGCGTGACGAAGCCATAGGCCAGCAGGATGCCGAGGAAGGTGCCGACCATGGCATTGGCGATCAACACGCCCAGCTGGGCGGCTCCCTGGTCTGCCGAGGCCAGCGCATGCACCACCCCCATCACGGCAGCGACGATACCGAAGGCCGGCAGGCCATCGGCCACCGCCGAGAGAGAATGCACCGGAATCTCGGTCTCGTGCTTGAAGGTCTCGATCTCGTGCTCCATCAGCGACTCGAGCTCGAAGGGGTCCATGTTGCCGCTTACCATCAGGCGCAGGTAGTCGGTGATGAAATTCATCAGAATGGGGTCGGAGAGCAGGCGAGGATACTCGGCGAACAAGGCGCTTTCCTGCGGGTTGTCGATGTCCTGCTCGATCGCCAGCATGCCCTGCTGACGGGCACGCGACAGCAGCAGATACAGCAGCCCGATGACTTCCATGTACAGGGACTTGTTGTAGCCACGCGTGCGTTTCAACTTCGAGAATGCCTTGCCGGTGGCCTTGATGGCCTTGCCGTTGTTGCCGGCCAGAAAGGCGCCGACGGCAGAGCCACAGATGATGAGCAATTCCGCTGGCTGCAACAGCACCGCCAGGTGCCCGCCCACCATCAGATACCCGCCCAGGGTGGACCCGATGACCACTAGATAGCCTATGAACAACAACACAATAACCCCCTTGGCATTCGGTCAACGTCGCTTGAATCTGACTATCGGCGTCGCTGAGCATGTCTTTAGGGTCACGGCGGAATATTCGTTGAGGCCGCCGCTGTAGCAAGGGCCGTTGTTGAAACAGTCATGATCGAAACAGTCATGGTCGAAACAGTCGGCATCGAGACAGGCGAGCGATCAATGGTGCACAACGCAAGAAGGCTTGCCCGGTGATGGGCAAGCCTTCTGGTCTTTGCACGCTCGTCTTGCTCGTTCGCCTGACGCAATCTCAGCGCCTTCACTGACACGAGACAGCTATCAGCCGAGACTGGCGACGGCTGCCGACTGCTCCAATGCCATTTCTTCACGAGCCTTGCGACGGGCGGCCGTCTTGCCGGCACGCGATGGCGGCTGACAGATGCCACACACGTAATCATGTGATGGCGTATGGGCGTGCACCACGAAATGGCCGCTGCAGGTCTTGCAGCTGGCCACTTCCAGCAGATCACTTTCGAAAAAGCGCACCAGTGTCCAGGCGCGCGTCAGCGCCAGCACCGGCTCATCTTCGCCGACATGCTCCAGATAGAAGCGATAGGCCTTGACGAAGGCATTCATGCGCGACGCGCCCTGCGCCTTTAGTCGACGATAGAAACCGTGGAACAGCGATGCATGCAGATTGGGCTGCCAGGTCATGAACCAGTCGGTGGAAAACGGCAGCATGCCCTTGGGCGGCGAGACGCCCCGAACTTCCTTGTACAGCTTGACCAGACGCGCGCGGCTGATCTCCGTTTCCGTCTCGAGCACCTGCAGGCGGGCACCCAGTTCGATCAACTCTACTGCCAACTGCAGCTGCTGCAGTTCATCGACGAGACTTTTCTGGGTCATCCGCTGACTCCCCCCTGCCGGAGTCCAGCGTCGTTCTGGCGCGCGTTCAGCAACATGGCAGTGTGCATCGCACTGAAATCCTGGTCGCGCCCGCCCTGCAAGACTCCCTTGAGTTGTGAGGCATCATCCAATGCCAGCTCGCACAACAGTTGATTGCAGGACGATAACGACACCAGCTGACTGACACTCATGCCAGACAAAAGATCCGCCATCTCTTGATCGAGACCCAGGCGTACCAGCGCCATTTCCGTATCTTCGACCAACAAGCGCTGCACAAGCAGAAGATACGACAGATTGACACTCTGTATATCATTGAGCAGTGAGGACATCATGATTCCCTGAGTGGTCTGATCGTCCCGAGCTACCGCCAACCCTGGCGCTCGACCGTCATTCCTTATGGTTTTGATGTGATGAAACGCAATACTCACGGCGCCGGACCAGTGGCGCCATGCGGGGCAGTGACTTCATGACCAGATGAGCCACCCACATTAAGATGGCGATTCTAATACTTAATCACGTAATGGACCAGACTCTTCATCAACATTTTTTTACATACCGCTACGCTATATGCACAAAAACTGCATCAAGCCGCCGAAATGGCAGCAAGGTGTGTCAGAAAAGCTCTCAATCTTGTCTTCAAGACGACTTGCATAATCACGATGCACCAGATTTGTCATACAAAGCAATAGCAAGCGGATAGTGCGCACAGTGTGTGGCATTTTCGTGAAAGGCAGCCCTGCCTCTTACCCGACACCGAGGGCATACCTTGTACAATATCGAGCAATGGCCCCGAACGGGCCGGCAACAGGCAGCAAGTTATCCCTGCGTAAAAGCGAGAGATAATGAAATGGCAGCACTTGACCAAGACGGGCCAACTGCTATTTCAACGCAATGAGAGACCCCACCAGCGACTCACCGAAATGGGCTTCTCTCGCCGCTTGAACAGAATAAAAACACAGGATATGAGGGTCATGACACAAACAACATGCAGGATCGAGCCGCATCTCCATGCTGACTCTCGGCGGAGTTACAATACTGCCTCCACGCAAGCAGTGCGCCTGAGTGACGATTTATTTAAATTTTATAAATAAATTATATTTCTCGATATCATGGACTAAGGCGTGACGCCTGAAATGTCATTTCATACCCCCATAGTCATCATGCTGGGGCATGCCAAAAAAACATTCGCCAAGGCTCAATGAGCAAGAATCGTACAAGGATGAACATCATCCTGCAGGGCAGGACATTCGAGGATTTCACTCGGAAGGCGTCTTCCGTGAGCGATGCCTCTCTGCCCATAGCTCGGCGATCTTGACGACGACCTGCATCAAGGCTGTAGGCAATTCCTTGCGTGCCGGCAGGCCGGTGGCCAGCATTTCGACCAGCTCGGGCATTTCATGCACGCTCAGACCCAGCGCCCTGGCCCGCTGCTGGATGCGCTGCCCCAGCCTCTCACCCTGGGTATGCATGAAATCCATCGCTTGCTCTGCTGTGGCCCGGGGGGCATCGACAGGAGTGTCATCAGAAGGCGCGGGCGAGTCATGATCACGCACTGAATCGATGGGACGCACGTGCACCCTGGGCGCCATCCCGGCCAGACCTTGCGCGAGCACATGCTGCATCTCGCGCAAGGCGGCTTCATGATCGCCAGCGTTGCTGGAAGGTTGCGTCAGTCGCTCGATCTCGACCACCAATGCCACAGGCGCAGCGAGCTGATACCAGGTCAGGTTCAGTGCGAGCGTTGCCCGCGCGGCAGTATCACCGCTCTCACTGCTCTTGCTCTCCTCACCACCCTCACTTTCCGCACTACCGGACGCTGGCGCCTGCCCTTCGCCCTGTTCTGCATTGTCCTTCGCGGCAAGGTTTTCCTGCTCGGAAGTCACCTGTGGCTTGCGATCGCTGCTCTCCTCGTCATCGCTGCCGCCTGCAACCAATGTCAGCAACATCTTCCACTGTTGAGCCTCGCCGTGATCACTGCGGCGGCTGTCGGGTGTGGCGTCATGCGCAGACATGGGCGTCACGGCCAATGGCGCTGTACGTCGCTCCTCCTCATCCCGCGAGCGATGCCGATAAGGCGGCCCCGGGAAATAGAGACTGAAGAAGACATGCAGGCCGGGCATCAACAAGCCCTGCCAATTGAAGGGCTGACCCAGAATCAACAACAGCTGTTGCTGCACCAGCCCGCTGGCGATCGCATCCGAACGAGACACTTCAGAGGCGGCAGGTTGAGCGACGCCCAATTGCATGTTGTCGCGATAGGCACCCAGCGCACTGGCTTCATGGGCGCTGACGCCCTGTCGGGCCACGTCCACACTACCTGGCGGCAACAGCATGTCACTGCGCGGCCGTGCCATGCCTGCGCGCGCCTCACGGCGCAGCTCTTCTCGCATGTCTCGCATGCGCCAGACAAAGGCGTCCTCGCGCGTCTCTTCCCAGGGGGTGAAGCGCGCCTCCGCAAGCACCGGCCATTGCCGCCAGGCCAACAGAGCCTCCAACCTGGCATTGGCAAGCTGAGGGTGCCCGGCGAGGTCAGCCAAACCCAGGCGATTGTCGACCCAGGCGAGCAGGTCCGCCTCGTAGAAGAGCCCGCTCTGGTGCATCTGCTGGCTCAAGGCCGCCGACAGGCTCAGAAGCGATGCGTTGGACAGCGCAATGGGGGCCAGAAAGCCGGGCAAGGGATGGCCGCTGGCAAGTAGAGAAGCCAGCGTCTGCCCTTCCGGCAGCGCCAACCCGACCCGCGCAGAGGCTGAGCCGCTGGCTACCAGCTGCGACAGGGCGTCGAGCAAACGCGATATCATCTGGGTCTGCGTCGTCAGTTCGACGGAAGCACCAGACAATGCAAGAGAAGAGGAAGATGACGCGGGGACGCCGATTGGAGAAGTGGAAGCTTGCGAGGCTGACAGCAATGCTGCGCTGGCATTCGATGACGAAGACGCAGGCCTTGCGCCTGCTCCTGTGCCTGTCTGGAAAAGCTGTTGGGTGCCATCCTGACCCCTGCTGCCCTTGCCATCTTCCGCCCCCAGCCCTTGACGCGACTGGAGAGCGGAGGTCGGGAAGACGACACCGGCGTCCGCCGGCGGCGGGAGTTGTGCCGCCCTGCCCAACACCTGATGGAGCAGACTATCGATCAAGGGATTGATGCCGCTCATGTCGTGCAGTCCTCATTGCCCAAGTGTGACGTCTGGGAGCCATGCGCGCAGCCTCGGCGACCCGGCCCTGATCGCAGCTTCCTCGGGCTTTTCTGTGCTGGCTTCAGCTGCCCTGGCCATAGCTGCGGGCCAGCTTGCGGCGCGTACTCACGTCCCCGAGCACTTCCTGCAACTGGCTCTGACGCGCCTTGAGCTGGACGGTCAGCTCTGACTCCAGCGTAGTCAGCGTGCGCAGGCGTTGTTCCAGCGCCCTGCGCGTCTCGGCGTTGCCACCTCGCGGCATGCGCAGCTGCTGCATCTTCTCGATATAGCTGGCCTGCCCGCCGAGTACCGCGGGCCAGTCACCCAGGCGCGCTGAGCGCAGCATGGCATTCATCTGCTCCAACAGCTCATCGCATTGCTGGAAGGTGTCATCGGCGAGCATTGCATTGCTGTCCATGGTCAGCCCATTCCCTTGTCGTGTACGGCAATCTGACGCCAGGCGTCTCCCAGCTCGTTGAGCAGGCGACGTGCCTCGTCGAGCTTTTCTAGGTCGTTGCCCAGATTGGCCTGCATGATCAGGCGCGCGATGTAGTCATACATGCGATCGAGATTGGTCGCGACCTCGTTGCCCTGCTCATGATCCAGGCAGGCACGCAGGCCTTCGGTGACGATGCTGGTCGCCTTGGCCAGCGACTGCCCCTTGGCGGCCACGTCGCCGGCCTCCATCTGCAGACGCGCCGCCGCCAGCGCGCGGTCTGCTCCTTCGAACAACATCACGATCAACTGGTGCGGGCTGGCGGAAAGCACACCGGATTCCACGCCGACACGGGCATAGGCATTGGCGCCACGATAGCGACTCATGGTGATTGGGTTCCCTTGTTCATGACGTTTGTCAGTATCTCTGTCAGATGTGGAGCCGTCGGCGGCACGTGGCCTCGACTGCGGGCATGGCCGGACTCATCGAATCTCGCAGGCGCATGGCGGATGGTCCGGGCCTGGGCCCAGTGACCAAAGACCAATGTCTCAGGGCATCAGCCGCCGATCAGCCCGTCATGTCCCAGCTGTTTTCCAGCGTTTCCAGCTGACTGGTCAGGTAATCACTGGTGGATGTCAGGTTGGCCACCAGAATGTCGAGTTCCGTGAACTGCTCACGATAGCGCTCGATGGTGGCCTCGATGGTGTCTTCGGTCTGCTCATACTGGCTGGCGAGACTCTCCAGCGACCCTTCGATGCCTTCCTTAGTGCTTTCCAGCGTGCCATCTTCCCCGACCACCTCTTCCAGCAGACTGGACATCTGGCTGGCGAAACCACTGGTACCCGCCTCATCATCGGAGATGAAGAATCCCGACATCGCCGCCAGCTGCTCACTGTCGGCGGCCTCGATCACGGCGCTGTCGAATTCGAGCTTGCCATCGTTGGTACGGCTCACTCCCAGCGAGGAGAGCGCATAGAAATCGCCCTCACTGGTGAAATTCAGCGCCGAGGTCAGGCGGCTCTCGATGGTGCGCAGCGTCGAGTCCCCCAGCAGTTCCCCCGCGGTCCCTTCATCGGCATTGAAGGCGGTGTAATTGTCGATGGTGTCCTGAAGATCGTTGTAGGCATTGACGAAGGTCTCCATCGCCTTGCTCACCGACTCGGCGTTCTCCTTGACGGTGACCACGCTCGCAGTCGTATTGGTCTCGCTCAGCGTCAGGGTCAAACCATCCACGGCATCATCGATGACATTGGAGATGGCTTGCATGCTGATGCCGTTGACGCTGAATTCGGCATTGCGCGCCGCGACGACTTGCTCCATCCCGCTGGCGGCCGGGTCACTGCTTGTCGCGTCATAGCTCGCCGGGTCATGGCTGAGCAGGCTCTCGAGCTCTGCCACCTCGCGGCTGGTCGCGAGGCTCATCACCGCCTCGTTGCCCGTCTCATCCGAGGTCATCACCAGGCGATACGGCGTGTCGGAGCCATCATTGACGATCGAGGCCGTGACCCCGAGGCCCGCCTCATTGATGGCATCACGAATGCCTTCCAGGGTGTTGTTGCTCTCGTCGATGACGATGCTGGCGCTGCGCTCGGCATCCGCCGCATAGCTGCCGTCAGTGGCCAGCGTGCCCAATGACAGCGTCAGCGTGGTCGCGGTGCCATCACCGATGGCCTCATCGCGGCTCGCCTGCCCCGCCGTCGCCAGACTCTGCGCCTGTGCCAGCTGGGTGACAGCCACCGAATAACTGCCCGCACTCACTTCCGAGGTTGCCGTGGCACTGACGCCCGAGCCACTGGCGGTGGTCGTCATGCCGGCATAGGTCTCGGCATCGGCCAGCGCCGCGGCAGCGGTATCCAGGGATTCCAGGCGACTTTGAATCGTGCCCCAGGCCGACAACTCGGCTTCGTAACTTGCCTGCTGGTTCTCGATCGGCGTGAGCTTCTGACGCTCTGCCGTCTCCAGATCCGTCAGCAGACTGTTGAGGTCGAGCCCAGAGCCAATCCCCAGCGATGAAATCGTCGCCATATGCACCTCTCGATAGGGTGAAGGTATTTTCACATGCCCGCTGAGCCGCCATCAGGCGAAAAAGCACGCATACCGGGCGTATTTGTCTGTCTGAGTGTTGGGGCTATCGGCACGGGCCTGGTGAACTTGAGGGCTTTCTTGTTCAGATGTTCTCTTGTGTGAGCGCCGTCTTTTCATGGTCACCCGCTTCTTTCGATTCCCCTCTTTTTGGATCGCCTTCTCTTTTAAGCTCACCTTCCGAGCGCACCCCGCACTAGACCTCAGACTACAGAAAGGTAGTCACCCTACAGCGCCTACGACGTATCGCTTACCGCACCGCAAACGTTTGCGGTTCATAATTGGCGCCATTGTGAACCAGCGGATTCAGATACTGGATCGACTCATTCCTGCTTTACCCAAGGACTGCGACGTGAAACGACACGGCATCTTGAACGGACCTCTCAGTGGCCACCTCGCCCGTCTCGGCCATACCCACACCGTGGTGATCGCCGACGCAGGCCTGCCGATTCCCGAGGGCGTGCCCTGTGTCGACCTCGCGGTGGTTCCCGGCCTGCCCGCCATGCTGCCGGTACTGGACGCCCTGCTGGCCGAGCTGTGCATCGAGGCCACGACCCTGGCCGAGGAGCTGCCGGTCAAGAGCCCCTCCTTCCATGACGCCATCGTCGAACGTCTGGATACACTGGATCGTCTGTCACTCACGCCGATCGCTCGCCAGCAACTCAGTCATGAAGCCTTCAAGGCGGCGCTACCCGAGGCGAGCGTCATCGTGCGCACGGGCGAGTGCACGCCGTACGCCAACGTGATCCTGCACTGTGGGGTGCCCTTCTGATGCAGAGCCATGCACAACCGAGAGTGCTGATGGCGCTCAAGGGCATCGACAAGGGCTTCTCAGGGGTCAGCGTGCTCAAGGGTGTCGATCTGACCCTACGCGCGGGGCGCGTGCATGCGCTGGCCGGTGAGAATGGCGCGGGCAAGTCGACGCTGATGAAGATTCTCTCCGGCGTCTATCGCTATGACGCCGGCACGCTGTGGCTGCGTGACGAGGAAGTGGTCTTCACCACTCCACGTCAGGCGATGGACAGCCGCATCGCCATCATCCACCAGGAACTCAATCTGGTGCCGGGCCTGTCCGCCGGCGAGAACATCTTCCTCGGCCGTGAGCCACGCACCACGCTGGGCACCGTCGACTGGAAGCGTCTGCATCGCGATGCCCGCCAGCTGCTCGACCGCCTGCGTCAATCGCTGGATTCCCGCACCGCCGTCAGCGAGCTGAGCATCGGTCAGCAGCAGATGGTCGAGATCGCGCGTGCGCTGTCGCTGGACGCCGAGATCATCATCATGGACGAGCCCACCGATGCGCTGACCGACATCGAGACCGAGATTCTCGCCGAGGTCGTGGCCGAACTGCGCGCCGAGGGCCGCTCGCTGGTCCTGATCACCCACCGCCTGAACGAGATCTTCAGCATGTGCGATGAAGTCGCCGTGCTGCGCGATGGCCAGATGATCCACCAGGGCCCGACGGCGGAACTGGATGAGGATGGCCTGATTCGCCTGATGGTCGGCCGCGAGCTGGCCGAGCGCTACCCTTATACGCCCGCCACCCCTGATGGCGAAGCGATGCTCGAGGTCGAGGATCTCGAGGCGCCGGGCGTCAAGGGCATCAGCTTCTCGGCCCGTCGTGGGGAAGTGCTCGGCTTTGGCGGCCTGATGGGCGCCGGGCGTACCGAACTGGCCCGCGCCCTGTGTGGCGATACCCGTATCAGCGCCGGCAGCGTGAAGCTGCATGGCCAGCCGGTGCGCTTCGCCTCGCCGGCCGAGGCATTGGCCGCGGGTTTGGTGTATGTGCCGGAAGACCGCAAGCAGGCGGGCCTGATTCTCCCTCACTCGGTGGCCAGCAACATGTCGTTGAGCGCCCTGCCCAGCTTCTGTGGCACGTTCGGGCGTATTCGCCATGGCGAGGAAGCCGCCGCCGTCGAAAGCTTCGTCAAGAGCATGCAGATCAAGGTCAGCAATACCGACCAGCCGGTCGATACACTGTCCGGCGGCAACCAGCAGAAGGTGTCGCTGGCCAAGGCATTGATGCCGGCGCCGGAGCTGGTGATTCTCGATGAACCGACCCGTGGCGTGGATGTCGGCGCCAAGCGCGAGATCTACCTGCTGATCAACGAGCTCAAGCGCCAGGGCAAGTGCGTACTGCTGATCTCCTCGGAGATGCCCGAACTGCTCGGCCTGGCCGATCGCATTCTGGTGGTCGCCGACGGGCGCATCTCCGGCGAGTTCAGCCGAGAGAACGCGACCCAGGAAGCGATCATGACCGCGGCCTCCGGCCTCGAGAGCCCCCTCAGCAGTGGCAACGACGCCGCGAACGGCACGTCAACGTCCAGCGCTGCATCACGCGGCGCCACCCGCCCGTCTTCTACCCCCGATTCCTCCGCTTCCCGCCACGAGATGCCGAACTGATGTCTACTCCTTCTTCCTCTGCCGCCAGCGGCCGCCGCCTCGACGTCATGCGTCTGCTGGTCGACAACAAGGCGCTGATCGCGCTGGCCCTGTTGATCGCCGTGAGTGCCGGCCTGTCCGACAACTTCCTGTCTTCCGACAACCTGCTCAACGTGCTCCGCCAGACCAGCATCAATGCCATCATCGCCATGGGCGTGACCTTCGTCATTCTCACCGCGGGCATCGATCTGTCCGTTGGCGCGGTACTGGCGCTGACCGGCGCCTTCGCGGCCTCGATGACCGCCGCCGGCCTCTCCCCCTGGCTGAGCGTGCCGGGCACCATCATCGCCGGTGCCGGCCTGGGCGCCATTTCCGGCCTGTTCGTCGCCTTCGGTCGCATCCAGGCCTTCATCGTCACGCTGGTGGCGATGACGGTGCTGCGCGGTGCCACGCTCGTCTACACCGATGGCCGTCCGGTCTCCATCGGCGTCAGCGAAGCCGCGGACAGCTTCTGGAATCTGGGCGGCGGTTACTGGCTCGGCGTGCCGATTCCGATCTACATGATGTTCTTCGTCTACGTGCTGTGCTGGGGCGTGCTGCATCACACCCGCTTCGGACGCCACGTCTATGCGGTCGGGGGTGGTGAGAAGGTCGCGCGCCTGTCCGGCATCAACGTCAATCGCATCAAGATCAGCGTCTATGCCATCGCGGGTGCCTTCGCGGCACTGGCCGGTGCCATACTCGCCGCTCGCCTGGGTTCGGCACAGCCGAATGCCGGCACCGGTTACGAGCTGGACGCCATCGCGGCAGTCGTCATCGGCGGCACCAGCCTGATGGGTGGCCGCGGGCGCATCTTCGGCACCTTGATCGGGGCACTGGTGATCGGCGTGCTGAACAATGCGCTGAACATCATGGGCGTCTCCAGCTACTACCAGATGATCGCCAAGGGCGCTGTCATACTGCTTGCGGTACTGATCGACAGCCGTGCGCAGAAATAGAAGCGCAAGTTCGTAAGACACGACACGATTTCATTCCCTGCAGCATCGAAGACCCTCGCCCCGTGCGCCAACCACGGGGGCCCTCCAGCGGGTCGCCGACAACAATGAAAGGACCATCGCCATGAAGAAGAACGGAAAACTGCTCACCTCCACGCTGACCACCGCCATCACTGCCGTAGGCCTGAGCTTGATGCCGGTGCAATCCGCCATGGCCGACAAGATCGCGCTGGTGGTCTCGACGCTGAACAACCCGTTCTTCGTCAGCCTCCAGCAGGGCGCCAAGGACAAGGCCGAGGAATTGGGCCACGAGCTGATCGTGCTGGATTCCGGTGATGACGCCGCGCGTGAGCTGTCCAACGTCGAGGATGCTCTGTCCCGCGGTGTCGATCTGCTGCTGATCAACCCGACCGACTCCGATGCCGTGGTCTCCAGCGTGCGCACCGCCAATGGCCGTGATGTGCCGGTGGTGACACTGGATCGCAGCGCCAACGGCGGTCGGGTCGCGGCGCACGTCGCCTCCGACAACGTCGCCGGTGGTGAACTGGCGGGCAATTTCATCGCCGAAAAGCTCGCAGGCAAGGGTGAGATCGTGCAGCTGGAAGGTGTCGCCGGCGCCTCGGCCACGCGCGATCGCGGTGAAGGCTTCATGAAGGCCATCGACGGCCAGTCAGGCCTAAGCCTGGTGGCCACTCAGCCGGCCAACTTCAACCGCACCCAGGGGCTGAACGTGATGGAGAACCTGCTGCAGGCGCACCCGGGCGTGAATGCCGTCTTTGCCCAGAACGATGAGATGGCGCTCGGCGCACAGCGTGCCCTGCAGGCCGCCGGCAAGGACATTCTGCTGGTCGGCTTCGATGGTACCGACGAAGGCATCAAGGCCGTGCAGGCCGGCAAGATGGACGCCACCGTCGCCCAGCAACCGGCACTGATCGGTAGCCTCGGCGTCGATACCGCCGACAAGCTGCTCAAGGATGAAGACGTCGAGAAGACCATTTCCGTGCCACTCAAGCTGATCACCGAATAAGCGACCGCACGGCTCGCACCCTCTTCATCGCAAGATAGGACGCCGGCCACTGGCCGGCGTTTTTCCGTCTTTCCTTCAATGGCGTGTATTGCTTGCCTCGCAGGGCCAGTGACGCCCGCTCGACTTTCACCACCAGGGACAGAGATGTGATTCGACTCAAGGATGTGGCGGCACACGCCGGAGTTTCCGTGACCACGGTGTCGCATGTCGTGAATGCCACCCGCCCGGTGGCCAGTGCGACCGAGGCCCGAGTACGCGAATCAATCGCCGCACTCGGCTATCGACCGGACAGCGTCGCCCGCGCGCTGAAATCCAACCGTAGCCACACCCTCGGGATGATCGTCACCAATGCGCACAACCCCTTCTTCGCCGAGGTGATCCGCGGCGTCGAGGACCGCTGCTACCAGGCAGGCTACAGCTTGATTCTGTGCAACAGCGACGATATCGACGCCAAGCAGCTCAGCTATCTCGAGACACTGCGGGACCGACGCATCGATGGACTGGTGGTGATGACCGCCGAGAACGGTGCCGGCTTTCTCGAGGCGCTCAGCGCCCTGCCACTGCCCACGGTGATGATGGACGCCGAGCCCCAGCCTGGCTGGGACATGACGGTGGTCAATGATGATTCACGCCTGGGGGGCAGGCTCGCCATCGAACACCTGCTGACGCAGGGGATCGAACGCATCGCCCTGCTGACCGGGCCTCGCGATCATGCCCGTTCCCGCGAGCGACTGAGCGGAGCACTGGACGCTCTGCACGCCGCCGGCCTGGGGCTTGCCGAGGACTGGCAGATCGAGACCCAGCTGATGCTGGCCGACGGTCATCGCGCAGCCCATCTGCTGCTGGCCGATCCGGCCGACAGGCCCGATGCCATCTTTGCCTTCAATGATCTGCTGGCACTGGGCTGTCTGCGCGCCGCTCGGGACCTGGGCCTTGAGGTACCCACGCAGCTCTCGATCATCGGCTACGACGATATCGAGATCAGTGCCTACCTCTCCCCCGCCCTGACCACCATCCGCCAGCCGATCTATGCGCTGGGCACCACGGCCGTCGATCAGCTGATCGCGCGCCTGGAGGGCACCCCCTTCCCGGGCCAGACCCAACTGGCCCCGAGGTTGGTGGAACGCGACAGTGTCGCGCGGCCAGACCAGCGCCTTCAGGGCCAGGCTTGAGCGCAGCCGTGTTTGAGCACAGCCACGCTTAAGCACAGTAAGTATTGAGCGCCTCCAGGATAGATCACAGATCTATACCGGTAGAGCATCAAACATATCAAACACCAACATTTCTCTTATAGGTGAACACTGCCTACCCTGCCCCTCGTGAATCACCGCTGCCACGGCTGGCAGCGCGCACATGAGGACACCCAGGTGACAGGCACTCCCCCTTCCAGCACTTCCCGATCGGACACAGTCCGATCAGTTACTGTCCAGTCAGATACTGGCCGATCAGATACTGTCCAGTCAGGCACAGCCTCACCGACATCGACATCGGACGCCGACAGCACGCCCGCCATTGGGCGTGGTCTGCTGTTGCTGATGGCGATCGCGGTCGCTGCAACTGCCGCCAATCTGTACTACAACCAGCCGCTGCTGGCAGAGATGGCCCGCTCACTGGGCGTGAGCCACGGCATGATCGGCCTGATTCCCTCCGCGACCCAATTCGGCTACGCCGCCGCCATCCTGCTGATCTCGCCGCTGGGCGACACCATGGACAGGCGCCAACTTATCCGCAATCTGTCCATCACCCTGGCACTGGCCTCACTGGGCATCTTCCTGGCCCCCAGCTTCTGGCCGCTGTTGCTGGCAAGCTTCGTGGCCGGGCTGGGCGCCAACATCACCCAGCAACTGATTCCGCTGACCGCCTCGCTGTCCACCCCCGAGGCGCGCGGCAAGAGCATCGCCACCCTGATGACGGGGTTGACCATCGGCATACTGCTGTCACGCACCCTGAGCGGCAGCATCGGCGAATACTGGGGCTGGCGCAGCGTCTTCCTGGTCGCGGCCATCCTCGCCGTCATCATCGGTGCGCTGCTGCATCGTCACCTGCCCAGTCGCGCGCCTGCCGTGCAGATGGCCTACCCCAGACTGATCCTCTCGATGGGCACGCTGTTCAAGCAACATGCCCTGCTGCGAGAGTCAGCACTGACCGGCGCACTGTGGTTCGCGGCCTTCAATGCCATGTGGGCGACGCTGGCCATTCACGTCACCGATGCGCCGTTTGACTACAGCGTCCAGCAGGCGGGGCTGTTCGGTATCATCGGGCTGGCCGGCATCTTCGGGGCCAAGGCGGCGGGCCGTCTGGTCAATCGTGTCGGCGCAGGGCGCCTGATCAGCTTCGCCCTGGTGATGGTGCTGGCGTCCTTCGCGGTGCTCGGCCTCTGGGGAAACAGCCTGGCCGGACTGATCGTCGGCATCATCCTGCTGGACCTGGGCGTCTTCGCGGCCCAGATTCCCAACCAGGTGCGCGTGTTCTCGATCGACCCCAAGGCACAGAGCCGCATGAACGCCGTCTACATGCTGTGCTACTACCTCGGTGCGGCAGCCGGTTCCGCCATCGGCGTCAAGATGATGAGCGTCTACGGCTGGCAGGGCATGTCGCTGTTCGGGCTGGTACTGGCAGCGGTGGCACTGGTGCATCATGGTGTAAAGCAGCGTCGCTCGGCCTCTTCATCACAGTGAGATCAGGACAGTGAGACTAGGACAGTGAAACGAGAGCGCAAGCGAAGCGTTGGGTGGGCAAGCGAGGCGCGAAAGAGAGACAACGCGAAAGTGATGAAAGCGAAGCGATGAACGGCTGAGAGCCTGAGATGGCGCCTGGTCAACACGTCGAGTCATGGGCATTCACACCCCATGCCACGGCAGCTGGCCAGGCGCCTGAAATGGTGGCGCAATTCAGGTAAACTCTGCGCGCCATTTCGGTGCGTCGCCGAGGTGGTACGCGATTCACGACCCGTTATCGGGGCAAGAACCCGTCAAACCCTCGAGATCCACATGAAGCTCATCGTCAAACTTATCCTCGGCATCATTGCCGGCCTGCTGATCGGCCTGATGGCCCCGGATGCCCTCGTACGTGCCGCGCTGACCGCCAAGGTCATCATCGGCCAGCTGATCAACTTCACCATCCCGTTGATCATCCTGTTCTACGTCATGAGCGGCATCGCGTCGCTGCCGAAGAATTCCGGCGCCATGCTGGGTCGCACCGTCGGCATGGCCTACGGGTCGACGATTCTGTCCGGCATCTTCGCCTTCCTGGTGGCCAGCAACCTGCTGCCCGGCATGCTGTCCGGCATGGCGCCGGTCACTGAAGGCCGCGATGCCCTGACTCCCTTTCTCGATCTCGAAATCCCCGCGGCACTGCCGGTGATGACGGCATTAGTGCTGGCCTTCGTCTTCGGTGTGGTCATCAGCCGCCGCGAACTGCCGACCCTGAAAAGCGCCGTCTTCGAATCGCGTGAAGTGGTCGAGGTGTTCCTCAATCGCGTCATCATCCCGCTGCTGCCACTGTTCATCGCCGGCACCTTTGCCGAGATGGCCTACGAGGGCAAGGCGCTGTCGACACTGGATACCTTCTGGAAGGTGCTGGTGCTGGCGATCGTGATGCACTGGATCTGGCTCAGCACGGCCTACCTGATCACCGGTCTGATCCAGCGTCGTTCTCCGCTGGGCCTGTTGCGCAACATGCTGCCGGCCTACCTGACGGCGCTGGGCACCATGTCGTCGGCGGCGACAATCCCGGTCAGCCTGCGTCAGACCAAGGCCAACGGCGTCAGCGATGAAGTGGCCAACTTCAGCGTGCCGCTGTGCGCCACCATCCACCTTTCCGGTTCAACCATCACCATCGTCACCTGTGCTACTGCCGTGATGATGATGAGCCCAAATCTGGCGCTGGCAAGCCTCGGCGAAGTGATTCCGTTCTTGATCATGCTGGGCCTGACCATGATCGCTGCGCCCGGGGCGCCGGGTGGTGCGGTGATGGCGGCACTTGGCGTGCTGGGCAGCATGCTCGGCTTTGGAGAGGCGGAACTCGGCCTGATGATCGCGTTATATCTGGCCCAGGACAGCTTCGGCACCGCCACCAACGTCACCGGCGATGGCGTGATCGCGCTATGGGTCGATCACTTCGCACGCCGCGATGGTGTGGTGGCTACGCCGGGGCCAGCTGCCGCGACCGGCGAAGCACCGGTGGCACGCTCACAGCCGTGAGCTTCCATATGTGCTGAGCCGTGAGCTGCCGTTGTGCTCAGCCGTGCGCTGAATTGGACTGAGCCACCTGCGCGGATAGTCGTCAAAAGCCCCGTCTTCTCTCGGAGACGGGGCTTTTTTCATGCCCGCAGTCAACCTTACGATCACCTCCACGGTCTTCCTCACGGTCGTGCTCGCGATCATCCTCTCAGCCACCCCGCAGGATGGCGTGCCTGGCAGCGAGGTGAGACATGACGCCGCGCCGTGCCTGACACCCACAGGCCAAACAGCTACCATTGGCGCCTACGCGCGAGAGCTGTCATTGCTGCCGTACGCCATCACCCTGTTACCGTTGTCGGAGTGCCAGATGTCCCTGCTTTCCCCTGCACTGTCCTGTCGTTTGATATCGCTACCGATATCTCGCCCGCGTCTGGCACGCATGTTCGCCACCCTGTCGCTCACCACTGCCAGCCTAACCCTTGCCCAGCACACCAGCGCGCTGGAGATCGGCATGCCTGCCGATGGCGGCGTCAGCGTCAGTCCCGCCGTGATGCTCGAGGCCGAGGGCACCCTCGACGACCAACTGAGCAGCCCGCTGATGCTCAAGCAGTTCTCAAGCCACGAAGCCGTGGAGCAAGGGCTGAGCGATGGCAGCCTCGACGCCGCCTACCTGACACCGCAGATGCTCAAGGCACTGGCCGACAGCGGCATGTCACTGCGAGTGCTGGACGGCGCGGATCTCGACGATGTCAGCCTGGTCGCGCGCGATGAACTGATCCGCTACACCGAATTGTTCGAGCCGCAGGAGCTGCTGATCCGCTTCCTCAATGACACCACGCGTGCGGTGCGAGTGGTGATGCGCGATGACGATGCACGCTCGCATCTGGCGCTGAAGCAGTGGGTCGAGGTCAAGGTCGGCTCCAGCATGCAGCTGGTCAGCCCGCGCTCGCTGGAAGAACTGGAAGGCGATGAATATGTCGGGGATGCGCCTCAGGCACTGATCAACAGCCGCAAGATGCATGCCGCCTTCCTCAACGGCGATGACGCGACGCGTCTGGTGGCCTTGCATCCGCTGTCCAAGGATTGGCTGCCGCGCGCCGACATGCTCGACCTGCCGCGCATGCTGCTGGTCAGCCGCGCCGATATCGAGGATGCGAGCCTTGAGGCCGAGCTCGAGTCGCTGTCCGTCGCACACGCCCGCATGCAGCAGAGCCTGCACGGCGAGGAGCCGATGAAGCTCGCCTTCACGCTCAAGCAGGCCTGGCCGGCGGATGCCGGTGAGGCGCCGAGTCTGCCCAAGGTGGTGCATGCGCTGAACGGGCGCGCTATCCCGAGCGCCGACATGCGCACCGCCCTCAAGGACTGGCTGGGCGAGCAGCAGTCAGCGGTCAGCTGGCCTGCTATTCAGAAGTAGCTACAGCAGTAGACCCAGGTGAAGACCCGGCTGTAGGCCCAACAGTCATGCCCGCCACAGGGCAAATGACAGACACAAAAAAACCCGCCGATTGGCGGGTTTTTTCGATCAAGGGCAACGATCAGGCGTCGAGGGCTTCAGCGATCTGGGACTGAGCCTTCGGGCCGATGCCCTTGACTTCAGAGATCACGCCATCAGCGTGAGCCTTGCGAACCTTGGCAACATCGTCGTAGCCAGCGTCAGTCAGGGCACGGATAGCGGCAGCGTTGAGGCCGAGGTCTTCCAGAGAGGTCGCATCGGCTTCTTCGGTCGCTTCCTCGACGGCTGCGCCCATCGGCATCATGCGAGACTGGGCGATGGCCTGTTCGCGTGCCAGACGTGCCTTGTACTGCACCAGCTTCTGGTTGAACTCGTGTTCGACCTGCTTGCGGTGCTTGTCAGAGGCTGCGGCTTTCTCGCTCAGGCGTTCGTTGCGAGCGCGCAGGTCTTCGACTTCCTTCTTTGCCTTGTCACGGGCATTGCGGAGCTTGTCGGCTTCTTTGCTGGCTTCACGCAGCTGACGCTCCAGCTCCTTGATGCGGGCGTTCTGGTCCTGCTTGGTGTCCTGCTCCTGAAACAGGGATGCAAGCTGGTCGTCAAGATTAGCGTCGGTCATACTGCTATGTTGCCTCGAATAATTGATAAAGAGCTAAAGTCTGGGCGCACATTCTACCGCAGTTCTTCAGTTTGTGCTGCATTTGAGCGCAACCCGAGCGGGATGAATGTGAATCGGGAGTCCTGCATGGGGCAATATTACCCCAACTGTGTGACATCGCCAGCCACGGATGAACCAGTCATGGACGATCCAGTCATGGACGATCCAGTCGTGGAGGATACCGAGCGCGGGATGAGACGGCACTGAACGCACACGACAATCGCATGTCGGCGCCGTGGCGCAGGTCACGGAAAAGACAGCCCGCTTTCATGGGCTGTCTTTTTTACTCGGCGACCCAGCACTTGCGCAGGCCTGTCAGCACAGACCTCAGAGCCTGCACCGGACTCAGTGCTTGCGCCAGTCCTCGAGCTTGTCGCTCAGCTGCTGACGACGTGCTTCGGGCGATGCCAGCGTCTCGGATTGATGGCCTTCCCCGAAGCGATTCTCGAGATAGTCCATCAGATTGATCAGCTCATCATCGGTCAGGCTGTCATCGAAGGCCGGCATGAAGACACTGTGACCATTGTTCTCACGCTGCACGCCATTGAGGATCGCCTGGGCCAGATTGTCCGGATAGACACTGCCGGTCACGCTGTTGTGGAACAGCGATGGGTAGTAGCCATCCTGGGTGCCGGCACCATCCGCGCCGTGACACATGGCGCAGTGGCCCAGATACAGACGCACGCCCGGCGTGGCATCGGTCAGCTGGCCGATCAGATCTTCATCGTCGGGACGCTTGTCCAGCGGCTGACCGCGCAGCAACAGCACATCATCGGCCGGTGCCCCCTGATTGAAGCGCGTGGCGACCTGCGGCTCGCTTTCGGCCTCGCGATCACCATCATTGACCGCCTCGCCCTGCTCGCCCTTGCCATCCACCGCCGGAATCGACTTCAGATAGACCGCGATGGCGCGCAGGTCGTCTTCACTCATGTAACGCATGGAGTGCTCGACCACATCCGCCATCGGGCCGCCAGCCTGCGCCTTGCCCTTGAGGTTGCCGGTCGCCAGATAGGTCTGGATATCCTGCTCGCTCCAGCTGCCCAGACCATCCTGCATGTCCGGCGTGAGGTTGAAGGCGCGCCAGCCTTCGATCATCGCCCCGCCCAGATAGCCTTCTTCATCACCGGTCAGCGCCGTTTCCTGGAAGGCGAAGCCACGCTCGGTGTGACAGCTGCCACAGTGGCCCGGCCCCTGGACGAGATAGGCGCCACGGTTCCAGTCGGCACTCTTGTCCTCGTGGTCCTGCCACGGCTCCAGCGGCGAGAAGATCTCTTCCCACAGCGCCATCGGCCAACGCATGTTGAGCGGGAACGGAATCTCGCTTTCGCGGTTGGGCGTGCTGCTCGGCGCCACCTCATGCATGTTCCAGGCATAGAGCGCCTTGATGTCCTCATCCGTCAGACGAGCGTAGGACGGGAACGGCATCGCCGGATAGAGGTTGTGACCATCGGCAGCCTCGCCCTCGCGCAGCACACGGGTGTACTCCTCGAGGGTGTAGTTGCCGATGCCGTGCTCGGTGTCCGGGGTGATGTTGGTGGCGTATATCTCGCCCACCGGGGTCTCGAAGCCGAGGCCACCGGCATATTCATCGCCGTCCTCGGTGCTGTGACAGGCCGCGCAATCACTGGCGCGCGCCATGTACAGGCCCTTCTCGATCAGCGCGGGGTCATCGGTGGCGGCCTTGTCGGCTTGTACCTGTCTGGCGTGCTCATCCTCGCCGCTGCCGCAGGCGCTGAGCAACATGGCACTGGTGCCCGCAATGGCGGCCAGGCGGACGGCACGGGTCAGGCGTGCGGGGCGAAGGGTCGGGCGGGCACCGCGACCTTTCTCATCAATGGCATCACGGGTGCCAGCAGTACGGACGTGCGGGACCATGCTTATATTTCCTGTTCGAGCAGATCGGCAATACGCAGAGACAACGCCGCGATGGTCAGGGTGCAATTGACCGACCCGACGGTGGGCATGCTGCCGGAGCTGGCGACAAACAGGTTGTCATGGCCATGCACTCGGCAATCGCGATCCACCACGGAGTCTTTGGGGTTGTCTCCCATCAGGGTCGTACCGCAGATATGCTGGTTGTTGGAGAACTCATCACGGAACGCGATGTCGGTGCCTCCCATCAGCTGAGCGATACGCGCATATTGTTCACGGGTATGCGCGGCGCTGCGCTTGACGTAATCATCGATAGCATAACGGAATTCCGGGCGCGGCAGGCCGAGAGCGTCACGTTTTTTTGACGGCGTGATGCGATTGGCGGCCTCTGGCAACAGCTCGTGGAAGCTGTCGAACTGCACATAGCGGCTGGCCCGATTATCGATTTGCGCCTGCAGATCCGCGCCGAGCCTGAGCGGTGTTTCCGACAGCACCTCCGTGGTCATCTGCTGCGTGCGGGCAATGTTGGACAGGTGCAGCTTCTTGGATGCGAAGCCCTTGCGGAAGTCGCCGTCACGCCAGGTGATGATCGAGGTCATCTCCTGAGGGCCACGCCCCGCCCACAGCGGCTCATCGGCCAGAAAGCTCACCCCGGTACCGGGGTGATCCATGAGATGCCGGCCGACCATGTCGTTCTGGTTACCCACCCCATCGGGGGTATGGGCGTTGACTGACATCTGCATCAGCTTGGGGGTCTCGATGCCATTGGCCGCCAGCACCACCCGCGCCGCACTCAGGCGATGCTGCTTGCCGTCGGGGTCCAGATAGCGCACCTCGCGAATCTTGCCGCTGGCGTCGCTTTCCAGATGATGCACGATGGCATTGTCGATCAGTCTGGCACCGGCACGTTCGGCCTTCTCGACATGGATGATGCCGGAATACATCGCACCGATCGGGCAGATGGGCATGCAGTTGTTGTTGCCGCAGCAGGTCGGGCGCTCATCATAGGGGCGGCTGTTGCGCGCCACCGGCTCGGTGACCATGTCAAAGCCGTGGGGATTGATACGCTCGCTGACCCGCCGCTCGTTCCACGACAGCGGCAGCGGTGCCATCGGATACTCGGCGCTGCGCGGGCTACCCAGATCGACATCATTCGGCCCCCAGACACCCAGCGCGACCTCGGCACGGAAGTAATAGTCTTCCAGGTCGTCATAGCCGATCGGCCAGTCGCGCCCGACGCCATACTCGCTCTTGAGCACGAAATCGCTGGGCAGAAAACGCCAGGCAGACGCCGCCCAGTGCCAGGTAGTGCCGCCGACGGCACGAATGTACTGGGCGTCGTAGGGTTGCTCCCCCTTCTGTACCAGATAGTCGGCATTCTCGCCGTAGAGCATCGGATGGGGCGCTGCGTTGGTGGCAGGATAAGGCCCCATGAAGTCCATCTTGTTGGCCTGGTTGCGGAAGCGCTCGACGATCTGCCAGCGCTGCATGCGCGGGCCTGCTTCCAGCATGAGGACCGACTTGCCGGCCTCGGCCAGGCGATGTGCGATCAGGGCGCCGGCGACACCAGACCCGACCACGATCACATCGGCATCATACGAACGGGATTCCTCGGCCATGCAGGATTCTCCTCGGGAAATTGGGAACAGCAACAGGAGCGGTCAGGACGCCCCTGGAAGGTCTGGCACGCGGGCGATATCAGAAGCGGAGGTCTCAGCACGAACCCGAGGCCCTACCATCCGTCACGCGCAGATCTGAAGAAGGCGTGACCAGTCAGGCCTTGGGTGCCTCAGCCCAGAACCCCGGACGGTTGGGGCAATAGGTACGCACCACCTGCACATCGCGCGGCCCGGCATACATGCCAGCGCGCTCGAAGGCGATGACCTCGGCGTCAGGGTCACTGATCGACTTGCCGACCGTGCCGAGCATCCAGGCCTGCAGCAGACGGCGCACCAGCGCCATCTCACCGTCGCTCAGGTCTTCCTTTGTCACGTACTCTCGCGACTCGCCCAGGGCCAGCAGGCGGGTCTTGAGGGCCGGCAAGCTGCCGACGCCGGGTACACCCTCGGCCGGAATTCTCGCCAGCGCCTCGAAGTAGCGCTGGCCCAGCCACTTATCCAGGGTCTTGTCGCTGAGCAGCCAGCGCGACAGGACCATGAACGTCGCGAAGGCACTGTCATCCTGCGTCTGTTGATCGTCAGCGACCGTCTCGGCCAGGGCCTGAAGGGACAGGCCACCGAACACGGCCATGCCTGCTCCACCGAGTCCCAGCTTCAATAGCTGGCGACGTGAAGGATCAGTAGCACTCTGGGATGTCGACATGCGGCCCTCCCGGACAATGAATGGTTCACCCGACGCCAGTGCACAAGGCAGTATTGACGCCTGTGTGCTGCACTCGAATAGCGCTCTAACAGCACACAAGCAGACCTCGAGCGGTTTCGAACAGCTCTTGCGTAGCCCTTGCACAGGGTTTGATGAGCAGCATGGTAACAAGCGCCATCACGTTATAGACAAACGTATAATGAACAAGGAGTTCCTGTTTAAGCAACTCCAGAGGCGTGCTTTGTGCAACCCAGCCCGCTAGCGGGCAAACGCTTGCTGCTGGCCTACCGACAAGGGTCGGTCGAAACCGCGAGAGTTACCAGCGGATGCCAGCGAATGCCGATGCCTGACGGGGCAGTCACCCGCGCCTGCCTCCCGCCCACCGGCAGTTCCCTGGCCGTGCTCAGCGCAGTAGGATGTGGGGCAAGAGCAATAGATGTGGTCAGACTGATTCGCTCTCAAGCCGCACGCGCCACCCATCACTCGACTTCAGGGAAGACTCGCCATGCTTCGTCACTTGCGTACTCCGCTCGCTCTGCTCATGTGTACCGCCGTTCTTGCCGGGTGTGAAAGCGCCTCGCGCATGGCCGACAGCATTTCGCTGCCGGACTTCGGCTCTTCACAGCCCGAACAGGGCGAGCAGCGCGTCCAGCGTACCGTCGCCTTCCCGGAGGCGGAGTACGCCAGGCTCGACAAGACCGGCACCTCGGTGATCAAGGGCCGCATGTCCTATGAGTGGCAGGGCCAGACGATCTACGCCAACCGGGCGGGCATCTCGATCGCCCCGGTCACCACCTACTCCGCGGAAGCCGCGGAACTGGCACTGGCAGGCAAGACGGCGTCTCGCGCCGACCCGCGCGCCCAGGCCTACACCCACAGCGTGCGCACTGACAGCAATGGCTACTTCAATGCCACTGGCCTGCCATCCGGCACCTTCTATGTCGCCGGTGTCGTCCAGTTGCCGGACGGCACACGCAGCCCGTTGATCCTCAGTCAGGTTCAGGTCGGCCGTGGCCAGACCCGCAGCATCGAGCTGAGCCGATGACAGGCGCATGTCTCTCTTGCTCTCCATGCTGCCCTTGCATCGCCGGATGATGGCCACCGCACCATGACGACACTCTCGCTGCGCGCCTATACGCCACAGGCGACGGTCCATGATCACGACCACCACCAGCTGGTGCTGCCGATCCGCGGCCATCTCGATATCCAGGTCGGCAACCATCACGGCACCGTGGTCACCGGCGAGTGCGTCATCATTCGCCCCGGGGAGTCACATCTGTTTCATGCCAAGGACGCCGCGCGCTTCATCGTCGCTGACCTGGACTACCTGCCCGACAACCTTGCGGCGTCGCAACGCGTGGTGTTCTCGATCAGCACCCTGCTGATGAACTACCTGCTGTTTCTCGAAGCGCAGCTGCAAGGTGAGGTCGACAAGCACATCGATCAGCTCTCCATCGCGCTGTTTCTCGGCCTGCTGGAGAAGCAGACCTGTGATCAACGCGTCGACCGTCGTCTGCTCAGGGTGCTCGATGTCATGAACGCGCAGCTTGAGCAGCCCCACGACGTGGCATCACTGGCCCGACTCGCCCACCTGAGCCCGACCCAGTTTCACAAGGTGTTCCGCGACAATCTGGGCGTCAGCGTCAAGCAGTACCTGACTGCCAGACGCATGGAGCGCGCGCGGGCGCAGTTGATCCATACCGATCTCAGCGTACAGCAGGTCGCCGAGGCCGTCGGCTATCAGAACCTCTCCGCCTTCTCGCGGCGCTTTTCCTGCTACTTCGGCCAGTCGCCACGCGAGATGACGCGCCAGTATTCGAGCCTCACTCCCCCGAATGACTGAATGACTGAATGACCGACTGATTCGATCATCTGAACAACCGATTGAGCATCCGAACCAGCAGTCCACCACCGCACTCTAGCGGTATATGACGTTTTGCTTCTCCTGGCAGATCAGAGCGTAGTTTCAGCACAATATATTCTCGCGATGAGGCGTAATCTCGTGCACACCGAGACACACTTCATTGCGAGCCATCCACCATGCAGCACTCCTTCTCCCGGACGCCCTTCCACCCAGCGCTGGAACGCCAGATCGGCAACCTTTCCGTCCTCACGGCCGCCCTGCTATGGGGCACGACCGGCACCGCCGCCCACTTCAATCAGGATGTCAGTCCGCTGGCCACCGGCGCCTTCGCCATGGGCTTTGGCGGCATTCTGCAGGCAGTGCTGTCGCGACGAATCCTTCATGAGGAGCTGGCCGCCCTGCTGGTTCACAAGCATCTCGTGCTGTGGGCAGCGCTGTTCATCATCGTCTACCCGCTGGCATTCTATTCGGCCATGGAATACACCGGCGTGGCGATGGGCACCGTGATCACCATCGCCACGGCGCCGTTGGCGGCAGCGGTGCTGGAATATGTGCTGGACCGCAAGCGCGTCAGTGTGCGCTGGTACGCAGCGCTGATGCTGGGCATGGCTGGCGTGGGGCTGATGGCAGTGGGCGAGACACGTCTGGCGGATACGGCAGCGCAAGCCACTGCCAGCGGCGTTGCCAGCGAAATCCGCAAGCTCATCGGTATCGGGCTGGGCGTGCTGGCCGGCGCGAGCTACGCCACCTATTCGCTGCTTGCCAGACGCATGATGCTGCTGGGCGTGCATCGCCGTGCAGCCATGGGGGCAATGTTCGGCTGTGCCGGCGTCATACTGTTGATCGGCCTGGCCATCAGCTGCCTGTTCCTCGATCCGCGCCTGTTTGCCACGCCGGTGAATTCGGCGGTCGCCATCTACATGGCGCTGATCCCGATGCTGCTGGCCAGCCTCATCTTCGGACGCGGGCTCGCCAGCGTGCCCATCAGCCGGGTGACAGTCCTGACCATGTTCGAGCCACTGTTGGCGGGACTGTTGGCCGTCATCGTGGTCGGCGAGCAGTTCACGCTGATGGGCGCCATCGGCATGGTGCTGATCATGACCTGTCTGATGCTGCAATTGCGGCCGCAGGCAACGCAGGCGCCGATGGCCAGCCCGCAGGCAGACCTCGCGGCCTGGACGACGCCCGACACGGCCTCCGACGCTCTGGTTGAGCCACAAGACGACGCTGCCCATTGGGGTGAGCGTGATTCGTGGCGTGACCCGTGGAGCGGAACCGAGCATGGCCGCGATGCCAAGCAAGGGTCGGAGCAAGGGGCTGAGCAAGGGTCGGCGCCATGGCAGCATCACGACGCCTGACGGCCATGAGCGAATTGTTGGCAAGTTGGAGTGCGCGCCCTGAGCGGTAGTCAGCCGGCACGGCGACTCACTTGACCGAAAGTGGTTTCAGCACACTTTCGCAGGACTCATGCTGCGACTGAAATAGGCCGCGGGATTGGCAAGACACGCAAGGACATCACCATGACAACCAATCGCTCTGATATCGCGGCCTCTTCACGGTCGACCGACATGGGTAGCCTGGCCGTGCTGTTTGCCGCGCTGCTGTGGGGCACCACCGGCACGGCGGCCCACTTCAACCAGGATGTCAGTCCGCTGGCAACCGGCGCCTTCGCCATGGGTATCGGCGGCCTGCTTCAGGCAATGATCGCACGACCCAATATCATGGGCTGTCTGAGCCTGCTGTTGGCGCAGAAGCGCTGGGTATTGCTCGGTGCTGTGTGTGTCGTCATCTACCCGCTGGCTTTCTACTCCTCGTTGCATCTGGCCGGTGTCGCCATCGGCACGGTGATCACCATCGCCACGTCGCCACTGGCAGCGGCGATTCTGGAGCGCCTGTTCGGCCACCACCGACTCACGCTGAGCTGGTATCTCAGCCTCGCGCTGGGCATTGCCGGTGTGGTGATGATGGCGGTGGGCGAAACGGCCACTCATGGAGGAGATATTGCCGCCATCAGCGCCGGCGGCGACACGATGGGGACAGGGTCAGGGAGCGTGTCTGACGCTCACTGGCAACGCCTGACCGGCATCTTGCTGGGCATCATCGCCGGCACGACCTACGCCGCCTATTCGCTGATCGCCCGGTGCATGATGGACCACGGCACCCACGCCCGCGCTGCCATGGGCAGCCTGTTCGGCGTCGCCGGTATCGCGCTGATCGCCGGCCTGGGTCTCAGCATGCTGGTGGCCGACCCGCGCCTGTTCGCCACCCCCGGCAACACATCGCTCGCACTCTACATGGCGCTGGTACCGATGTTCCTTGGCTATATTGCCTTCGGCTACGGCCTGAAGACCGTTGCCGCCAGCAAGGCCACCCTGCTCACCCTGTTCGAACCGCTGGTCGCCGCCCTGCTCGCCGTCACCATCGTCGGGGAACATATTGCTCCGCTCGGCTGGCTCGGCATGGCGCTGATCGCCGTCTGTCTAGTAATTCAGGTGAAGCCAGCGACCGCTTGATCAATGTGAGCGGCACGACGAGGCGTTACCAAATGCGCAAAGCACAAAGCCCCAGCCTGAGTTTCAGGCTGGGGCTTTGCATTGCTGGGCATAAGCTCTCGGGCTCACGCCATCTCAATCACTCGCCGTGAAGAGCGCGCGCCGTCAATGCGAGGCAAGCTCGCCGGCATCCACTTGCGGTGTTATCCGACGTACGCCCTTGGCATCCTGCGCGTAGGCACGATGTCGCACATCCCAAAGCTCCACGGCATGCTGGATGTTGAGCCAGAACTCCGGCGTATTGCCTAGCGCAGCCGCCAGCTTGATGGCCATCGGTGCCGTCAAGGTGCCCTTGTCATGCACGATACGGCTCAGGGTATTTCTGTGCACTCCCATCGCCTCGGCCAGGGTGCGGATATCGATGTTCATCGGCTCCAGAAACTCTGCCGTCAACATCTCTCCTACCGTCAGCGGGCGTCGCTGGGTGTTTCTCATCACTGCTACCTCCTCTAGCCCTTGTAAGCATGCGGGTCTAGATATGTTTGATGGGCGACCCCCGCCTCCCACCGGAAGATGAGTCGATACTGCTTGTTGACACGAATCGAGCAATAACCTGCGAGATTGCCCTGCAGATGCTCGAACCGATTGCTCGGTGGAACCCTCAGATCAGACTCCTGACTTGCGGCATCGAGAATCTGCAACTTTCGGTAGAGCGAACTGGAGAGCGCCGCAGGTATCTTGCGGTGGCCAACATCATGCTCATAGAAGCGCTCGAGCCACACATCCCCGAATTCCAACGCCATGGCAGCACCTTTTTTCCTCATTCTATGCACAACCACGTTGTGCATCAAGTGGTTCTACCCTGACGCTACCCCCCAGGAAAAACGCCCAACGAGTCCAGGACTCGTTGGGCGTTTCATATTCCTTTGCCCTTCACACCAGACGCTCAACCACTCACGCCGCCGTCTTGCTGGCCAGTTCTACCTTGGCAAGCTTGATCAGCCCGCCGTAGACGACGAAGGCGACCACGACACCCACGACCGGCGGCATGAAGGGTGAGCTCCAGGCGCACAGGCAGGCGATGGCGTAGGCGGCGAGCCCCGGCCAGTGGTAATCCACCTTGGGCATCTCGGCGAGGCGCGGATACTGTCCTTTGTGGCCTAGCCAGAAGTTGGCCATGATCACGCCGCCGATCGGCGGGATGAAGGTACCGAGCAGAATCAGGAACGGAATCAGCCACTCATACATGCCGAGTACCGCCAGCACTGTGCCGATGGCCGCGCCGCCCAGGGTGACACGCTGACGATGCGGGGTACGCAGCAGATTGCAGCCGGCGATCGCGAAGTTGTAGATGGTGTTGTCCTGGGTAGTCCAGATATTGAGGAACAGCATCAGGACGGCGAGGCTGACCAGCCCCTGGGCGATCATCACGTCAACGATATCGGCTTGCTGGTAGATCATCGCGCCGAGCGCGCCGGTGAGCACCATCAGGCCATTGCCGACGAAGAAAGCCGCCAGGGTGGCAATGACGGCGATCTTCGGCGAACGCGCGAAGCGGCTCCAATTGGTTGCCTGGGTGCCACCGCTGATGAAGGTGCCGATCACCGCGGTAATGGCGGCCGTCCAGCTCATGGAATCCGTCGGCGTCAGTGCCGCAAGGCCTGCCACGCCACCGACATCGACCATGCCGGTGTAGAGACTGAACAGGATGAACAGCAGCATGGCCGGCACGGCGATGCGGGAGAGCATGTCCAGCCCGCGATAGCCGATCATCGCCGTCAGACAGAAGGCGAAACCGAAGATGATCATCAGCGGCGTGGTCAGCCACTCGGGCAAGCCGAGTGTCTTGACCAGCACGATGGCGATGGTCGCGGTGCCCCAGGCGTACCAGCCGATCTGGGTGAACCCGAGCACGAAGTCAGACAGGCGACTGCCCTTCTCGCCAAAGCACAGCCGTCCCATCAGCACTGAATTCAGGCCACTCTTGCAGGCGATATAGGCCAAGGCAGCGGCGTAACCGCCGAGCAGCAGATTGCCGATCATGATGATCCACAGCAGTTCATTGAGCGCGAACGCGGCACCCAATGACCCACCCGCCCACATGGTGGCGGTAAAGAAGGTGAAGCCGAGCAGCACCATCGAGGTGGAAAGCAGCCCACGTCGTGCCGAAGCGGGGACTTCGCTCAAGGGATAGTCATTGCCGGATTCGCCTGTCATCGATTGCTGATCTGAGGTGCGGTCTGAGGCGTGCGGTGAGGAGTGTTCTGCCATGAGTGCCTTCCTGGAGCTCGGTCGTGAGTCGTCGAGTCTTGTGGTGGTGTCAGCCTGCCTGAACGCCGGCCACCGCCCCCTGCGCGCAAGGTGGTGGTCAGAGCGGCGGTCGCTACCCTACCACCACGCAAGATTCACGCCACCCATCCTCAAACCGTGCAAGACGCCAGCTCGTCGTCTGCCTCATGAAGCTGACACAGGCGTCAGGATCTGGCCTGTCAGCAGACGCGATCGGGCGCAAGACCGCCTCCAGAAATGATTTCGCGACTAGTCCGGCGCAGTACCTACAAACCCCTCAATTACGCCGACGTTGGCATCAACTTGAGCGCCAGACACCAGAACGCCACGCAGCGCACTCTTTCAGTGCAGCGCGTGGCGTGGCTCGAGGCGTACTGCACTGACATCGAAACCTGACGCCGAGCACAGGATGCAAATTTTTTCAGCCTTTCCTTGTTTAGCGGTTCATGCTGAACCCTTCAGCTGCTCGCCAACACCCCTTCGCTGGCATTGACCTCTTCAGTGTCCATCAGGCGCAGTCTGACCGGCACCGATTTCGAGGCGGGCGTATTGCTGCGCGCATCGCGGTGATCCAGCGGAATCAGGTCATTGGTTTCCGGGTAGTACGCTGCCAGACAGCCGGTCGGGATGTCGTATTCCTTGAGCTTGAAGCCCGCCATGCTGCGCTCGACGCCGTCTTCGCTGACCGTTTCCAGCGTCACGCGCTGCCCCTCGCTAAGCCCCAGCGTCTCGAGATCCTGCGGGCTGATCATCACCACCATGCGCGTGCCATAGACGTCGCGATAGCGATCATCATTGGAGTAGACGGTGGTATTGAACTGGTCATGCCCGCGCATGGTGATGAGCAGGAAGGTGCTATCCATGTTCAGTGTCTCGTGGGTCACCTTGTCGAGACCCTCCTCATCCGTGCCCAACCCCTCGGGGAACAGGAAGTTGGCACGCCCCGAGTCGGTATGCCAGATACGCTCGCGCGGCGCGATGCGGATGTGGAAGCCGCCCTGAGCCAGGCGCGCATTGTAGTCGGGGAAGATCTGCGGAAAGACCTCTTCGATGCGGCCACGAATCCGTGCGTAATCCGCCTGCAGCCAATCCCAATCCACGGTGGGGTGCGGCGGCAACGTCGCCTTGGCCAGCTGACAGGTGATGGCGATCTCGGAGTGCAGGCTTGGGTCCGCCGGTGCCATCACGCCGCGCGACGGCGCCACGTTGCACATACCGTCCTCGGCACTGGAGACCTGCTCCGCGCCCTTGCCATCGGCGCCCGCCTGCAGGTCACGTTCACTGTGGCCAATCGTGGGCAGCACCCAACCATGCTTGCCGGGGTGCAGGTGACTGCGATTGAGCTTGGTGGCGACATGCACCGTCATGTCGAGATCGTGCACCTTCTCGACCACGCGCTTCTGATCAGGAATCGCGCGGAAGAAGTTGCCCCCCATGCCGATGAAGGCGCGGACCTCGCCGCGCAGAATCGCCTCGCAGCATTCGGCGACATCATGGCCATTCTCGCGCGGGCACTTGATATCGAAGACCCGATCGAAGGCATCCAGCATCGCGTCATTGGGCAGGTTCTCGATGCCGACGGTGCGGTCGCCCTGCACATTGGAATGGCCGCGTATCGGGCAGGCGCCCGCGCCGGGCTTGCCGATATTGCCGCGCAGCAGCAACAGATTGATGATCTGCTGGATGGTGTCGCCGCCGCGCGCATGCTGGGTGATGCCCATGCCCCAGCAGCAGATCACGCGCTCAGCCTCCAGATAGGTCTGCCCCGCCTGTTCCAGCGATTCGCGTGACAGTCCGGACATGGCGACCAGGTCCTGCCACTCGAGCTTGCGGCAATGCTCGGCGAAGGCATCAAAGCCGTGGGTATGCTGGGCGATGAAGTCGTGATCCAGATAGCCCACCGCATGCGGATTGCGCTCGCGCAGCGCATCGTCGGCCTCGATCACGTACTTGCACATCGCCTGCACGGCGGCGAGGTCCCCGCCGATGCGCAGCTGATGATACTGACTGCTGATCTCGACGCCCTTGCCGCTCAGCATGTCCTTGGGCGACTGCGGATCGGCAAAGCTGACCAGCGCCCGCTCGCGCAGCGGGTTGAAGCTGACCACTTCGGCCCCGCGGCCACGCGCCTCGTGGAGATCCCCCATCATGCGCGGGCTGTTGGTACCGCTGTTCTGGCCGAAGATGAAGATGGCATCGGCCTGCTTGAAGTCCTCGAGATTGACCGTCGCCTTGCCGATGCCGATGGACTCCGGCAGCGCCCGCGAGGTGGTCTCGTGGCACATGTTCGAGCAGTCCGGGAAGTTGTTGGTGCCGTACATGCGCCCGAACAGGGAAAACAGGAACGCCGCCTCGTTGGAGGTACGCCCCGAGGTGTAGAACTCGACCTGATTCGGGTCCTCATAGCGTTTGAGGCGCTGGCCGATCTCGGCGTAGGCCGCTTCCCAACTGGTGATCTCGTAGCGGTCCGTCTGGGCGTTGTAGCGCAGGGGGCGCGTCAAGCGCCCTTCCTTCTCCAGATGGTGATCCGACCATTCACGCAACTCGCTGAGCGTATTGTTGGCGAACAGCTCATCACTGACACGTTCACGTGTCGCCTCCCACGCCAGCGCCTTGGCACCGTTTTCGCAGAAGTTGGCCCCCTTGGGTTTGTCACCATTCGGCCAGGCGCAGCTCGGGCAGTAGAAGCCATCGGGCTTGTTCATCTTCATCAGGCTGCGATGGCCCTCGATGGGCAGATGCTCCTGCCAGATGAACTTCTCGACCGCCTTGATCGACGGCCAGCCACCGCCCGGCGGCCGGTCCAGCTGACTGCCGGACAGCGACGCCGATAACGCCGGCGCGTGGGCCCCCTTGGGGCTGAAGGAATCGACTGGCGTGGTCTGGTCTTGGGACATGTCGGGGCTCCTGACGGTGGCGGCCGGCGGCTGGCATAGATCAGACACCGCTGCGGGCACGCCACCGAACAAAGAATTCAAGGGTCACTCTTGCTTCCTTGACTCGCGCCAAGCCTTTTTCAAGGCCGATCGCCGTTGCGCACTTGAACTTCCGCCGATCCGCCACCAGAGTTGTACAGACCTGACACAAGCAAGATCGCACTTGAGCAAGACCACACAAGCAGACCCGCCACTCAACACGCCAGACATGATGAGGAGCTGGAACATGACCGTATTTGAAGCCCTGCGCGAGACCCACGACGAACAACGCCGCCTGCTGGACATGCTGCTGCAGACCGAAGGTGACAGCGAGCCGCGCGATGACCTGTTCAAGCGTCTCAAGGAATCGCTGACCAATCACGCCGGTGCTGAGGAACGCGCGCTCTACATGCCGATGATGGAGCACGACATGACGCAGGAGAAGGCGCGTCACAGTGTCGCCGAGCACCATGAGATCGATGAGCTGGTCGAGAAGCTTGAGGCGACCGACTACAGCTCGCCGGGCTGGCTGGCCACCGCCAAGCAGCTCGAGCACTTGGTGACCCACCATCTGGATGAGGAAGAGCAGGAAGTCTTCCAGCTGGCAGGCCGCGTCTTCGATGACGCCACCAAGAAACGCCTCGCCGAGGAATATCATCAGGACATGAAGGCGCGCGAAGCGGCCTGAGCCAGAATTCAGGCCGAAAGCGCTTGGCGCTTCAACAGGCTGAACGCTATCGATAGCCGCCGATGACGTACACCAAAACGGGCTGACCACATCATGTGGCCAGCCCGTTTTCTCATGCGTTCAACTAGCCGCGAAGGCGCTGCTGTCTCTCACAGCGTGTGTCATAGCGAATGAGGCGAAGAGTCATCCATCACGTCATCAGCCACGACGCACTCGGGTTACTTGCGGCGCGATGGCCGTGCGGTACCTTTCGCTGCCGGCTTTCTACTTGGGCTGCCTGAGCGCTTGCCCTTGCCTTTCCCAGCCTTCGGCCTGGCATCAAGTGCCTCGGAGCGCCCCACGTAACGCGCGATCCAGATGGTGTGCTTGGCCCCCGAGGTGCCATGTGCGTAGACCTGACGCGCTTCGGCCTTGAAACCGGCCCGCGACAGGCGCTGCGAGAAACGCGCATCGGCCGTGGCCGACCACACCGCCAGAATGCCGGCCGGGCGCAACGCCCTGGCGCATACCGCCAGCCCCTCCGCACTGTAGAGCCAGTCGTTGTCATCCGCGGTCAGGCCTTCCGGGCCATTGTCCACATCCAGCATGATGGCATCGAAGCCGCCAGGCGCTTCACGCAGCACCTCGGCGACATCGCGATTCTCGACAGTCGTGCGCGGGTCCCGAATCGGATAGCCCGCCTTGGCCCCCAGCGGGCCGTCATTCCAGGCCACCACTCCCGGCACCAGCTCGGCGACGACCACCTCGGCATCTGGCTTGAAGTGCTTGAGCGCGGCAGCCAGCGTGAAGCCCATCCCCAAGCCGCCGATCAGAACGTGCTGTGGCGCCGCCGACGTGCCGCGACTATTGAGCAGGCCGGCAGGAATCTCAGCCAGCGCATCTTCCGAGCCATGCATGCGGGTGTTCATCAGCTGCCCGCCCTTGCCGCTCTCGATCTTGATGACAAAGTCCTCGCCATACTCGAACAGACACAACGAATCCGACGTGCCGGGGATCGGCGCGGTATCGAGCAGCACAAAGCGTTTCATGGCACATCCATAGAAGGAAAAATGATCATCTGTCAGGTGGCTTCGTGGCCATCCTGACTATATTCAACATGACGGACATCTGTACGACATGGGGGAGCGTTAGTCTAACAGTCAGAACCCCATGGCAGGTATCCGCCTGCGCGAAGGCATGAAGTTTCGCGAAAGCACGAGAAAAATGAGAGCATGCGCGCATCAAGGCTGGAAGGTATTCGCGAATTCTCTAATACTAGCTTTTGAAGAACGCAACACCGTCGTAAAGCAAAGACTCTCAGCACGAACACTCTCAGTACGAGCTGTCACCGCAAGACCAATGACTGCTGCGCCAAGTAAAGTGCAGGGCTCACGCCGGCAGATGGGCTAGCCTCACCGCCGACGAAGCAGCGTGACACCTAGAGAATCACTCAAGATTCCGACTCATCGGAACCCGAAAAGAGGATATTTCGATGCCGCATACTCATCCGGAGCGACTCGCGACGATCAGCGCCAGCCAGGTCGAGGAACACTTTCGCGATCTCCATCCCATCGTGGCATTGGTTTCTGCCACTCGGCTGCTGCAATTCCTCGAGCGGGAAGGTCTGATTTTGCATGAACATCGTGTGCTATGCGCGAGCATCATTCGCAAGGCCCTGCCCAGCCTCGAAAACGGCCCCGGGCATGACCCTGCCAATCTGCCAAGTCTGCATGGCATAGAACAGACCAAGGAAAGTGAGCCGCGTGTTCCGCTTGCCCAGTCCATGGCAGCGGGTGCCAGTACGCCAGCCACCGTGCATGACAAGCATGAGGATGCTCTCTCCTGACCACCGCCAGGCGTACCGAAACGAGACAACCCGACGCCCAGTTCTGCTCATGCAGGACTGGGCGTTTTAACATTACTAAACAAGAAAATTATGATGGAGGGGTTTAATCCGACGGGATCGTCCACAGGTCCATTGGCAGACGTTCAGCGTCTGAAGGCGCATCAGCGCATTCACGATCAACGAACCGGAGGTGACGGCATGACTCAGCAACAGCCCCCACAGCATCAGAACCAGCAACCGGGCGATGAACATCGCATGGACCCCAAGCCCGAATATATCCGCGAGAGCTATCGCGGCAGCGGCAAGCTCCTGGGCAAGGTGGCAGTCATCACCGGTGGTGACAGCGGTATCGGCCGCGCCGCCGCCGTGCACTTCGCACGCGAGGGAGCCGATTGTCTGATCACGCACCTGGGCAGTGAAGAAGTCGATGCGCAGGAGACCATCCGTCTGATCGAAGCCGAAGGCAGACGCGGACGCCGCATCGCAGGGGATATCGGTGACCCGGCCTTCTGCCGCAAGGTCGTCGAGGGTGCGATGGAGGAATTCGGACAGCTGAATATTCTGGTCAACAATGCCGCCGAGCAGTACGACTGGGATGACGTGACCGAGATCGATGACGAACAGATCGAGCGCACCTTCAAGACCAATCTGTTCAGCCACTTCTACATGATCAAGGCCGCCGTGCCGCACCTCTCCAAAGGCGATTCCATCATCGCCACCTCGTCCGTCAACGCCTTCAAGGGCAACGACAGCCTGATCGATTACAGCGCCACCAAGGGTGCCATCCAGGGGCTGGTACGCTCACTTTCCGGCACGCTGATGGACCGCGGCATTCGCGTCAACGCCGTCGCCCCTGGCCCGGTGTGGACACCACTGATCCCCGCCAGCTTCGATGACGACAAGGTGGCCAGTTTTGGTGAACAGGTCCCGATGGAGCGCCCCGGTCAGCCCAGCGAGATGGGCCCAGCTTACGTCTATCTTGCCAGCGAAGACTCAAGCTACATGACAGGCCAGACGATTCACCTCAATGGCGGCGTCGTGCTCAACACCTGATCGCAAACCTTGAGCACACATCTGAGCAAGCCGGGTGTGATGCGACATGCTCATTACGCCTTTTTCGCTACAAAACGGGCCGCCCAAGATGGGCGGCCCGTTTTCTGTGTCGAGCGCTATGTCGCAGGATGGCTCAGCGTGCGGCGCGCAGGCGCTCAGCTTGGGCCAGCGTGCAATCACTGAGCAGATCCAGCGCGCCCAGTGCCTGATCGCCGGTCACGAAGGGGTGTGCATCGCCTGCCTTGCGAGTCTCAAGCGCCGCGATCCGCCCGGGGGTGCCATCTCGCTTGGGGTGATTTGACAGGAAGACGTCGACGCCTGCCTCTTGTGCAATCTGATGCATCCGCGACGCCGAGGCAGAATAACCGCGCAACCTGGCTTCGTCCGGCCCGAAGTTGAAGCCAGTCCCGCCCCACAGCACGGCGTGATGCACCTCATCACCATCCTTGACCGGGAACACCAGCGACAGCGTGCCTGGGGTATGGCCAGGAGTGATGTACATGCCAAGCGTAGTGTCACCCAGCGTCAGCATCTCATCGTCGATGACCTGATGATCCCGCTCTGGCGGCTCTCCCCAGCGCGGGTTGTCGATGCGCTGCTCGGGATCATCCAGCATGTCCCAATCGATCCGAGTCATGATCACTTCCGGTGCGTATTGTTCGACAATCCACGACTGTCCCCCGTAGTGATCGCCATGACCGTGGGTAATGAGCAGATGCGTGATATCGGCAGGGTCCAGGCCTAGCTCGCGCATACCCGGCGCAATGATGGTTTCTGCCTGGTTGGGAGTATTCATGGCATCAATGAGAACGATGCCCTCTGAGGTAGTCAACGCCCAGCTCGATACCTGCCCATTGCCAACGAAGTAGAGGTTGTCAAAGACCCTGTGCGGCCCGAGCGGCTTGCGCTTGCCAGCGGAGGATTTTGGCTTGGGCCTGGGCTTGTCAGAGGCATCGTCGGAAAGTCGATGGCGCTTGCCTGCGTCAATCAAGGGAGCCTCAAGACTACAAAGGCTGTGCAGGCCCGGGTAGCCCTCTGCGGCTGCCAGACCACGCTGTGCCAGCAGAGTCGCGAATGGCGATGTCGCTGTAGCAGGGGTCGAGTCAACTGGCTGGGAAGCATCGCTGCCAAAGGCGACACCAGCCAACGTCAAGCCTGCGCAACCCGCGACCAGCCCCGTAGCCACTACCCGAAAATTCAGCATAAATTCGCCTATCTCACCAAGATGAATGGATTCAGCGTTGGAGATTGTCACCAACGTCACATTTTCGCAACAAAACGTTGCGCGGGGTTAATGACAAATATTATCATTTGAAAAGTGCACAAATGATGCACACACCATAATGATACGCTCGGGAACACCTCCAGATGCCATCCTCCCTATCAGTACCTTATCGCTCAAGGGCTTCACGCTCAGCCCTCTTGCTGGCTGTGGCGACACTGCCCACGCTGGTGGCGCTCCCCAGCCACGCTTCTGATCAGCTTGAAAATATCGTCGTCACCGCCTCCGGCCATGATCAAATGATCAAGGATGCCCCGGCCTCCATGAGCGTGGTCACGCGAGAGAGCCTTGAAGGTCGTCATTACAGCGACCTCACCGATGCGCTTCGAGGCTTGCCGGGCGTGACGGTATCCAGCGGCGGATACTCCAAGGACATCAGCATTCGCGGTATGCCCGGGGAATACACCCTGATCCTGGTGGATGGTCGCCCGATCGATAGCCGGGATACGCGGCCAAGTGGCAGCGGTGGCTTCGAGCAGGATTGGCTGCCGCCGTTGGAGGCAATCGAGCGTATCGAGGTGGTACGTGGCCCGATGTCGACGCGTTATGGCTCAGATGCCATCGGCGGGGTCATCAACATCATCACCCGCAAGACACAGGAGGAATGGGTCACCAACCTTCACTACGATACCTTCATTCCCCAGCACAGCGACTCGGGACACGAGCGTCAGAGCCGGATTCGCACCTCGGGCCCGCTTATCGATGGGCTGCTGGGCTTGAGTGTCAGCGCGGGACAGACCACACGCCAGGAAGATGACATCACCCGCGGCTATCCGGAGCGCAAGCGTCAGGACCTCGAGACCAAGCTGAGCCTCACGCCCGATGACAACCAGCGCATCGACGTCGAATTCGCCTATCACGACCAGAATCGCCAGACCGAGGAAGACCGCAGTCAAGGCCAGGACAGTGATCGCGATTGGGACACTCGCCGTTTCAGCCTGAGCCATGAGGGTGACTGGGCCAGCGCGAGCACCAACTCTTACGTCCAGCATGAGACTTCGCGCAACGACAGCCGAGACATCACGCTGAGCAATACCAAGGCAAGCAGTCACGTACTGATTCCGCTTGGCGATCATCTCGCCACCGTGGGCGCAAGCTTCGAGGAGGAGCGTCTTGAGGACAACGACACCAATGCCTTGAGCGATATCAACGAGATTCGCAACAGTCGATGGTCACTGTTCGCCGAGGACGAATGGCTCTTGACCGACGACTGGGCGCTGACCGGCGGCGTGCGTCTGGATGAAGACGAGAACTACGGCAGCCACCTGTCGCCACGCCTTTACAGCGTCTATCAACTGGCCGACAGCTGGACGCTCAAGACGGGCGTGGCGACCGGTTACAAGGCGCCGAGTCTGCGTCAGGTAGCCGACAACTGGGTACAGGACAGTCGCGGTGGCGATATCTACGGCAATCCGGATCTGGAAGCCGAGACCTCACTCAGCCGCGAAATCGGCCTGCTGTATGACAATGCCAGAGGCACCCAGGCGGGCGTCACCCTGTTCCGTAGCGACTTCGATGACAAGATCGTGACCGAACTGTGCCCGGATGGCGCCTGTGCCGGCGGCGCGGATGATGCGCGCTGGTACAACAACGTCGACAGTGCCGTCACCCAGGGCGTCGAGCTGAGTCTCAATCAGGAGCTGCGCCACGATCTCGCGCTGGCGCTCAGCTACACCTATACCGATTCCGAGCAGACCAGTGGCGACAACAAGGGCCAACCGCTGACCCAGATTCCCCGCCACCAGGCCACTGCTCAACTGGACTGGCAGCTCAACCATCGCCTCAATCACTGGACACGGGTCGACTGGCGTGGCGAAGAGACCCAGCCCGCCACCGGTGTCACCAGCCGTACTGTCATCGCGCCTTCCTACACGATCGTCGATACGGGCGTCAGCTTCGATGCCACCACTCAGCTGACCCTGAGCGCCGGCCTCTACAACCTGTTCGACAAGCGCGTGCGCTACGACGACTTCGGCTACGTGGAAGATGGTCGGCGCCTGGGGGTCGGCGTCGACTACACCCTCTAGCACCGGATCCGACGGCCAATGGCTTGCCTCCCATGCACCGAGCGATCAGCCCGCTGCATGGGAGGTCATCGCGGCTTTCCTCGCTACGCTCCCCCCTCTCCTCTCCCTTCTCTCATCTTTCCGCCTTCCCTCCTTTTTTCTCGTTTTCAGTGCCTCGCTGACCTGTCGGCCCTGCTCTGCCTGTTCAGTATCAGGCCCTCCTGTTTGTCCGTATCAGTCATTTCAGTCGGCTGAAAACCAGTGGCCTCTCTATTCTGGTAGCAGCCACAGGCGTTGCCGTGGAAAGGACTGAGCGTTACCCGCTCTGCAGGAGGCAAGCATGTCCAAGCTGATTCTCTCACTGGATGGCGGTGGCATTCGCGGCGCGGCCACCGCTCAGTTTCTGATGCGTATTGACACTGCGCTTCGGGATGACCACCAGACCACACTGCGTGACCGTGTCGATTTCTACGCAGGTACCAGTACCGGCAGCCTGATTGCGCTGGCACTGGCTACCACTGTCATGAGTCTCGATGGCATCAATGGGCTGTACAGCACGACCAATGCCAGAAAGATCTTCGCCGACAACCGGGGTTGGTTCGAGCTCGATGGCATCAATGCGCCCAAGTACGAAGCCAAGGGCAAGACCTCGTTACTCAAAAATCACCTAGGTCAGGCCAAGCTCAGGGATGTCCCCGCAGGCAAGCAGGTACTTGTCGTCACCTACGGGATCGAAAGACGTCGCCCACATGTCTTCAAGTCGAGCAAGCGTGAACACCACAAACTGCTGTCCTGGCAGGTAGCGGATGCCTCAAGTGCTGCTCCCACCTACTTCCCGACACGTGATATGAAGCTCGGGCCGGACAACGAGCAGACCTGGCTGATCGATGGTGGCGTCGTTGCCAACAACCCCACCATGTGCGCCATCGCTGAGGCTTGCCGATTATGGCCAGATGAGTCTCGCCGCGTGCTGTCGATCGGTACCGGGACCCGCACGCGCAAGATCAATGGCCCGGATTCACAGCACTGGGGAGCGGTACAGTGGATGCTGGAAGGCAGCCTGATCGATGTGCTGTCCGATGAGAAGGTAGTCGGCTATCAGGCCATCACCATCTCGCCGCCGGGCAGCTATATCCGCGTCAATGCCGAGATGCGCCCGCAGCCAGGGATGCCCAAGGCACCTGACGATGCGATGGACGACATCAGCGCGACCAACATCAAGCACTTGAAGGCGATGGGCGATTTCTGGTTCGAGCAATACGGTGAAGCGGTGTTGGCCCTGATCACCGATCACTACCAGGGCCCCTCGCTGGATCGCATCGACCCCCTGACTGGCAAGCCGGAATCCTATCAACCTGAATCATGACCCACGCAGGGAGCCGCGCGTGACAATGCGGCTCCCTGCGTGGTCGTGGGTCGTCTTTGATACCAGCGGCCTCTAGAACAATAGATAAGTGGCGTAGCCAGCAATCATTGCCATGGCGAAGATGACTGCCACGAAAGCGAGAATCAGCTTCATTCGGAACAGTGAGCGCAGCAACACCAGTTCGGTCAGGCTGGCCCCCGCGCTACCGATGATCAGCGACAGCACCGTCCCTGCCCCCATGCCCTTGGCCATCAGTGCCGAGGCCAGCGGGATCACGGCTTCCGCGCGAATGTAGAGCGGCACACCGATCACTGCCGCCACCGGGATGGCGAACGGATTGTTGGGCCCTGCGTACTGCACCAGCAGATCCGTCGGCATGAAGCCATAGATGACACTACCGATGGCGATACCGACCAGCAGGTACGGAATCACCTTCACGAAGTCATTCCAGGCCTCACTCACCAGGCCGTGATAACGCCCCTGCGGCTTGCGTGTTTCCTCAGCAACGACTGCCGCGCCACAGCTATTGGTGCTGGCGACGGCAGAACCACAGCCGCCGGTATCAGCGACAGGTGCCGAACCACAGCCAGAGGCTTCTTGCACCTTGTCCTGGCGAATGAAGCGCTCGAACCCCGTTGCCTGCAGCAGCCAACCGGCACCCAACGCCACCCCCAGTGCCGCAATCACGTATACCGCCGTGAGCTTGGCGCCAAAGGTCGCCAGCAGCAGGCCGATGATGATCGGATTGAGCAGCGGAGAAGAGAACAGGAACACGATCATTGGCCCGAAGCCGGCACGCGCACGAATCAGGCCCTTGAGCATCGGTATGGTCGAGCAGCTGCAGAATGGCGTGATGGCCCCCAGGCCTGCCGCCATGAAGTAGCTGGTGCGATGGCTCGCGCTCAGCAACGCCTCGACTCGGGACGGCGGAATATGGCGCTGCAATACCCCGACCAGCAGGCTGATCAACAGAAACAGTACCGAGAGTTCTACCGCCAGGAAGGCAAACATGCCCAGGGCATCGTGCAGTTGGTCAGACATCTCAAATCCCTATGATTCTAGAATAATGGAAACGTTGCAGAGCCTAGTTTACACGTCGACACCCTGTCAACTATAATTCTAGAAATATCGAAATATGAACATTTGCCTCTCCTTTCAATGCACTCATACAGGATGACCTCCATGGAACATGATGCCGCTGCCGCCAGCCTTGCCGAACTGGGCAATCCCCATCGTCTGGCTATCTTCCGCTTTCTGGTCAAGGCCGGTTTCGAGGGAGCCTCGGTGGGCAATATCCAGAATGCACTGGAAATCCCGGGCTCCACACTCTCGCATCACCTCAGCCGCATGGCCTCTGTCGGCCTGATCACCCAGAAGAAACAGGGACGCAGCATCATCTGTGTGCCGCAGTATGGGCACCTGCAGGCGGTGATCGAATTTCTGTGCAACGAATGCTGCATCGGGCTGGAAGAAGAGGTCGTGCCTGCGCCGGGTGCTGAGCAAGAGTGCTGAGCAATAGCGCTGATCTGAAACGATGCCACCGCCTCGGGCGTCGCAAGACGCCTGTCAGCGATTTTGCTACCCTGCGCTGCCGAGCAGTTTGATCAATCGAGACCCTTGAATGCCAAAAGCGCCTGACGACTTCTTCATCCCTTCCCTGCGCACCTGGCTCGTCGGGCTTGGCCTGACCATGACGACGTTGGCTGCCTCGCCGGCGCTCGCTGCACAGGACATGGATTACGACCAGCCAGAAGCCTTCGCCACCCTGAAGAAGGCAGTCAGCTATTTCGATGAAATGGACACCTTGCCGGAAGAGGCATGGATCAGCCGCGATCAAGCGTCTGCGCGCAACGATATGGACGAGATGATCGAGGAAGCCATGCAGGCCCTCGACGTGCCAGAACTCTCGACACTGCGCAGCACCTATCGCCAAGTCGAAGACAAGATTCGCGAATCGCGCAGCGAGATTTCCGAGCTCAAGGAAAAGCGCATCCTCGCGCCGGACACCGATGTCTCGACGCTGACGCGCCTCACGCCCACCGATACCCTGCGCGAATTTACCGCCAGCACGCGCGGCGATTATGATCTGCTGATCGCCGCGCATGAGAAGAACATCGCCGCCTATCAGGGTGAGCTGACCACGCTGGAAGGCAAGCTGGCCGCGCGACTTGAGGAGATCGGCATCACCCTGACGCCGGACCAGGTCCAGGTGTGGCTTTCCTCGGTGGTCGGCGATGATGTGCTGACCATGAGTGTCGTGTTCGCCAGCATCAAGTCGGTGGCCCAGCAGCTCGCCGAGTTGACCCGCGACAGCGGTGAGAACCTCGACTACGCGCGCCGTTATTACGGCATGGTGGTCATGCTTCACCGCATGATCGTGACCATGCAGCAGGGCTTCATCACGCGCGTGAATGATGAGGTATTACCGCAACTGCAAGGCTTCGCCGATGAAGCCGAGGCCACCACGCGCGAAGCCCGCATGCTGATCAAGCAAGGCGGATCACGTGAGAGTCTGGAGAACAACATCCGCGCCAATGCGCTGACGCTCAAGACGATCAACCTGTATCGCTCTCTGGTGACCGAGCAGCGCGACCGCGTCACGACCTCTCTGACCAAGAGTCAGCGCGAGCTTGCGGTGGCAACCAATACCTATCGCACCGTCAAGCTCAGCGCCCACGTCGCCGATTTGATCCGCCAGGGCGTCAAGACCTTCGACACCCTCGCCGGCCTGCAGGTACCAGTAACCACCAGCTTCGAGAACAGCGCCATGCGCGAGGAATTCCGCAAGCTGACCGAGCGCATGCAGCAGGCGAAATAACACACGCGATCAGCGTCGATACCCCGCCTTCGCCCTGCCGGCGAAGGCGTTTTCATTTCTGGCGTCGGATATCACGCATCGCCAGGATGCTCTCGAGGGTGCGCCGTAGGCGCGCCACCTCGTTGACAAGGCTATCTCCCGCCAGCATCCCCACCCCGAGCACCAGGCCACGACGAGAATCATTGGCACTACACACCGGACTCAACGGCCGCACGATCAGATGCTCTTTCATCAGCAGCTGTGCGACACGTTGATCATCAATGTCAGACTCCAGCTGCACGCACAGGCTGATCCCCCGTGATGGTGGCGAAACACTGACCACTCCCTTCACCTGACACAACTGGTCGTGCACCACCTGTTGACGACCCAGATAATCGCGCTGGATACGCTGATACCAGGCATCGAGATCACCATCGGAGATGAACTGGGCCAATACCGCCTGATCCAGCATACGTCCCTCGCGGAATACCTCACTGCGCAGCCGATTCATCGGCCCTGCCAGCGCACGCGGTACCACCAGATAGCCCAGCCGCAAGCCCGGAAACATCAGTTTCGAGAACGAGCCGACCAGCAGGCGGTTGCTGGAGTCTGGATCAAACAGCAACTCATGATGGTCATCACCGCTGAACTCGTAATCGTCTTCCAGGATATAGGCCGGCTGACAGGCATCACACAACGCCTGCTTGTCAGCACGCGATGTGGGGACGCTCAGGGGGTAGTGGTGGGAACCAGTGAAGTACGCCATCTGAACCGAACTTTCGGGCAACCGAGTCATGTCGTGTCCTTCACCGGGCACCCAGGCCAGACGACGCGTCTTGAGCCCAGCAGCCAGAAAGACATTGCGCGCTCCCCAGTAACAGGGGGATTCCATCACGACCCGCTGCCCTTCATCCGCCAGCGCCAGGGCGCAGAGCTCAATACCGTGGTGAGTGCCCTCGGTAATGATGATCTGCTGGGTATCACAATCGATATTGCGCCAACGCCGCAGGAAATCGCGAATCTCACGCTTGAGCGGGCCATAGCCGCCGCTGGAGTAGGACAGCAGCAGCGCGTTGTGCGGCACGGTCACACTTGCATACAGCTGACGCCACTTGCGCATCGGAAACCGTGCGATGTCCGGAATCCCCGGCACGAAGGCACCACTCTGGATCAGGCTCGCCCCTTGCCCGCCCAGCACCTTGAGGGCCCGACCAGACAATGGCAGCGGCGCGGGGGACGCCTCGGGCGTGGTGCTGGTCTTGCTTGCATGCGGGCGACGTGTCCAGGTGCCCTGGCCCTGGCCGGTATGCAGATAGCCTTCCCCGATCAGGGACTTGATAGCCAGTGACAAGGTATTGCGTGCAACACCCAGCGTCTCGCACAGCTTGCGGTGCGGCGGCAGGCGAGCCCCCAGCGGCCATTGCTCACGAATCACCTCGAGCAACGCCTGCTCCAGACGTACCTGCTTGCCCAGCGTCTCGGACTGGCGGCGGTAACATTCGATCAGCGGCTCCAGCGCGGCCAGTTCCATCCCGGTCTCCCGTTGTCTTTGTCGGTATGGTGTCACGCAGCTCCTCGAGGTTGTCCCACCCCCGTCAGCCACACGCTTCAGGAGCGGCGCGCAACGCCCATTCAGCTCTAATTATCCGCAGCCCCAGCTGATTGGTCCAGTCAAACGCGCAATTGGTCTATTCGCCTGAACAGTGGGCGCTGATAGCGTGTTCCTCAGGCGCTGCCTACTGACTGATGCTCACAGCCTACGATGGCTGGATCGCTCCTGCGATGTCGACAGGAGCGAATTTTTCACAAGCCTCAGCCAGCAACAGGACTGACTTTGCACCTGCTGACCCGCCAGCACCTTTGGCAGAGGGCAGCAGACGCGCACGAAAGACATCTTCAGGTCCGGCACCGCCATATAACAAATTCCAAGATCGACTCGGACGCATCCCCCATGACCCAAACAACTCCCCCTGCAGAACAACTTGTCAGAGTCCTCGCCCGCGGCGACGTTCTGGCCCTTGCCTTCGGTGCCATGGTCGGCTGGGGCTGGATCGTCCTGACCGGCGGCATGATTCAGGATGCCGGAAGCATCGGTGCCATCATCGGCGGCATTGCCGTCGTGCTGATCGGCCTGACCTATGCCGAACTGGCCGCCGCCATGCCCAAGGTGGGTGGCGAACACGTCTACAGCTACCGTGCCATGGGGCATTTCTCGTCCTTCCTGTGCACCTGGACCATCATTCTCGGCTACCTGAGCGTGGTGTCCTTCGAAGCGGTGGCATTGCCCACGGTCATCGAGAACCTCGCGCCCGGCTATGCCGTCGGCCACATGTGGACCATCGCCGGCTGGGACGTCAAGGCCACCTGGGTCGCCGTCGGGGTCGGTGGTTCACTGGCCATGATGGCCATCAACTACGTCGGCATCACCACCGCGGCGCTGCTGCAGAAGGTCGTGACCGGGGTGATCCTGATCGCCGGTGTCCTCTTCGTGACCGGCGCCCTGTTCGAGGGGGATGCCGCCAACATGACGCCGCTGTTCACCCAGTCTGAGGGTGGCGTGACGGCCGGCATCATCGCGGTACTGGTGCTAGTGCCCTTCCTGTTCGTGGGCTTCGATGTCATCCCCCAGGCCGCCGAGGAGATCAATCTGCCCTACAACGCCATCGGCAAGGTGCTGATGATGTCCGTGGTACTGGCAGTGGTGTGGTATGCCCTGATCATCCTGGCCACCAGCCTGGCACTGGATCACGATGCTCTCGTCGCCAGCTCCCTGAGCGTGCCGGACGCCATGCAGGCACTGTTCAACACGCCATGGGCCAGCAAGCTGATGATCCTGGCAGGTATCGCCGGCATCATCACCAGCTGGAACGCCTTCTACATCGGTGGCTCGCGCGCCATCTACGCCCTGGCGCATGCCGGCATGCTGCCGGCCGCCCTCGGCAAACTGCACCCGAAACACAAGACGCCCACCAATGCCGTACTGCTGATCGGTCTGCTGTCCTGCATCGCGCCCTTCTTCGGTCGCCCGGCACTGGTGTGGATCGTCGATGCCGGCGGACTGGGTATCGTCATCGCCTACCTGTTCGTCGCGATCTCGTTCCTGATCCTGCGCATCCGCGAGCCTGACATGCCGCGTCCGTTCCGTGTCCGCCACGGCAAGCTGTGCGGTGTGCTGGCCATCCTGCTGTCCTTCGGCATGGCCTGCCTGTATCTGCCGGGTAGCCCTTCCGCGCTGACCGGTACCGAATGGCTGATCTTCGGCGCCTGGATGGCTCTGGGCCTGGTGATGTACGCCATCGCCCTCAAGCAATTCGGCCGTGAATACAGCGACCGTGTCATGGCCCCGGCTTTCACGGCGCAGTAAACACGCAATACCTATACCGCTGGGCAGTCTGTTCCGCCTGCCCAGCCATATCGACTCAGTGATATTCGAGCCGACTCGAGAGCAGCTGAAGCCTCTTGCGACAAGCTGCTCACTCCATGAATGACCTGCACGCCAGAACGCCAGAGGAGCTTCACATGTCCCGTTCCGCCCTCCCGATCAGCGACTTCCTGAAGCGCTACGTCAACTCGGAAACCAGCAGCGACGTCTTCGTCCCGGCGCTCATCGGTACCGAGCACCGCGAGACCGGCACCACCTTCAACGTGACCAATCCGGCCACCGGCGAGCAGCTGGCCCGTGTCGCCGAGGTCAGCGCCGATGACACCCGTGACGCCGTCGCCGCGGCCGAGGCCGCCGGCAACGCCTGGAAGAAGGTGCCGGTTAAGGAGCGATCCGCACTGCTGCGTCGCTGGTTCGATCTGGTGCTGGCGCATCGTGAGGATCTCGCCCAGCTGATGACGCTGGAACAAGGCAAGCCGATGGTGGAGTCGCGTGGCGAGGTGACCTATGGCGCCTCCTTCATCGAATTCTTCGCCGAAGAAGCCAAGCGCATGGCCGGAGAGACCCTGCCGTCCCACGGTGCCGACAAGCGTCTGATGGTACTGCGCGAGCCGATCGGCGTAGTGGCCGCGATCACGCCGTGGAACTTCCCGCTGGCGATGATCACCCGCAAGTGCGCCCCGGCGATCGCCGCAGGTTGTGCCGTGGTCATCAAACCGGCTGAAGCCACGCCGCTGACCGCATTGGCACTGGCGGACCTGGCACTGGAAGCCGGCCTGCCGAAGGGGCTGATCAGTGTCGTCACCGCCATGAAGCCGATCGCCATCGGCGAAGTGCTGACCACCGATCCGCGCATCCGCAAGGTGTCCTTCACCGGCTCCACGCCGGTGGGCAAGACGTTGATGGCGCAGTGTGCCTCCACCGTCAAGAAGACCGCGATGGAGCTGGGCGGCAATGCGCCCTTCATCGTCTTCGATGATGCCGATCTGGATGCGGCCGTCGATGGCGCCATCGCCTCCAAGTTCCGCAATGCCGGCCAGACCTGCGTGTGCACCAACCGCTTCCTCGTCCAGGACGGTGTCTACGACGCCTTCGTCGAGAAGCTCGCGGCACGTGTTGAAAGCATGCAGGTCGGTGATGGTCTGGTCGAAGGCAACACCATCGGCCCGCTGATCAATGATGCGGCGGTCAGCAAGGTGCAGAGCCACGTCGATGATGCCGTCAGCAAGGGCGCGCGCCTGGTCACCGGCGGCAAGAAGCACGCTCTCGGTCACAGCTTCTTCGAGCCGACCGTACTGGCCGATGTCACCACGGAAATGGTCGTCGCGGCTGAAGAAACCTTCGGCCCGCTGGCGCCGGTGTTCCGCTTTGGCAAGGACGAGGAAGCCATCGCGATGGCCAACGACACCCCGTTCGGGCTGGCCGCGTATTTCTACGCCAACGATTACCGCCGCATCTGGCACACGCTGGAAGCGCTGGAATACGGCATGGTCGGCGTCAATGAAGGCCTGATCTCGACAGAACTCGCGCCCTTCGGTGGCATCAAGGAGTCCGGTCTGGGTCGTGAAGGGTCTCACCACGGCCTGGAAGAGTTCACCGAGCTGAAGTACGTCTGCATCGGCGGCCTCTGATCCTGCGAGGGCGCCTCGCGACGACGCATCGCGCCGATGCCTCGAGAGGACGTCCCACAACGGTATCCCACCACGTTTACTGCACATCGGTGGCATGGCCCGTGCCATGCCACCGGCAACAAGAAAAGGAACCTGACATGAGCCACTCTCAGCTGAGCAACGAACAACTCGACATCCTCAAGCACAAGTACGTCGCCAAGGGTGCCGTCACTGCCACACCGCAGTTCGCCGACACCGCGCTGAACGCCGAGATCTGGGATGCGGACGGCAACCGCTGGATCGACTTCGCCGGTGGTATCGGCGTGCTCAACCTGGGTCACCGCCACCCCAAGGTCGTCGCCGCCGTCAAGGCACAGCTCGACAAGGTCATGCACACCGCCGCGGGCGTCATCTCCTACGCGCCGTATGTGCAACTGAGCCAGAAGCTGGCTGAGCTGACGCCGGTACGTGGCCCGGAACGCAAGACCCTGCTGGTCAACTCCGGCGCGGAAGCGGTCGAGAACGCCATCAAGATCGCACGTGCCGCCACCGGACGCAGCGGCGTCATCACCTTCGACGGCGCCTTCCACGGCCGCACCATGATGACCCTGGCGATGACCGGCAAGGTGCTGCCGTACAAGAACGACTTCGGTCCGATGCCGGGTGATATCTTCCGTGCGCCCTACCCGAACCCGATTCACGGCATCAGCGAAGAGCAGTCCCTGAACGCCATCCGTACCCTGTTCAAGACTGACATCGCACCGCACCGCACCGCCGCCATCGTCATCGAGCCGGTGCAGGGCGAAGGCGGCTTCTACATCGCCTCGCCGAGCTTCCTGACCGCCCTGCGTGAGCTGTGTGACGAGCACGGCATCCTGCTGATCGCCGATGAAGTGCAGTCCGGCTTCGCGCGTACCGGCAAGCTGTTCGCGATGGAGCACAGCGGCGTCGAAGCCGACATCATGACCATGGCCAAGAGTCTGGCCAACGGCATGCCGCTGTCGGCCGTCGTCGGTACCGCCGAGGTGATGGATTCCTCCGGGCCGGGCTCGCTGGGCGGCACCTACAGCGGCAACCCGCTGTCCTGCGCTGCGGCCCTGGCCGTCATCGACGTCATCCGCGAGGAGAACATCCTGGAGCGCAGCACCCAGATGGGCGAACAACTGGCCGCGCGTTTCGCCCAGTGGGAAGAACGCTTCGCGCATGTCGCGCACTCACGCAATCAGGGTTCCATGGCGGCCTTCGAGCTGGTGGATGCCGATGGCAAGCCGGACCCCGCCGCGACGGCGGCGGTGTGTGCCAAGGCCAAGGAGCTGGGACTGATCCTGCTGTCCTGTGGCTTCTACTCCAACTCCATCCGCGTGCTGGTGCCGTTGACGGTCGAGCCGGAAGTGCTGGAAGAAGGTCTCGACATCGTCGAGAAAGCGCTGGAAAGCCTCGCCTGATCCACGCCCGTCCTGAGACAGACAAGCCAAGCAACGGCCACCTTCGGGTGGCCGTTGTCGTTTCCAGCGCAGCTCGCTGTGTTGGATGAACCCCCTGAGACAGGAAATGCATCGCAGCTGATTGCCCATCTAACCATATAGCCAATCAACCCAAGCAGCCTTTTGTGGTAACTAATTGATTAAATTATGATATTCGCTGCATTTCTGCGTCTTCCCGACCGATTATCGCCATGCCACACGCCATCATGAATGACGGTTGCCAGAGAGAGACCTTTCTCATCGGCAGCCCCTCGAGTGACCCCGACCATGACTGACAGCAACGCCCACGACTTCAAACGCAGCATGCAGCAGCGCCACCTGGTGATGTTGTCCCTCGGCGGTGTCATCGGCACCGGCCTGTTTCTCAGCTCCGGCTATACCATTCAACAGGCGGGCCCGGCGGGGGCAGTACTGGCCTACCTGATCGGCGGACTGGTGGTCTTTCTGGTAATGATGTGTCTCGGCGAACTGGCCGTGCATCATCCGGAACCCGGCGCCTTCAGCGCCCACGCCACCCGGTATCTGGGCCCTGCCACCGGCTATACCGTGGCCTGGCTCTACTGGCTGACCTGGGCGGTGGCGCTGGGGTCGGAATTCACCGCCTCCGCCGTATTCATGGGGCGCTGGTTCCCCGGCGTCGAACCGTGGATCTGGTGCGCCATCTTCTCGCTGATCGTGTTCGGCATGAACATCGTCTCGGCACGCTTCTTCGCCGAATCCGAATTCTGGCTGTCGCTGGTCAAGGTCGCCGCGGTGATCGTGTTCATCGCGGTGGGCGCCGCCGCCATGTTCGGCTTCACGCCCCTGGCGGGTAACGTCGAGGCGCCGGGCGTCACGCGTATCCTGCAGGAAGGCGTATTCGATCACGGCGTGATGCCGATCCTGATGACGCTGCTGGCCGTCAGCTTCGCCTTTTCTGGCACCGAGCTGATCGGCATTGCCGCCGGCGAAAGCAAGAATCCCGAGAAGAACGTGCCGCTGGCGATTCGCGCGACCCTGTGGCGGCTGATCATCTTCTTCATCGGTACCATCATCATCATCGCCGCCCTGTTGCCGCAGGACAGCGCCGGCCTCAAGGAAAGCCCCTTCGTGGCGGTCTTCCAGCTCACCGGTATTCCCTACGCAGCGGATATCATGAACTTCGTGATCATCACCGCGCTGCTATCAGCGGCCAATTCCGGCCTCTACGCCGCCTCGCGCATGCTGTGGACCCTGGCGGACCAGAAGACGCTGCCGCGTGTGTTCAGTCGCGTCAATCAGCGCGGCATTCCGGTGCCCGCCCTGTTGATCACCATGCTCGGTGGCCTGCTGTCACTGCTCTCCAGCGTGTATGCCGAGGACACCCTCTATCTGGCGCTGGTGTCGATTTCCGGGCTGGCCGTGGTGCTGGTGTGGATGGCGATCGCCGCCAGTCAGTTCAGCTTCCGCCGCCAGTGGCTGAAGGCCGGCCATAGTGCCAGCGAGCTGACCTACCGCGCGCCGCTGTATCCCGTCGTACCGATTGCCGCCTTCCTGTTCTGCGCGCTGGCCTGCATCGGCATCGCCTTCGACCCCAACCAGCGCATCGCGCTCTACTTCGGCGTGCCCTTCGTGGCGCTGTGCTATCTGGTGCACTATCTGACCCATCGCACGTCTGCTGACGACGCGAATTCCCCGACTACACAGGAGGCCCTCGATGCCCGCTGATGCCACCCGCAATCCGCTGAGCGCCATCACCGCGCGCCAACCCTTCATGATCGTCGATGGCGCCCTGGCTACCGAACTTGAGCGCGCCGGGTTCGATCTCAATGACTCGCTGTGGTCGGCCAGAGTGCTGGCCGATGAGCCGCAGGCGATCGTCGATGTCCACCGCGCCTACTTCGAGGCCGGTGCCGATGTCGCCACCACCGCCAGCTACCAGGCAACGCTCGAGGGCCTGATGGCGCGCAGCCTGAGCGAGACCCAGGCCAGCGCGCTGATCCAGCGCTCCGTGACCCTGGCCGCCCAGGCCCGCAGCGAGTACCTGGCCGCGCACCCCGAGCGTCTGGACTGCCCGCCGCTGGTCGCGGCCTCCGTCGGCCCCTATGGCGCATATCTCGCCGATGGCAGCGAATACCGTGGCGGCTACGCGCTGGACCGCGCCGGCCTGCGCGACTTCCACCGTGCCCGTCTCGCCACGCTGCTCGATGCCAAGCCCGACATTCTCGCCGTGGAGACGCTGCCGTGTGCCGAGGAAGCACTGGCCGTGTGTGATCTGCTGCGCGATGACTTCCCCACGGCGCGTGCCTGGATCGCCTTCAGCGCGCGCAATGCCACCGAATTGAGCGACGGCACGCCGATCCGTGACGCCGTGCGCGCCATCGCCGACTGCGAGCAGGTGGTCGCCATCGGCGTCAACTGCACCGCGCTTGAGCACATCGAATCGCTGGTGCGTGAGATTCGTGGCGAGACCGACAAGGACATCGTCATCTACCCGAACTCCGGCGAGGTCTATGACCCGGTTACCAAGACCTGGTCTGCCGCCTGTGCCGTCTCAGATGCCGAGGGTCACAGCCTTGACCACGGCTATGAACACGATCATGACCTCGCCGGCTGGACACCGCGCTGGCTGGCCGCCGGCGCCACGGCCATCGGTGGCTGCTGCCGCACCGGCCCGGACGACATTCGCGCCCTGGCGGACCTGCGCAAGGCGCTGAGTTGATTGAGGCACGGGGCTAGTACGAACGCTGAGTACGCCGCAGTGAATACGCAGCACTGAGCTCCAAGTACTGAACTCGAAGTGTTGAACTCCAAGCACTGAACACGAACGCCCTGTCCGGTCATGTCGCATGATCGGTCAGGGCGTTTTCGGTAGCGTCCCGCGCCCCAAATCGCTAGGATGGCAGGACACTGATGAGCGATTGCTCAAAATCATTTCGACGTGCTCTCACAGCGCCCTTCACGCTGTATTGAAGAGCGCATGAGAGATCAGCAGGAGAACCCCATGTCACAGCTCGATATCCAGGTCGCCTACGATGTGGTCTGCCCCTGGTGCTGGATCGGCAAGCGCCATCTTGATGACGCCATCGCGCAACTCGACTTCAAGGATGAGGTGCGCGTCAGCTACCTGCCCTTCCAGCTCAATCCGTGGGTGCCACGTGAAGGCATGGCGCGCGCCGACTATCGCGCGCAGAAGTTCGGCAGTGTCGAGCGTGGCGCGGAGCTGGATGCGCAGGTGGCACAGTCCGGCGCGCAGAGCGGCGTCACCTTCCGTCATGCCCTGATGAAGCGCACGCCCAACTCCACGGACGCCCAGCGCATCGTCTGGCGCCAGCAATCCACGGGCCTGGCGGAGCGCCCGTTGCTGGAAGCGCTGTTCAGCGCCTACTTCCACGATGGCAAGGACGTGGGCGACCGCCAGGTGCTGGCAGAGATCGCAAGCCAGCACGATGAGAATCTGAGCGTCGAACAGGCGCTGGCCTTCCTCGAATCCGGCGCGGGCGAGCAGGAAGTCGTCGCCCAGCAGGAAGCGCTGCGCAACGCCGGTATCCAGTCGGTGCCCAGTACCATCGTCGGCCAGTACTACGTGCCCGGCGCACAGCCGGTGGAAGTGCTGGTGCAGATGCTCAACGAGGCACGCGCCCAGCAGACGGATTGATCTGCCTCGCACTGACGCCAAGCGCTGTCACCAAGCGCGAATGCCATGCACGGACAGACGACACGCCCTTCGCAAGGATGGCGTGTCGTTTTGCGTTCAGGCATAAAGGAAAGGCTCATAGAGGCAAATCACGACAACAAGACGACTCACGACAAGGATTGCTGCATGCCGCGCCCCATCATTCTCGATTGTGATCCCGGCCACGACGATGCCATCTCGCTGATTCTGGCCCTGAGTTCAGACGCGCTCGACGTGCTGGCCGTCACCACCAGCGCCGGCAATCAGACCCCCGACAAGACCCTCAACAACGCGCTGCGCGTGCTCACCCTGCTGGGGCGGCATGACATTCCGGTCGCCGGTGGTGCGCCCAAGCCGCTGGCGCGTGAGCTGATCATCGCCGACAACGTGCATGGCGAAAGTGGCCTGGATGGCCCCGAAATGCCAGACCCCGCCTTCGCCCCCGTCACCCAGAGCGCCATCGAGCTGATGGCCGAGAAGGTCCGCACCTGTGAGCAGAAGGTCACGCTGGTGCCTTCTGGCCCGCTGACCAACATCGCGCTGTTTCTCGCTGCCTACCCTGAGCTGCACTCGCGTATCGACAGCATCGTGTTGATGGGCGGCGCGGCAGGGGTCGGCAACTGGACCCCCACCGCCGAGTTCAACATCTTCGTCGACCCCGAAGCCGCCGACATGGTGTTCAAGTCCGGCCTGCCCATCGTGATGTGCGGCCTGGATGTGACCCACCAGGCGCAGATCATGGATGAGGATATCGAGCGCATCCGCGCCATCGACAATCCCGTCGCCCAGTGTGTCGCCGAGCTGCTCGACTTCTTCATGATCTACCATCGCGATCCGAAGTGGGGCTTCAACGGCGCGCCGTTGCATGATCCCTGCACCATCGCCTGGCTGCTGGCGCCTGAGCTGTTCACCACGGTGGAGTGCTGGGTCGGCGTCGAGACACAGGGCGAGTACACGCAGGGCATGACGGTGGTGGACCGTTACCAGCTCACCGGCAAGCCACACAACGCCAGGGTGCTGTTCGAGATCGACCGCCAGGGCTTCGTTGACCTGATCGCGCAACAGCTCAAGCGCTATCAATGACTACCGATGACTATCGATGACGACCGCTGATCGCCACGCCAGCGCCACTGCGCCACAAGAGCACGACCACGGCCACGACCACGACTACCTGATCGTGGGCTCGGGCTTTGGCGGCTCGGTGTGCGCGCATCGCCTGACCGAGAAAGGCTATCGCGTGGCGGTCATGGAACAGGGCAAGCGCTGGACGCCGGACAACATGCCCCGCTCCAACTGGCGTCTTCGCCGCTGGCTGTGGCGACCGATGCTGGGGCTGCGCGGCTTCTTCACCATGAGCTTCTTCCGCCATGTCATCGTGCTGCACGGCAACGCGGTGGGTGGCGGCTCCATCACCTATGCGCAGACACTGCTGGTGCCGCCTGCAAGGATCTGGGACAACGGCCAATGGGCAGGACTCAATGACTGGCATGCGGTGATGCCAGAGCACTACGCCACGGCGCAGCGGATGCTCGGCGTGACGACCAACCGGATCATCGCGCCGGCGGATGACGCCCTGAAACGCATGGCGGAAGTCGCCGGCTGCGAAGACACCTGGTACCCCACCGAGGTCGGCATCTTCTTCGGCCCCGAGGGCGAAAGCGGCACGCCTGCCGCCGGTAGCACCCATCCAGACCCCTATTTCGCTGGCGAAGGGCCTGAACGAAAAAGCTGTATCGGCTGTGGCGGCTGCATGATGGGCTGCCGTCATGGCGCCAAGAACACACTCGACAGAAACTATCTCTATCTGGCCGAGAAGCACGGCGCCAAGGTGCACGCCGAGACCAAGGTGATCGATGTCGTACCGCTCAATGGCAAGGCGGATGGTGCCGATGGCTATGTGGTAACGACGGTGCCCTCCACCTTCGCCGGGCTCTATCTTGGGCTGGGACAGCGCCGTGTCACCTGTCAGTCCATCGTCTTCGCAGGCTCGTCGCTCGGCACCCAGGAGTTGCTGTTCCACCTCAGGGACAAGGGCTCATTGCCGAACCTCTCGGACGCGCTGGGCAAGCGGGTGCGCACCAATGCGGAGTCCTTGATCAGCTGCCGCATGCCGGGAAGTCGCGATGACATGTCCAAGGGCATCGCCATCGGCTCCGGCATCCATATCGATGAGCACACCCATATCGAAGCCACGCGCTATCCCGCGGGCTCCGATTTCATGGGGCTGCTCTTCACCGCGATGGCTAGGGGCAAGCCCGGCTGGACACGCCCTTTTTCCTGGCTGAGCGCGATGGCGAAGCTCTTCCTCGCCAATCCACTGCGCGCGCTGAGATTCCAGCTGCCGTGGGGCTTCGCGAAGGAGACCATCATCTTTCTGTGCATGCAGACGGCGGAGGGCCACCTCGACATGACGCTCAAACGCCTGTGGTACTGGCCATTTCGCAAGGCGTTGGTCACCGAGGGCAAGCGCATTCCCACCTTCATCCCCGAGGCGAATGACTTCGTCACGCGTGGCGCCAAGGCCATCGGCGCCATCCCCGGCAGCAGCATCCCCGAGATACTCTTCAACATCCCCACCACGGCGCACTGCATGGGCGGCGCGGCCATGGCGGCCTCCCCCGAGGACGGCGTCTGCGATGGGCAAAACCGGGTCTTTCATTACCGCAACATGCTGATCTGCGACAGCTCGATGCTCGCCGCCAATCTGGGCGTCAATCCCAGCCTGACCATCACGGCACTGGCGGAACATGCGATGAGCCATATCCCGCGCAAGGGCTGATTTTCAGGGTGCGCAATGTGGGGAGCTGATGAGGGAGGTGCTGGGATAGAGAGTGCTGGTGTAGAGAGAAAGCGACGGCTGGTATGATTGCCCGCCAGCGCCTCAGGCCAGCAACTCAGGCCACGTGCCTACAACACGCGGGATCGATCAACACGGGAGCAACAGCAATGAAACGGGTGTCACTCTTCACCATGGCAAACTGCCCGCACTGCAAGACAGCCAAGCAGTATCTGGAGCAACAGAAGATCGGCTTCCGCCTGGTGGATGTCAGATCCCCCGCGGGCCAAAAGGAATTCGCCAAGACCGGCTTTCGCAGCGTGCCGGTCCTGAAGATCGGCGATCAGTACCTGAAGGGGTTCAGCGTCAAAGGCTTCAATCAGTTGTATAAGGGTTGAGTGAATAGTTTATAGCGGAAGAGCCCTCTCTACATACAAGTCAACAATCTGAATAATCGCCTCCTAAAAGGCGACACCAACTCATCTAACTATTAGTAAAAATTAAACTATAAAAAGAATATTTGAAATCAGAAACCCAATACTATTATATACTTTTTATTTTGACCTTGAGATTTGCAAATGCTCCTCTACCTTTATCTACTTCTCCTGAATGTGCATAAGTCTTCGACCATGCAGCAACCATGTCTAAGTACTCTTGCCTAGCCCTGAGTAATGTCTTTACCTCAAGATCATCAAACATGGCTTCAGTACCTAGAAATATACAGCTATCATCACGAAAAGGGTGAACTATTCCAAAAGAACTCCAAGATACTAACAAAGACCACATTCTTATTAAGACTGAAATATCCCTATCTATATCTTCCCATACAACTTTTGGAGTAGCTTCATTATGCGAAACAAATTTATTGCGGAACAACATAGCCTTAGACTTGTCGTTTGTAAACAACCCCGTCTTAACACTTAAGCATCCATTGATATAGTCAGTCTCTTGCTTTAAACAAGCTCCATCCTCTAGCATAATCGGGGAGATCAATTGCCATAGTTTTCGTAATGAATTGTCTCGAGAATCTTTACTTAACAATTTCCCAAAAATAGAAAACACACCGTAAATAGCTCCTAGATACCATTGTGCAAAGAAAGCACTTTCTTCAAAAGCATTTCTTTTAGTTTCTACTCTCTGCAAAGCATATATCATGGATCTCCACTCAATCATCTCAATTATCAATTCATCAATCCCCTGAGGGAGAAGACCATCAACATAGTCTTGATTAACACTTAACTCCTTAAATTTTTCGAGCTCCTCAGCCCACAGCTCTCTAGATTCTTCAGTACAAGCTTCATTGACCTTATCTCTACAGTCACTTATCACACCTTCAAGTTCCTTTTTATTCAGTAACCTGGCGGATGCAGGCTCTGAGTGCAACACCCTATTGAATTGAGGGTGGTGCTTCATTGTGCTTTGCCATCAGTTCATTCATCA